>NZ_FNAJ01000002.1:0-600000 GCF_900101905.1 Myxococcus virescens | reverse complement strand
CACCAGGGTGCGCACACCGTCCCTGGACAGGGCGGCGAAGTCCACCTGGGACAGGGGCAGAATCTGCACCTCGATGGCGCTCTGGACGGCCAGGGCCATGGCGGCGCGGATGAGAGGACTGGAAGCCGCCTCGTCATCCGCCACGACCACCCGGGAGACTTTGAGGAACGGGAGCCAGGCCTCGACGACCTGACCATGGATGAGGCGGTTGTCGACGCGGACCAGGGTGATCACGGCAGTCTCGAATCGCCGACCCGCGCGGGTCCGTCAAGTTCGCGGCTGCTGTGCCTCGCGAAGCAGGGCGGATGCGCAGGTGATGTTGCGCTGGCCGTGGGAAGCCAGCTGGTTGGCCATCTCCGGTAGCGACAACTGCTCCGAACGGAGCGAGTTCGCCTTCAGCAGCATGGGCAGGTTGACGCCAGCAAGGACCTCCACATTCATTCGCTGACACATCATCAGCGACTCCTTACAGGGCGTACCTCCGAAGAGGTCGGCCAGGATGATGACACCCGCGCCCTCATCCACTCGGGCGATTGCCTGCTTCATCTTCGCCCGGATGTCCTCGACAGGAGTTCCAGGCTCGATGTTACAGGCTGCCACCGCGGGAAGCTCTCCCACGATCTGCTCCGCGGTGGAGACCAGCTCCTCCGCCAGACGTCCGTGCGCTGCGACGACGAGGCCGACCATGTCCGCTCCTGACCAACCCCCCGAAGCTGCGTCCTACGCCTGAACGGTGCGGCGCGCAACTCCGGCGAAAGTTTCCGCCCTGACCTCTGACCTAAGCTGCCTCTTCCCGCCTCGAAAGCTAAGACGACCACAGCGATGGTGCCCGAAATTTCGGGTCCGGCCGCGCACAGGGCTGTCGCCTGCCGGACGGGGGAGCGACACCGCTTCCCCACACTTTATGAGATGCGCTGGCGACTTCCAGGGTGCGTCGAGAAGGACGCCCATCATTAGGCGCCGTATCAACCGCCCGAAAGGCAAGCAGGCATCCAGAGGTCGTCTTTGACGCCCGTTTTCGGCACGGCGGATTACTTGTGGGGATGCAGCGGGCCAGATGGGATGAGCCCGGCGTTGAACGCACCGGCCAGACTCCGGGGCGACGCGAGGACGTCATGGCCAAGACGAAGCTGCTGAAGCAAGGCGATGCGGTACCGGACATCACCCTCACCGGCGCGGGTGGGCAGTCGGTGCGGCTGCGAGACCTGGTGGGTCAGAAGGTATTGGTCGTCTACTTCTATCCGAAGGACGACTCGCCCGGTTGCACGGCGCAGGCCTGTGGACTGAGGGACCAGTACGAGGACTTCGTCGCCGCGGGCGCGGAGGTGGTGGGCATCAGCGGTGATTCGGTGGGCTCGCACGAGGGCTTCGCGGCGAAGCACCGGCTGCCCTTCAAGCTGCTCAGCGACGCGCGCGGCGAGGCACGTGAGGCCTTCGGCGTGTCCTCGTCGTTCCTGGGCCTCTTGCCCGGACGGGTGACCTTCGTGGTGGACCGGTCGGGCATCGTCCGCGACAGCTTCGAGTCGCAGATTCGCGTCAGCGAGCACGTACGGCGCGCGCTCGAGCTGGTGCGCGCGCTGGCGCAGGAAGGTGGCGCGCCGGCGTCCGCCGCGAAGTAGCGGGCGGAGGGGCGCGCGAGGTGGCTCCGGGCCCCACGCCCCGGAGCACCACCGCGGCTAGCGCTGCAGGACGGTCGGAATCTCCGCGAGCGGCGGGAAGCCCCAGCGCGCGCGCTCCTCGTCCGTGACGTTGGGGTCCACCGGGTGGAGCGTCATCGCCTTCGATTCCGGGTTGAAGCGGTACTGGGTGCCGAAGCGCTGCGGAAGGTTGGCGTTCATCAGCCAGCGGTCCCAGGCCGCCGCGGCCAGCCACAGGCCACGCGGGTGGCCTCGCTTCGCGGCCTCCGCGCCCATCTGCCTTGCCATGGCGTAGTCCTCCGGCGTGTTGCCGTGCTGGAAGATGAACCCCGCGGACAGGAAGTCCGCGCCTTCCTTCAACGCGCCTTCGGCCAGCAGGGCCTTCACGCGCTCGCGCCGCTGCGCATCCCGCTCGGCGACCCGCTTCCACGCGTCCGCCCCATCGAGCGGCCGCTGGCGGTCACTCTGGTCCTCCACGAAGAGCGTCTTCAGCTCTGAACTCGAGGTGGGATGGGGGTCCGGGAGCGTGGTGATGCGCTCCACCTGCGCGAGGTACACCGGCTCCTCGCGCAGCGGCTCCAGGTCCGAGTCCTGCATCAACCACCCCACGTCCCGGAAGCCCAGCTCCACGGCCTGGGACAACCTGCGCAGCGCGACGTCCTTCCGTCCGAGCCGGGCCGCCGAACACGCCGCGGAGTACGCGGCGTTCGGGTCCCGATTCCCCGCGTCCAGGGCCTCTTCATAGAGCGCCAGCGCCTCCGCGAACTTCTCTTCCCGCGACAACGCGTCCGCCTTGCGCACCTGCATCCAGCCGGGCATCGGCGGGGCGGGCGGCTCCATGTGGGGCAGCCCCGCGACGGGCGTGGGGGTCGCCGGGGCTTCAGCGGACGGCGTGGCCGCGGGGGCCTCGGCGCGCGGCGCGGATTCGGGTGCGGAGGCCGGCGCATGGGCACACGCCGACATCAGCAGGCAGACAAGGGAGGAGATGAGCGTTCGCATGGCCCGCATCCTAGGGGGCCCGCACGGCGTTCCGATACGCTTCGTACGAGTGCCAGCACCGCACGCGTGAATCCCATGCGCGGACGGACGCGGCTGACCGCGTGTGTCACCACGTGATTTCACGGGGGCGAAAGCGCCGGCGCGCCCAGAGGGATGGACGCAGGAAGCACGTCTCCGCCGTGCGAGGACGCGCGTTGGCCCAGGCCTTGCTCAATGTCTTTCTGTCTCGCGATGCACGCGAGGCGGAAGGAGCGCCGTCATGATGTTCCCCGATGAGAACTGGTTCGACGATGTGGTGCTCAACATGGGCCTGTTGATGGCCCTGAAGGTGGCGGGCGTGGTGATGCTGCTCGTCACCTATGCCCACCCGTCGTGACGTGGCGGCACACCGCTTCCGTGCGCAAGCATTTCGCCGCGGAGGACGGCCGCGGCTTCGTCACGCAGAACACCGGGCTGCGCGCGTTCCGGGCGCGTTATCGTGGGCCCATGTTCAACTCATCCGGTAGGCGGTGGGGCATCGCGGTGCTGTCCCTGGGAATGCTGGGCAGCGCGTGCGCGGCGCGACAGGACGTCGCGCCATCCACTGAAGCGACGCAGGAGACCCCGGCCATGGCAACGACCTTGACGTGCACGCTGAGCGGCCCGGCGCAAGTGCGCGCGGGCGAACCCGTGGAGCTGGTGTTCGAGCTCAGCAATCCCACGGCGCAATCCCTGCGCGTGCTCGGCTGGCACACGCCGCTGGAGGGCGTACGCAACAACATCTTCGACGTGTCCCGTGATGGTGACTCGCTCGAGTACCGGGGGCCCATGGCGAAGCGCGGGCCGCCCACGGCCGACAGCTACGTCGCCCTCTCCCCCGGCACGTCGGTGGAAGGCAAGGTGGACGTCGCTCGCTTCTATGACTTGCAGGCGCCGGGAACGTACCGCATCGCGTTCCGCGGCCCGCTGATGGACGTCGCCCGGGAAGGCGAACCGGTGCCCGCTCCGAATGGCGGATTCCGCCCGGCGGAAGTGCCATGCCCCGCGGTGGAGGTCACCGTCACGCCCTGACGGCCAGGACGCGAGCCTCGCGCGGACCGTGCTTCCGCGCGGGGTGGCGCACCGTCAGCCCGCCACCAACATGGCACGCTGCCGCGCGGGGCGGATGCGAGCGGTGGCACCCGCGCCGAAGCGGAGGAAGTCCTCCTCCACGCCGTCGCTGAAGATGACGCCCTCCGACGCCATTCGCGACTCCAACACCAGCTCGCGCTCCTCCGTCACGTCGCCCATCACCAGACTGGCGCCCGAGTGACGGCTGGCGAAGGGTTCGCGCACCACGAAAATCAGCTGCGGGTCCTCCCAGCCCAGGCGCACGGGCGCACACGGCACGCCACCCGCGTGGGCCGTCACGCCTCGCGCCAGGTTGAAGATGGAGGACAACCACCCGGTGGCGCCCGCGCCCGTGGACACCACCACGCCGCTGGAGGACTGGGACTCCTCCTGGTCCCCGGTGCGCAGCCGGTAGCGCGCGGACACGTGGGAGCGCGCCCCGATGAACAAGTCATTGAAGGCCAGCAGCCGCTGCCCGTCATCCAGCCGCGCCTCCGCCAACGTCACGCGCTTGAAGGCCGCCTTGCCCTCCAACACGCGCCGCACCGCCCCGCGCGCCCCCGAAACCGAATGGGGCAACAGCACGCCGTCGAAGCGCTCCGGGTCCGGATTCACGCCCACCAGCGGCTGCTCCCCCACGTACTTCGCCACGTTCGCCACCAGCCCGTCCTGCCCCGCGACGACCACCACCTCCTTGCCGGTGAAGAGGAAGGTGGGCACCAGGCTCCGGTCCACCTGCTGCACCGGCAGCCCGAAGGACAGCGACTCTCGCAACGAGTCCACGTTGCACCGGTAGGTTTCGTCCTCGCGGGTGAACTCATCGAAGTCCTGCCCCGCGTGCTCCACGTAGAACTTCGCCTGCTTCTTGGTGTTGAAGCGCTCCACCAGGCCCGCCATCCGTGTGCGGCGGGTGACGAGCACGATTTTCTCGTACATGGCCCCCTCCTTCGCCTCAGCGCTCGCGGCCCGCCGCGCCCACCAGCGAGCGCAGGAGGTCCGGCGACACGTTCAGCTCGCCGATGCGCTGCGCGTTCTCCGCCATCTCCCGGAAGGCCAGGGCGATGTTGAGCGCCGGGTCCCCACCACTGGCCGACGTGGCCATCAGCGTCTTCCAGTCCACCCCGCGCACCGGGGCCAGCGTCTTCTCCAGCGCGTACGCGCGGGCATCCGCGGCCTGCCGCTCGTTGTCACTCCAGCGCGTCATCAGCGCGGCGCGCTGCTCCTCCACGGCGATGTCCGCGGCCATCTTCGCCTCGCGAATCTGCCGCTGCCGCGCCTCCACCGCCAGCTCCGTGGCCAGCTCGCTCTCCTTGATGCGCCGCTCCTGCTCCACCGCGGCGTTGCGGCGCGCGTAGATGGCTTCATCCGCGTTGCGTTGCAGCGCCTCGCGCGCCTCGGCCTCCAGCGCCCGCGCCATCTCCGGCGCCGGCTTCACCGACAGCAGCGAGAAGGCCATGACCTCCACGCCCAGCGCCTTCACCGGCTCCGCCACGGCCAGGGCCGCGAGCACCTGCTGCTCGATGGCGTCCGAGCGCACCAGCACCTCGCGCAGCGTCAGCCCCTGCACCACCGAGCGCGCCCGCACCTGCGCCACCTGCACCAGCCGCTCCTCGAGATTCTCCGGGTCGTCCGAGTGGTAGCGCCCCGTGGGGCCCAAGGAGTAGTCCAGCAACGATGCAAGCCGGCGCGGGTCGGTGACGCGCCACGTGAGCTGCCCTTGCAGCGTCACCGCCTGGAAGTCCCGTGTGACTTCGTTGAAGACGAAGGGCACGTCCGCGCTGGACAGCGGCACCGACACCAGCGTCGCCGACGGCTTCCAGTAGAAGAACGAGAGCCCCGCCCCCTCCCGGACCACCTTCCCCGCCTCGAACTGCATCACGTACGTCGTCGGTGCCGCCTTCATGTAGCCGATGACCATGGGCCCTCCGCCCTGCTTCGTGTCTTCAGGACACATAGTTAGTGTCAAACAGACACGATTTCAAGTCAATGTGCGGAAGCGCGAGGTGTGGGCCCACGGATGTCCGGTGCCGAAACGCGGTTCATCCGCGTCGCGACACAAAGCACACAGGTCTCATGGACGAATGCGCCGGTCGTGCGCAGGGTGGCGGGAGCCCCGGAGCTGGCTCCAGTGATGCCGGGCCAAGAGGAAAGGCGCGTCGTGGTGACACACGAATGGCATCCGGTTGCAGCGAGATTTTCGCGCGCCGACCATTCCGCCGCCGCACGCAGTCCCTACCTTTCCAGGGCACTTTGGGAGAGCGCATGCGGATCGCGGTGATTTCGGACCTACATCTCGGGCGGCGTGATGCCGCCGACCACTTCGGGCACGACGACTCCGGCTTCCTGCGGTTCCTCCGTTTCTTGGAAGGCAACTTCGAGCACATCGTGCTGCTCGGGGACATCTTCGAAACGCTCACCCCGCGCACGCCGGGGCGGAAGGTGGCCGAGCTGCTGGCGGCCCGCGCGGCGCACCCGGAAATCGTCCGGCGCTTCGAGCTGCCGCGCTACCACTACATCCACGGCAACCACGACCTGGTGGCGGGCACCGTGCTGGGGGCGCCCGACCAGCTGATTCTGGAGGCGGACGGCGTGCGGATGCTGTTCACCCACGGACACCACCACGACTGGATGATTCGCAAGGCGCGCCTGCTGTCGGAGGCGGCGGTGTGGGCCGGGGCGTGGCTGCGGCGGATGCGGATGCGGGCGATGTTCCGCTGGTTCCAGGCGCTGGACTTGAAAATCACCAACGCGCTGCCGGACCCGGAGCGGTGCACCTTCCAGCGCTGGGCCATGGCGCGGGCCAACGCGCATCACGCGGACGTTGTCGTCACCGGCCACACCCACCTGGGCCTGCGGGTGGAGCACGGCAGCAAGCTGTTCCTCAACAGCGGCACGTGCTCGGAGGGGCAGTTCTCCTTCCTCAGCCTGGACACCCGGGCCGCGAGCTACTCGCTGCACACCACCTGGTAGCCGCGGGACCGCGGGCGGGCAGGAAGGCGGCAGGGAGCCCGGTCCGCCGCTTCTTCCTCCCCCATACCGCGGGCGGGGGAAGTAACATTGGCGAATGTTCAGGCGGCTCACCGAGGCGCTCCGCGTCCTGACGCGACGCTCCCCGACAAGAGGCCCCGGCCCCACGCCGGGTGCCCCCCGGCAGATGCTCCTCTCAGACGTGGCCGCTGACGGGCGGCCCCGGACGAAGAAGCCGGCCGCGCGCCGCTCACCGCCACGCACCACCCGGCTGGCGCGCTACTTCGACCTCCACGACGACTTCCGCATCCCCGGCCGGCCCGAGCTGAGCGACCCGGTGGCGGTGGATGTCCGCCGGAAGCTGGACTCCGTCTGGCTCTTCACCTCCGGCGCCCGGGTGCGGAGCGTGGGCAAGCTGCGCCTGGCGGTGACGCCGCCGGGACTGCCGCTGGACTTCTCGCTCGCGGGCGCGGGGCTCACCCCCGTCGTCTCCGCGCGGGTGGCCTCCGTCTTCCGGGAGCTGGCCCCCGATGACGTGCAGCTGCTGCCTGTGGAGGTGGAGGACCGCGATGAGCCCCACTTCATCCTCGTCGCCACCCGGCTGGTGCGCTGCATCGACGACCGGGCCTGCGAGGAGGTCATCCACTACACCGCCGAGGACGGACTCCCCGAGCGCGTGGGGCACTACCGCAACGTCCGCGGACTCCGGGTCGATCCCACGAAGACGAACGGCGCCCGGGTGTTCCGCACCTGGGGCTGGCCGGTGAGCCTCATCGTGTCCGAAGGCATCAAGGAGGCCCTGGAGCATGCCGGCATCGCTGGCGCGCGCTTCGCCGAGGTGACGAAGCCGCCGCGCAAGCCCCGCCGGAAGAAGACCGCCGCCAAGAAGTCCCGGCCCAAGCGCCGCTGAGCCCACACCGCCTCCAGGCCCACGGTTGCAACAGAGTTGCCACCTGGCTGGAAACTTGTGGGGTAGGGGCACTAACAATATCTTCCTCGTTTTCCAGCAAATACCTGGGGACGACGTTGGACAACGAGGACAGCTCTTTCGGCAAGTACAGGCTTGTCCAGCAGCTGGCGACCGGCGGGATGGCCCAGCTCTATCTGGCCTCCATCGACGGCCCCGACGGGTTCTCCAAGTCCTGCGTCATCAAGCGCGTCCTGCCGGAGTACGCCAGCCTGGAGTCGTTCAGCCGCATGTTCGCGGACGAGGCGAAGGTCGCCGCGCTGCTGACGCACCCGAACATCGTGCAGGTCTTCGACTTCGGGCGGGTGGACGGCCAGTACTACCTGGCCATGGAGTGGATTCAGGGCCACTCGTTGGACCGGCTGCTGCGGCAGGCCCTCCGGAGCGGCCGGGTGGTGGGGACTCGCGTGGCGGTGGACGTGGGGCTCGCGGTGGCGGACGCGCTCGCGTACGCGCACGCGAAGACGCTGCCGGATGGAACGCCCCTCATGCTGGTGCACCGCGACGTCACGCCGGGCAACGTGCTGGTGTCGCGCGACGGCATCATCAAGCTGGCGGACTTCGGCATCGTGAAGAGCGCCGTCAACGCGGAGCGCACCGTCGCCGGGGTGGTGAAGGGCAAGTACCCGTACATGTCCCCGGAGCAGATCACCAGCCAGGAGCTGGACCACCGCTCCGACCTGTATTCGCTGGGCATCGTCCTCTACGAGGCCGCCACCGGGCGCCGCCTGTTCAAGCGCGACACGCTGGAGGCCACCATCATGGCCGCGTCCCAGGCGAACGTGCCGCCGCCGTCGGAGGGGATGCCCGACTTCCCCGCGGAGCTGGAGCGCATCATCCTCCGGCTGCTGCAGAAGGACCCCTCCGCGCGATACCAGAGCGCCCGGGAGCTGCGCGATGACCTGGAGCGCTTCCGCGCCGCCCAGCAGTGGGCGTCGGGAACGCATGAGATGGCGGCGCTCGTCGCCGAGCTGTTTCCCCCCGGCCTCACGGGCCAGCCGCCCACCGCGCTGCCCGCCTCCAGCACCTCCCATGGCAGCAACTCCGCCACGGGCCGGACGCCCGCCCCCAGCGCCGAGCCCAAGCGAGAGCTGAGCAGCACCTCCGCGGCCACGCGGGCGCATGGCGCCGTGGAGGTGCCGCTCGACACGGGCGGCCAGGGCTTTCCGTGGGGAATCGCCCTGGCCGCGTGCTGCGCGGCCCTGGGCACAGCGCTGTTCTGGTTACTGGCCCCTTGAGCGGCTGCCGCCCGGCGCTGACGGCGCGGCAACGAGAGCCTGATGAAACAGAAGACGTGGATTGCCGTCATCATCCTGGGCACGCTCGCCGCCAACGCGGTGGCCTACCGCGTGGTGCGAAGCCGACGCGACAGCGCCCCCGAGGCCACGCCGGGCGCCATCACCCACACGCCGCCCACCCCGCCGCCCACCGCGCCCGAGGAACCTCCGCGAGAGGACCCGAACGACGGCCTGGCCCGGGCCCGTCGCGCCGCGGGACTGGCCGCGCTGGAGGACCGCGACTACGACGCGGCCGTCTCCGACTTCACGGAGGCGCTGCGGCTGCGCAAGGACGACCAGGGCGACCTCGTGGAGCTGCTGCGCATCGCGGCCGAATTGCGAACGCGAGAGCAGGCGCGTCAGCAAGGCGAGCAGGCCCGCGCCCAACGCGAACCCACGCCGGCCCCCGCCCGCTCCGTCCAGCGCACGCGGCCGGCGCGCGGGACAGCCCGGGCTCAGCCTCGCCAGGAGTCCACTTCCGCGGACGAGGCACGCGGCGGATTGCTGCTGGTGACGTCCACGCCCCCCGGGCTGATGGTGCGGGTGGACGGCAAGCCCATGGACCTCACGCCGGCGCGGCTGCCGCTGCGCGCGGGGACGTACCGCGTGGCGCTCGCGCAGGGTGAGCGCACGCTGGCCGAGGAGACGGTGGCGTTGGGCGAGGACGACGTGCGCTCCCTCAACCGCGACCTCACCGCCGAGCTCGCTCCCGCGCCAAGGCCCACGGCGGCCGCGCCGGCCTCCGTGGAGGCGCCGCCTCCCGCCGCCCCGCCCGCGGCCACCAGCCCCGCTGCCACCGCGGCGCGCGCCGAGTCGCCTCCCACCGCCGAGCCGTCCGTGGCCACCGCCGCTCCCACGGCGACGGGCAAGGGCCGCCTGGACGTGACGTCTCCCGGCCTCTACGGCGAGGTGTGGATCAACAACCGGCCGTATGGCTTCCCGCCGCTCGTCGCCCAGGGACTTCCCGCGGGGCCCGCGCGCCTGGAGGTCCGCGTCAATGGCGTGGTGAAGCGGAAGCTGACCGTCGACGTCGTGGCGGACCAGAGCACCGCCGTCCGCATCCGCTGACCTGAAGGCCGTTCGCGCGGAGAGCCGCGCTCCCTTTCCGCATCGAGGTCGATATGCGCCGCTGCCGTAGGTGGTCCGAACCTTCAATCGGAGCCCTGCTCCTCCTGTGCTCCAGTCCCGCGCTCGCCCAGGACACCGACGCGGGGAACCTGGGTGACGAGGAGCCGGAGGTCCACAGCCAGGTGGCCTCCTTCGCCGTCACCCGGCTCCAGGAGTCCCCCGCCGTCGTCACGGCGATGAACGCGGAGGAGATTCGCAACTCCGGCGCCCGCGACTTGATGGACCTGCTGCTGCAGATTCCAGGCTTCTTCTTCGGCGTGGACACCCAGGGCGCGGTCGGCCCCGGCTTCCGCGGCCTGTGGGGCTACGAGGGCAAGGTGCTGCTCGTCGTGGACGGCAAGGAGATGAACGAGCAGCTCTACTCCACGATGCAGTTGGGCAACGAGTTCCCCATCGAGCTCATCGAACGCATCGAAGTGGTGCGCGGCCCCGGCTCCGTCATCTACGGCGGCAACGCGGAGCTCGCCGTCATCAACGTCGTCACGCGCGGCGTCCAGGGCAGCACGGACCTGATGGTGTCCGGCATGTACGGACAGATGGGCAGCGTGAACGGCCGGCGGGGGCTCACCGTCTCCGGCCGCAAGGTCTTCGAGTCCGCGCCGGGCCTGAGCATCTTCGCGTCCGCCGGACTGTCGCAGGCCCAGCGCAGCAGCGGCGTCTTCCAGGACTTCTTCGGCAACACCGCGCAGCTGGGTGGCAACTCGCGGCTGGACCCGACGATGGTGCAGGCCGGCGTGGGCTACAAGGACCTGCAGCTCAGCGTGCTGTACCAGCGCTATGGCACCTCCGCCATCGTCGCCTTCGACGAGGTGTTGGAAGCGCCCGCGCCCACCGACTTCGAGTCCCTCCACGCGGAGCTGAGCGACAGGTTCCGCCCGGACGAGCGGGTGGAAATCATCCCCCGCCTCAACCTCACCTTCTCCAAGCCCTTCAGTGACTCGGACCAGGATTCGCCCTTCTTCTACGACAAGCAGGTGCTGCGCCTGCGAGGGCGGACGCTGGCGCGCTGGGCGGCGCTGGACTGGCTGCAGCTCACCGGCGGCGTGGATGTGACATCCGACCAGGGGTGGGTCAACGGCCCGGTGGGTGTGGGCCTCCAGACGGGCTTCGGCCCCGAGGAGGCCGACAGCGTCTCCTACGTGAACCTGGCGGGCTTCGTGGAGGCCTTCTCCGTCAATCCGTTCATCAACGTGGTGGCTGGCGCGCGCGTGGAGAACCACAGCGCCTTCGGTGAGTCCTTCGTGCCGCGGCTGGTGCTGCTGCGCAGCTTCGGGCCGTTCAGCGGCAAGGCCTTGTTCAGCCGCGCCTTCCGCGCGCCGAGCATCGAGAACATCAGCCTGGGCGCCGACGTCCGGCCCGAGCGCACCACGGTGCTCGAGCTGGAGGGCACCCTGCGCATGGGAGAAGGCCACGCGCTGAGCGCCAACGCCTTCGACATGGGCGTGGCGGACCCCATCATCTATTCATACGACGCGTTAACGAACACGGAGGCCTACCGGAACCTCGGGCGCCTGGGCAGCCGCGGCGTCGAGCTGGACTACCACGTGCGCGGAAGCTGGGGCCGCGCCGCCCTCAACTATTCGTTCTACACGCCGTCAGGCCGCAATGACGTGGAGGACTACCAGGTCCCCGGACAGCCCAACGCCTTCACGGGCATGCCCACTCACAAGGCCGCGCTCACCGGCAGCATCAAGGTCCTGCCCTGGCTCACCGTCAGCCCCACCGCCGTCCTCGTGGGCAAGCGCTACGCCGTGGACGTGCCGGATGACGAGGGCAACGCGGCGGTGGAGGAGCTCCCCACGCAGCTGCTGCTCAACCTCTTCGTGCGCGCTCAGGACGTGGGCACGCGCGGGCTGGAGATTGGCGCGGGCGTCTACAACCTGACCGGCACGAACTTCCGCATCGCCCAGCCCTACAACGGCGGCCACGCGCCCATGCCTGTCTTCTCCCGCGAGTTCATGGTGCGCATCAGCTACCTGCTGGACCCTGTCAGCGACGAATAGCAGCACGTCCAAGCCTGACGTCCGCCACGGCCCACCTTCCCTCGGGAGGGTGGGCCGTCTGCCTTTGCAGCAATGCGTCACAGGGAATGGACTGTCACAGACTTGCAATCACCGGATTCTCGCTGGTACTTTCTTCGCCACTCGAAATAACTCGCGTTCGTTCGCGGCTGCTCCACGCCTTTCCGACGCGCCGCCCTAGGAAACGACGACTCTCGAAGCACCCTTGTTTCTTCGCAGTGGGAATGAAGTCTTCCAGCCGTGGAGGGCAGCGCATGCATCCGAACAAGCGTTTCGCGTGGGCGTGGGTGGCGGCGGGCGTTTTCGCGGTGTCTGGTCTGGTGGCGGGATGTGACCCTGAAGAGGACCCCACGCCCACGCCTGACGCAGGTCAGCAGACCCCGGATTCCGGCACGCAGCCTGACTCCGGCACGCAGCCCGACTCGGGTACGGAGCCCGACTCGGGCACGCAGGCTGACGCCGGCACGGAGCCGGACGCGGGCACCGAGCCCGAGGAAGACGCCGGCACCGAGGAAGACGCCGGTACCGTCCCCACCCTGCCCCTGGCCGTGGACGGCACCTGGATTCCCAGCGGCTACATGGGCGACGGCTCGCGGGGCGGCGTCACCTACGACGGCACCGAGTGTCTGCCTGGGCGGGCGGGTTCACAGCGGGGCGCCTGCCACAAGTTCACCTGGACGCCCGGCAGCGACGGTTGGGCGGGCGTGTACTGGCAGTACCCGGAAGGCAACTGGGGAGACCAGCCCGGCTTCAGCGTCCCGGACGGCGCCACCACCGTATCCTTCTACGCCTGGGGCACGGAGGGCGGCGAAGTCGTCTCCTTCATGGTGGGAATGAACGCCGCGGACGGTTTCGAGGTGAAAGAAGCGAACGTGGCGCTCACCACCACCCCGACCCAGTACACAATCGACATCAGCCGCGTCCGGTATGGACAGGTGGTGGGTGGCTTCGGATGGACCGCCGATGGAAGGACGACTCCGCTCGTCTTCTTCATCGACGACATCCACTGGCACTGACACCCACCCCATCCTCGCGGCGGAACGGAGCGAGAGGACGATGCGAGTGGGAACGGCGGTGACGACGGTCGATGCGGCGGGCATGCGCGCGCAGAACAGCAGCCTGCTGCTCAACATGATCTGGCGCGAGCGTCAGATTTCCCGGGCGGAGATCGCCCGGCGGACGGAGCTCAGTCCGTCGACCGTCTCCGCCATCGTGGCGGACCTGGAGCGCTCCGGCCTGGTGCGCAGCATTGGCGCCGGGGTGTCCCGAGGCGGCCGTCGCCCCACCCTCATCGGCTTCTGCGATGACGCGTTCAGCCTCATCGGCGTGGAGATGGGCGCCACCCACGTGACGGCCGCGCTCACCGACCTGCGCGGCCGGGTGCGCGCGTACCGGCACGCCAGCCATGCCGTCCGCGAGGACCCCAAGGGCACGCTCCAGAAGGTGCGCGAGCTGGTTCAAGAGGTCCTGGACGCCGAACGCGTACCGCGCCGCTCCGTGGCGGGCATGGGCATCGCCGTGCCCAGCCCCGTCCACCCGTCCGCTCCCGGAAAGCTGTCCCCGCTGCTGGTGCCGGCCTGGCGCGACTACGACGTGCAGGAGTCGCTGCGGAGCGCGTTCGGCCTGCCGGTGTTCGTGGACAACGACGCGAACCTGGGCGCGCTGTCGGAGTGCTACTGGGGCGCGGGCGTCAACGGCGAGGACCTGGCGTACATCAAGCTGGCCACGGGCATCGGCTCCGGCCACATCATCCACGGCGACGTCTACCGTGGCGCGGGCGGCACCGCGGGCGAAATCAGCCACATGGCGGTGGACTCCTCCGGACCGCAGTGCGTGTGCGGCCTGCGCGGCTGCCTCGTCACGCTCATCGGGTCCGCGGCCCTGCTGGAGCGGGCGCGGGAGCTGATGGGCCGCAAGGACAAGCGCGCCCTCACGGTGCGCGAGCTGGTGGAAGGCGCGCGGGCGGGTGAGCCGGCCGCGCGTCAGGTCATCGACGGGCTCGGGCACTACCTGGGCATCGCCGTGGCCGGTCTGCTGAACCTGCTCAACCCCGCCATCGTCGTGCTCGGCGGCGAAATCTCGTCGGTGGGAGACCTGCTGCTGGACCCGCTCCGCGCGTCGGTGCGCAAGCGGGCGCTGTCCACCTCCATGGCGGAGACGCGCATCGTCACCTCCGCGCTGGGAGACCGCGCCATCGCCGTGGGCGCGGCCACCCTGGTGCTCCAGGCCGCGCTGCGTGACCGAACCCTCTTCCCCCTCCAACACATAGGCAAACCTGCATGACGCTCCAGCGCCTCCTCCCCGTGGCCCTGGCCCTGACGGGCCTCGCCTGTGACCCGGCCGCCAACCGGGTGAACCGCCCTGGCACCCCGCCGCCCCTCACCCATCCGCAGCCCAGCACGGACTGGGAGCTGGTGTGGCAGGACGAGTTCGATGGACCGGAGGGGACGCCGCCCTCACCCGAGCGGTGGGTGCACGACGTGGGGGGACACGGCTGGGGGAACGAGCAGCAGGAGTTCAACACCGACCGGACCGAGAACACCGCGCATGACGGCGCCGGCAACCTGGTCATCACCGCGCGCCGCGAGCGCTACAACAGCCGGGACTACACCTCCGGGCGCATCCGGACGCAGGGCCGCTACGAAACCACGTATGGCCGCATCGAGGCGCGCATCCAGCTCCCCGTGGGCCGCGGCATCTGGCCCGCCTTCTGGATGCTGGGCGCGAACATCAACAGCGTCGATTGGCCGGAGTGCGGCGAAATCGACATCATGGAGTACCGGGGCCAGCTGCCGTCCATCCTCCGGGGCTCGCTGCACGGGCCGGGGTACTCCGCCGGCGACAACCTCGGCCAGGACTACGTCGTCAGCGGCGTCCGGCTGAACGAGGACTTCCACGTCTACGCGGTGGAGTGGGAGCCGAACCGCATCCGCTGGTTCCTGGACGGCACCGCCTTCTTCGAGGCGACGCCCGCCCAGCTCCCCGAGGGCGCCCGCTGGGTGTTCGACCAGCCCCAATTCATCATCCTCAACGTCGCGGTGGGGGGAAACTTCGTTGGCCCGGTGGGCAGGGACACGGTGTTCCCGCAGCAGATGAAGGTGGACTACGTCCGCGTCTACGCGAGGCCCACGTGAGGGTCGCGCGCTGGGCGCTGACACTCCTGTTGGTGGCCTGCAAGGTGGAACCCCGCCCACGGCCGCCCGGAGTGCTGTTCGTCTCCGTGGAGCAACAGAGCACCTGGGTGCGCAACTTCAACCCGCTGTTCGCGGGCGCGGGCGCTCGTTGGCCCACGCGCGCGGGCATCTACGAGTGCCTTGAAATCTTCAGCCCCGCGGTGGGCCAGTGGACGCCCTGGCTGGCCACCGGCCACGCGTGGTCCGAGGACCGCCGCACGCTGCGCTTCACCCTGCGCCCCGGCGTGCGCTGGTCCGATGGAAGGCCCTTCACCGCGGACGACGTGGCCTTCACCTTCCAGTTGCTCAGGCAGCACGCGGCGCTGGACGCGGGCGGCGTGTGGCGCTTCGTGGAGGACGTGCGCGCGGAGGACGCGCACACGGTGGCCTTCCAGTTCTCCCGCATCTACATCCCCGGCTTCGCGGAGCTGGCGCAGCAGCCCATCGTCCCCCGGCACGTCTGGGAGAAGGTGGCGGACCCGGTGACGTTCACCAACCCGCGGCCGGTGGCCACCGGGCCCTTCACCGAGGTCACCGTCTTCCGCAACCAGGTCTACGAGCTGGGCCGCAACCCGCACTACTGGCAGCCCGGCAAGCCCGCCGTCTCCGCGCTGCGCTTCCTGGCCTTCCCCACCAACGACCAGGCCAACCTGGCGCTGGTGGAGGGGGAAGTGGACTGGGCGGGCAACTTCGTCCCCGCCGTGGACCGCACCTTCGTCGCCAGGGACCCGGCGCACCATGGCCGCTGGTTCCCGCTCTACGGCAGCACCGTCTTCCTCTACCCCAACACCACCCTGCCGCCGCTGGACGACGTGCGCGTGCGCAAGGCACTGAGCATGGCGTTGGACCGCGAGCGGCTGGTGGAGGTCGCCATGTACGGCTACACGCGGCCGGCGGACGCCACCGCGCTCAGCGACGCATACACCGCGTGGCGCGACGCGGACGCGGCCCAGGGTGCGTGGGTGAAGCACGACCTGGCGGCGGCGAAGCGGCTGCTGGACGAGGCGGGCTTGAAGGAAGGCCCGGACGGGCTGCGGCGCAAGGCGGATGGCCAGCCGCTCGCGCTGGACATCGAGGTGGTGGGCGGCTGGTCCGACTGGGTGCGCGCCGGACAGGTGGTCGCGCGGGACTTGCGGAAGCTGGGCGTGCAGGCGCAGCTGCGCACCTACGAGTTCGGCGCGTGGTACGCGCGGCTCCAGAAGGGTGAGTTCCAACTGGCCATCTCCTGGTCCCTGGACGGCCCCACGCCGTACACCTTCTACAAGTGGCAGTTGTCCCCGCGCACCGTGCGCCCGGTGGGCGAAGTGGCCGCGTCCAACTGGCACCGCTTCGGTGATGAGGCGGCGGACGCGCTGCTGACGCGCTTCGAGCGCGCGGACACCGAGGACGCGCAGCGCGCGCTGATGGCGGCGGTGCAGCGGCGCTACTCCGAGCTGGCGCCGTCCATCCCCCTCTTCCCCAACCCATCCTGGGGCGAGTCCAACTCGCGGCGCTTCACCGGCTTTCCCACCGAGCAGAACCCCTACGCACGCCTGTCCCCCCATGCCGAGCCCGACAGCCTGCTGGTGCTGACGTCGCTCGTCCCCAGGGAGCCCTGAGCGCCATGGCCTACGTCCTGCGGAGGTTGGGCTTCTACCTGCTGGCGGCCTGGGCGTCCTTGACGCTCAACTTCGTCATCCCCCGGCTGGCGCCCGGTGACCCGGCGTCCGCCATGTTCGCGCGCTTCGAGGGCCGCGTGCAGCCCGAGGCCATGGTGGCGCTGCGCACCGCCTTCGGCTTCACGGAGGCGCCCTGGTACGTGCAGTACGCCACGTACCTGAAGCACCTGCTGCGCGGCGACCTGGGCCTGTCCTACGCGTACTACCCGGCGCCTGTGTCCGAGGTGATTGGCACCGGCCTCTTGTGGACGCTGGGGCTGGCCGGGTGCGCGGTCGTCATCAGCTTCACGGTGGGCTCCATGCTGGGCGTGCTGGCCGCGTGGAACCGCGGCGGGTGGCTGGACGCGACGGTGGCGCCGGCGCTCGCCTTCCTGGGGGCCTTCCCCTACTTCTGGCTGGCCATGCTGGCCCTGTACCTCTTCGGGTTCGGGCTGGGCTGGTTCCCGCTGCGGCACGCGTACTCGCACGACCTGGAGCCGGCGCTGTCCTTCACCTTCGCGGCGGACGTGGCGCGGCACGCCTTCCTGCCCGCGGCCTCCATCGTCGCGGCCACGCTGGGCGGGTGGATGCTGAGCATGCGCAACACCATGGTGGCCACGCTGGGCACGGACACGCTCCGGCTGGCGCACGCGAAGGGACTTCCGCCCCGGCAGGTGATGCTGCGCTACGCCGCGCGCAACGCGCTGCTGCCCAACGTCACGGGCTTCGGCATGGCGCTGGGCTTCGTGCTGAGCGGCTCGCTGCTGACGGAGATTGTCTTCTCGTACCCGGGCACCGGCTACCTGCTCATCCTGGCCGTGCGCAATCAGGACTACCCCCTCATGCAGGGGCTCTTCCTGACCATCACCTTCGCCGTGCTCGCCGCGAACTTCGCCGTGGACCTGCTGTGTCTGTGGCTGGACCCGAGGACCCGCGCCCATGCGTGACCTTCTTCGACGGCTGCTGCGCCAACGCAAGGCGGCGGTGGGCGGGAGCATCCTGCTGGGCTTCATCGTGCTCGCGCTCATCGGGCCCTGGCTGGTGATGGACCCCACGGAGCTGGTGGGCCGCCCCCACCAACCGCCCTCCTCCGCGCACTGGTTCGGCACCACGGGCCAGGGGCAGGACGTGCTGGCGCAGACGGTGGTGGGCGCGCGCGAGACGCTGGCCATCGGCTTCGCGGTGGGCGCGCTCGTCACGCTCCTGGGCGCGCTCATCGGCGTGACGTCCGGGTATCTGGGCCGCCGCGTGGATGACGTGCTGACGCTCACCACCAACGTCTTCCTCGTCATCCCCGGCCTTCCGCTGGCCATCGTCCTGGGCGCCTACCTGCCCTCCGGCCCCTTCCGCATGGTGGTGGTGCTGTCGCTGGCCGGCTGGGCCTGGAACGCGCGCGTCTTCCGCGCCGAGGCCATGGCCCTGCGCAACCGGGACTTCGTCTCCGCCGCGTTCGTCGCGGGAGAGAGCCGCTCGCGCATCGTCGTCCGGGAGCTGCTGCCCAACATGGCGTCGCTGCTGGGCTCGTCGTTCATTGGCAACACGCTCTACGCGGTGGGCGCGCAGGTGGGCCTGGAGTTCCTCGGCCTGGGCGACGTGGGCGCGGTGACGTGGGGTACCAACCTCTACTGGGCCGGCAACGACGCGGCGCTGCTGACGCGCTCCTGGTGGGTCTTCGTGCCCACCGGTGTGTGCATCGCGCTGGTCGGCTTCTCGCTGACGCTGCTCAGCTCCGCCATCGACGAGGTGACCAATCCGGCGCTGAAGGCGCCGCTGGTGGCGACCACGGCGGTCCGCTCGGCGCGGTCCTCTTCGGCGGACGCGGCGCCGCCGTCCGGTGCCCTGCTGAGCTTCCGGGACGTGTGCATCGAATACGCCACGGAGCGTGGGCCCGCGCGGGTGGTGGACTCAGTGTCCTTCGACATCGCGCCCGGTGAGGTGTTCGGACTTGCGGGTGAGTCCGGCAGCGGCAAGTCGACGCTGGGATACGCGCTGCTGCGCCTGCTGCCTCCGGCCGCCAGCATCACGCAGGGCCGCATCCTCCTGAATGGCACGGACGTCACGGCGCTGGATGAAACCGCGCTGCGCGCATACCGCTGGAGCCAGGTGTCCATGGTCTTCCAGAGCGCGATGAGCGCGCTCAACCCGGTGCTCACGCTGGGGGACCAGTTCCACGACACCCTCGCCGCCCATGGGCGGACCACCCGCGCCGCGGCCCATGCCCGGGCACGGGAGCTGCTGGCCATGGTGGGGCTGGCGCCGCAGCTGGTGGGCGCGTGGCCGCACCAGCTCTCCGGTGGAATGCGGCAGCGCGTGGGCATCGCCCTGGCGCTGGCCCTGGAGCCGAAGCTGGTGGTGATGGACGAGCCCACCACGGCGCTGGACGTCGTGGTGCAGAAGGAGTTGCTCCAGCGGGTGCTGGAGTTGAAGCAGCGGCTGGGCTTCGCGGTGCTCTTCATCACGCACGATTTGCCACTGCTGCTCGCGCTTTCGGACCGAGTGGGTGTGCTCCAGGGCGGCAAGCTGGTGGAGTTGGACACCGCCGAGCGCCTGCGCACGGACGCGCGCCACCCATACACGCGCCTGCTGCTGTCCTCCTTCCCCCACCTGAGCGCCGCGGACGCGCAGGTGCCGGCGGACGTGACGCGGGCGAGCTCGGAGCGCGCGCCGCCCCAGGCCGCCGCGCAGGGAGGTGGCCGATGAGCGCCCCACTGCTGGAGGCCACGGAGTTGCTGCGCACGGTGCCCGTGGGCGGCTTCCTCTCCCGGTCGCGCCGCACCCTTCTCAACCGCGTGTCCTTCACCCTGGAGCGCGGCGAAATCGTCGCGCTGGTGGGCGAGTCCGGCAGCGGAAAGTCCACCCTGGCCCGGGTGCTGGCGCGGCTGGACACGCCGGATGCTGGCAGCCTGCGGCTGGGCGGCAAGGACGTACTCACCCTGGAGCGCGGCGGCGCGTCGCTCGCGTACCGGGGCCGCGTGCAGATGGTCTTCCAAGACCCCTTCGCCTCACTCAACCCCGTCCACACCGTGGCCCATCACCTGGAGCGCCCGCTGCTGCGCCATGGCCGGGCCACACGCGCCGGACTCGAGGACCGCGTCCACGCCCTGCTGGAGTCCGTGGGCCTGACGCCCGCGGAGCAACTGGCGCAGCGCTACCCGCATGAGCTGTCCGGCGGCCAGCGGCAACGCGTGGCGGTGGCGCGCGCGCTGGCCGTGGAGCCGGACGTCATCATCGCCGATGAGCCCACCTCCATGCTGGACGTGTCCACGCGACGGGGCGTGCTCCAACTGCTGCGCGCTCTGACGCGCGAGCGCGGCATCGGCATCCTCTTCATCACCCATGACCTGGCCAGCGCGCGCCACCTGGCCGACCGCGTCCTGGTGCTGTACGCGGGCAGCGTCGTGGAGTCCGGCAGGACGGCGGACGTGCTCGCCGCGCCCCGGCACCCGTACACCCGGCTGCTCCTGTCCGCCGTGCCGGATGGCGCGGACTTCCTCAACACCCCGCTGCCCGTGCGGCCCGCCACGGGCCCCAGGCCGGTGTTCGGCTGCCCCTTCGCGCCCCGCTGTCCCCATGCGGACGCGCGCTGCCACGACACCCTCCCCCCCGCTCACGTCCACGGCGCGGCCCACATGGTCCGCTGCCATCTCGAATCCTCGAAAGGAGCCTCCGACAATGCGGCAGTTCCCCAATGACTTCCTGTGGGGTGTGGCCACCTCCGCCTTCCAGATTGAGGGCGCCACCAGCGCCGATGGGCGCGGTGAGTCCATCTGGGACCGCTTCGCCGCCACCCCTGGCAAAATCAGCGACGGGTCGGACGGCAAGGTCGCGTGCGACCACTACCACCGCTGGCGCGAAGACGTGGCGCTGATGCGATGGCTGGGCGTGAAGTCCTACCGCTTCTCCGTGGCCTGGCCCCGCGTGCTCCCCACCGGGCGCGGCGCCGTGAATGCCGCGGGCCTCGACTTCTACTCGCGGCTGGTGGACGGGCTGCTGGACGCGGGCATCGAGCCCTTCGTCACGCTCTACCATTGGGATTTGCCCCAGGCGCTCCAGGACCTGGGCGGCTGGCCTTCCCGCGACACCGCGAGCGCTTTCGTCGAGTACGCAGACGTGATGAGCCGCAAGCTGGGCGACCGCGTGAAGCGGTGGATTACCCACAACGAGCCCTGGTGCATCAGCGTGCTCGGCTACGGCAACGGCGAACATGCCCCCGGCCACAAGAACTGGGGCGAGGTGCTGGCCACCGCGCACCACACGCTGCTGTCCCACGGCCAGGCGGTGCCCGTCATCCGCGCCAACGTGAAGAACGCGGAGGTGGGCATCACCCTCAACCTGTCGCCCGCGGAGCCCGCGTCTCCCAGCCCCGAGGACGCGGAGGCGTGCCGCCGCCATGACGGCAGCTTCAACCGCTGGTTCCTGGACCCGCTCTACGGCCGCGGCTACCCGAAGGACGTGGTGGAGGACTACGTGAAGGACGGGCACCTCGCCTCGTCCACGCTGCCCTTCGTGCGAGACGGCGACATGGCCGCCATCGCCGTGCCCACCGACTTCCTGGGCATCAACTACTACTCGCGCGCCATCATGCGCAGCGACCGCATCCCCGAGTCGCAGAACGCGCCGCGCACCGTGCACCCCGAGCCCGAGCGCACGGACATGGGCTGGGAGGTGTACGCCCCCGCCCTCACCCGGCTGCTCGTGCACCTGCACACCCGCTACCAGCCCGGCTCCCTCTACATCACCGAGAACGGGTGTGCCTACGCCACCGGCCCCAGCGAGGACGGCAAGGTGCATGACGACAAGCGCGTGGCGTACCTGCGCTCGCACCTGGAGGCGTCACTGGAGGCCATCCGCCAGGGCGTGCCGCTTGCGGGCTACTTCGCCTGGTCGCTGATGGACAACTTCGAGTGGGCCTTCGGCTACCAGAAGCGCTTCGGCATGGTCTACGTGGACTACGACTCGCAGCGCCGCATCCCGAAGGACAGCGCTCACCTCTACAAGGCCCTGGTGGAGAAGAACGGGCTCGATGTGGAGCTCGCCGCGTGAACGCCCTCATCCTCGTCACCAGCCTCGCGCTCACGCTGGGTCAGGTGCCGCCGCCCAGCGGGCCGGAGACGCCCCCACCTCCGTCGGACGCGCCGGTGGTGCGGGTGTCCCCCGTCACCATCAACGCGGCGGCGCAGGCCGTCCGCGTGTACCGGGACGAGCGCGGCTTCAAGCTCCAGGTCAACGGCCGGGACTTCCCCATCTTCGGCATGAACTGGGGCTACACGCCCATTGGCGAGAACTACCGGTACTCGCTGTGGACGCAGAAGGAGGACTTCATCCGCGCGGTGCTGCACCGCGAGATGACGCTGCTGCGCGACATGGGCGTCAACGCCATCCGGCAGTTCGACGACATCCCGCCGCAGTGGGTGACGTACATCCACAAGAACTACGGCATCTACACCGTGGTGAACCCACTCATGGGCCGCTACGGCACGAACGTGGACGGCGTCATGGTGCCGAACACGGACTACTCCAACCCCAACCACCGCCGAGCGCTGCTCAACGATTTGGCGCAGAAGGTGGAGAAGTACCGGGACGTGCCCGGCGTGCTGATGTGGATGCTGGGCAATGAGAACAACTACGGCCTGCACTGGACGGGCTTCGAAATCGAGGCGCTGCCCGGCCAGGAGGACACCGCCCGCGCGGAGCACCTCTATTCGCTGATGGGCGAGGCGGTGCGGACCATCAAGCAGCGCGACACGCTGCACCCCGTCTCCATCGCCAATGGCGACTTGCAGTACATCGACCTCATCGCGCGGCTGATGCCCGAGCTGGACATCCTGGGCTCCAACGTCTACCGCGGCCCGTCCGCCCGCGACTTGTTCGACGAGGTGCTGCGCAAGCTGAACAAGCCCGTCATGTTCACCGAGTTCGGCGCGGACGCCTACGACGCGAAGGCCGGCCGCGAGGACCACCTGGCGCAGGCCGAGTACCTGCGCAGGCAGTGGGAGGAAATCTACTCCCAGGCCTATGGACAGGGCCGCGCACAGAACGCCCTGGGCGGCTTCGTGTTCCAGTGGGTGGACGGCTGGTGGAAGTACAACCAGGAGGCCAACCTCTCCGTCCACGACACCACCGCGTCCTGGCCCAACGGCGGCTACGAATCCGACTTCGTGCCGGGCCAGAACAACATGAACGAGGAGTGGTTCGGCATCTGCGCGCTGGGTCCCGAGGACGAGGCCGGCATCGCGCGCATTCAACCACGCACCGCGTACTACGTCCTCCAGGCGGCCTTCCGCATGGACCCGTACGCCCCCACCACCAACCCCGACACCATCCGCGAGCACTTCGCGTCCATCCGCCCCACGGAGCTGTCACGCGGCTATGAGTCGTCCATGGCGCTGGCCCGGGCGGATGACCTCAGCGCGGTGCGCGTCTCCAACCTGCGCCTGTTGATGGACAGCTCGCTGTCGCGCGGGAGCATCGCCACGGTGCGGCCCAACCAGGTGGCCGCGGACCACACGGAGTCCATCTTCTTCGACCTGGCACTCCAGCCGACCTCGGGCGTGTACGGGCGCGCCTCGTTCAACGTCGTGGGCAACGTGGCGCAGAACCGCCTCAACAACATCTTCTATGAGAACCGCGGCACGCCCCCCGCGCCCACGACGGCCAACGGCGGCGTGGGCCAGGCCCCCGTCCCCGGCGTGGGCAACCCGGCGGGGCAGCAGCCGCTGGGCCTGGACCGGCTCGCGCTGTACCAGGCCGAGTTCAAGCTGGACCGAGCGGACTTCCAGTTGGAGGGCTTCTACCGCACCGCCCACTACCACTGGGGCGAGGAAGGCGACTTCTTCGGCCTCTACCGAGAGGCGAACTACGGCCCCGCCCTGGACATCTACAAGGGCAACGCGCCCTTCGGCGTCGTCTTCACCGGGAAGAACAACCTGGAGGGCCTCAAGGTGGCGGTGGGCCCGGAGCTCTACTGGGGCGCCAACCCGTCCATCGTCGCCAAGTACCGCCGGAACGTGGGGCCAGTGACGCTGACGCTGATGCACCAGGAGGACATCGCCCGGGGCTCCACCCAGCTCACCGCCTCCGTCATCCGCGAGCGCGTGGCGCGCAGGTCGACGGTGTCACTGGGATGGACGAAGGGGCCCATGGCGCTTGAGGTGGGCGGCATCCTCGCCGCCCCGCAACGCGTGGGCGAGGCGTTCACCTGGTCGCGCCCCACGGACGGCCCCAGCTACCTCGACAGCGGCTACGAGGTGATGCGGGACGAAATCCGGATGCTCGACACCCTGGGTGCCAAGGCACGCCTCACATATGACCTGGGCGCGGTGCGAACGTTCCTCCAGGGCTCCTACCGCGGCCTGGTGGCGGACGGCGGTCCGGAGCAGGGCATCCTGCTGACGGGCTGGAGCCTGCGCGAGAGCGGCCGTGGCAACCACTTCGGTGGACAGGCCGGCGCGGTGGTGCAGGTCGGCAGCGCGTTCCAGGTGTCGCCCAACCTGCTGTACCAGAAGCCCCTCATCGGGCCCAACCCACGCATCGAGGACGCGTTCGACCCGGAGTCGGGGCGGTACTTCGCCGGCGTGCGTCCGCGCAACGTGCTGGTGGACGCCTTCACCGTCCTGGACAACCGCGAGACGCTGGGCGCCGAGCTGCTCCTCACCTTCGACCCCACGCCCGGCACCTGGTTCTGGCAGTGGGACCGCGACATGCGTGAAGACGCGCCCTTCGCCGCGGGTCTGGACCTGGTGTACCGGCGGCAACCGACGTCTCGTGACGCGGGCATCGCCATCCTCGCGGATGGCAGCATGGTGGCCTTCGGC
Source organism: Myxococcus virescens (assembly GCF_900101905.1). Classification (NCBI taxonomy): domain Bacteria; kingdom Pseudomonadati; phylum Myxococcota; class Myxococcia; order Myxococcales; family Myxococcaceae; genus Myxococcus; species Myxococcus virescens. Next base: position 575,291 of record NZ_FNAJ01000002.1, on the reverse strand, counting down.
AACGCGCCGTCCGCCCGGGACGAATGGGAGGCCACGCTGCGATTGGTGACCAACCCGATGCAGCGGCTGAAAATCTTCGGCGCCGCCTTCGCCGGCAGCAACCAGTCCTCCGGCGAGGACGACCGGCAGGTGCGGCGCTTCGGCGTGGATGCCTCCGTGCTGTGGGACACGCTGATGCTGACCACGCAGCTCCACTTCAACAACTGGGGCCCGTATGACTACCACCGCGTCTTCAACCTCACCTACCCCATCCAGCTCGGTGGAGACCTGTCCTACGGCCTCAAGCGCCCGGTGATGGGGACGGTGACGACGCGCTTCGGCGTGCGCGGACTGGTGCGCATGCTGGACCAGTACTCGGAAGGACTCAGTCAGACGGCGCTCGACCAGGGACTCGAAGGCCGCGAATTCGAGGTGGGCGCGTATGCCATCCTGTCTCTCTAACGGAGGACGTATGAAGACGTGGCTTCTGCTGGCCTGCGCCGGAGTCGTCACCGGCTGCTACGACCCCGCCAGCTTCGTGTATGGCGAATCCCTGGACGGGCTCACGCTCCAGTTCCACAGCCCGGACGTCGGCATCTACCCGGACCAGTCCGTGCTGGACGACCCGAACAATCCGTTCCGAAGCAGCACGCCCGGCGCGGAGACGAAGTGGGACATCGAATCCCGCGCCGGCAACGTGGCCGCGTTCTATTCGTGGGCCACGTTGCTGGCCCGCGAGCCGGGCGGCGAGGCCCAGTTCTACGTAGGCAACAACCTGCTCGCCATCTACCAGAACGGTGAGGCGCGTCAGGAGGACCTGCCGCAGGTGCGGCTCCAGGCCATCCGCGCCTATCAAACGATGCTCGATTCCTTCCCGGACGCGGTGACGTACGACGCCACGGGCACCTACGCCTATGACCTGGCGACGCCCGCGTACAAGGGCATCGTGGAGATGGGAGGCGCGGTGCAAGGCGGTTGGGTGTTGATGAGCACGGCTGGCGGCGGAGACCGGGCGGTGCGGCCATGAGGCGCGCGGGCTTCGCGGTGCTCATGCTCCTGGCGGGCTGCCGTCCCGACCCGGGCGTGCCGGACTACACGGACCAGGGCTACAACCGGCCCGACGCGGGCGGAGAACCCAACGACGAGGCGCTCCCGGGCCCCTCCCCCTATGTGGAAGGTCAGCGGCGCCTGGGCGTGGGTTTCTACGAGGGGGGCCGCTCCCAGGACATCCCGGTGGACAACACCACCGTGCACATCCACCTCTACGACGGCACGCTCTCCCTGGAGCCCTCCACCACGCGCATCGAGGGCCGCCAGTCCGACCTGGTGGTGCACGCGGGCAAGACGTGGCTGGGCTTCGGCGTGCACTGGAGCACCCCGCGCAACCTGGATGGCTGGACGACACTGCACGTGAGCCTCAACTCGGCCGACCCGGGCTTCGCCAACGTGTCCATTGGCATGAACGACGACCAGAGCGTCCAGCTCCCCGCGTCACGGTACGGCTACACGAATGACGGGCAGTGGCACCACCTGGCCATTCCGCTGGCGGACTTCGTCGCGGGCGGATTGCAGCTCAACGCGGTGCAGGCGCCGTTCGTCTTCATCGCTGGCGCGGGCCCGGCCGCGGACACGCTCCTGCTCGACAACGTGTATTTCACCGCGGACTGAGCCAGCCCCTCCGTGGAGCCCGGCCCGCTCCGGGGTCCGGGTTTCACGGAGATGTCATGTTGAGGTGGTATCCACGGGTTTTCAACCTGGAGGATACGCATGCAGTTTCGCAGCATTGCTCTCGCATGTTTCACCGCGTTCGCGGCGTCTGGCTGTGCCGACACGGCCTCTGAGCCGGTGGTCGAAGCCGGCGTCGTCACCGCCGAGGCCACGGCGCCCACCCGTATCTACGCGTCCGAAGGGGCGCTCGAGCTGAGCTTCGAGACGCTCGGCACCTTCGAGGAGCGGGACGGGGAGCGCGCGCTCGTCCTGCGCGCCACCGCGAACCGCTACCTCCAGCATGTGTTCAGCTTCGTCCCGGACGACGCCTTCGGCACGGCGGCCATCATCAGCGAGCGCCGCTTCGAGGTCGTCCTCAAGGAGGGGCACGAGCTGAACACCGTGCTCTCCGGCCTGCCACTCTTCATCACCGTCAACACCTTCACAGGCACGCCGAACCAGTACACCGCGCGCATCGTGGTGGCGCCGCGCTTCTACGACTTCCGTGGCGCCAGCGACATCTACGTGGAGACGGAGGTCAACCCCGTCTACGTGCGCAATGGTGATGACGTCCTCGTCTACCGAGGGCACGTCAGCGCGGCGGCGAACTCGCTCCTGGTGACTGCGCCCGATGGGACCCCGACGGTCACCCGCGTGAGCGCGGGCCAGTTCCTGCTCGACTGGCGGTACCCGGCCGTCTATCAGGCCATCGACCCGCACACCGTGCCGCTCACCTTCAACGCCGCGCTCACCGGCGGCGGTACGGCGCAGAAGACGGCCCGGCTGGTCGCGCGCGTCACGGAGCTGGCGCTCACGTCCGGCGACGCCTACGAGGTCTGGCCCAGCCAGCCCTGCCTGCCTTCCGTGCACGCGTGCGTCTATTCGCAGCCACAGGGCGCACTGGACTTCTCCGCGTGTGGCACCTACCGGCAGGTGTCCCGCTGCATGTACGCGGGCGTCTGTGAGGGTGGAGCGACCTCGCCCCTGGCCCTCACGGCCATTGACGCCTCGGTCCTGGAGCCGGAGCGCCTCCAGTGGAACTCCACCTCCACGGGCATGAGCTGGCACCACCTGGAGCCCGTGGACGCGTACAGCATCCCGGAGTGCCCCACCGAGCCCAAGACGATTCAGTCCGTCATGGCGAAGCTCACCGCGCTGAACCCTCAACTGCCGTACCCGGACACGGGGAGCTTCGTCGGCCGCAGCGGCTTGTCGCAGGTGCTGTTCTTCAATCCCTGGCGGGACGGAGACCAGCTGCTGGCCGCGGTGGATGCCTTTGCCGGCGGCGGCGAAGTGCAGGCCTGGATTTCGACGTATGAAGTGCCCTGCCACAACTGCCACGACAACGAGGCGTGGGCGGTGCTGTTCTATCCAGACAGCGGCAAGGTGCTCGTCTTCAAGGGCAACCACGGCTACGACTCCTGAGGAGCGCGTCCACTTTCCGCCAGGGCTTCGGATTAAAGCCCCGGCGGAAAGATGGACCTTCCTTGCGTTGAGTTGCAGACATCGCCTGACTTCCCCGAGACTCCCGCGCCAGTTGTCCCTCATCACCTTTCAGCGTGGGAACTCATGCGCATGTATCGCCTCGGAGTGGCGTGTGTCTCGATGTGCCTTGTCTTGTCGGGCTGTGCCGACAATGGACCGGATGTCACCAACGACCCCAAAGACAATCCACCACCAGCGTCACCCAACGGCATCCCAGGGGAGGACGGGACCTGGACGGGTCAGCCCACTGGCGAAGACGATGCCCCCGGCGAAATGGATGATGTTGACTCGGGCGACGTCATCATCACCCACACCGAGCGCTTCTACACCTCCGTGGGCGTCGCGGTCCGGAGCAAGGACCTGTCCTCCAATCCTCCCGAGCTGCTCGTCCGCACCCGGACCGGCTTCACGCGCTACACCGGCGCGCCCTCATCGGAGGGCTATCGCTTTCCCAGCGTGCCTCAGGGGGAATACTACCTGAAGACGGGGAGCGCCTATGTCGTCACCGACGAGCGGCGTGTGGAGATTGGCCGTCATTATCTGGGACGTCAGGACGCCGTCGCGACGTCTCACTCCATGACGCCCGCGTACCTGAACCTCACGAACCTCGCCCCCTGGCAGGATTCCGTCGGGTACAGCGGTGGCAGCCGGCTGCAGATTGTCTCCGGGCAGGTCGACCTCTCGGCGGAGGTGTACACCAACGACTACGTCGCCGTGGGCCAGACGCAACTGGACGCGCAGGACGCGCAGGCCTACGGCCTGTCGGGCAACTTCCCCGTCTTCGAAGCGGCGAAGGGGGACCGGCTGTACGTGAATCAACTCACGAACGTCTTCGGAAAACCGCTTCCGAACGGTGAACCCCTGGTTGCCTCGGCCCTCGTCCGCAGCGCGCAACTGCCTGCCTTCAACTTCACCGCGGATGGGGTGACGCCGCTCGTCATCATCGGCGCCATGCAGGACGTCCCCATGACGGACGTCTCCTTTGAGTGGCGCCTGGGCAACTACGCCTCCGTCGCCACCGAAATCCACCCCGCCGCGATGGCGCGCACGCCGTCCTTCTACATCGAGCCCTCGGCCCACGGCCCCCAGGAGGGCTGGGTCGGCTACTCGGGGGAGCTCTTCAGCCTCCTGCTCCCGCCTGGCACCTCTCACACGATCGCTGACCGGTTGCCGTATGGAAACCCCTACCCTTCGTCGTGGCGCCCCGTGGGCACCGCCACCTATCAGTACCGCATCCTGGAGCCCCTGCCGGGCAACACCACCATCACGCGAAGCGTGACGGGCTCGCTCATGACGTCGGACTATGTGGAGAACCTGGTGGCGAGCCCCATCACGCCCGCGCTGACGCCTCCGCGCGCGCTGTCCATCGACGGCATTCCGGCGACGTCCCAGCGCGTGGTGGGCAACACCAGCCCCATCATCACCTGGAAGCCACCCGCGAACGGCGCGCCTACCGCCTATCGGGTGAGCCTGATTCGCTACGTCAACACCAGCGCGTCGACCCAGACGGCCCTCTACCTGCCGGGCACGGCCACCGAGGTCCGGCTGCCCGTGGGAACGCTGGCGCCCAACGCCATCTACTCGGTGAGGGTCACGGCCCTGGACAGCCCGCATCAGGAGGTGACGCGAGAGCCCTTCACCATCTTCGAGAAGCTCCCCCTCCACATGGCGGACACCATCAGCTCCCTCTTCACCACGCCGTGAGCCACGGCACGTCCCGTCCCTAGCGGCGCCTCCGCTGCTGGGGACGGGTGGGCTTCGCCTTCGTCTCCGGAGGCAGCGCGTCCAACCACGCCCGCACCGCCTCGGCCTGGAGCGTCCGGCCCGAGGCCGTGAAGCGCTCACGCGCCTTCGCCGCCTCGGTCCGCGCCTCCACACCCTGCCCTTCCTTCCACAGCGCCCGCGCGAGCGCGAAGCCCGACTCCCCCAGCGAGTCCTCCTGCGCGCCCGTGAAGGCCACCGCCTTGCGCAGCGGCGCCAGCGCCTCGCGCGTGCGCCCCAGTCCCAGCAGGGCCTGCCCCACGCCGTCGTAGGAGTACTGGAGGTCCTCGTCGTCGGGCCCCAGTTGGGCGCGCTTCACCGCCAGCGCCGCCTCATAGACTTTCAGCGCCTCTTCGTGGCGGCCCAGCGCGAGCAGGCTCATGCCCTCCTCGTCGAGCGCCTCCGCCAGCTTCAGGTGACTGTCGCCCAGCAGCTCGCGGTGCAGCGCCACGGAGGCCCGGGCATGCGCCAAGGCCCGCGCGAACTCCCGCTGCTCGCGCAGCGCCATGGACAGGCCCTGGTGGCGCCGAGCCACGTCCAGGTGCCGAGGCCCCACCGCCGCCTCCGTCTGGCGCAGCGCCTCCTCCATCACCCGCACGGCCTCCGGGAAGGCCCCCACCTCCAGCAGCACCCGCCCCAGTGAGAACGTCACCCGCGCGCGCTTCGGATGGCCCGGCACCAGCGCGTCCGCCAGCACGGTGTTGGCTTCCTCCAGCAACGCCCGGGCGTCTTCCGTCTGACCGCGCATCAACGCGATGTTGGCCTCGTTCACCAGCAGGTCGCCCCGCAACACCGCGTCCCCGCCCAGCCGCTGGAGGGTCGCCTTGCCCAGGCGTGCCCATTGAGAGGCGTGCTCGAAGCGTTCGCGCTCCCCTTCCACGTAGAGCAACTTGTTGAGAATGGAGACCTCCAGCCGGTCCGCCCGGCCCGACGTGGCGTCATAGACGGCCTGCTCCAGCAGCCCCGCGCCCTTCTCCTTCTCCCCCAGCACGGCCTGGAGCCATCCCTGGTGGAAGCGCAGCTCCGCCGTCAGCGGCGCGTACCGCGCGGCCAACACCCGCGACTCCACCACGTTCGCCGCCGCCAGGGCCTGGGGATAACGGCTGGTGTCCACCAGCGCCTTCACCTCCGACAGCGCGCCCTCCAATGACTCCAGCTCCGCGCGCATCGCCGGGTCCGCGGGTCGGGGCTGCTGGCTCGCCAGCGCCTCCACGTCCGCGCAGTCCTCGGGCGAAGGCAGCGCATACGCCGCGTCCAGCGTCTTCTCCACGCCCGCCTTGTCCACCTGGGACAGGGCGCCCACCAGCGCGCGCAAATCCTTGTGCCGCCGCTCCAGACACACCACGCGCTGGGTGAACAGCGCCTCCGGCTGCACTTCGTGCAGGCGCGTGGCCTCGCACGCGTCGGTGTGCTGCCGCACCCAATTGCTGGCATAGGCATCCAACACCTGCCCCACCCGGCCCGCCATGTCCCCCGCCAGGGGGCTGCCCGTGGCCGCAAAGGCCGAGGCCAGTCGCTGCTTCGCCTCGGCCCCCCAACTGTCCGCCAGCAGCCCCTCCGCGCCCGCGCAGACGCTGGACTGAAACCACAGCCCACCGCCCACCGCGCCCACCAGCGCCACCGTGGCCGCGGCCATCCCTCCCGCCTTGCGGGCCCGTGCGCGCTGCTGCTCTTGCGACAGCGCCTCCAGCAGCGCCCCCATGGAGGCGAAGCGCGCCTCCGGCTCCAGTGACAACCCCCGCATCACGGCGCGCCGCACCCAGGCGGGGACGCGGGCGTCGCTCGGCGGCTCGTGGATGGGCGAGGGCTCCCGCCCGGCTCGCTCCAACGGCGCCGTCACCTTCGCGGGTGCGGACCTCAGCGCCTTCGCGGCACGCGAGAGCTCGTCGGGGTCGAAGGGGCGCTGGTTGTAGAGCGCTCGGTACAGCGCCGCGCAGAAGCTGAACTGGTCCGAGCGCGCGTCCAGGGACTCGCCGCGGAACTGTTCGGGGGACATGAACGGCGGCGTGCCCAGGACGACGCCCGTTTCGGTGAGCGGGTCATGCAGCGGGCGCGACGTCTCCGAGGCGTCGCGCACGCGCGCCAGCGTGGGCTGTTCGTCCAGAGGCAGGTTGTCCACGGGACGCGCCAGGCCGAAGTCCGTGACGCAGACGCGCCCGTCACGCCCCACCAGCACGTTGGCGGGCTTGAAGTCGCGGTGCACCAGCCCCGCCGCGTGCGCGGCCTCCAACCCACGTCCCGCTTGCAGGTACTTCTCCAGCACCTCGCGCCAGGAACGGGGCTTCTCCCGCCGCCAGTCCGCCAGCGTGCCACCGGCCACGCACTCCATGGTGAAGAAGACCTGCGCGTCCCAGGTGCCCACCTCGTAGATGGGAATGACATTGGGATGGGAGACACGCGCCATGGCCTGCGCCTCGCGGAGCAGCCGGGCACGCCCGCCCTCCTCGTCCGCGGAGCGGGCCTCCACGCTCAACAACTTGAGCGCCACCTTGCGGTCCAGGTCCGGGTCATAGGCCGCGAACACCGCACCCATGCCGCCCTGCCCCAGCAGCTTCAACGGGATGAAGCGCCCCACCCGCTGGCCCAGCGGGCTCCGCGAACGCCACTCCCCAGGCGCGTCGCGCGCGGAGGAAGACTCCGCCGCATGCGGCGTCCCCTGCACATCCGCTGACACGACCTGCGTGGACAGCTCTGGCGAATCATCAGCACCCGAGCCCCGGTCATCGGTGTTGGCCATGACGCAAGTGTACCGGGAAGCGAGCGACTCCCTGCGCCCATGAAGGATTCACGCGCAACAACACACACATGCCGCCGATAATGCGAACAGGCGAAGGAAGTCAGGGAGGGTCCGCCGTGACCAGGATTGTCACCACCATGTTCAACTCAGCGCCGCAGGCCCTGTCCAAGCCCATCCATCCGGCCGTGTTGAAGGACGCCAGGACGCCCATGGAGACGTCACCCGCCAGGCCGGTGAGCAGCCCCGCCCCGGCGATGCCTCGTCTGGAGCGGGACACCTTCCAGGACACGAAGCCCGCGGCCAAGGGCGTGCCGCGGCTGTCGGTGCCGGACGCCACGGGGACCAGCGAGCTTCCCTTCCTGCGAGACCTGGCACCCGAGAATGAAGCGGCGCAGGCGCAGGCCGACAAGGGCTGGGCGCCCACCGCGTCGGTCATCGCGCAGAGCTCGGACACGGGCTGCGGCGAGGCGACGCTGGCCTTCCTGAGCCGGGCGAGCCGCAGCGTGACGAAGGGCAGCCTGTGCGAGAAGCAGGAGCGAGCGACGGTCCGCGAGCGCGCGTCGCAGGTCAGCCGCGCCCGGTCCGTCCACGCCCCGGTGGACGTCAACCTGGATGATGGCGCCACGCCCACGGAGATGGCGACCGCGCTGGGGGGCCTGGGCATCGAAGTCACGGACGGCTTCGCCGACTTCGACGCGGCGGCGATGAGCAAGGTGATGAAGGCCGGTCAGTTCGGCCTGGCGCTCGTGGACGCCAATGCCATCCTCAACGGCGCGCTCGCACCCGAGCAACGGCGCAACGGGCCGGGCCAGCTCCACTGGGTCACCATCGACGGCGTCAACAGCAACGGGACGGCCGACACGTCGGACGACCTGTTCCGCGTGAAGGACCCCGTCAATGGCGAGTACTGGGTGTCCGCCAGGGACTTGGAGAGCGCGGTCCAGGCCGGCAAGGAGCACCACGGCAGCGGCGGCATCTTCGCGCTGGAGAACCGCCCGGACGTGGGCGGACAGAAGGAGCGTGACGCCCTGGCTCACCTCAACCGCGAGCGCACCGCGTCCTTCGCGGACAAGAACGGCGTGGGCAGCAAGCGCCTCAGCCTGGGCGAGTCGAGCTGAGGCGCGCGCCCGGAGCCTGTCTCAGTAGGTGTAATAGACAGGCGGCGTGGTGCTGGTGAAGAAGTCGTAATACGTCGCCACGTAGTTGGGGCGGTTGCCGACCTCACCCGGCAGCGGGCCACCCTTCGTCCCGTAGACGACCAGCGTCGCGCCGCCGTCCGTCTGGTCTAGCGCGCAGGAGTTCACATGGTTCGTCCCGTACATGACGACGATGTCATGCGAGCGGACCATGCCGAGCGTCGCCGGGTCGATGTGGTTCACCTGACAGCGATTCATCGAGCTGCCACTGGGCGTGGGCTTGTACGAGAAGGCCGTGGCCACGCCGTAGCTGTTGGCCAGGAGCGCGAGGTACGGGGTGTTGTAGGACCGCCCCAGCGTCACGCTGCCCGCGCCATGGGCGCACGTGCCGGACGCCGCGCGCGTCACGACGATGTCCAGGCTCGGAGGCATGGAGCCGGGCACCGGCACGGAGGAGATGGTGTACGTGCAGCCCTGCGTGGTGCCGGTCACCAGCGCGGCCTCTTGCTGCGCCAGCGCCTCCTGCGCGGGGGCCTCTTCGGGGGCGCCACAAGCGGCCAGGGACACGGCGGCACAACACCAGACGGCGGACTTGAAGACTCGCATGTCGGGACTCCAGGACGGAGAGGATGGGGACTCATCCCCACCTCTCCAAAAGCTGACAGAGTCCTTGTCCCACCTTCAACTGGAGCAAACTGCAACACAATTACATTGCAATTTGGCGGCGCTATTCCTTCTCGATGTCCCGGTCCCAGAGCTGGACGCGGGTGTCTTCGTCCGTCAGGCGCCGGGTGAGCTCGGCGGCGATGGCGACGGAGCGGTGCTTGCCGCCGGTGCAGCCCAGGGCCACGGTGAGGTACGCCTTCCCCTCCTTCTGGTAGCGAGGGAAGAGGAAGCGGCAGAGGTCCACGACCTTCTCGAGGAACTGCTGTGTCTCCTCACGCTCCAGCACGTAGGCCGCCACCTTCGGCACCTTGCCCGTGAGCCCCTTCAGCTCCGGGACGAAGTACGGATTGGGCAGGAAGCGCACGTCCAGGACGAGGTCCGCCTGGGGCGGCACGCCGTAGCGGTAGCCAAACGACATGATGGACAGGCTGGGGCCCGCGGCGGGCTCCGGGCTGAAGCGCGCCTGCACCATGCGCTTCAAGTCATGCACGTTCAGCGTGGACGAGTCGATGACCTGGTCGGCCAGCTCGCGCAAGTCACGCAGCGCCTGGCGCTCCGCCTTGATGCCCTCGGCGACGGTGCCGTTGGGCGCCAGCGGGTGGCGGCGGCGCGTCTCGCTGAAGCGGCGGATGAGGCTGTCGTCGCTGGAGTCCAGGAAGAGCACTTCCACCTGGTGCCCGGCGCGGCGGACCTCCGCGAGGATGCGGGGCGCGTCCTTGAGGAAGACGCCTTCGCGGACGTCCACCACCAGCGCCATGCGCTCGAAGTGGCCGCCGCCCGCCAGCTCCGTGAGCTTGGGCAAGAGCAACACCGGCAGGTTGTCGATACAGAAGAAGCCCGAATCCTCCAACGCGCGGATGGCGGTGGACTTACCGGACCCGGACATGCCGGTGATGATGACGATTTGTTTCGCGGGGGCGGTCACTCGACCTCTTCTCCCAGGGTACGGCGCATCGCCCCTTCGGCGATGGCCCGGTTGAGTCGCTCGGCGAACTCTCTCGCCGAGTGGTGGCCCTGTAGCTTTAGCAACTGATTACGCGCGGCGACCTCGATGATGGTCGCCATGTTGCGGCCCGGACGAACGGGCACCACCGACAGGGGGATGTCCACCCCCACAATCTGCAGGTGCTTGTCCTCCACGCCCAGCCGATCATACTCCTGGTGGGGGTCCCACTCCTGGAGCTCGATGACCAGCTCGATTTTCTTCTGTTCGCGGATGGCGGCCACTCCGAACAGGTCCTTGATGTTGATGATGCCCAGGCCGCGAATCTCCATGTGGTGCTTGATGACCGGGTTGCCAGCGCCGTAGACGGCCCCCTTGCGGCGGGTGACGTCCACGATGTCGTCCGCGACCAGGCGGTGGGCCCGCATCACCAGGTCCAGGGCAATCTCGCTCTTGCCGATGCCGCTCTTGCCCAGCAGCAAGATGCCCACGCCGAACACGTCCATCAACACCCCGTGCAGGCTGCTGGACTCGGTGAGGGCCTCATCCAGGAACGTCTGCACCCGCATGATGAACTCACTGGAGAGCAGCGGCGTCTTCATCAGCGCCAGCCCCGCGCCTTCACACGCGGAGACGAGGGCCTGGGGAATGTCCAGGTCCTTGGTCACCACCACGCACGCCAGCTCCTCCTCGCCGAAGAGCTGCGCCAGCGACGCGCGCTGCCGCTCTTCCGGCAGCGTGGCCAGGTATGAAATCTCCGTGTTGCCGAACACCTGGACGCGGTGCGGATGCAGGTGCTCGGTGAAGCCCGCAAGCGCCAGCCCCGGCTTCTGGATGCGCGAGGACACCACGATGCGCGACAGCCCGCCGCCGCCGGCGACGAGAATGAGCCGCATGTCGTAGTCGCGGTCCTCGAGGAGCTGGGAGATGCGGATGGATTTCATCGTCAGGGCGTGGATATCACCGGTGGGGCCCTTTGAGGGGGACAGCCTTCCTTGGGCCCTCAACGAGAGGGGCCCAGGGAGGAGACCCGGGGCCCGGCCGCCCCACCGGGAGGCAAAATGCGGGTTCCGGCAGGCAACGGAAGGCCACGGAAGCCATTCCGTGGGGCTCCGGCCGCTGGTAAGCCGGAAAACATGTCCGACTGTCTCTTCTGCAAGATTCGCGACGGGCTCATCCCCGCCAAGGTGGTCTACCGCGACGACATGTGCGTGGCCTTCGAGGACATCAATCCCCAGGCCCCCACCCACGTGCTCTTCATCCCCCACAAGCACATCCCCACCGTGAACGACATCACGGCGGAGGACCGCGAGCTGGTGGGCCACCTCTTCACCGCGGCCGCCAAGGTGGCCCAGGAGCGCGGGCACGCGGACCCGAACGACGGCTACCGGGTGGTGATGAACACCCATGCGCACGCCGGCCAGACGGTCTTCCACATCCACCTGCACCTGCTGGCCGGGCGCCCGCTGGGCTGGCCGCCGGGTTAGTTCCGCGCGCCCCTGCCCGAGGCCGGTGTTAGCCTCGGGCACTGCGATGCCCTTCTCATCGGAATCGTCTCCCGGGAACCGGAGAGCCTACACACTGCTGTCAGTGCTGCTCGCGGGCGTGGCGGGCCTGGTGAATACCACGGGCTTCGTGGCGCTGGGCCTGCACACGTCGCACATGTCCGGAACCATGGCCACGCTGGGAGAGTCCCTGGCCTCGGGCAACGTGGCCCTGGCCTTGCTCGCCGCGCAACTCCTGCTGTCCTTCGTGGTGGGCGCCGTGTCCGCGTCGGTGCTGCTGGAGCTCTCACAGCAGCGCCCCCGGGGCCGCCACTCCTCCGCACTGCTCCTGGAGGCACTCACGCTGGGCGGCATCGGCGCCTGGCTGGCGTACCACCCCAGTACCCACGAGCCGACGCTCATGTGGGGCCTGGCCTATGCCATGGGGCTCCAGAACGCGCTCGTCACCCGCGTCTCCGGCGCCGTGGTGCGCACCACGCACATCACCGGCATCCTCACCGACATCGGCATCCAGGTGGTGCGGCTGGGTTCCTGGCTGCGCGAGGGAACGCGGGGCCAGGGCTTGCTGGGCCTGCGACGCCGTCTCTGGGCGCTGCCCACCGCTGTTGAATTCGAACGGACACGGCTGCACCTGGGGCTCGGCTCCGCCTTCCTGGGCGGCTGCACGCTGGGGCCGCTGCTCTTCGCCCGGCTCGGCGCGGCCACCCTGGCGATTCCCTGCGGCGTGCTGGTGATGCTGGTCGCGCTCGACCTGAGCGCCGTCGCCACCTCCGGCCCCCAGGCGATGCCGCGCGCCTGAGTCACTCCGTCCCGGGCTGGGCGGACGCGGGGCCGGGCGGGCCGGAGGAGGCCTCCACGTCCTTGACGCTCGCCGAGGGCCTGCCGCGGCGGAGCACGTGCAGCACGCTGCTCTTCTCGTCCGTCCACGTGAAGTCGGGGTCCTCCCGCAGGCCCAGCCGGCGCACGCGCGCGGAGGCCCGGGTGAAGGTGGGTCCCCACGAGAACTCGCGGTCCGGGCTCAGCACCATCCAGTTGCTGCGCAGCGCGTCCCCTTGCGTCTCGTTGACCACCAGCGCCGCGTGCAGCCCCAGGGCCCGCGCGTGCGCCAGCGTCAGCGGCACCAGGTCCAGGTGGACGTTGCTGATGTGCAGCGCCAGCACGCCATGGGGCGCCAGGTGCGCGCGGTAGAGCGCCACCGCCTCCTGGGTGAGCAGGTGCACCGGCACCGCGTCCGAGGAGAAGGTGTCCAGCGCGAGCACGTCGAAGCCCTGCGCGCCGCCCGCCTCCAGCTCCCGCTCCAGGGAGATGCGCGCGTCCCCCTCCACCAGCTCCACCTTCGCCGGCGTGTCTCCCAGGAAGGAGAAGTAGCCGCCCTCGCCCTGCGCCAGCGCGATGACCGCGGGGTCGATTTCGTAGAAGCGCCCGGTGTCCTCCGCCTCGAGCAACGCGGCGCTGGTGCCCACGCCCAGTCCCAACACGCCCACACGAAGCCCCGCGGGCAGCCCCACGGCTTCGCGCAGCCGGCGCTGCTCGGCGATGGCCAGTCCCAGGCCCGCCTCCGGCGTGTAATACGTCGTGGGCACGCCCCTGCGCTCGGGCGTCACGTACTGGAGCCCGTGGGTGATGGCGCCGTGCAGCAGCGTGAAGCGGTGGTCCTCCGGCGAGCCCACGCCCTGCTCCATCACCCGCACCACGCCGAAGAAGTTGCGCGAGGCGAAGCGCGCGCGGCCCTGCTCGCGGGCCATGGTGTACGTCAGGTGTCCGGCCACCAGGAGCAGCATGGCGCCGCGCAGGACACGCTGCATCCGCTGCGTCCGCGTCGCTTCGCCCGCTTGTTTCGCCATGCCCACCAGCGCGACGACGCAGCACGCGCCCAGCGACAGGGGGTACTCCCAGTAGGCGCTGAAGACGGCGGGGGCCAGCACGCTGATGAGCAGCCCGCCCAGCACGCCGCCCGCGGACACCCACAGGTAGAAGGCGCTGAGGTGGCGCGGCGGTGGACGCAGCCGGTACAGCTCGCCGTGGCACACCATGCTGCCCGCGAAGAGGGCCACGGAGTACGCGGCCAGTTGGAGCGCGAGCGATGACTGCGGCCCCTGCGTCTGCGCGTGCGCCACGCCCGCGCCCGAGGCGATGAGCAGCACCGCGTAGATGGTCCGCGAGTAGAAGGACTCACGGGAGAAGGCGAGGATGAAGGTCAGCAGGTAGACGGCCAGGGGCAGCACCCAGAGGAAGGGGCCGGCCGCCACGTCCTGGGAGAGCTGATTCGTCGTCGCCAACAGCAGCACCGACGCGCAGGTGCTCAGCCCCAGCCACGTCATCGTGGCGCGCATGGTGGGGCGTGCCACCTCCGCGCCGGCCTCTACCCCGGTGCCTTCCGTCAGCGGCGTGGCCGTCACGGGCGCGGCCGTGGCGACGGGCGCCGTGTCTGGCTGCTTCATCACGTCCAGCGCACACACCGCGCAGGCCACGGCGAAGAAGACGAAGCCCACGCCCCAGCCCCACGCCTGGGCGCCGCGCCCCACCCACGGCTCCACCAGGAAGGGATAGCCGAGCAGCGCCAGCAGCGAGCCCGCGTTGGACAGCGCATACAGCGGATAGGGCGAGCGGCCCGGTCGCGCGCGGGCGAACCACGACTGGAGCAGCGGACCGGTGGTGCTCAGCACGAAGAAAGGCAGGCCGATGGTGACCGCCAGCATCGCCAGCAGCCGGGGCACGGCCAGCGCGGTGCCCTCCGGACGCCATTCAGGCCCGGGCGCCACCGGCGAGCCCGCCAGCAACGCGCGAGCGCCCAGCAGCAGCACCGCCACCGCGAGCAGTCCCAGGTGGACGCGGGCTTGCGTGCGAGGTGCCAGCCGCGAGGCGAGTCCGTGCGAGTACGCGTAGCCCCCCAGCAGCACCGCCTGGAAGAACAACATGCACGCCGTCCACACGCCGGGCGTTCCGCCGTACCACGGCAGCGAATAGCGCCCCACCAGGGGTTGCACGCCAAACAAGAGGAACGCACTGGCGAAGATGGCGATGGCGTAGCGGGACATGTAGGCGGTCCAGGCTTTCCCGCCCGGCACGTCCGGTCAACTGTCCGGCGTCCGAGGGGCGAAGAAGGTTCAGCGCGAGGGTGCTCGGGGCGCGAAGAGCCGGGCACCGGACGGAGCCAGCGCGGTTTCCATGGGCAGCCCGTAGAGCGTTTCCAGGGAGCCACGCTCCAGCACCTCGTCCGCCGGCCCCTGCGCGAGCACCTGGCCATCCCGGAGGAGCAGCACATGGGTGGCGAAGGCGGCGGCGAGGTTCACGTCATGCAGCACCGCCACCGCGCCCAGCCCCGCGTCCACGCGCGCGCGCACGCGGTCGAGCGAGCCCACTTGGTGGGCCACGTCCAGGAAGGCGGTGGGCTCATCCAGCAGCAACAACTCGGGCTGCTGCACCAGTCCTCGCGCCAGCATCAACATCCGGCGCTCGCCTCCAGAGAGGGCCTCCGCGGGCCGCTCGGCCAGGTGCGCGATGCCGAGCTCCGTCATCACCTCCCGCGCGAGCGCCACGTCTCCCGCGGACGGCAGGCCCCAGAGGCCCAGGTGCGGACTGCGGCCCATCAACACCAGCTCCAGGCCGCTGAAGCCCTCCGTGGATTCGATGGTCTGCGGCACCCACGCCACCTTGCGGGCGAGCGCTCGGGGCTCCCAGGCGGCGCGCTCGCGCCCCAGCAGGCGGACTTCTCCGCGCGTCCAGGGCCCCAGGCCCAGCACCGCGCGCAGCAGCGTGCTCTTGCCCGTCCCGTTGGGGCCGAGCACCGCCCACAGCTCACCGGGCCGGACCTCGCACGCCACACCCTGCAAGATGGGACGAGGACCGTAGCCAGCGACCAGCGCCCGGGTGACGAGCAGGGGCTCCACGGGACTAGTACAGCTCCTTCTGCTTCTGCAGCAGGTAGCGCTTCATCGCCCGGACCTTGCGCAGCGCTTCCGGGTTGTCGCTGCTGCCCGCGGCCTCCACCTCGCTCTTCACCTCGGCGTACCGCGTGCACCAGAGGCCGAGCACCACGCACGAGTGCTCCGCGTTGAGCTGGTTGAAGAGCGCGTTCGTCTCACGCCACTCCCTCTCCAGCACGGTGAGCTGACGGGAGCGCGCGGAGCGGATCTTGCGGACCGGCGCCGCGCGCTTCTCGGGAACCTCGGTGTTCTTCTGCTGCGCGTCCAGCGGCGCGAGGAAGGAGTCGTCGAGCGAGCCTCGGCCTTCCGTGGCATCGGCGGGCGGCGCGGCGTTGGGCGTGGGGGTTCCCGGCGTGGCACCGGAGGGCGGCGCGATGTCGGGCGCGGGGGTTCCCGGCGCCTGCGCCGCGTTCCCCTCGGGAGGCGGGCCATTCTCGTTGGCCGCCTTGCCCGTCTGCGCTTCGTCGGGAGCGGAGGGACGCAGGGGCTGCGCGGGCGGCGGCCCTGCGGGTTTCTCCGGCATGAACTGGCTCAGCACCTGGGCGCGGAGCTCCGGGGGGCCCAGGAAGAAGGCCCCGACCACGGCCAGGATGACGAACAGCAACACCAGCACGAGCACCAGCGGGCCCTTGCGGCGACGCTCGGGGCGCTCGGGCATCGTCGTGCGGCGGGTGTCCTCCTTCGCGATTCGCTCGGCCGAGCGCGTCTCCGGGCGGACGGGCATCGTCGTGCGCCGCGTCTCCTCGTTGGGCGTGAGGGAGACGCGGACATCGTCGTCGCTCTCGTCCTCCTCTTCGTCCGTCACGACGGGGGCGGGCGCGGTGGGACGCACGGCGGAGACGGAACCTGTCCTGCGCGCGGTGCTGGCCGGTGCCATCCCCGGCGAAGACGACCGGACCCGCCGAGACCTGGGCCGGGAGACGCCGGACCGCTCCTCGTCCTCGGAGCCATCCACATCCTTGAAGAGGCCCGCGTCCAGCACCACGCGCGGATGCGTGTCGTCAGGACGGGTGACGCGAGGGTCCGTGTCCGCGTGATGTGCGACGCGGGGCTGGGTGTCGTCGTAGCGCTCGGTTCGCGAGGGGCGGTGGATGCGCGGATGCGTGTCGACGTCGGCGATGCTCGGCGCGGCGTCCTCGTGCCCCACATCCTCGGTGGAGAGCACGGGCAGCTCCGACGAGGCGCCTTCATGTGGCGGCGTGTCGGTCGAAGAAAGGCCGGTTTCGTCCTCGGACACGCCCGCCTCGGGCTCGTGCGCGGCCTCGACTTCGTCCTCCGGGGAGAGGGCCTGCCCGCCAACAGCGGGGGTGGCGTCCACGACGGGCTCGTCCACCACGGGCGCGGAGCGGGATGCCGTCGCTCCCGATGCAGGCGCGCTGGGGATGGCTCGCGAGGGCGTTGCCCCCTTCGGAGGTGGAGGTGTCCCCAGTGAAGGCATGCCCCGCGAGGGCGTCATGCCAGTCGGGGCTGGCGACACCGCGGCCATCCCCGCCGAGGACGCCCTGCGCGGTGGCGTCCCGTCCTCCGAGGACCTGTCCACGGCAGACACCGGGTCGGAAGAGGCCTCGTCCCGCGCATCCAACGCAGCGACTTCCACGGAGGAGATGGCGCGAGTCGAAACCCCCGCCTGCGCGCCCACAGCGGGCATGCCCGCCGACGACGTGGAGCGTGAAGCCGCGGCCTCATCCGGCGAGCCCACCGCGGGCGTCGCGCGAGACGGCGTTGAGCCCGGCGGAGGCGGCTGGACGGCCGCCATCACCATCGAAGCCGTTCGAGGCATCGGGCCAGAAGGATGCGGCTCGCTGAATGCCGCCTCGTCCGGCGTCGCACTCCCAAACGCGCCCTCGTGCTCCGAGGCGGAGTCCTCGTCTCCGGCAGCCCCCTCCGAGACCTCAACGGCCGGCATCGACTCCAGCGCCGGCGTGCGAGGCAACGGCGCGGGAGCAGGCACGTTGACCGCGGGCATCACCACCACGCCGCTGCGCGGCAGCGCCGCTCCGGGCGCGCGCGGCTCGGCCCCTGGCGGCGGAGGTCGCGGGCTCACCGTGCCCTGCGACCCACGCGGCGGCACCGCGGGCGTGGGCGCTCCCACCGAGGCAATCACGCTCGGGCTCGCCTCGAACGCCCTGCCCCGAAGCGACTCGGCCTTCGCGGCCGTCGACTCCACCTGAACGGACGCCTCCTCGGGAGAAGACGGCCCCCCCAGGCTCGGCATCGCCAGCTCGGTCGGCCGCATGTGCGACGGAAGCAGCGCACGCGCGGCGGCCACACCCGGCGGCACCGCCTCGGGCGGCATCGACGTCATCTGGACCTCGCGCGTCAGCGCGGGCGCGCGAGGAATCGGCGCAGACGAAGGACTCACCCCGCCGCCGCGAACGAAGGCCTCGGGCCCCACCTCCACCGAGGGCGCCGTGTCCTGGCGCACGCCCCGCGTCCGAGCCTCTTCCTCCAGCGCCTCGATGGGGAACCCGGGCCGGGTGGACTCGTCCATCGGGACACCCGGGCGCGTCTCGCCGTCCGTCACCGGACCACCGCCCTCGCGGCTGCGGGGCGTGGGGAAGAACGACAGCGGCTCCACCGGGCCATCCAGGCGAATGGTCTTCGCCGGCAGCATCGCGTGCGCCGTCTTTGGCGCCAGCGGATCATCCGGCATCGAGGCCAGCGCGCGGACCTCTGCCGTGGACAGGCGCGGCACCTCCTTGAGGCTCGCCAGGAGACGCCGCTCGGACTGGAAGTCCGCCGAGAACAGCTCGCGCATGAAGCGGCTGACGCTCTCCGGGCCCGCGCTCGAGTCAATCTCCATCAGGCAGGCCTGGAGCCGCCCGCGGAACTCCTCCGCCGTCTGGAAGCGCTGCGACGGGTCCACCGCCAGCGCCTTGGCCACCAGCGCCGTCACCGCGGGCGGCGTGAGCGGCTCCACCTGGTCCAGCGGCGCGATTCGCGGGTTCGCCACCAGGGACATGAGCTCGCCCGGGTGGACCCCGTCGAACGGGTTCTTCCCGCAGATGAGCTCGTAGAGGCAGAGCCCCACCGCGTACAGGTCGCTGCGGCGGTCCACCGGCTGGTGCCGCGCCTGCTCCGGCGACATGTAGAGGAACTTGCCCAGGATGATGCTGGGGTTCGTCTTCGCGGCCGACAGCCGGCTCTTGGCGAGCCCGAAGTCGATGACCTTCACCTCCCCTTCGTAGGAGATGAGGATGTTCTGCGGCGAGATGTCCCGGTGGACGAGCTTCAGGTCCTCCCCGTCGTCGTCCTTCTTGCGGTGCGCATAGGCCAGCGCGTCCAGCACCCGGCCCATGGTGTAGAGGATGAACGTGACCGGCAGCGGCATCTGCCGGTCCCGCACGCGCGCGGCCACCTTGCGCAGGTCCTTGCCGTCCACGTGCTCGAGCGCCATGTAGGCCTCGTCCTCGTGGAGGCCCATGTCCAGCACCTGGGCAATGGAGCCATGGCTCAGGCGGACCAGGGTGCGGGCTTCGCCCACGAAGCGCTCGACGAAGTCCGTGTCCGCGGCCAGCTGCGGGAGGATTTTCTTGATGACGCAGAGCTTCTCGAACCCCTGCGCCCCCTCCAACCGCGCGAGGTAGATCTCTCCCATGCCTCCCGTCGCCAGTTGGGACAGGAGCGTGTACCGGCCAAAGGGCTGGGGCCGGAAGGGTCTCAACCGGGCGGGTTGGGTGGGCGAGTTCATGCGGTGCGGGGGTTCACCACGACGGGGTCCGCATTGAACCCTTTCCCGGTACGTCCCAGCAACCCGTCAACCGGACGCGGCCCCCCTCAGCGGAAGCCGGGATTGGTCAACTGGCCTACATCCTCTTCCAGCACCTCGAAGGCCGCTACCTTGTCCTTCGGGGGGCGGATGAGGCGCTCGCCTAGCGGCTGGACGTCGAAGCGTGCCCCCACGGTGGCCAGGACCTTGCCGGTAATGAGCACCTGGCCCGGGCTGGCGGTACCGGCGAGCCACCCCGCAATCCCGACGCCGTCCCCCACCACGGTGTAGTCCGGGCGCACCTCGGTGCCGATCATCCCCACCAGGGCCCGGGTGCTGTGCAGGGCGATTCGCAGCTCGCACCGCTCGTCCAGGGGCCTGCGCGACATGGACCGCTCCCACTCGGAGCGCAGCGCCAGGGCGGCCCGGACGGCCCGGATCGAGTCCTCGCCCTTCGCGTAGGGAACGCCGAAGAGGGCGCGCAGGGATTCGCCCCGGAAGCCCTCCACGGTGGCCTCGAAGCTGAAGACAATGCCGCTCATCCGCGCGTGAAAGTCGTTGAGCATCTGCGTGGCGCGCGCGGCGCCGATGCGCATGCACAACACGGAGAAGCCCACGAGCTCCGCGTGCAGGATGGTGAGGTTGCGCTCCTCCAGGCCGGGCAGCCTGCCCCCCTGCTTCTGGGCCTCGGCGGCGCGGCGCTCGGCCACGTCCGGCGGGTGGAAGCGCTCCAGGTCGCGCCGCAGCCTGTCCGCCGCGGGACTGCCCTCGCGCGGGGAGAACTTCTGCACGCCGGTGGCCACCAGATGCGCCACCGCGGTGCAGGTATCCAGCATCGACTCCACGCTGGCGCCACCCTTGGCCGACAGGTTGACGTAGAGCACCCCCGCGTAGGGCGGCTCGGTGCCGATAGGGATGCACAGCACCCGGTCCACGCCGTAGAGGATGACGCTCTCCCGGCCCGCGAAGCGGCGATCATCGCGCACGTCGCCCACGGCGAGCGCGCGGCCCTGACGCAGGGCCTCCTCCACGATGGCATCCGAGACGGGCACCTCGCCCTTGGCCAGCCGGCCGCGGTGGCGCACGGCGGCGGGCACCAGGGCGCCCGTGGCGTGCTTGAGCAGCACCACCGCCGTGGTCGCGTCCGTGACCTCCAGCAGCCGGTCCATGGTGGTGTCCAGGAACGACGACAGCGTGCTGGCCGACGAGAGCGCCTCCGCGGTGCGGAACAACAGCACCAGCGTCTCCTGCCCCACGCGCGGGCTCGCGGCGGGCAGCGGCGCGGACGCGGAGAAGCTGTCGTCGAAGGAGACCGGGCCCACGTTGTCCAGGAGCCGCAGCACGTCCGCGTCGCGCACGTTCTTCGCCAGCAGGACGGAGGGGCCCACGTCCTGGCCGTGGCCGAAGCGCACGACGCCGCCCGCGCCCAGGTCCACCATCTCCGTGGCCGCGTTCTCCACGGTGTTGGGCTGGCGCACGGAGAGGACGTTCTCGCCCAGCGCCACCGAGTCTCCGGCGACGAGCTGCCGAGAGCCCTGCAAGGGCGCGCCGTTGATGCGGCTGCCGTTGCGACTGCCCAGATCTTCGATTCGCAGCACGTCACCGTCGACGAACAGCCGCGCATGCCGGCGTGAGACGAGATCGCCGCCCAGGACGATATCGTTCTCGTCCGCGCGGCCGAGGCTCGTCACGCCCTCAGGCAGATCGTACGACGTGTCGAAGTAGCCGGGCCCGTTGATGATGATCTGCCACATCGAATGCCCGACATTACACGACTCTCCCGCCTGTTGAGAGAAGGAGACACGGACTCAGTGCGGGTATCCCGTAACCCGGTGCCACGACACGTCTCTCCGCACCGCGTCATTTCACCTGTGGTGCGAATGTCCGAACGATTGCTCAGCGGGGCCGGTGGATGAACAGGGACGCGCCCTGTCTCACCACGGGGAAGGCCGCGAGCGGTCGAGTCGCCGGGCCATTCAGCACCTGCCCCTCCTGGGTGAAGCGGGAGCCATGACAGGGGCATTCCATGACGCCGTCGGCCGGCACCCAGTCCACGGCGCAATCACCGTGCGTGCAGATGCGCCAGAGGGCCGCGTAGCAACCAGGTGAGGTGTGGACCACCACCACGTCCAGCAGCGCCTGGGGAATGCGGACCTCCGCGGCGCCGCCGGGGACCTCCAGCGCGGGGTAATCCACCAGGGAGACCTCCACCCAGCCCTCGCCGGGCGGGCCCGACGGCACCGGCGGCGCACAAGACGGGCCCGGCCCTCCCGCATCGGGAGGGTCGAGCACCACGGCTTCCCGCCACCCGTCACCACACCCCGCCCCGAACGCCGCCAGGGCACAGGTGCCCTTGAGCAGCGTGCCGAGCGCGGCGCGGCGGTCCACCTCCCCCGTCATGGACAGGGGGCATGGCCGTGGCGGGAGCCGCTTCACGGGGTGCCGCTCCGAAGCGACACACCGTTCACCACCGCGACGGCGTCCAGGTCGAAGCCCCCGGAGGTGCCGCCGTAGCGGTTGTTGCCTGCGTCGACGATGCGCACGTACCGGGCGCGGCTCAGGCCCACCGTCGCCAGGTCGAACCCGTCTCCACCCGCAACCGCGGGGTCCGTGGCGCTGACGCCGTTGGCCGGATTGGCCTGGACGGTGGCGACGCCCGCGCATCCCGGGTAGCCGCCCGCGGCGTCCGTGGTGGCACAGGGGAATTCGTACCAGGTGACGCCGTCGTCGCTGACGGAGACGATGCCCCGCTCGGAGTGCGTGGCCGATCCGCCCGCGACGAGGAAGGCGTTCTCGAACACGAGCAGGTCCACGCCCGGCCCATCCACCACGGCGATGTCGGTGAAACGCAGCTCGATTCTGCCGCCCCGGCCCAGCGAGAGCACGTCCAGCGAGCCGTTGTCCGGCCCCAGCCCCGACGGGGGCCCGAGCACGACGTCCGGGAAGCGGTCCTGCCCGAAGCCCGCGAAGTCGCCGGGCTCGAAGAGGACGACTTCGTCCGCGTATGGATTCTCGGGCGGAAGTCCGGCATCGGGCTCCAGCGGTGTGGAGCCATCCGGCTGTCCCGCGTCGTCCCGCACCGGGTCCGTTCCCGCGTCTTCGCTGACGCCGGACGAATCGTCACCACATGCGGCGGTGCCCAGGAGCACGGCGAGCGCCGTGCCCCAGGCCAAGCGGTGGAGGCGGTGATGGCTCATGGCACGGCCCGGATGCGGACCAGCCGCTCGCCGTTCACGTCCTCGACACCCACCAGCAGGTCCGAGCCCAGGTGGGTCAGCTGCGTCACGGAGGTGCACTGGTCCACGAGCGTCAACACCGGCGTGCGCTCGCCAATGACGACCTCACCCGGGGTCGCGTCCGCGGAGAGGGCGTAGCGGGACACGTCGGTGGTGATGAACTGCCAGCTGTCATCGTAGGCGCCCCGCTTGACGACGACGCCGTCACCGAAGGCGGAGGCCGCGTTGAAGTCGCTGCCCACGTCAATCTGGGGCTGCGCATCCAATGCGAACGGCGTGTTGGAGGAGAGCGCCGCGCTCACGACGGAGGGCGCCACCGCGTAGACCACGTTGGAGTAGTCCGGCGGAACGACGAAACCGAGCACGGAGACGCCGTTGTTCGCCACGGCACTGAAGCCATTTCCGCCGGCGGTCTCCGGGAAGTCGGCGACCTTCACGGAGGCCATGGGCTCCGCGGAGGTCACCAGCGCATAGATTCCGAAGCCGTTGATGGCGGACAGCCCCATGCTGTTGATGAGGAAGGCGGACGTCGTGCCGGACGTGAACGCGGCGGCGCTCATGTTGCCCGGCGAGTTGACGTAGCTCGAGTTGTCAGGGGTGGCGATGTCATAGAGCGAGACCGTGCCCGCGCCACCCGACTTCGTGTAGCCGGCCAGCAGCCGCTCGGTGCCATGCACGAGGAAGTGGTTGGGGAAGATGCCCGACGTGGCCCCACGGTCCTCGGGCGCCAGGACGTTGAACAGCGGCGACGCGGAAGGCGTCAGGTCCGGCCAGACGCCCAGCGAATAGACGTCCGCGCTCGTCCCCCCTTGCACGGCATAGACCGCGTACGTGGGGCCCGGCGTGACGGCCACCGCCAGCACGTCATCCGGCATGGGCGCGGAGCCCGCGGTCTCGAAGCCCGCCTGGAGCTGAAGCGTGCCGAGCACCGGGTCATACGGCGCCGTCTCACACGTGTACTCCGTGCCCGCGTCCGGCTCCGTGCCCGCGTCCGGCTCCGTGCCCGCGTCGGGCTCCGTGCCCGCGTCGGGCTCCGTACCCGCGTCGGGCTCCGTACCCGCGTCCGGCTCCGTGCCCGCGTCTTCCCCGGGGAGCTGCTGAACGGGCCGCGTCTCACACTTCTCCGAGGCGCACGTCCACTCCTGGCCCGCGGGAGCGGGGCCGTTCTCGTTGCGGCAGTCGTAGACATCCACGCATTCGGAGCCACAGCCCGTGGTGGCAACCGCCAGCACCAGACTGGCCGTGGCGAACATCAGGGACTTCGTGCGGGCTCCTGCGCGTTTCACATCGGCGTACTTCATCGGTGTCCTCGCTCCCTCTTCCGCCCCCACGGGCGAATGGGCTTCCAGGAGGACACGGCCGAAGGCAAAGCCCCGGCGGACCTTTCGCGCCGGACAGCACCGCCCCCGCCGCCTCCCCTCGGAGGCCTCGGTGATGTCCGTGCCAGGGGCACGGGTCTTCGGCAGGTTTTCGGACTCGCAGGCGCGGGTGCACGGAGCACCCATCTACTTGCCGTCGCTTCCCAGCCCGCTTCGGGCCAGTGCTTCACGTGACGGCGTTCGTTCCTGCTCACCGCTGCGGGGCAGTCCCGGATTCACACCGGGTTCCCTTGAGTCACCGTGGCTCCACGGCGACACCGAGGACGCGAGCGGGGATATGGCGGGTGCAAGCCATTGTCAATGACTGGTCCCCAGACGCACCCGCCGCCGCAGCAGCGCGAGGAACAGCGGGCCTCCCAGCAGCGCGGTGACGACGCCCACGGGAGGCTCGGCCCCGAACAAGGGGAAGGCCAGCCGCGCCAGCAAATCCGACAGGACCAGGAAGGCAGCGCCGCCCAGCGCCGACAGTGGCACCAGCAGCCGCTGGTCCGGCCCGAAGGCCAGCCGCAGCAGGTGCGGGACGATGAGGCCCACGAAACCAATCAACCCCGTGAGCGCCACCGCGCCCGCGACGCTCGCGCTGGCGGCCAGCAGCAACCAGCGGCGCGTCGCCGCCACCGGAACCCCCAGGGACGCCGCGTCATCGTCACCCAGCGACAACAGGTTCAACCGTGCGGAGAACACCCACATGACGCCAATCGCGCCGGCCTGAAGCAGCGCGGAGAGCAGCAGCGTGCCGCCGCGCTCGTACCCCAACGCTCCGGCGAGCCAGTAGAGGATTTCCCCCAGCCGGTCGGGGGCGGACAGTGTCTTCACCAGGGTGATGGCCGCGGAGGCGAACGCGTTGAACACCACGCCGGTGAGCAACGCCGCGTAGGGCGCGCGCGACGCGGAGCCCCGGCTGGCGGAGAGGACGAAGAGGATGGCGGCGCCCGCTCCCAGGAAGGAGAAGAGCGCGGGCGCGGACAGACGCGCCATGGCGCCGCCCAGGCCCGGCGCCACGTCCCCCACGGTGGCGAGCCCCACCGCGAGCGCCAGCGTCGCCCCCATCGCCGCCCCGCCGGACACGCCGAGCACGAACGGGTCCGCCAGCGGATTGCGCAAGAGCCCCTGGAGCGTGGCGCCCGAGGCCGCCAGCCCCGCGCCCACGATGGCCCCCAGCATCGCGCGCGGCAGCCGCAGCGACCAGAAGATGACGGCGTCCGTGGACGTGGGCTCCGTCAACGCGGCGGTGAGGGAGATGGACTGCTCACCGAAGCGCACCGCCACGGCCAGGCAGCCCACCGCCAACACGAGGAAGCTCCCGAACAACATCACCGCGCGCGAGGCGCGAAAACCTCCCGCTCCGCCATGTGCACGCTGGGATGTCGCCGGCTCGCTCACGGCGCGGCCTTACCTGTTCCCTTCGGATGCAGCAAACGGAAGAGTTCCTCCAGCCCCCGCCCCAGCGAAGGTCCTGGCTGCAACAGCGACATGGAGGGCAGGTCCACCCAGCGCGCGCTGGACAGACCGGGCAGTGCCCGCAACTTGTCCTTGCCCACGTCCACGTCCGCGGCATCCACCACCACGGTGGCCCGGGCACGCACCACGCGCTCCACCGAGTACACCGGGTACGCGGAGCTCGCGTCCGCCGCCACGTTGATGCCGCCCGCGTCCCGGAGCAGTTCGTCCGCGAAGGAGCCCGGCCCCGCCACCACGAGCGGCTCGAAGCCATAGACGAACAGCACCCGCGGCGCGGGCAGCTTCTTCGCCGCCTCCCGGATGCGCGTGCGCGTGGCCTCGATGCCCACCACCACCGCCTCCGCCTCCTTCTCCCGTCCGAGCGCCTTCCCCACCGCGCGCATGGCCGCGAGCACGTCCGCCACGGAGTGCAGCGGCAGCAGCAGCACGGGCACGCCCAGCTCCGCCATCTTCTCCACCGGACGCTGGTTGCCCGGTCCGGGCTGCACCAGGAGCAGGTCTGGCTTGAGCGCAATCACCGCCTCCACGGAAGGGTCCGTGAAGCCGCCCACGCGCGGCAACTTCGCCACCTCCTTCGCCTCGTCGAAGCGGGACACCCCCACCAGCGTGCTCCCCGCGCCCAGGGACAGCACCATCTCCGACAGCGAGGGCGCCAGCGTCACCACCCGTCGCACCTTGGAAGGCGCTGGCGGTCCCAGCGTCCTCAGGCTCGACGTCTCCGCCGCGCTCACCGTCCCGGTGAGCAGGCACAGCACCGTGGCGAGCAGGACGGACATGCCCGAGCAGAGGCGCGAAGTGGAAGTCGTGTTCATCGGCATGGCGTGCGCTTCCTCAGTGCAGGGCGGTGACGTCAATGGCATTGGACACAGGCCGGCGCGGGTCCGTGGGACACGCCTCCAGCGCGGGCCCCAGTGCCTGGGGCGAAGAGAAGCCGCGGCGCTCCACCAACCGCCCGTCCTCCACCGCCACCACGAAGACGCGGCCCGCGTTCGTGTCCGCCAGGTACACCGCGCCCTCCGCCACCGCGAAGCGGCTGGCCACGGAGAGGTTGCAGCCCGGCGTTCCGGGCTCACACCCCGCCTTGAGCGCGTACGCCGCCACGGGCGCGTCGTTCTTCACCAGCACCAACCCGGAGGCGCGCACGGCGCTGGCGCTGTGCCCGTTGGCCTCGTCGTACTCGGCCTCGCCCAGGCAGGCCACCACGAGCTGGTCACCCACGGCCTCCACGTAGCCCGCGTTGAGGCAATCCGCCGCGCCCAGGTCGATGGCGCTCACGCTGCCGCTCGCGGGGTCGATCTTCGCGAGCATGCCCGGGCCATTGGGCTTGTAGCCGTTGTAGGGATTCAGGTTGGTGAGGCTCACGTACACACCCGACTCCGTCGCCGCGACGGAGTAAGGCAGCGGCAACACCGTGCCGCCGTCGAAGGGCTTCAGGTCCAGCCCGGTGAGCGAAATCGTGTCCACCTTGCGCGGCTGCTCGGGGTTGGAGATGTCCACGCGCGCGACGGCATTGCCGAACTGGAACATGGAGCCGCCCGTGCCGAACAAGGGGACGTACAGCGTGGTGCCCCACTTCGCCAGCGCCTGCGGGCTGGTGTTGGCCCCCAGGTTCACCTGCGTCACGGTGCGCAGGCCCAGCCCCGCGCCCTGGGAAGGGCCCTCCCGCTTGAGCACCTGCAAGGTGTTGTTCACCGAGTCCACGACGTAGACATAAGGCGGGTCCACCAGGATGTCGTTGGGCGAGCCCGCCACCCCGCCCAGCGAGTCCTCCTCCACCACCGTCCCCAGCGCGCCGCCCGCCGCCTGGAGCAGCTTCGAGGCCGTGGCGTCCGCGGCCAGCACATGGCCGTCCCAGGACGCGAGCGTCTGCACGCCCGAGCCGAACTGACGCCGCGGCCCGAGCTGGTCCGTCCCCGCCTGGATGCCCACGAGCTGCCCGTGGGTGTAGCAGGCCGCCACCACGTCGTAGCCGCAGCGTCCCTCGTGGCACGTCTGCACGTCCGGACACACGTTGCCGCAGGCGCCGCAGTTGAGCACGTCCGCGCGAACGTCCACGCACGAGTCCCCGCACCGCAAGCTGCCTTCGGAGCAGCCTTCGCGGCACACGCCGGATTCACACACGAGCCCCGCGGCGCACGCGTTGCCACAGGCGCCGCAGTTCGCGACATCGCTCGCCGTGGCCACGCACGCGCCACCGCAGGCCTCCGTCCCCGGGCGACAGTCACAGACGCCGGCCTGACACGTCTGCCCATCGCCGCACGTGTTGCCACAGGCGCCGCAGTTCGCGACGTCACCGCTCAGGTCCACGCAGGCGTCACCGCAGACGGACAGGCCGGAGGTGCACACCGCGCCCTCCTCGGGGCACCCGGTGAGCAGCAGCGCCGCCACGGCCGTCAGCAGCAAGGTCGGAAGGAACGGCTCAGGGGACAGGGGACGCGGGCGAGTCATGGGGCTCCCGAGTGGATGAGGATGACGGTGACGCGCCGGGCTCGAGCGCCACCGCGAGCGTCACGTAGACGGCGCGTCCTGGCAGCGGGAAGCCCGTGAAGTCGAAGGTCCGGACGTCGAGGAGGTTCTTCAGCTCGACGGACAGGGTGAGGTCCGGCCCCTGAAGGAAGGTGCTGGACGCGCCCGCGCTCACCAACGTGCGTGATGGCAAATCGAGCGAGCCGGTGCGGTTGATGAGCTGCGCGGACTGGTAGAGCACTTCCGCGCGGGCGTTGAGCCAGTCCGGCCCCGCGCGCACCCGCCCCACCCACTTGTGCCTGGGACGGTACGGCAGGTCCTTGCCGAAGAAGCGCGGGTCCCCATAGCGGTTCTCCGTGCGCAGGTACGTGTAGCCCGTGCTGGCCAGGAGCCAGGAGAAGGGCTGCGCCTCGCCCTCCAGCTCCAGGCCCCACACGCGCGCGGTGTCGAAGTTGTACGGGCGCGCCATCAGCGGCGGATACAGCTCATAGGCGATGAGGTTCTCGTACAGCGCCGCGAAGCCGCCCAGCGTGAGGCCCCAGCGCGGCGCCGCGTCCTCGGAGTCTTCCGGACCGGAGCGCCACATCACCGCCGCGTCCGCGTACAAGGCGCGCTCGGGCTTCAGCCCGGGGTTGGGCAGCAGCGTCCCCTGCCGGATGTACAGCTCCAGGAAGGACGGCGCGCGGTGGGACTGCCCGGCGTTGGCGCGCAGCCCGAAGCCGCGCCCCAGTTCGACGGATGCGCCCAGCTTCGGCGACAGCAACCAGTACGGCCCCACCCGCTCCAGCCGCATCGAAGGCACCACGTCCAGCGTGCCTCCGAAGAGCCGCACCTCATCCATGGCCATGACGCTGGCGCGCCACCACGAGGAGGCCTGTGCGCCCTCCTCCTGCGTCACCGTCTCACCCGAGGTCGCCACCGTGACCGTCAGCGACTGGTGCTCTCCCAGCGGCCTGCGGCCCTCCAGCTCCACGCCGCCCACCGAGTGCCGCTGCGCGCCGCCCGCGCCGGGAATGTGCCCCGTCACCTCCAGGCCATCACGCCGGAAGAAGCCTCGCGCGCTCCCCTGCCCCAGCCCGCCGAGCACGCCCGACCAGCGAAGGCCCAGCGCCAGCCGCCCCAGCTCCTGGTCTCCGGTGGACTGGGGATTCTGCACGGTGCCCGGAATGGCGCGGTCCTCCAGGGACAGCTCCGCCAGCGCATCCAGCCGCGAGCCTCCCGCGAGCCGGCGCCGGTAGCGCAGGAGCGCGCCACCGCCCTGTGCGTTGTTGCGCGCACGCCGCTCGGAGACCTGGGGATTGCCGTCCACGGCGGGCAGTTCGTCCACGTCGTAGGCGAAGTCACCATCCGAGCGGCCCGCATGCACCAGCAGCAGCGCCTGCCCGCCCAGCATCGGCCCCGTAGCGGCGACGTGGCCCAGCGCCGTGTTCCAGCTCCCGTAGGTCACCTCACCACTCGTGCGCAGGTTCGGCCCCGGTGCGCGGGTGATGATGTTGATGGCGCCGCCCAGGCCGCCGGAGCCGTAGCGCGCGCCCGCGCCACCTCGCAGCACCTCGAAGCGCTCGACCAGCGCGGCGGGAATGAGCGACAGGTCCGACAGGCCGCCCGCGCCGTTGAGCGGAATGCCATCCAGGAACACGAGCACGCCGTTGGACGACGCGCCCCGCACCACCAGGCTCTTGCTCTGTCCGTAGCCGCCGGAGTCCTGCACCGCGAGCCCCACCGAGCCCAC
The DNA here is from genome assembly GCF_900101905.1 of Myxococcus virescens. Lineage (NCBI taxonomy): Bacteria > Pseudomonadati > Myxococcota > Myxococcia > Myxococcales > Myxococcaceae > Myxococcus > Myxococcus virescens. The sequence continues at coordinate 545,463 of NZ_FNAJ01000002.1, read as the reverse complement.
GAGCAGCTCCGCCGTGTCGCGCGCCTCGCCCGCTCGCTCTCGCGCATCAATGACGGTGATGGCGCCCGTCGGGTCCCTCCGCTCCGGAGACTCAGGCGGAGGGGGTGTCCTGCCGCGAACCACCGTGGTGCGCGCGGGGGCGGGCTCGGCCTCGGAAGGCTGCGCCGTGACGGGACATGGAAGGCTGAGCACCAGGCACACGACAGGCCCAGCGAGGAAGGTCCACCGCATGCTCCGCCTTCCGCTCCCTCCGACGAAGAGAGAAGGCCAACCGCCCGGGCCCGCGAAAGGCTCGGCCGAACCCCTGGGCAGGTCTCCTGGCTGACGGGCTCTGGCGACTGGCGCACGCTGCGTCATGCCAGAAGAGGACTTCCGCCTTCCCCCTGAGCGGCGCTCCGCCGCGGATGGAGTGGCGACAAACCGAAGCCCCCGGCCCTGACCTCAGGGCTGCCCGTTCACAGTGGCGGGACCGCGCCGGACTCTCACCGGCTTCCCTCTTGAAAGCCCGACATGGGCACCCAAGGGCGCGCCCTTTGTAGGAGGTCACCTCCGGCGGGTCAAGCTCACCGGGGGCGTCAGCGAGGACACGCGCACGGACTGCTCGAAGGCATACGTCTGGAGGAACAGGAGCTCCACGTTCCCCAGCGTGAGCCGGGAGCGGCACAGCAGCGGCGCGGGCCGGCCCGGCAGGATGAGCACCCCATCCTGGTACGTCCCCCGCTCGCTCTCCAGGTCCGTCACGCACCACAGCCCGGTGTGCGGCTCACGACGAAGGCGCGCATGCAGGCGGGACACCGTGGGCTCGGCGAGGACGATGTCGCACTCGGCGCCGCTGCCCACTGTCACCTCGGCGTCCGCCGTGCGGAACCGCGGGCGCACCTCCAGCACCACGGGCGCCATGGCGCAGGGCGTCGATGCCCTCTCCAATGACCGGGGCGCTCCACCGCGCGGCCGCGTGGCCGCAGGCTCCCACAGCAACACGGGCCAGCTCCCATCATGGGCTCGCGCATCGCGAGGAGCTGGCTGGAACACGCGCACCTTCCTGTTCACCGGATGGACGCGCACAACATGGACACGAGACTCCGGCGGCGCCAGTTCCTGGAGCCTCGGGACGTGCGATTCACCGTCGAGCCCCACCGCGTGGGATGTCCACCCACGCCTGCCACCAGGCGACTACGGGACGTCCGGCGTCCCCGCGTCCTCGCAAGCCACGCCCGAGCCGGCGTCCGGCTCGACCTCCGCGCAATCCGGAAGCGCCAGCTCCAGGCCCTCCTCACCGAGGAGCAGGGCCTCGTCGTCCTCGGTGGAGAAGGTGCCCGTCCCACCGTCCGCGACACGCAGCCGCGCGACGGGGTCCTCCACGGCGCAGCCTCCGCTCCAGGCCAGCAGTGCCAGGACGAGCAGGTGCCGGAACGTCCCGCGAGGCGCGTGCGAGGCGAGGTCAGTGCGGTTCATCGGGCGGCCACCTTTCACGGGAAGACCATCATCGCGACGCTCAGGCGCGGCCGGACGGCCCAGCCCTCATAGAGCGGTTCGAACCCCTGCGCGCCCTGGAAGCCGATGAGGGGGCGGCCGAAGACGACGTCCATCGCCAGCGAGCCCTCCACGGCGAAGTACTTCGAGAAACGCCAGCGCAGGGAGGTATCCGGCCCCGTGAGGAGCGCGGGGACGAAGCGGGGGCCCGCGGTGTCCAGTCCACCCACGCGGGCAAAAGCGGTCCGGCCGAAGAGGAGGAAGCCCGCCCCCGCGCCCACGCTCCAACGCCACGCACCCGAGCGGAGCATGGGCGTGTCCAGCCAGAAGCCGAAGACGTACTGCTCCAGCTTCACCTCGGTGCGGGTCTCCACCATGCTCGACGGGAGGCCTGCCAGGAACTGGAAGCGGAAGCGCAGCCGGGGGAACTCCCAGCCGGCCCCGAGCAACCATCCCTGGTAACCCGTTGAGGCGTAGCCATCGAGCGAGGCGAGGCCGCCCGCCAGGAGCTGCCACTGCACGGACGAGGACTCCGGGACCACCGGAGCGGCTTCCGCCCGGGGCACATCCGCCGTGTCCGCCGCCAGCGATGCGGAACCCGCGAGCAGCCCTCCCAACACGCCGAGTCGCAGCAAGACGGTGCCCGATGCCATGCGAGCAACGCTACTGTCCCGGCAACGGGGGACGGAAGTCCCCCGCCCGGCCATTCAACGGTTCGTTGCGCGCTGGAAGTGTCGAGCGGCCAGCGCCCCGCGCCAACCGGCCCGTGTCACGGCAGCCGGTGGAACAGCGGCAGGTTCGCGGGAGCGGGATACACCGCGACGCCATGCGTGGCCCCGAGGTCGGGACTGGAGATGACGACGTCGGGCGTGGGCGCGCCGGAGACGCTGAGCTGGCTCGGGCTCAGCCGGGAAATGCTCCCTGAGTTGTAGGCCATCCAGAGCCCCCCGCCTTCGTCGAAGGCGAGTTCCTTGGGACCGCCCGCGTCAATCTGGATACCCGGGACGACGCTCACCGCGCCGGAGCCGCCCTGGTCTTCGGGCGTGAGCCGCACGACGACGCCGCTCGCGCCATAGGAAACCCACAGGTTTCGCTCCCCATCGAAGGCCAGCCCCGCGGGGCCCGCGAAGCTCCTGCCCGGAGCGGCTTCCAGCACCTCGATGCTCGTGACGGGCGTCACCGCGCCGGACGCCTGGAGGCTCGATGCGGCCACCTTGTGGACGCGAGAGGCCCCGGCCGTCACGTCTCCCACCCAGAGGTTGCCCATGGCGTCGAACGCGAGCGTGGAGGGGTCTCCCAGCCCGCTCAGCACGACCTGCGGCGCCGGGGCGGTGCCGGAGACGAGCTGGGCCGCGCCAAACCGGATGACGGTGTTGCTGAACCCGATGGAGGTCCACAGGTCGCCAGCGGCATCGAATGCGATGGCGATGGGCCCTGGGCTGCCGGCGCTCAACACGCCGCCGCTCATGATGACGTCGGGGCTCTTGACGCCAGAGGCGCCCAGGTCGCCTGCGGGGTAGCGCCGCAGCTCCCCCGACCCCAGCGCCATCCAGAGGTTGCCACGCCTGTCGAACGCGAGCCCTGAAGCCCGGGGAATGCCCGGGCTCGAACCGAGCCGGACGGTGGCCGGCGGCGCGCCCGTGACCTCCAGTTCCTCGGCGGCGAAGGCCTCCACCTCGGCCGCCCCGTTGCTGGTGGACAGCCACAGCCGCTGGCTGCTGGGGATGAGCGCGTATTGGATGGCCGCCGCAGCCGCTTCGCCATCCAAGACGCATACCTGACGGGCCGACGCATCATAGGCGGCGCGAACCCGGCCACCGCTCCCCGCCACCGGCTCGGGGGAGAGCGTCCACATGCCCGCCGCGAGCCCCGTCAGCCGGCCGCCCGCGCGCACCTCCCGGGACTCACTGCCCCGGTGGATGATGACGTGAGGGTTGGCGGAGGCAGGCAGTCCCTCGATGGCCAACTCCAACGTCCCCGTGCCCGTCTCGGGACACCCGCCCGGGTCCGGGTCCGCGGCATCGCCACACCCCACGGAAGTCACGACGGCCAGGACAAAGAGAATGGTTCCGCGTCTCACAAGGTCCCCCTTTCGAGCGCACGCTGCGCTCACTCGATGAGCACGGAGATACAACCGAGCGCACGAGGGAGGTGTCAACCGAGGCAGGCCCGAAAGGCGCCTGCTTCGGCCAAACGAAGCCAGCTCCACCTGCACGCCAGTCCGCGCGTGAATATCGATTCCAGTGGGATGTGGATGCAGATTGGAAAGAGCTGCTCGCCCGATTGCGAAGTCGCCGCTCGGGAGGCGGGCGCGGAGGCGCTGCGAGGCGCGGACGCGCCCACCTTCGCCTTGGTCCTCTGCACGGACCAATATGACGCGGATGACCTGGCGTCGGCGCTCCGGCGGGAGCTCCGGGACCTTCCCTGGGCCGGATGCTGCGCGGCGGGCGTCTTCGCGGGAGCCGAGCTGCTGCACCAGGGGCTGGTGGTCGCGCTCTTCCGCGGGATGGACTTGCAGGTCGGGACGGGGATGGGTGGGCCCATGAGCAAGGACCCCCGAGCGGCCGGACGCGACGCGGTGGCGCATGCCATCGAGAAGCTGCCTCCCATGCAGCCCGGACGCCGCCGTGCGCTGCTCGTCTTCCCGGACGCGCTGAGCGGGAATCCAACGGAAGTCGTGCGCGGGGCGCAGCAGGAGGCGGGGGCGGGTGTCGTCTGGGCGGGGGGCGGTGCGGGAGGCGACCTCCGGAGCGCCATGACAGCCCAGTTCACGGGGGGGCAGGCATACCGGGACCGGGTGGTGGTGATTGCCTTGGATGCCCAGGCGCCGATAGGCGTCGGGATTCAGCACGGCTGGTATCCCTACGGCCCACCGACGCAGGTCACGAAGGCCCACGGCGCGACCGCCATCGAGCTCGATTACGAGAGCGCGTTCGAGGTCTACCGGCGCACGGCCGCGAGCCGCGGAGACGCGCTGGACGTGCAGGGCTTCGCCCGCTTCGCGATGACCCACCCGCTGGGGATTCCCCAGGCCAATGGAGAGTTCGTGATTCGCGATCCAATCTCCATCGGCCCCGACGGCTCGGTCCGCTGCGTCGCCGAGATACCTGATGGCTCGTTGGTCCGAGTGATGGAGGGAGCGCGCGCGGACCTGATGGACGCGGCCGCGGGTGCGGCCACCCTGGCTCGGAAAGGAACCCCTGGCGCGCTGGGCGGCGCGGTCGTGTTCGATTGCTTCTCCCGCTACCCCATCCTGGGCGAGGAAATCCAGGACGAGCTCTCACGCGTGCAGGGAGCGCTCGGGGAGGCCACGCCGCTCGTGGGCTGTCTGACCCTCGGCGAAGTGGGGGCCATGGGAGGTGGCGTTCCGCAGTTCCACAACAAGACGGTGGTGGTGCTCGCCCTTCCAGGGTGATGGGACGAGGTCGGACATGGCGGACCCCCGCGAGGATGAGGACCGGAAGCTCACCGAGGAGCGACTCGCGCTGCTGAGCGTGCTCCAGGAGCTCACCGTCGCGGCGCTCGACCTCTTCGACCCGAGCAAGCCTGCGGACGCCTTCATGGACCGGGTCGCGGAGCGGCTGGGGTGCATGGTCGCGCTCTGGGTCCAGGTGAACGCGCGGGGGCAGGTCATCCTTCAAGGCGCGAGTGGACTCTCCGCTGCGTCCCGCCAGCTTCCGATTCCCGCCCGCTCCGAGCCCGGAGGGAAGCAAGGGCCCGCCGAGGTGAACCTGCCCTTTCCGGAGCTGGAATTGCCGGAGCTCGTGCGCTGGTCCATTCCAATCATCGGGGCGGACGCGGCGAACAGCGCCAGCGTGCTGCTGCTGTACTTCGACCGCGAGCCGCAGCTGCCGCGACATTACCGGGGCATGATGGAGCGCCTCGGCGGCGTGCTCCGTACCGCGCTCATGCACCGGCAGCTCTTCACCCGCATCCTGGAGAGCGAGCGCGCGCTCCACCAGCAGAAGACGCTGCTGGAGTCCCTGAGCGAAGCCTCCGACGAGGGCATCCTCATCTCCACCCAGGAAGGAAGGACGCTCACGCACAACCGCCGCCTCGTGCAGATGTGGGGGCTGGAGGAGGCGCTCCTGTCCGCATCCTACGAGGCGTGGGTCCGTGCGGCGGCGGAGCTCGTGGAGGAGCCTGCCCGGTTCACGGCGCGCGCATCCTTCTTCATCGAGCACCGCGACGCGTCGGGGCACGACGAGTTTCGGCTCGAGGATGGGCGGATATTCGAGCAGTACGACGCCCCGGTGGTGAGTGCTGACGGCGTCTACTATGGGCGGGCCGTCTACTTCCGGGACGTCACCGCTCGAAGGCGCACGGAGCGGGACCTCCAGCACGAGCGGGACTTCAGCTCGGCGGTCCTGGATACAGCCCGCGCGCTGTTCATCGTCCTGGATGTGGAGGGCCGAATCGTCCGCTTCAACCGTGCATGCCAGGAGATGACCGGCTACTCCTTCGAGGAGCTTCGCGGCGCGCGGTTCTGGAAGCAGCTCCAGGCCCCGGAAGAAGCGGCGCGGGTCGAGCGGGACTTCGCCCAGCTCTCCGCGGGCAAGGGGCACGAGGAGTACGAGAGCTGCTGGCTCACGCGAGCGGGAGAGCGCCGCCTCATCGCATGGTCCAGCAACATCCTCCGCAGCCCGACGGGAGCGGTCGAGTACATCATCGGCACGGGCATCGACATCACCGAGCAACGCCGGGCCGAGCGGGAGCGAGACCAGACCTTCCTGCGTGAGCAGCAAGCGCGGACCCGCGCCGAGGAGCAGGAAGGAAGGTCCGCGTTCCTGGCGGAGGCCTCGGGACTGCTCGCGGGCTCGCTCGCCCCCGAGGACGCGCTGCGAAACGTGGCGGCGCTGACCGTCCAGCGGTTCGCGGACTGGTGCGCGGTCGACCTGCTGGACAACGACCATTCCCCCCAGCGAATCGCGGTGGCCCAATCCCAGACACTGCGGGCCAGGTGGCCCGCGAAGGACGCCCACGCGCCACCGGACCTCAATGCCACGCATGGCCCTGGGCGGGTGCTCCGCCGCGGCGAGCCGGAGTTCTGCCTGGAGGGTTGCGGCTCCGCGGCCCTCGAGTCCGGCGCCCTCGAGTTGAGGTCCTGGCTGTCAGTGCCGCTGCTCGCGCGTGGACGGACGCTCGGCGCGCTCACCCTCGCCCGGATGGACGACGGGAGCCGCTATGGCCTGGCCGAGCTCACCGTCGCGCAGGAGCTGGCCCGCCGCGCGGCCATGGTCGTGGACAACGCCCGGCTCTATCGGGAAGCCCAGCAGGCCATTGGCCTTCGTGATGAGTTCCTCTCCGTTGCCTCTCACGAGCTGAAGACCCCGGTCACCTCCCTCCAGTTGTCCGTGCAGGGCCTGCTGCGCCGCGCCCGGTCGGGAGCGCTCTGCACCGCGTCGGCGGAGACCGTGACCCAATCGGTCGAAGGCATCGAACGCCAGGCGATGCGGATGGCGAAGCTCGTCAACACGCTGCTCGATGTCTCGCGCATCCATGCCGGGCGGCTCGAGCTCGAGTTAGAGGAAGTGGACCTGGCCGCGCTGGTTCGAGACATCGCGGCACGCTTCGCACCCGAGCTGGCCCTCTCCGGCGCCACGCTCCAGGTTCATGCCGACACGCCGATGCCAGGGCTCTGGGACCGGTCGCGGCTCGACCAGATTGTCACCAACCTGCTCTCGAATGCCATCAAGTACGGCGAGGGCAAGCCCATCGAAATCCAGGTCGGCGGAGACGCCAGGACCGCGCTCCTGGAAGTGAGGGACCAGGGAATCGGCATCCCGGCGGAACAACAGGCGTTGATCTTCCGGGCCTTCGAGCGGGCGGTGTCATCGCGTCACTACGGAGGGCTGGGCCTGGGCCTCCACATCGTCAGTCAGCTCGTCGAAAGGCTGGGAGGGGCGGTCCGGGTCCAGAGCGAGGCGGGACGCGGCGCCATCTTCACGGTCTTGCTTCCACGCAGCGGACCCGCCGCGCCGCGGCTGGCTCCGGCGGACATGCACCTGGACGCGAACCATGCCTGAGTGCGCGCTCGCGCCCTCCCGTGCCCGGCGCCGCGCTCTCGTCCGCTGAGAAGCCACTGGCGCGTCGCTGTCCGTCCTCGCCGCGGGACGGTTCTCACATCCGCGCACGGTGTGCGGAGAGCACCCCGAGGAGAACACCGCTGGCACGCCGGCTGCTCAAGCGCTCCCCGACCTCAGGCGGTCAAGCCGACGAGGCAGCCGCGCCGTGGTGGCGCGATGCGGAGTGTGGAGGTGGATGATGCTGACGGCGGGTAAGCGACTGGCGGTCTTCTCCATTCGCGAGGGCAAGGGCGGGAGCATCTGGGTGCGGGCGGGGAGCGCCTTCGTGAACAAGGATGGCTCGCTCAACGTGTTGCTGGACGTGCTGCCGCTGGACGGGAAGCTGCACGTCCGCGAGGCGGCGGAGAAGCGCGACACGGCGGGAATGAGCGGCGGCCGTTACGCGGGCGAGCTGGGGCTGGACGCGGCGCCGGTGGGTGGCCACTCGTGAGGGCGCTGTGCGCGGTGGTGGTGGGCCTGCTCTTGTGCGGGCCCGGGGTGGCGGAGGCGGCGAAGCTGCGCACGCAGCACACGGGGACGGTCAACCTCAACGAGGCCAGCGCGGCGGAGCTGGATTTGCTGCCGGGCGTCGGAGAGAAGGCGGCGCAGCGCATCATCGCGCACCGCCAGAAGCGGCCTTTCAAACGCGTGGAGGAGCTGGTGCGCGTGAAGGGCTTCGGCAAGAAGAAGTTCCTCAAGCTCAAGGCGCACCTGGCGCTGAGCGGGCCCACGACGCTGCGAGTCGAACAGGTGCCCGCCCCTCCTGAGAGAAAGGAGGTGAGCGCGACGAACGACTGAGACTGAAAGCTCCGACAATGGGGGGCCGCCGCCCGGAATTTCTCTCGTGGCCTGGCGCGGCGGCCCTGTCGTGGACGGGCCCATGAGGGGCAAACAGGGGAGCGCCCCTTGGGAGCGGTAGCCATCCTGGAGTGGATTGGTACCATCCGCCGCCATGAACCGACGCCTGACGAACCTGCTCACCGCGCTGCCCGTCACCGCCGCGCTGGTTGCTCCGCCCGTGCTCGCCTGCACCAGCATGCTGGTCTCCAAGGGAGCCACGGCGGATGGAGCCACCTTCATCACCTACGCCGCGGACGCGCACGAGCTGTACGGCGAGCTGTACTTCACGCCCGCGCGCCGCCACGCGCCGGGGGCCATGCGCGACATCATCGAGTGGGACACCGGCAAGTTCCTGGGCCGCATCCCCCAGCCCGCCGCGACGTATTCGGTGGTGGGCAACATGAACGAGCACCAGCTCTCCATCGGCGAGTCCACGTTCGGCGGGCGCGAGGAACTGGCGGGTCCTGCGGGCATCATCGACTACGGCTCGCTCATGTACATCGCGCTGGAGCGCGCGAAGACGGCGCGCGAGGCCATCCAGGTGATGACCACCCTGGTCGCCGAGCACGGCTATGCCTCCACCGGTGAGTCGTTCTCCATCGCCGATCCGAAGGAGGCCTGGCTGCTGGAGATGATTGGCAAGGGCAAGGGCGAGAAGGGCGCGGTGTGGGTGGCCCGCAAGCTGCCCGACGGGTACCTCTCCGCGCACGCCAACCAGTCGCGCATCGGCACGTTCCCGCAGAACGAGAAGCAGACGACGTTCTACTCGCCGGACGTCATCTCCTTCGCCCGGGCGAAGGGCTGGTTCAAGGGCGCGGACAAGGACTTCAACTTCGCGGAGACGTACAACCCCATCGACTTCGGCGGGCAGCGGTTCTCCGAGGCGCGCGTGTGGAGCATCTTCCGGCGCGCGGCGCCGTCGATGAAGCTGGGCGCGGAGTACGCGAACGGCGCGGCGCCCCAGAAGCGGCTGCCGCTGTGGGTGAAGCCGGACAAGAAGCTGTCCGTGCAGGACGCCATGGCGCTGATGCGGGACCACTTCACGGGCACGCCGCTGGACATGACGAAGGACGTGGGCGCGGGCCCCTACGCGGCGCCGTACCGCTGGCGGCCGATGACGTGGGAGGTGGACGGCAAGCAGTACCTCCACGAGCGCGCCATCTCCACGCAGCAGACGGGCTTCTCCTTCGTCGCGCAGATGCGGGACTGGCTGCCGTCGCCCATTGGCGGCGTGCTCTGGTTCGGCGTGGACGACACCTTCACCACCGTCTACACGCCCATGTACGCCGGCATCCGGCAGGTGCCGCGCAACTTCGCGCAGGGCGTGGCCAGCCGCGGAGAGTTCTCCTGGGACTCCTCCTTCTGGGTGTTCAACTGGGTGTCGAACCAGGCCTACGGGCGCTGGAGCGACATGGTGAATGACGTGCAGAAGGAGCAGGGCGCACTGGAAGGCCAGTTCCTCGCGGACCAGGCCGACATCGAGAAGCGCGCCCAGGAGCAGTTCAAGCGCAGCCCCGAGGAGGCGCGCCAGTACCTCACCGACTACTCGCTCCAGCAGGGTGAGAAGGTCCACACCCGCTGGCGCAAGCTCGGTGAGACGCTGCTCGTGAAGTACATCGACGGCAACGTGCGCGATGAGATGGGCACGGTGAACCATCCCAAGTTCCAGGAGGCCTGGTACCGGCGCATCGTCCAGGAGCATGGCAAGGCCCTGCAGATGCCCGCCAAGCCCGCGGAGCCCGCCGCCGCTCCGGCTCCGGCGCCCGCCCCTGCTCAGAAGCCGGCGCCCAAGCCCACCGTGGCCCCCGCGCCGTAACACCCCGTCCTGGAGCGGGACGACACGAGAGCCATCCTCCGGCTCACGCTCGAGGAGCTCTGAGCGCCCGCCCGCCCGGCATCCGGACTGATGGGGAGATGGCCCACGGCGGCCCTCCCCACCGGGCCCGCTGGGCCCGTGCCGCCGCCCGGGGCCTGCCTGGGCCTTCGAAAAGCCTCCGGCTTGACGTCTGGCTTGCGAGCGGTCAACAGCCAACGGTTTTTCAGCAGCGGGTCGGACGGCGACGCGATAGACCTGCTGCGACTCAAACCATTGGCTTGAGACACGGAGGCAGCAGGTGACAGCAGAAGAATCCCCGAAGGGACCGGCAGATGGGCCGCTGGTACCCCACGAAGGCGAGCGGACCTACAAAGGACCGCCCCTGGGTGAAGTGCTCGAATTCATGCGACTGCTCTGGGCCGTGGACCATGGGCTCCAGTCCACGTCGAAGCGCATGGAGTCCTCGCTGGGACTCACGGGTCCGCAGCGCCTGGTCATCCGCCTGGTGGGGCGCTTCCCCGACATCACTGCGGGCATGCTCGCGCAGATCCTCCACGTCCATCCCAGCACCCTGACGGGCGTGCTCAAGCGCCTGGAGAAGCGGGGCCTGTTGGAGCGCAAGTCTGATCCGCTCGACGGGCGCAAGGCGCTGTTCTCCCTGACGGACGAGGGGCGCGCGCTCGACATCCCCTCCGAGGGCACGGTGGAGTCGTCGGTGCAGCGCGTGCTGGCACGCCTTTCGCGGTCCAACATCGTCGCGACGCAGGAAGTGCTCACCGCGCTGGCCCGGGAACTGGGCGGCGTCCCCATGCCTGAAGTCGAGTACGACGAGGCGGGCGCCCGTAAGCAAGTCGTCCGATGAGCCGGCGGCCCGCCCGCTCCCTTGCCGCTGCCGGGGAAGCGTGTGGTGGGCTTCGTAGGAAGGGCGAGCCCGGTGGACCGCGTCACCTCCCGGACCCTCGCCCTGGTGTCTCCTTCCAGCGCCAGACACCTGGAGCCCTTCGAGTGGGCTCCTGGGTCGTTATGCTTCGCAAGAAGAGGCCGGCTGCTAGAAAATCGGGAAATAGGCGGCCCCACCAGGGGTTGCCTCGTCACTGAGCGGACAGGACAGCGTGAACCTCGACACACCGCAGACTCCAGGCCCCGAGCTCCCGCCTCCGCCCCCGCCCCCTCCGTCACCTCCCGCGTCACAAGCCCGCCCTCCCCTGGAAGCCCCGGGCGTGGAGGCGTTGCTCGCCACCGTCCAGGGCCGCCAGCGCCGGTACCTGTGGCTCCAGGGCGGCATGCTGGGCGTGGCCACCGTGGCGCTGCTGCTGGTGGCCGGCGGCTTCCTGGCGCTGGTGGCGCCGCGCGCGGGCGCGTCCCTGCTGTGGACGGCGCTGCCGGTGGGCGTGGCCGTGACGTGCGTCTTCGGCCTGTGGCTGGTGCGCCGCCGCGTGGGAGACGACGTCCTCACCGCGCGCCTGGTGGGCGAAAAGCGTCCGGAGCTGTCGCTGGACGTGCTGGCCGCGGTGGAGCTGATGCGCGAGCCGGACGCGCCGGGCAGCGGCTCTCCGGCGCTCGCGAGCGCCTTCCTGCGGGAGATGGACGCGCGGGCGCGCACGGTGGATGTCCGCACCGTGGTGGACAGCCGCCCGGTGCGCCACGTGGCCCTGGGCGCGGGCGGCGCGCTGCTGGCCCTGCTGGTGCTGATGGTCGTGCTCGGTGACCGCTGGTCCGCCGGCGTGGCGCGCATCCGCGAAGTGGCGGCGAGCCCCAAGGCCCAGGCGCAGGTGGAGCCCATCACCGGCGACATCGAATTGACGTACCGCTACCCCGCGTACACGGGGCTGGCCCCGCGCACGGTGCCCGGAACGAACGGTGAAATCAGCGCGCCGGCGGGGACGGAAATCCTGCTGAAGACGCGCTCGGACCGTCCGGTGGAGCGCGCGGAGCTGGTGGTCAACGGCCAGGCGCTGCCGCTGAAGGTGACGGGCAACCGGGACCTGGAGGGCAGCTTCGTCGCGAAGCAGTCCGGCCACTACCGCTTCGCCTTCTACGGCGCGCGGGACAAGGCGCTCGCGGTGGGGCCGGACATCGCCCTCACCGTGGAGGCGGACAAGGCGCCCGAGGTGTCGCTGCTCACGCCCACGGTGGAGCTGGAGATCGACCCGGGCGACCAGGTGGCGCTCAAGTACGAGGCGTCGGATGACTACGGGCTGTCCGGCATGGCGCTCGTGTTCCGCGCGCCCGGCGCCCAGCAGGAGACGCGCGTGCCGCTGCCGCGCGAGGACGGCCGGCGCCACCGGGGCACCTATTCGTGGAGCCTGGACAACCTCAAGCTCGACCCGGGTGACCGGATTACCTACTACGTGGAGGCGCAGGACAACGACGCGGTGGAGGGCCCCAAGAAGGGCGTCAGCCGCACGCAGGTGCTGCGCGTGTACTCCGCGGCCGAGCACCGCCGCGCAGCGCTGGAGAAGGCGGAGCAGCTGTGGGGCCGGATGGTGGACCACCTCGCGGACCGGCTGGAAGGCCCGGAGCGCGCGAAGCAGAAGGACCCGCAGGCCATCACCGCCGGGGCCACGGTGGACACCAGCGGGGAGAGCCTCGTCGCCGACATGAAGACGCTGGCGCAGGAGCTGGCGCGCGAGCGCGACGTGCCCACCGAGCTGGTCTCCGCGCTGAGCAACATCTCCGAGTCCCTGGGCAGCCACATCCGCGGCACCGCGGAGCTGCGCCGGCTCTACCTGCGCACCCAGCGCGCCCGCGGCGAGGACTGGGGCACGGGCAACCGCCTCACCGCCGTGGTCAACGAGGAGATTACGGAGCTGGAGAAGGACATCCTCTACCTGGAGTCGCTGCTGGACCGGCAGAAGCTGGAGGCGCTCCAGGAGATGGCCAAGCAGCTGTCCAACGAGCGGCGCGAGCTGGCGAACCTCATCGAGCAGTACAAGTCCAACCCGGACGAGGCCGCGCGCCAGGCGGTGATGGAGCAGATTCAGCAGCTCAAGTCCCGCATCCAGGAGTTGATGCAGCGCATGGCGGAGATGCGCAAGGGCATCCGCGACGAGCACCTCAACGCCGAGGCCCTGTCCGAGATGATGAAGGACCAGGACCTGCGCAGCGCGCTCGACGACGTGGAGAAGCTGATGCGCGAGGGCAAGGCGGACGAAGCCCTGGCGAAGCTCCAGGAATTGGGCATGCAGATGGATGAGATGCTCGAGAACCTGGACCAGGCGAGCGACGAGTTCGGCGGCGAGCAGCACCCCGAGCTGGCGGAGAAGTTCGGCAAGTTCATGGAGGAGCTGCAGAGCACCGTGCAGGAGCAGCAGCGCGTCGCGGACCAGACGAAGCAGCTTCGCGACCAGGCTCGCTCGCAGAACCGCGAGCGGCTGTCCGAGAAGGGCGAGGCCATCAAGGACAGCCTGATGCGCAAGGTGCAGCAGGCGCAGGAGGACTACAAGGCGCTGGAGCCCAGCCAGCTCAACAGCCGCGCCGCGCGCCCGCTGGAGGAGGCCCAGGCGGAGCTCCAGAACGTGGAGAACGCGCTGAAGGTGAACGACTACGACCTGGCGGCGGAGGCGGCGGCGCGGGCGGAGGACGCGGCCCGGCAGCTGGCGATGATGGGCGAGCAGCAGCGCCACCTGGATGAAATGTTCGGCAACCCGGAAGAGGTGGTGAAGCAGTCCACGGAGCTGGCGCAGCGCCTCAACCGCGACGCGCGCAACGTGTCGGAGGTGAACCGGCAGCTCCAGTCACTCTTCCCTCCTCCGGGCTCGCAACTGTCGCAGCAGGAGAAGCAGCAGCTCCAGCAGCTGGGCGAACAGCAGTCGCAGCTGGAGGAGCGCGCGCAGGGCCTGCGTCAGCAGATGGACGAGATGCAGCAGATGGCGCCCATCTTCGGCGAGGAGGCCACGCAGCAGATGGAGGGCGCCGGCCAGCGCATGGGTGAGGCCGCCCGGCGGATGCAGGGCAAGGACCCGGGCCGTGGCTACGGCGAGCAGCAGGCGGCGCTGGAGGGCCTGCGCCAGTTCCAGCAGCAGATGCAGGAAGGCCAGCGCGGCGGCAAGGGCGGGCTCCCGCTGCCCATGGGCATGGGGCGCCGCCAGCAGGGCAACGGGAGAGACCCGAAGCAGAAGGTGGAGCTGCCGGACGAAGATGCCTTCCAGGCGCCGAAGGAGTTCCGCAAGGACCTGCTGGACGCGATGAAGCAGGGGGCTCCGGAGAAGTACCGGGAGCAGGTGAAGCGCTACTACGAGGAGCTGGTGAAGTGAGCCGCCACGCGCTGAAGCATTCCTCCGGATTCGGGGCCCTCGTCGCGGCGATGGCCGTGGGGCTCCTCTGCGTGCCTCAGGCGGCGTGGGCCCAGTCCAGCTCGCTCAAGGACGAGGTGAAGGAGCGGCTGGGCCGCGTGGAGACGGAGCTGGACGACTGGGACGTGCCCGGCGCCCGGCGCGAGCTGTCCGAGGTGGAGAAGCTCCTCCCCGCCGACGTGGAGCCGCTGAAGTACTTCCAGGGCCGGGTGGCCTTCGAGGAAGGCCGCTACGACGACGCGGTGGCGCTCCTGGAGGGCGCCAACATCGAGGACAAGCCGGGCAGCTACCTGCGGCTGGCCAAGGACACGCGCGCCATCGTCAAGGACCACGAGCGCGCGGAGAGCGAGCACTTCATCTTCCAGTACCCCAAGGGGAAGGAAGCGGTGCTGGTGCCCTATGCGCTGGAGACGCTGGAGGGCATCCACCGGGCGATGAAGGAGGACCTCGGCTGGACGCCGCCGGGCGGCAAGATTCGCGTGGAGGTGGTGAGCAACGCGCGCGAGCTGGCGCGGGTGAGCACGCTGACGGAGAAGCAGATTGGCACCACGGGCACCATCGCCATCTGCAAGTTCAACAAGCTGATGGTGACCAGTCCGAAGGCGGTGGCGCGCGGCTACGACTGGCAGGACACGCTGGCGCACGAGTACATCCACCTGGTCATCAGCCAGATGAGCCGCAACACGGTGCCCATCTGGTTGCATGAGGGCCTGGCCAAGTTCCTGGAGTCGCGCTGGCGCGGCAAGGCGGGTCTGGCGATGACGCCGTCCACGCAGGCACTGCTGGGCAAGCGGGTGAAGGCGGACACGCTCATCCCGTTCGAGAAGATGCACCCGTCCATCGCGCTGCTGCCCACGGCGGAGGACGCGGCCACCGCGTTCGCGGAGGTGTTCTACGCCATCGACTACGTGCACAGCGTCAAGGGCACGGCAGGTCTGCGCGCCATCATCCAGGAGCTGAAGGCCGGGCAGAAGGACCGCAAGGCGGTGGAGACGGCCATGGGGATGCCCTTCGCCCTCTTCGAGAAGTCCTGGCTGGCGCACATCAAGAAGCAGCCCTTCCCCACCGAGCTCCTGCCGCGCGAGGACCGCGTGGTCCTGAAGGAGAACGCCAAGGGCAAGGTGAAGGACGAGAGCGAGAAGAAGGGGCGTGAAATCTCCTTCGGCGACTTCCAGGAGGTGACGGAGGTGCCGGCGCGCAAGTTCGCGCACCTGGGCGAGCTCTTGCGCGAGCGCAACCGCGTGAAGGCCGCGGCGGAGGAGTACGCCAAGGCGCACAAGCTGGTGGGCGACAAGTACGAGTCCGTGTCCAACAAGTACGCGCTGGCGCTGCTGGAGCTGCGGCGGCTGGACGAGGCGGAGGGCGTGCTGCGCGGCAGCCTGCGTGTGCACCCAGGCTCACCGTCGACCAACGTCCACCTGGGCCGCATCCTGCTGTACCGGAAGGACTACCCGAAGGCGAAGACAGCCTACCTGGAGGCGCTGGCGTCGGACCCGTTCGACCCGGAAATCCACCTGGCCCTGACGCGCATCCACGGCTCCATGGGTGAGACGGCGCTGGCGGACCGCGCGCGGCAGGCGAGCGCGCTGCTCACGGGGCTCAAGGTCGAAGAGGTGGACCGCGTGGCGCAGCAGTTCCTGCGTGACGAGAGCGGGCTGTCGGAGATGAACGTGTCGGGCACGCCGGACGCGGAGGCACCGAAGGAAGCGCAGCCCGAGAAGCCGGACGCGGGGAACTGAAACGGGCTTCGTTACGCCTCGACAGCCAATGGCATGACGACGGCCTCGCGGCTTCGGTGAACCTTCTCGTCGCCTCCATCCCTGGAGTTCCACGGGAGCGGGCATGCGCCTCTTACACAGGCCGCTCCATGACTGAAGCCTCCACCATGCCTAGCTTCCCGCACGGGAGGCTTGATGGAGGTCCATTCCCTCATCTCGCTTGCCGCCCAGCTCATGGAGTGGGCCGGCGTGGGCAGCATGGTGCTGGGAGCGGTGCTCGCCCTCGTGGTGCTCGCCACGCGGCAGCAGCTCCCCGCTGGTGAGGCCTACCGGCGCTTCCGGCTGAACCTGGGCCGCGCCATCCTCCTGGGCCTGGAGTTCCTCGTCGCCGCCGACATCATCCGCACCGTGAGCCAGCGCCCCACGCTGAATGGCGTGCTGGTGCTCGGGCTCATCGTCCTCATCCGGACCTTCCTCAGCTTCACCCTCACCGTGGAGCTGGAGGGACGCTGGCCCTGGCAACATCGCGAAGACATCGCCGGTCCTGCGCATCCCCCGCCAACGTCGTCCACCCCGCAGCACCCTGTGCCGCCCGCTCCCGACGCACCACGTCCGGTGAAGCACTGAACGCAGTGGGTCGGCCACGTGGGCAGCGCCACCGTCATCCGCCGTACCCTCTCCTCCCTCTGCGTGAAGTGGCGCACGGACGCGTCTTCTCGCGCCGTGCATCCCGCTCCGACGCCGCTCCAACGTGCGCGCCCGCCTTTCCTCACGCACAAGGAGCAGCACCCCATGAAGCATCCCCTCCCGGGGCTCGTCCTCGCCGCCTCGCTGTTCACCCAGGGCGCGTCATTCGCGCAGTCCGGCATGCCCGACAGCCCGCCCTCCCAACAGGACACGGTCTCCGTTCAAAAGGGCATGGCCACGTACCGCGGCTACACCGCCCCCACGGACGAGAAGGCGCTGCTCGACCGGCTGCACCTGGCGAATCAGCACGAAATCAAGTCGGGCAAGCTCGCCCAGCAACGCTCCCAGAATCCAGACGTGAAGGCCTTCGGCACCATCATGATGAAGGCGCACACCGCGCTGGACCAGAAGCTCACGTCCTACGCGCGCAGCAAGGGCCTGAAGCTGGCCGAATCCCCCAAGCCGATGAACGACGCGGAAGAAGCCTCCATGGCCAAGGACAAGGCCACGATGGAGCAGCTCGAGGTCATCCGCGGCGCGCCCTTCGACTCCGCCTATCTGGCCTCACAGGTCACGGGACATGACGCCGTCCTGGGCATGGTCCTCACCGCCCAGAAGGCCATGCCCAAGGCCACGCCCGAGCTCGCCGCCCTGCTCGAGGACCTCAGCAAGCAGGTGCCCGCCCACCGGCACCAGGCCTGGAACATGCTGGGCAAGCTGGGAGGCGAAACGGGCGTGGGCGGCTCCGGCCCGGCGCACCCGCCCCCCTCCCCACCGAAGCCCTGACCCGAAGCGCGGCGCGCCTTCATACGCCGTACACACCTGAATCCCGATGGTGAAGCCGGGCACGCGCACGGGGCATGATGGTCCGCATGATGCCTCGGACGCTGACCCTGACCTTCGCCGTCACCGTGAGCGCGCTGCTGACCGGCTGCTTCAGCGACACGGACACCATCTGCGAGAAACGGAAGGAGTGCTTCACGGACACGCTCAACGTCCAGTCGTGCGAGGACGACCTCAAAGCCTGGATGGAGCGGCAGGACCAGGACCGCCGCAGGGACCAGCTCGCCGCGTGCGGGGACTGTGTCGGCAGCAAGACGTGCTCGCAGATTCGCACCGCCTGCATCGGCGCCTGCTTCGGCGTTCCCTGAGCCCTGAACGACAGCGGGGCCCGCATCTCACGATGCGAGCCCCGAGTCCTACGACATCACGCGGCGACTACTTGCGCGTCCACTGGTCCAGCCAGCCCAGGACTTCATCGTGCCACTGCACGCTGTTGGCCGGGCGCAGCACCCAGTGGTTCTCTTCCGGGAAGTAGAGCAGCTTGGAAGGAATCCCCTTCCGCTGGAGCGCCGTGAAGGTGCCCAGTCCCTGCGTCTCCACCACGCGGAAGTCCTGCCCGCCGTGGATGACCATCATCGGCGTCTTCCACTTCGCGACGTGCTCAATCGGGTTGTGCTTGCGGTAGCCCTCCGGGTTCTCCCACGGCGTGCCCTTGTGCTCCCACTCCGGGAACCACAGCTCCTCGGTGTCGAAGTAGCCCATGCGCTCGTCGAGGATGCCGTCGTGGTTCACCAGGCACTTGAAGCCGTCCGGCCAGTTACCGGCAATCCAGTTGATCATGTACCCGCCGTAGCTCGCCCCCAGCGCGCACATCTTGTCCGGGTTGATGAAGCTGTAGCGCTTGAGCGCCGCGGCCAGGCCCTTCTGCAGGTCCTCGAACGGCTTGCCGCCCCAGTCGTCGGAAATGGAATCCGTGAAGGCCTGCCCGTAGCCGGTGGAGCCGTGGAAGTCGACCATCACGGCCACGTAGCCACGCCCCGCGTACACCTGCGGGTTCCACCGGTAATGGAAGTGATTGCCGAACGAGCCCTGCGGCCCACCGTGGATGAGGAACGCCAGCGGGTACTTCTTCTTCGGGTCGAAGTTCACCGGCTTCACGACGTAGGCGTGGACCGTCTCGTTGTTCCAGCCCGGGAACGAGAACTGCTCGAAGCCACCGAAGCGGATGCGGGCCAGCGCGTCCTGGTTCACCTGGGTGAGCTGGCGCGACTCCGAGCCATCCACGTTCATCACGTGCAGGTCCGCGGGCGAATCCAGGTCGTCGTACACGTAGACGATGCGGCCCCCGGCGGCCGGCTGCGGCGCGTCCGCGGCGCCGTCCTTCGTGAGCTGGGTGGGCTTCCCCGTGGCCACGTCCAGCGCGAAGATGGGCTGCTGGCCCACGTGCCCGGCGCTCGCGAAGAGCGTCTTGCCGTCCGCGCTCCACGCGAGGCTGCCCACGGAGCGGTCCCAGTCCTGCGTGAGCACGCGCTCCTGACCGCCGGGCCAGGTGCGGAGGATGACGCGGTAACGGTCCGCCTCGAAGCCGGGGCGCGACATGGCCAGGTAGGCCAGCGTCTTGCCGTCCGGGCTGAACACCGGGCTGGTGTCGGTGGCGCGGTTCTTCTCCGTCAGCTTGCGCGGCTTCGCCTTGCCGTCAATCGGCGCGACGAAGAGGTCCAAATCCGTGGACCAGGCCTCGGAGCGGCCCACGTCCCGCGCGGCGAAGACGATGCTCTTGTTGTCCGGCGTGAAGGTGAACTCCTCCGCGCCACCAAAGGGCTTGGAGGGGCTGTCCGCGTCCATGCCCTTCATCACGTCCACGGGCGCGCCGCCGGCCACGGGGACGACGAAGACGTGCGAGCGACGCCCGTCCTTCCACGTGTCCCAGTGACGCGCGAAGAGCTTGTCGTAGGTGCGGCCGGTGGCCTTGCGCTTGGAGCGTTCCTCCTCGCGCTGCGGGGTGCACTCCAGCGTGGGGCAATCCGGGAAGACCTCCAGCGCCACGGCCAGCCGCGTGCCGTCCGGCGACACGCGGAAGGCGCCCACGTCCAGGGGCAGCTTCGTCACCTGCACGGCCTCGCCGCCGTCCACGGCCAGCCGCCACACCTGCGAGGAGCCGCCGCGCGAGGACAGGAAGAAGAGGCTCTTGCCGTCCGGCGCCCAGGTGGGCTCGGAGTCTGCGTCCGGATGCGAGGTGAGCTGGCGCGGCGCGGCGTTTCCGTCGACGCCGACGAGCCACAGGTCCGTGCGTCCCCGGTTGGCCTCCATGTCCGTGGTGCGCAGGACGTAGGCGACCTGCTTGCCGTCCGGCGAGACGCGCGGACTGCTCAGCCGGCGCAGCGAAATCATGTCGTGGTGGGTGAACGGCTGGGGCCGGGCCGGCGCCGGAGTGGCGCTCAGGGCCAGGGCCGCGAGAAGCGACAGCGGCAAGGGAGTCTCCTGGTTCAGTCGCCCCGCCGCCACCCCACCCGAGGGGTGCGTCACGGGCACGGTTGTCGGGGGGTGGACGCTGCCTGCTACGGCCCGCGCTGTCCACCTCCGCGTACCCGGGGTAGCACCCACGCGCATCCCCGGCGCACTCCGCCATGACGCGGCGCTTCGACGCGGTTAGACACGGGCCCATGAGCGAGCCCATCACCGTCCGCGTCTGGTCCGATTACGTCTGCCCCTGGTGTTACGTGGGCTACGCCGAGGTCCAGAAGCTGAAGAAGGAGTACGACGTCCAGGTCGACTGGCGGCCCTTCTACCTGCGTCCGGAGACGCCCCCCGAGGGACTCCCCCTGCCGGACCATGTGCGCGAGAAGATGAAGGACCCGAACAACCCGCTGAAGCTCCGCGCCCAGGCAGCCGGGCTCACCCTGGTGATGCGGGAACTCACTCCGTCCACCCGCCGGGCCCACGAGGCCACCGAGTACGCCCGGGAGCAGGGCCGGCTGGAGCCGTTCCACGCCGCCCTCCTGCGCCGCTACTGGAGCGAGGGCCAGGACCTCTGGCAGTGGGACACGCTCCGCGGCGCCGCCCAGGAGGCGGGCCTGGACCCGGACGCAGTGCAACGTGTCGTCGAGGAGGGCCGCTACACGAAGGCCGTGGAGGACTCCATCCAGGAGGCGCGGGCCATCGGCGTCAACGCGGTGCCCACCTTCGTGCTCGGGGAGCGCTTCGGCCTCCAGGGCGCGCAGGAGTACCCGGTGTTCCAGGAGGCCATGCGCCGGCTCGGCGCGACGCCCCGCGCGCAGCCCTGAGCGTCAGAGCCCCTTGAGCAGCACGAGCATCCGGCCGAGCGTCTCGTCGCCCCCGCTCCCCGCCAGCCCCTGGGCCAGGGCGTGGAGCTGGGGCGCCTGCTCGACGTGCTTGGCGATGAGCTGGAAGCACTCCACCGCGGCGGCGTCGAGCCGGGCCCGCGACTCCGCCGTGTCCGCCGCGCCTTCCGCGCAGAGCGCCACCACCGTGGGGTGGCCGAAGAGGGTCCAACAGAGGACGGCCTCGCGCAGCGCCATGCGGAACACGTAGTCCAGCACACGCGGCGCGTCCGTGAACGGGTGGCGCAGCCAGTGATTCACGGCGTGGTGACGCAGGTACTGCTCCACCCGCTGTGACAGGCCGGGTGACAGCCGCTCACGGCGCTCCGAGTAGCGGCGCCATGCGTCGTCGGGCAGCAGGTCCACGCCGCCGTAGGACTCCAGCACCAGCTCCACCAGCGTGTGGAACCGCTCGCTCCGGACCGCGCCCAGGCGAGACTTCAGCACCGCGGCGCAGATGCCCACCCACGGGCCTCCCGGCAGCGACAGCGCCGCGAAGCCACCGTGCAGCGCCGTCAGCGTCTCGGGCAGGGTGAAGGTACGCAGCACTTCCGCCAGCAGGGCCTCCGCGCCCTCGCGCGCGTCGCCGTGGAACACCTCCGTGCCCCGGCAGTAGAAGCCGTCCAATCTGAGGCCCAGCTGCCCCAGCGCGAAGAGCCTCGCGGCGAACGGCAGCTCGCGGCGCTGGAGCACCGACAACGCGGTGGAACGCACGGCCGCCGCGTGCTGCGTCCACGCGTCCTCGGAATCGCCGCCGCTCAGAGCGCGCGCAATCTCCGGACGAAGCGCGAGGTCCTCCGACACGGGCACGGTGTCCACGGCGTCCTCCGCCAGCAGACACAGGCGAGCCACCTCTGGACACGCGAGCGAGCCAGTCACTTCCAGCCCGTGCGCCCAGCGCGTGGCGACGCGCGGAAACGTGGCGCATGCATCCGGCAGCGCGGCCTCGCCATAGGCGCGGTGCAGCGAGCACGTCTTCCGCGCATCCAGGAACACGCAGTGCCCGTCCTCGCGCTTCGCGATGACGGCCTCGTCGCCAGGGCTGGCGTCGGGCTCCGGCCGGATGAAGGTCTCCACCCGCTCCGCGTCCGGCGTGCCCGCCACCGCTTGCTTCAGGCGCTGCAAGCGCGGCTCGCTGACGAGGACGACGAGCCCCGCGCAGCAGGTGTCCTCGCAGGCATCCGCGAGGCACCTGAAGCGTGTCATGTACCGGGGTGCGGTGGCCGTCATGGCGACACGCTACTTCCTGCCCAGCGCCTTCTTCACGAAGCTCCAGAAGCCGCCCGCGCGCTCCTTGAGGTCGGCGCCGCGGCGCTCCTCGGCGGCCTTCACGGACTCCTTGCTGACCTGGAGCTGCTTCTGGAGCTCCTCCGGCGAGTAGCGCGTGGCCAGCGTGGCCTTCACTTCCTTGCGCGTGGAGTACTCACGCGCCTCCACGTGCAGCACGCATTCGGAGTCCAGCTTGAGCGTCACCGCCACGCGGACCGAGCCCTTGGGCCCCTTGGGCAGGCCTTCGATGCGCACGGTGCCCAGGTACTCGTTGGCGGAGATGTGGCTGTCCTCACCCTGGAAGATGGACAGCTCCAGGAAGAGTTCATTGTCCTTCGTCGTGTTGATGGCGAAGGAGCGCTGCGCGGGCAGCGGGCTGTTGCGCTCGATGACGCGCTTGAAGGCGCCACCGGGCATGGCCACGCCCACCGTCATCGGCAGCACGTCGATGAGCACCACGCTGCTCACCTTGTCCACGGAGCCCGAGTAGAGCGCCGCGCCCAGGGCCACGGCTTCGTCCGCGTTGACGCTGGCCTGCGCGCCCTTGCCGAAGAGCGACTTGAGCTTGTCGCGCACCAGCGGCATGCGGCTCATGCCGCCCACGAGGATGATGTCGTCCACCTCGGCGGCCTTCAGCTTCGCGTCCAGGAGCACGTCCCGCACCACGTCGATGGTGCGGCTGAGGAGTGGCTCGCAGATCTTCTCCAGCTCCTGCCGGCTGAGGACCACGCGCAAGTCACGCGGCCTGCCCGAGTCGTCCATCATCAGCATGGGGATGTGGACCTCGAAGGTGCTGCGCTCGGACAGCCCCATCTTCGCGCGCTCGGCCGCGTCACTCACGCGCGACAAGGCGATGCCGTCCCCCGTGAAGGCGATGCCTTCCTTCTCCTGGAAGCGCGCCAGCAGGTAGTCGACGATGAGGTTGTCGAAGTCGATACCCCCCAGGAAGATGTCGCCTCCGGTGCCGAGCACCTCGAAGACGTTCTTCTCGATTTTCAGAATCGTGGCGTCGAAGGTACCGCCGCCCAGGTCGTAGACGAGGACCTTCTTGTTGAGGTCGCGGTTGAGGCCGTAGGCGAGCGCCGCGGACGTGGGCTCGTTGAGGATGCGCTCCACCTTGAGGCCCGCGAGGATGCCGGACTTGCGCACGGCCTCACGCTGCGGCTCGGAGTAGTACGCGGGCACCGTCACCACCGCGCGCTCCACCTTCTGGTTGAGGTGGGCCTCCGCCATCTCCTTGCACTCGCGGAGGATGATGGCCTGCACCTCTTCCAGCGACAGGGCCGTGTCCGCCAGACGCACGGCGGCGCGGCCGGCGGAGTCGGGGACGATGTCGTAGTGGAAGCGCTCGCGGACCTGGTTCACCACGGCGCTGTCGTAGGGACGGCCAACGAGCCGCTTCGCGCCGTAGATGGTGTGCTGGGGACGCAGCACCAACTGGTTCTTCGCGCGGTGGCTGACCAGCAGCTTGTTCTGCGCGTTGAGCGAGATGACGGAGGGAATCGTGTTGTAGCCCTCGCGCGAGCGCAGCACGAGCGGCCGGCCGTTGGAGAGCAACGCCACGCACGAGTTCGTGGTGCCCAGGTCGATGCCGATGACGGGCCCCGTGCCGCTGAGCGGCACCGGCGGAGGCAGGAACACCGTCTTCGGCAGGCCGTGTTCATCCAGGCCGGGCGCCTGCGCGGCGGCCTTCGCCACGGCGGGCGCGAGCACCGAGGGCGTCGCCGCCGGCGCCGGTCCCCGAGGCGCCTCACGGCGCACCTGGGGAAGCCCTTGAGGAGGAGGCGGCGGAGCCGGGGGCGGCGGAGGCAATGGGCGGGCCGCCACGGGCGGCTGCACCGGCGCGGGCGGAGGAACCATCGCCGCGCGCGGCGGCGGTGGAGGCACGACGGGAGGTGCTTCCTCCACGTCCTCGGACAGGTCGAGGTCGAAGTCGATGCCTCCGCCCCCGGAACTCGCCGGAGCTGGTGCGCGCGGCGGAGGAGGCGGCGGAGGTGCCGCCTTGCCCGTGTCTTCGGACAGGTCGAAGTCGAACTCGATGCCACCACCACCAGGGCTGGCCGGAGCGGGTGCGCGCGGCGGCGGCGATGCCGCCTTGCCCGTGTCCTCGGACAGGGCGAAGTCGAACTCGAAGACGCCTCCGGCCGAGACAGGCGCGGGAGGAGGCGCCACTGGGGCGCGCGGCGGCGATGGAGGCGCGACGGGCGGAGCGGGGCTCACGTCCTCGGCCAGGTCGAAGTCGAAGTCGATGCCACCCGAGGGAACCGGCGGGGCCCTGGGGGCCACCGGGGCGCGTGGAGGAGGCGGCGGTGCGGTCTCGGCCTCGCTCAGGTCCAGGTCGAACTCGAAGGTGCCGCCACTGGAAACAGGCGCTGGCGGTGGCGCCACGCGCACGGGTGGAACCGCGGGCGCACGCGGCGGCTCAGCGACCGTGTCACCCAGGTCGAGCTCGAACTCCAGTGCCCCACCGCCCGCCGACGAGGACGACGGCTCGACCTCCAGGGAGATGCCGACCTCGATGGGCGGCTCGTCGAGCGGCGCGCCCATGGCCACGGGCGCCTCACCCGACGGGCTCTCGATTTCGAACTCGAAGCCCGGCAGGGGCTCATCGATGTCCAGCGCGGCCACGGGTGGAGGCGGCGTGCTCGCGATGAGCTCGTCGAGCGGAATGTCCACGTCATTCGCGGCCACCGGAGGCGGCGGCGAATAGGAGACGGGCACGCGGCTCGGAGGCGGTGTCCTCGGCTCCTCCACCACCGACGGAACCAGGCCGAACGGCTCGTCCAGGGTCGGCGCGGAGGCCCCCCCCTCCGGCTCCAGGTCATCGAACAGGGAGTCGAGCGCGATGCCACCCACCTCCGCGGGCGCGGCGGAGCGCGCCTGCACAGGGGGCGCGGGACGGGCCTGGACTGGAGGCGCGGGACGGGCCTGCGCCATGGGCGCGACGGCGGGCGCGATGGACGGCGCAATCGCGGGCGCGATGGACGGCGCGATGGACGGTGCAATCGCAGGCGCCACGGACGGCGCGATGGCGGGCAGGGGCTGAACGGCGGGCGCGTTGGAATCCGCGACGGTCTTCCGCATCAACATCATTTCGACGAGCGCGCGGCTCGCCGTATCCAGCTCCTCGAACTGCAGCCCCATGCCCGGAGGCCCCGCGGGATCACCGACTTCGCGGACCCAGCGGACCAGCGCGGAGCCACGCAGCACCCGCACGCCTCCCGCAATCTGCACCTCGAACTTGACGGGGGTCCCCACTGCCTGCGGGGTGCGCGAGCGGATGAACATCCCACCCGGGCTCAGGTTGGTGGCGAACTCCTCCGCGAAGCTCCCCACGCTCTCATGCTTCAGCTTCACCAGCAGGCCAACTGCCTTCCTGTCCGTGGTGCGCCTGCCTTGATCCATGGCGAGGACAATCGCGGTACGCGACCCGCCGCTCAAGTAGGTTTTGGCCCCTCGGTCCCCTGCCCGGCGAATGGCGCCAACAGGTGGGCAGACCACCTACCTGCACCTTCCTATATCCTCCGCGGCGTCCCTCGGAGGCCTCATGAGCGCCATCCCTCTCGCAGTCCCAGGCCCCGCACGCGCGGGCTGGCTCGTCGACCGGCGGCACGACCTGATTTCGACGGGGGGCGGCCTCGGAGTGAGCCTGGCGCTGGTCGGACTCCATGTCTGGGGCGGCGTCAGCAGCCTGCTGTTGTGGTGGGCATGGGTGCTGGCTCTGGATGGGCCGCACCTGTTCGCCACGGTATCGCGGACCTATCTGGATGCGCGGGAATGGCAGACACGGCGGCGCTTGCTGTTGGGCAGCCTGGCGTGGTTCGCGGCGGGCCCGGCGTCGTTCGGACTGTCGGCGCTGCTGGGCACGAAGCTGCCCTTCGCCCTCTTCATGACGGCGGCGGCGCTCTGGGCCTACTGGCACGTGGTGCGGCAGCACTACGGCATCATGGTGCTGTACCAGCGCAAGAGCGGCGAGTCGCTGCCACTGGACCGGCGGCTCGACAGCGTGACGCTGTACACGGGGCTGCTGGCGCCCTTCGTCGCGTTCGCGGTGTCACATCCGGGCGCGCGCAAGCAGTTGGGCCTGCTGGGGCCGCCCACCTGGGAGCCGGTGGTGGCCGGAGCCTGCTTCGCGACCGTGCTGGCGCTGGTGGTGCTCTACGCGGGCCGGCAGGTGCAGCGACACCGGGCGGGTCTGAAGGTGAATGGTCCCAAGCTGCTGATGATGGGCGCGGCGATGGGCCTGTCGGCCGTGGTGTTCTGGCCTCCGTTCGCGGCACGCATGGACTTCATCATGTTCGCCGTGGCGGTGACCGCGTTCCACAACGTGCAGTACCACGGCGTGGTCTGGTTCTATCACCGCAACCGCTACCACGCGGCGGGCGTGGACCCGGCGCCGTTCGGCTGGGCGCCGAAGGTGAGCCAGCGCTTCGTCATCTACGCGGTGTGCGGCGTCGTCTTCACGCTGCTGTATCGCGGCCTGGGCTGCGGCTTCGGCGCGCACCCGGGCTGCGGCGGCTTCGACTTGAAGGTTCCGCTGGGCGCGGGGCTGACGCTGCGCAATCTGATGGAATGTTTCATCTGGGGCTTCGCGCTGCACCATTACTACCTGGATCAAAAAATCTGGCGCGTGAGCCGGGACACCGGGTTGAACCGGGACTTGAAGCTCGGGACGACACCGGCCGCCTAGCCGCCGGCCAGCCTGGCGCCCAGGAGGTGACATCTGCATGCCGGAACCCAGGCACGGCCCGAATCCGGTGATAGCGTGCGCCGCGAATGAAGCGGATTCTCTGGGTCCTGGGTGCAGCCTTCGTGCTGCTGGTGGCGTCCGGCGCGGGCGCCTTCTTCTGGATTGAGCAGCAGGCACGCACGGCCGCGGCGCCTCCTGGCGCGGACGTGGTGGAGTTCACCGTGCCCAAGGGAACGTCCGGGCGCGGCCTGGGCACGCTGCTCGAAGCGCAAGGCCTCATCCGCGACGCGCGGGTGTGGCGCTGGCACCTGTACCGGCGCGGCAACTTCGCCCCCAAGGCGGGCCGCCATGAGGTCAGCGCGTCGATGACGCTGGCCGAGCTGGCCACGGAGCTGGAAGGCAACCCCATTCCCGAGGACGTCCCGTTCGTCGTCGTCGAAGGCTGGCGCCTGCGCGACACGGACGCGGCGCTCGTGGCCGCGGGCTTCATCAAGCCGGGCGCGTACATCGCCGCGGCCAGCAAGCCCAAGAACTTCACCGCGCCCTTCCCCCTGCCCTCCACGGGCACGCTGGAGGGCTACCTCTACCCGGAGACCTACGGCGTGATTCCGGGCAAGTTCGATGTGGAGGCGCTCATCCAGCGTCAGCTGGACGCCTTCGCGCAGCGCTTCTACACGCCCAACCGCGATGCCATCACGAAGAGCGGACGCACGCTGCACGAGGTGGTGGTGATGGCCTCCATGCTGGAGCGCGAGGAGCCGCTGCCCGACCAGCGCCCCCTGGTCGCCGGCATCCTGTGGAAGCGCGTGGACAAGGGATTCCCGCTCGGCGTGGACGCCACGTCGCGCTACGAGCTGGCGCAGTGGAATGACCGCGTCGCCTTCCTCAAGCGCCTGCGGGATCCGCAGGACCCGTACAACACGCGGCACAAGAAGGGCCTGCCGCCCGGCCCCATCGGCGCGCCCACCGTGGCCTCGCTCCAGGCCGCGATGATGCCCAAGCCGAGCGAGTACTGGTACTACCTGCACGACGCGCAGCGCATCCTCCGCCCGTCGCGCAACGCGGAGGAGCACGAGGCGCTCCGCCGCAAGTACAACGTGTACTGAGGCATCAACTCAGCGCCCCTGGAACACGGGGGCGCGCCGCGCGGCTGCCGCGGCCAGCCCCTCGCCCAGGTCCTGGCTGCCGTAGCTCTCCGCCTGAAAGCGCGCCTCCTCCTCCAGCGCGCGCTGAAGCTCCGCCCTGTCGAGCCCCAGCCGCTGTTTGAGCGCACGCACGGCGAGCGGCGCGTTCGTGGCAATCCGTCCCGCGAGCTCCCTGGCGCGAGTGAGCACCTGTCCCGCCGGCGCCGCCTCCAGCGCCAGTCCCAGCTTCACCGCTTCCTTGCCATCGAAGCGGCGGCCGGTGAGCAGCAGCTCCGCGGCGGCCTGCGCCCCCGCGCGGCGTGGCGCCAGGTACGTGGCGCCCATGCCCGGATGCAGGCCCAGTTGCACGAAGTTGAGCGCCAGCTTCGAGTCCTCGGCCACGAGGCA
Source organism: Myxococcus virescens (assembly GCF_900101905.1). Taxonomy (NCBI): domain Bacteria; kingdom Pseudomonadati; phylum Myxococcota; class Myxococcia; order Myxococcales; family Myxococcaceae; genus Myxococcus; species Myxococcus virescens. Next base: position 516,954 of record NZ_FNAJ01000002.1, on the reverse strand, counting down.
CACGTCACACGCCAGCGCCACGCACAGCCCCGCGCCAATCGCGGGCCCGTCCACCGCCGCGATGACGGGCACCGGCAGGTCCAGCACGCTGAGGTAACGCGCGTAGAAGCCGAGCATGAACGCGCGCGCATCCTCGAAGGACACCTGGCGCAGCCGCTCCAGCATCTTCAGGTCCCCACCGGCGGAGAACGCGCCCCCCGCCCCGGTGAGCACCACCGCCCGGACATCGTCACGCCCCTTCAGTTCGGCGACGCGCGCGCACAGCGCGTCTCCCAGCTCGGGCGTCATCACGTTGCGTCGGGCGGTATCGTTGAGGGTGAGCGTGGCGACGGCACCCTCCACCTCGAGAAGGACCTCTGCGGCAGGAGCGGACATGGCCGCGCACTGTAGTGGCCCTGGCCGCTACGGCACCACGAGCCTGAGGAAGGCGTCCTGATTCCAGCTGTCGCCCGACCCGTCGCGCTGCCAGCCGGTGACGGCGAGCCCGCGGCCCGGCACCGTGGCCACACCCGCGGTGGTCAGCGAGCACATCCCGCTGGCGCAGGGCTGCGCCTCCAGCGTCTGCTCCCCCAGCCACGCCCCCGAAGCCGCGTAGCGCGTCAGCACGCTGCCACACGTCACCGCGACGCCGCCCGCATCCTCCACCGCGACGGACGCGCCCAGCTCGGTCACCGGCCCGCACAGGGGCTGGCGCACCCAACCCGCGGTGCCATCCGCGCCTGCCGTCAGCACGAAGGCCCCGGAGGAACCGAGCGACGCATCCCCCCACACCAGCAGACCGATGAAGTCACCCGCCGCCACGAGCGTGCCATCCGCCGCCGCCGTCACCGAGGTGATGCGGCCCTTCACACCCGGCAGCGCCTTGCCCCACAGCAAGCGCCCGGACGCATCGAACGTCAGCACCACGAAGCCGCGCACACCGGGCGCGCCGAACGTCTGGCCGTCCACCTCCAGCGTATCCACGAGCTGTCCGGCCAGAATCGACTGTCCCGAAGGCGCCAGCGCCGCCGCGTGCAGCGCGGTGTCCATGTTGGCGCCATGGAAGCGCCGCGACCACAGCACGGCGCCATCCGCGGCGTAGCGCGTGAGCACGGGGTCCTCGATGAACTCCCCCTCCCACTCCTCGCCCGCGGCCAGCACGCCGCCCTGCGCGTCCGCGGCGATGGCGTAGACCTTCTGTCCCACGCGGTGCTGCCAGACAGGCGAACCCGCCGCGTCGAACTTCACCAGGAAGCCGTCCTGCGCCTCACCCAGTCCGAAGTCCGCCGAGTAGAGGAACGCATTGCCCGACAGGAACGTCGCCGCCTCGCTCGCCGCCACGCGCGTGTCGGAGAAGCGGTTGCGCGCCCACTCACGCGACCAGCGCGGCGCCCCATCCGCCGCGTAACGCGCAAGCGTCAGCGCCAGCTTCTCCCCCTCCACGGGTTCGCGTTCTTCGTCCTGGCGCGGCGTGCTGTACACCACCACCGCCACATCTCCCGAGGGAGCCGTGGCCACGCCCGTCCCGACGTCGTCCTGGGGCCCACCCACCACCTGGTTCCAAGGCGACGCCGCCGTCGGCACCGGACGCTGCGGGAGCCCGCCGTTGGAGTCCTGCGGCGCCGTGGGTGCCACGGCCACGCCCGGCGTGGCTTCGTCGCCGTCATGCGGCGCTTCGGCCAGGGTCCCCCCGTCCCCGCTGCTCCCGCCGCACCCACCCGCCACCCACAGCAGGGCGACTGGAAGAAGCCCCGTCCAGAGGTTGCCACGCCCACCACGCCGAAATGACCCCATGACACGCTCCAAGGAGCCTGCTCCCGTCCACCGGAAGCGAGGCCCTGGGAACCTAAGCAGCGTGTCCAGCCCCCGGCATTCCCCCCCAGCCCAGGGGCACTGTCACATGGCAGGGGGGCATCCAGGCGATCAGCGCGCCCATGTGCCCCAGCGTGCCGGGGTGTGCGGCAGCGGAATAGGTCTCCCCCCGAACGGTTGGCAGCGCACGCCTTGGCGCAGGGGTGGCGGAATCCTTTGGTCCCAGCGCCGCCCACGAATTAAGAGAACCCTTCCATGGAAAGCGCCGCCCCCGACTCTCTGCCCGTGCCCGACGCCTCGAGCGACGACCTCCGTGCCGTCGAGGAGCTCGCCCAGGCCCGCAACGAAATCGTCGCCCAGATTGAAAAGCGCGTCGTCGGTCAGCGCGAGGTGGTGGAGCACCTCCTCATCTCCCTCTTCAGCCGCGGCCACTGCCTCTTCGTGGGTGTGCCGGGCCTCGCCAAGACGCTGCTCATCTCCACGCTGGCGGACGTCCTCAACCTGTCCTTCAACCGCATCCAGTTCACGCCGGACCTGATGCCGTCGGACATCACCGGCACGGACATCCTGGAAGAGGACCGCACCACCGGCCGGCGCACCTTCCGCTTCCTCCAGGGTCCGCTGTTCGCGAACATCATCCTGGCGGACGAGGTGAACCGCACCCCGCCGAAGACGCAGGCCGCGCTGCTGCAAGCCATGCAGGAGTACCGCATCACCGCCGGTGGCCGCACGTACCCGCTGGAGCTGCCCTTCCTCGTCTTCGCCACGCAGAACCCCATCGAGCAGGAGGGCACCTATCCGCTGCCCGAGGCCCAGCTCGACCGCTTCATGTTCCTGGTGGACGTGGGCTACCCCACCGCCGACGAAGAGGTGCAGATCGTCAAGAGCACCACCGGCGGTCCGCAGCCGAAGCTGGAGAAGATTCTGTCTCCCGAGCGCATCCTCGCGCTTCAAGAGCTGGTGCGCCGCGTGCCGGTGCCGGACCACGTGGTGCGCTACGCCGTGGAGCTGGTGCGCCACACGCGGCCCAAGGAGCCGGGCGCGCTGGACTTCATCGCGAAGAATGCGTCCTGGGGCGCCGGCCCCCGCGCCAGCCAGTACCTGGTGGTGGCCGCGAAGGCGCGCGCCATCCTCCACGGCCGCTTCGTCGCCACCGTCGAGGACGTGCGCGCCCTGGCCCGCCCCGTGCTGCGCCACCGCGTGCTGCCCAACTTCACCGCAGAGAGCGAGGGCATCACCTCCGTGAAGCTCATCGACCAGCTCCTCACGGTGGTGAAGGGCTAGCCAGACCCGCGCCATGCTGCTCGACGCCCAGACGCTGGCCCGCCTCCAGGGAGTGAAGCTGCGCGCCCGCGCGGTGATGGAGGGCGTGTTGTCCGGCCTCCACAAGAGCCCGCATCAAGGGCAGAGCGTGGAGTTCGCGGAGCACAAGGAGTACGCCCCCGGCGACGAGCTCCGCCACCTGGACTGGAAGGCCTACGGCAAGTTCGACAAGTACTACGTCAAGCGCTTCGAGCACGAGACGAACCTGCGCGCCGTCATGGTGGTGGATGCGTCCGCCTCCATGGGCTACCGCAGCGGTGCGCTGAGCAAGCTGGACGTGGCCACCACGCTGGCGGGCGCGCTGTGCTACCTGCTGGTGCGCCAGCAGGACGCGGCGGGCCTGGCGCTGATGGCGGGCGGCAAGTGGAAGGACGTGCCACCGCGCGCGTCGGCCGGGCACCTCAACGTGCTGCTGGACACGCTGGAGCACACCGAGCCCACCGGCACCACGGACCTGGGCAGCGCGGCGGACCACCTGGCGGAGGTGCTGCCCCGGCGCTCCAGCGTCATCGTCCTGTCGGACCTGCTGGATGAGAATCAGGACGCCCTGCGCCGCATCCTCGCGCTGCGCCAGCGGAAGAACGACGTGTCCGTGTTCCACCTGGTGGACCCGGCGGAGCTGACGTTCCCCTTCGACGACCCCACGCTCTTCATCGACATGGAGGGCCAGGGCCGCATCGAGGTGAACCCGCGCGAAATCAAGGAGAGCTACCTGGAGGAGTTCAACGGCTTCCTGGCGAACGTGAAGGCCGCGTGCGCCGAGGCGGACGTGGACTACGACTTGGTGCGCACGGACGACAAGCTGGATGACGTGCTGCTGCGGTACCTGTCGCGGCGCGGGAGGCGCCGGTGACCTTCGGCAATCCGTGGATGCTGCTGGGCGCGCTGGGCGCCCTCATCCCCCTGCTGGTGCACCTGTTCGACCGGCGCCGGCCCCGGCCACACCCCTTCGGGCCGCTGGCCTTCGTGATGCGCAGCCAGAAGCGCACCGCCAGCCGCCTCAAGCTCAAGCGCCTGCTGCTGTACGCGCTGCGCACGCTCATCCTGCTGGCCATCCCCATTGCCCTGGCGCGCCCCGAGCTGACACGTGACGCGGCCGCCGCGCAGGTGGTGAAGGGCCCCGCGGCCACGGCCATCATCCTGGACGCGTCGTTGTCCATGCGCTGGTCGGACGGCACGCCGCTCTTCGAGCGCGCCCGCGACGAGGCCCGCGACGCGCTGAAGGACCTGCTGCCCGAAGAGCCCGCCACCGTGCTGGTGTGCACGCAGTCCCCCGCCGCGCCGCCGCCGCCGGGCTTCGACCGCGGCCGCCTGCGCTCGCTGGTGGATGAAGCGAAGGCCACCCATGGCACCGCGGACCTGTCGCGCTGCCTGGACATGGCGGCCCGCGCGCTGGAGGAGAATCCCATGCCAGCCAAGCGGCTGGTGCTGGTCTCCGACATGACGGCCGCGGCCTTCCGCCTGGAGGCGCCGCCGCCCACGGTGAAGGGCCCCACGGGCGCGCCCGTGAAGCCGGAGGTGGTGCTGCGCGACGCGGCCGAGGGCCACGAGGTGCTGAACAACCGCGCCATCGTCGACCTCAAGGTGGAGCCCGCGCTCCAGGCCGGCCCGCGCACGTTCCAGTTCACCTTCACGGTGCGCAACTTCAGCGCGGAGCCGGTGAAGGACCTGGAGGCCGCGGTGCGCGTGGGCGAGTCCACGCTGGCCAAGGGCTTCGTGGACATCCCCCCGGGCGGCACGACGCAGAAGACGCTCACCGTGCGCTTCCCGCAGGGCGGCACGGTGCTGGGGCAGGTGACGCTGGCGCCGGACGCGCTGGTGGAGGATGACCGGCGTTCGTTCGTGCTGCCTGTTCCCCGCGCGCTGAAGGCGCTGGTGGTGAATGGCTCGCCGCACGCGACGCGCTACCGGGATGAAGCCTTCTTCGTGGACGCGGCCCTCACCGCGCCGGGCTCGCCGGTGGAGGTGGCCACGCGCGACGCGGAGGTGGGCCTGCGCGAGGACTTCTCCGCCTACGACCTGGTCCTGCTGCTCAACGTGCCCGCGCCGAGCGCCGACGAGGCGCAGAAGCTGGCGACCTTCGTGGAGAACGGCGGCGGCCTCTTCATCAGCATGGGCGACCGGGTGAACCCGGACGCGTACAACCAGCGGCTGGGGCCGGTGCTGCCGCGTCCGCTGCGCCTGGTGCGCACCAGCGCCGAGCGCGACGACCCGGACGCGGACACCAAGAGCGCGCGGCTGGCGCAGGTCTCCGTGGAGCACGTCCTCTTCTCACCCTTCACGGGGCAGGCGGAGGAAGGGCTCGTGGGGGCGCGCTTCTACAAGTACATGCTGCTGGAGGCGGACTCCCCGGGCGCGGCCGGCGCCAGTCAGGTGCTGGCCACGTATGAGGACGGCGCGCCGGCGGTGGCCGTGGCGCGCAAGGGCAAGGGGCGCGTGGCGCTGCTCACCAGCACGGTGGACCGCGACTGGAGCGACTTCTCCATCCGCACCTCCTTCCTGCCGCTGATGCAGCGCTTCGCCGCGTACCTCACCGGCTCCCTGGACGAGCGCGAGGAGGTGCGCGTGCGCGTGGGCGAAAGCGCCACGCTGCGCCCAGAGGGGGCCCAGAAGGTGTCCTCGGTGCGCGCGCCGGACGGCACCGAGGTCACCGTGAAGGAGCAGCCGGAAGGCGCGCTGGTGGCCGGGCCGGTAACGGAGCCGGGCGTGTACTCGGTGCTGGGCGCGGACGGGAAGGTGCAGCCGGACCTGTCCTTCGCCGCCGTGCTCGATCCTTCCGAGAGCGACCTGGGGCGCGTGCCGGCGGACACCCTCACCGCCTACTTCGGGGAAGAGACGGTGAAGGCCTCCACGGGTGACGCGGACAAGCCGACAGTGCCGCTGTGGACCTGGCTCATCCTGGCCGCGTGTCTGGCGTTCTTCTTCGAAGGCACGCTGCTGCGCAAGTAGCCGTCACCAGGCCCGGAGCCGGCGCATCACGACGCCGGCGAACGCGTTGCGTGCGCGCATGCGAGTTCTGCTCCTTTGTGGGTAAAGGGGTGAGGACCGCGCACCGATGCGGCAAGGCGGGAGCGGCGCTCGTGTGTGTGCCCCCTGTCCTGACTGGCCGCTCTGACGGGGGAATGCCCGGACCCAGCCTGAAATCAGACCCGCCAAGTCCGTCTAGCGCACTCAAATTGAATTAGTCGATATCCACGAAACTGATACGCAGGCGTATAATTTTAAGTAATTCTATGGATTGCATATAAATCCGACTTAACCAAAATCGTGACTTGCCTGTGACGCACCCGGCCGGCCGGCGTGCCTCGCGGGCAAGCACCCCGTTGCCCTGGAGCACACCTTGAAGCGTTCCACCTTGAAGCTGACCTCGGCCGTGACGGCCTTCATGACCTTCTCTACCTTCGGTATCGGCTGCGGTCCCGCGGATGGCAGCAGCGGCCCGTCGGCCGGCATCACCCAGAACCAGGCCCTGTCCGGGCAGAACCTGTTCAAGGGCATGGCCTTCGGCCTGGGCCCCGCGGCGCACTACTTCGACGACCTCTGGCAGCGTCCGGAGATCAAGGCGAAGCTGGGCGACGAGACGCTGGCCAAGCGCGAAGAGGCCGCCGAGGCCGTCATCGCGAAGATGAGCGCGCTGGACCCGGCGTTCTTCGAGCGCTTCGGCAACGACCTGCGCAGCGGCAACCACCTGGTCATCGACCAGCTGCTGACGGACACGCGGGAGCTGACGGTTGCAGCGGCGAACGCGCTGCGCAAGGACGCGGGCCAGGCGGGTGAAATCAACGCCGCCGCCCTGCAGCAGGTCGAAGCGGGCCTGTACCTGTACGTGGAGACGGCCGTGGCCGTCGCCCTCGTGCTGATCCTCATCCTGACCCAGATCGACATGACCCCGGTCATGGAAGGCCCGCAGTCCAGCCAGCTCCAGCGTGACGTGTGGGTGGACATGCTGGCGAAGCGGTTCGCCGCCGCTGAGTAGTCGGAGCACTCCGGGGAGTGTCCATCGCCCTCACCGGTGGGCACTCCCCTTCTTCCTCTTCCCCGAGCACGGCCGTGACCGAGTCCACTCCTCCCTCTCCCCAGACCTCCCCAACGCGCCGCCTGGGCCTGCTGGCCCTGGGACTCATCCTGGGCTGGACCACGCTCACGGTCTACGCCCTGCACGCGGCGCTGCCCTACAACCCCATCGAGCTGCCCTTCGAGAAGCACTTCAACATCAAGCTGCTGCTGCCAGAGGGGTGGGCCTTCTTCACCCGCGACCCGCGTGATGACCGGATGCTGCCCTACCTCCGCACCGCGGAAGGCCAGTGGACCTGGGGAAGCGACACGCCCAACTTCCAGTGGAAGAACGCCTTCGGCATCAACCGGGCCGCGCGGGCGCAGGGCGTGGAACTGGGGCTGCTCCTCCACGACACAGCGACCCTTCCCCGGGAGGACTGCAAGGAAGCCCCCTCCGTCTGCCTGGAGCGCGCCCCCGTGGCCAAGACGCTCCGCAACACCAGCCCGCGGCCCACGTACTGCGGCCAACTGGGCATCGTCTTCCAGCGGGCCGTTCCCTGGGCCTGGAGCCGCACCAACCAGGGGAAGCCCATCACCATGCCCTCGAAGGTCCTGAGGTTGGACGTCGAATGCTGACCGCGCTTGGAAACCGTGCCCGCGCCTGGGTGGCGGGCCCTTCCCCCTGGAGCAATACCTATGGCCTGGCGCGCACGCTGGTCGCGCTGGGGACGGGTGGCACGCTGGCCTTCAGCGACACCACAACGCTGTTCCGGCCCGTCGCGGGCATCCCCGAGGCCCCCGTCTGCGAGGGCATCCGCGCGGCGTCCTTCTTCTGCGTGCTCCCCTCCGGCTGGCTGGAGGTGGCGCGGTGGGCGGCGGTGCTGCTGCTGCTCGTCGTCGCCTCCGGCTGGCGCCCGCGCGTCACGGGACTGGTGCACTGGTGGGTGGCCGTCAGCATGCCGTGGTCCGCGTCGCTGACGGACGGCGGTGACCAGATTGCCGCCATCCTGGCGCTGCTGATGCTGCCCCTGGCGCTCACGGATGACCGGCGCTGGCACTGGGACGCGCCCCGCGAATCCATGGGGAACGACGAGGCGAAGCGGCTCATCGCCCGGTCGGCCTGGGTGATGCTCCGCCTCCAGGTGGCGGGCATCTACTTCCACGCCTCCGTCGGCAAGTTCAAGGTGATGGAGTGGGTGGACGGCACGGCCCTGTACTACTGGCTGCTGGACCCCAGCGTCGGTGCACCGGACTGGCTGGCCAGCGTGATGCGCCCCGTCCTGAGCAGTCCCGTGGTGGCGCTGCTCACCTGGTCCGTGCTGCTGCTGGAGCTGGGGCTCGCGCTGGGCCCGCTGCTGACCCCGTCCCTGCGCCGAGTGCTGCTGCCCCTGGGCATCAGCTTCCACCTGGGCATCGCCGTGTTCCATGGGCTCATCAGCTTCGTGCTCGTCATGTGCGGCGCGCTCATTCTGCTGCTCCGTCCGCTCGACGAGCTCTTCCGCTTCGAGGGCCTCCGCGCCTGGGTGCGACACATGCGGACCCCGCCCGTGCCCACCGCCACGCCGTCCCTGGAGCCGGTAGCGGTGCAGGTGGCGTCGGTGCCCCCCACCGACGGCGCATGAAGCACTGCGACGTCGCCGCCGCCCTGGCACACCCCAAGGCCGCGGCGTTCGCGTCACGGTGAGCGGGCCACAAGGGCTCTCTCGCTCTCTCGCTCTCTTGCCCTCAGGCAGGCACACGTCGCCGCAGGCAGGGCCTGGATGTCCGTCCGTCCTGGGTCCAGGAGCCTTCCGCGCCGCGTGGGTCCATCGTCGACCCGCGCGGCCTTTCCGCTACGCTGAAGCTCCCTCCCGTCAACGCGGGAGGGCTCACCAGCGGAGGCGGCGGCAGCCCATGGACATCCATCTGGCGGAGGAGATCCGCAAGCAGGTCGAAGAGGCCTTCCGCAAGCGCGGCCGGGTCAACATCGTCATCGCGGGCCGCAGCGGCGTGGGCAAGAGCACGCTGGTCAACGCGGTGTTCCACGGCCGCATCGCGGACACCGGCCAGGGCCGCCCCGTCACGAAGGAGACGCGCGAGTACACGAAGGACGGCATCCCCGTCAGCATCCTCGACACCCGCGGCCTGGAGCTGGGCGCCTTTCAAGAGACGCTGAAGCTGCTGGAGGAGCTGGTGGCCGCGCGCGCGAAGGACGCGGACGCCACGCGCCACCTGCACTGCGCCTGGCTGTGCATCAGCGAGGACTCGCGCCGCGTGGAGGACGGTGACGTGAAGGCGGCGGAGATGCTCGCGCGGCACATGCCGGTGGTGGTCGTCGTCACCAAGGCGCGCAGCGACCAGGGCTTCCGCGCGGAGGTGCAGAAGCTGCTGCCCATGTCCCGTAACGTCATGCGCGTGCGCGCGCTCCAGGAGACGGACGACGAGGGCCATACGCTCCAGCCCAAGGGACTGGTGGAGCTCGTCGAGCTCACCATGGAGCTGGTCCCCGAAGCCCAGCGCAACGCCTTCGCCGCCGCCCAGCGCGTGAGCATCAGCCAGAAGCGCAAGCGCGCGCACGGCATCGTCGCCAGCGCCGCGGCCGCCGCCGGCCTCATTGGAGCCGTCCCCATCCCTTTCGCCGACGCCGCCCTGCTCGTCCCCACGCAGGTCGGAATGCTGGCGGGGGTGAGTAGCGTCTTCGGCCTCCCGCTGACGGAGGCCTTCCTCTCCACGCTGGTGGGCGCGGGCATCACCGGCCTGGGCGCCACCTTCACCGGCCAGTCCATCGTATCCGGCCTGCTGAAGCTCGTCCCCGGCCCGGGCACGGCGATTGGCGCGCTCATCTCCGCCACCACCGCCACCGCGCTCACCACGCTGTTCGGCGAGGCCTACGTCGCCGTCCTCTCCAAGTTGATGGAGAAGCGCTGTGGCGAGCTGCCCACCGAGGAAGAGGTCATCCAGGCCTTCCGCGAGGAGATGTCCCTGCGCGGCGCCGCGTAGACGCCCGGGCTACTTCACGCGCTCGATTTTGTAACGGCGGCCCTTGATGCGGCCCTCGCTCAGCCGCTGGAAGGCCACCCGCGACACGCGCCGGGCGACGGCGACGTAGGCCACGTGGTCCTGGATTTCAATCTTGCCCACGTCGGTCGCGTCGAGCCCGCCCGCCTCGCCCGTGAGCGCGCCCAGGATGTCCCCGGGCCGCATCTTGTCCTTGCGTCCGGCGGAGATGTAGAGCGTGTCCCACGTCGACTCCAGGGACACCGCGTTGCGAGGATCCGCCGAGGGCAGTGACTCCACGTCCCCGCGCTCCAGCTTCACGCCGGTGGCCAGTTGGATGTCGTCCACCTTGCGGCCATCCCGAGGCGTGACGATGGAGACGGCCAGGCCCGCGCGCCCCGCCCGTCCGGTGCGTCCGATGCGGTGCACGTAGGGCTCGGCCTGCATGGGCAGGTCGAAGTTGATGACGGCATCCAGCGCCTCCACGTCGATGCCGCGTCCCGCCACGTCCGTGGCGATGAGCACCCGCGTGCTCTGGTTGCGGAACTTCGCCATCACCCGGTCGCGCTCGAACTGCTCCAAATCCCCCTGGAGCCCGTCCACGCTGACGCCCGACGCGGAGAGCGACTTCTTCAACTCCACCACGGTTGCCTTGAGGTTGCAGAAGACGATGGCGGACGCCGGCTGGTAGTGCCGGAGGATGCGCAGCAACAGGGCCTGCTTCTCCTCCGGCTCGCAGTCGTAGCGCACCTGCTGGATGTCGGGCCCCGCGGTGGTGGTCTCCACCGTGACGCGGACGGGCTGACGCTGGAAGGCGCGGCTGAGTGCCTCGATGTCCGGCGGGAAGGTGGCGGAGAAGAGCACCGTCTGCCGCCGCGGCGGCATGGCCCCGAGGATGCGCTCCATGTCCTCGCGGAAGCCCATGTCGAGCATCCGGTCCGCCTCGTCCAGCACCACCGTGGACAGCTGCCGCGTCTCCAGCGCCTCGCGGTCCAGCACATCCAGCACCCGGCCCGGCGTTCCCACCGCCAGGTGCGCGCCCTTCTCCAGTGCTTCCAGCTGCGGGCGGATGGGCTGGCCTCCCGCGAGCACCAGCACCTGGAGCCCGGGCAGCCGCCGCCCCAACCTGCGAATCTCGCCCGCCACCTGCGCGCACAGCTCACGCGTCGGACACAGCACCAGCGCCTGCACCTTGCGGTGCTGCAACTGGACCTTCTGGAGCAGCGGCAGCGCGAAGGCCGCCGTCTTGCCGCTGCCCGTCTGCGCCTGGCCGACCAGGTCCCTGCCCTGGAGCAGCACCGGGATGCTCTGCGCCTGGATGGGCGTGGCCGTCTTGAAGTCGAGCTCCTCCAGGACCTGGAGCAGGGGGGGAGATAGCGCGAGCGCGGAAAAGTCCATTCGGGGCCTCGATGAGCGGAGGCACGGAAGGAGCCTCGGGTTCTGCAGGCCCCATGTCACACCCAGCGAAGGCAGGACAAGTGAAGCCGCCGACCTCTCCCGGCCGCCCGCACCGGCTTGCCCGGCGCACCCTCCGTGGAAAATCAAGCTTTACCTGAAATCACCAACCCCGTCCGGAGCCTCCATGCCCTCCCGCCGCAGCGGACTGGCCATGCTGTCCACCCTTGTGCTCGCCACCGTCGGTGGCGGCATGAAGGAGCGAAACCGCACGCTCCCTGACAGGGCGAGCGGCTGGCAGCGAATGCGCCAGGAAGTCCTGCTAAGTGGCGGTATCCAAATTTCCTGGAGAACCCCGCATGAAGACGTCTGCCTGGAAGCATCTAACCCTCGCGTTGCCGCTGCTGGCGGCCTGTGGCGGAGCGCCGCAGCAGCAGGAGGAGACGTCTGTCAGCACCACGGAGACACAGCAGGCGCCGCTCACCACGCCCACCGCCACGGTGCGCTTCCTCAACGGCTGGACGCACTCGCAGCACGGCGCCATCGTCCGCGGCGGCACGCTCGTCGTCGACTACGACCTGTACCGGATGACGGACTGCCACCACAGCACCTACGCCGGCCAGCAGGCGTGGGACACGCTGGCCTATGTCCGCTTCCTCCCCAGCGGCCAGCTCTTCAGCGGCAGCGTGAAGCAGGCCACGGGCAGCACTTCGTTCGTGAACAAGCCCTTCGAGGTGACGGTGCCCTCGGACGCCACGAGCGTGGAGACATGGTTCTTCACCTCCGGCCGCACCTGCGCGCCGAAGTACGACAGCAACTACGGCCAGAACTACGTCTTCCCCGTGGAGGCGCAGTCGCCCTCCGCCGTGGTGTGGGCCGGTGACTGGGGCGGCAGCTTCGCGCGCGACTGCGAGCACCGCGACGGGCTGGCGGACCCCATCGTCATCGACAGCTACGTCATGGAGCGCGCCTGCAAGTTCGTGGACGCGGACGTGTACGTGCCCGGCGTGACGGACGCCGCCACCGCGCGTCCCGAGCTCATCCAGGCGCAGGTGGAGTTCAGCGTGGACGGCGCGGCCACGCAGCACCAGTGGCTGGCCTATCAGGGCCGGGTGGGCAACAACTACCGGTACCGCTGGAACCTCGCCGCGGAACCGCTCGCGTATACGCCGTGGAGCGCCTATGCATTCGGGTTCCGTTATTCAACGGATGGCGTGAGCTGGTATCGCATCGCGAGCGGCGCTGGCCCCACGGGTGGCACCGCGCGGACCGTGCAGCGGAGTTTCTGAGACGGTCCACCTCTGTTGAATGCCGCTGGGGCCCGCGCGATTCAGCGGCAGCTCGGAAGAGGCGCTGTGGCAAGAAGTGTTCCCCTGAGAAGGCGAGCGCACTGCTCCCATCATTCCAGCGGGGCCACACCCGGGCCGGGCCCAGGAAAGGGAACGCGAAATGACCGAAGGCACTCCACGCGTGGCTGAGCGGATTTCCACGGGCATTCCAGGCCTCGACACCGTGCTGCACGGAGGCTTCCGCAAGGCCCGCACCTACATGCTGATGGGCCTTCCGGGCTCGGGGAAGACCATCTTCGCCAACCAGGTGTGCTTCCACCACGCGAAGCGCCACGGCGGGCGCGTGCTCTACCTGACGCTGCTGGCGGAGTCGCACACGGAGCTGGTCGGCAACCTCTCCTCGCTGTCCTACTTCGACCCCACGCTGCTGCCCAACGCCATCACCTATCTGAGCGCCTTCACGGTGCTGGAGCAGGGGGGGCTGGACGCGCTGGCGGAGCTCATCCGCAAGGAGACGAAGAACCACCAGGCCACGTTGCTCGTGTTGGATGGGCTGGTGGCCGCGGAGGAGGTGGCGCCGTCACAGCAGGCCATCAAGAAGTTCATCCACGGCCTCCAGGTGGTGACGGGCCTCATGGGCTGCACGACGTTGATCCTCACCACCGGCCGCGGACAAGGCCTGCGCGCCGAGCACACCATGGTGGATGGGTTGATGCTGCTCCGGCAGCGCATGTTCGGCGCGCGTGCCGTGCGCGAGCTGTTCGTGCGCAAATTCCGGGGCAGCCCCTATCTGCTGGGCAAGCACAGCTTCGACATCACCCAGGACGGCATCATCATCTATCCCCGCCTGGAGACGCTCGCGGAGTCCGGGCCTCCGCCGGGGCCGCCGCAGGACGCGAGGTGCGCGTTTGGCATCCCCGGAATGGACGCGATGCTGACCGGGGGCGTGGCCCAGGGCTCGACGACCATCCTCCTGGGGCCGTCGGGCAGCGGCAAGACGCTGCTGGGACTGAACTTCCTCGCGGAAGGCGCCCGGCGGGGCGAGCGCGTCCACTACTTCGCCTTCTACGACTCCCCGGAGCGCATGGTGGCGCAGGCGGCGGGCATCGGGCTCGACCTCAAGCCGCTCATCGACCGGGGCGACTTCGAGGTCAGCTTCCGGCCGCCCACGGAGAACCTGCTGGACAAGCTGGGCGTGCAGTTGCTGGACATCATCCGGACCCACGGCGTGCGCCGGCTCTTCCTGGACGGCTACGACGCGCTCCGCAGGGCGGCCGTCCGGCAGTCCCGCGTGTCGCGCTTCCTGGCCGCGCTGGTCAATGAGTGCCGCATGCGCGGCGTGACGCTGCTCTACTCCGTCGAATCGGTCTCCGCGTTTGGCCCGGAGGTGACCTTCCCGATGAAGGGCATCTCCATGGTGGCGGAGAACATCCTCTTCCTCCGCCAGGCCGAGCTGGATTCCCGGCTGCGCCGCTTCGTCACGGTGCTGAAGCTGCGCAACAGCCCGCACGACACCGCCCTGCGCGAGCTGTGCATCAGCCCGAAGGGGATGGAGGTGACGGGCGCCTTCACGGATGTCGAGGCGATGATGACCGGCGTGCCGCGGTCGACCACGTGGTCCGAGCCCCGGCATCCCGGCGGCGGGCGCCAGGAGCCTTGAGCATGGGCCCCATCCTCATCGTCGATGACGAGTTCGGCATCGTCGAGGCCATGCGCGACCTCCTGAGCGACGAAGGCTACCGGACCGCCATCGCGCTCAATGGGAAGGAGGCCTTGGAGCGGATGGCCGAGGAGCACCCCTGCCTGGTGCTGCTCGATTACATGATGCCGGTGATGAACGGCCCGGCCCTGCTGGAGGCCATGGAGCGCAATCCCCTGCTGCGTGACATCCCCGTGGTCATGATGAGCGCCAGCCCGCCGGACTACTGGAAGCACCTGCGTTGCGCGGCCTTCCTGCCCAAGCCCTTTTCCCTGGACGAGCTGCTGGTGATGGTGAAGCGCTTCGCCCAGGGCGCCATCCTCCAGTAGCGCGCCTCACCGGCCTGAGGCCTGACAGGCAGCCGACGCTTCCAGGAGAACCGCGTTCCCCCCGAGCGCCCAGCCCCTGGCTTCTGCCAGACTGCGCGCCGTGACGACCTCCTCCAGCCTCTACCGCGACTGTGCCCGCCTCTTCATGGTGGGCTTTCCCGGCACTCACATCGACAGCGAGCTGGCCGCGCTGATGGATGACGGCATCTACGGCGCCATCCTCTTCAAGCGCAACGTGGGCAGCGCCGCAGACACTGCCGCGTTGTGCCACGCGTTGAAAACACGCGCAGGCCGGCCCTTCATCCTGTCGGTGGACCAGGAGGGCGGCCGCGTGGCCCGGCTTCGCGGCGCGCCCTTCACCGCGCTGCCGCCCATGCGGGAGCTGGGGCAGCGCGGCGACGCGGCCCAGGTGGAGCGCGTGGGCCGGCTGCTGGCGTATGAGCTGCGCGCGCTGGGCTTCGACTGGGACTTCGCGCCGGTGCTGGATGTGGACACCAACCCGGCCAACCCCGTCATTGGCGACCGCAGCTTCAGCCGCGAGGCAGAGGAAGTGGCGCGGCTGGGCGTAGCGCTCGCGCGGGGACTGGAGGCGGGCGGCGTGGCTTCGTGTGGCAAGCACTTCCCCGGCCACGGCGACACCACCACCGACAGCCACCTGACGTTGCCGCGGCTGCCGCACGACTTGGAGCGGCTGCGCAGCGTGGAGCTGGTGCCTTTCCGCGCCTTCGCCCAGGCGGGGCTTGCGTCCCTGATGACAGCGCACGTCCTCTTCGACGCGCTGGACCCGGGGGTGCCCGCCACCATGAGTCAGCGCGTGCTCCAGGGTGTGCTGCGCGAGGAGCTGGGCTTTGACGGGGTGCTCGTCAGCGACGACCTGGAGATGAAGGCCATTGCCGGCCACTACTCCGTGGAAGAGGCCACGGTGCAGGGCACGCTCGCGGGCGTGGACCTGTTCCTGGTGTGCCACAACGCGGACGTGCAGCGCCGCGCCATCGAAGCCCTGGTGAAGGCGGTGGAGTCCGGTCGCGTGTCACGGGAGCGAATCGCGCAGGCGCACCGGCGGCTGGACGCGCTCAGTGCCCGCTTCGCGCACCCGGCGGAGGACCGGCTCGCCCTGCTGGGGAGCCCGGAGCATCACGCGCTGGCCGTGGGGCTCGTCAGCACCTTCACCGGCCGCGACCCGACCGAGGTGATGCTGGCCTCTCGCTGAAGGCGCGGGGCCGGGGTGCCACGCGCTCCCGGCGCCCTGCACCGGGAGCAGTTGGAAGGGGCGGCACGAGACCGCCCCGGTGTGACTTCAGCGGCGGTAGGGGCCGCTGCGGTCCTGCCAGCCCAGCGGGCTGTAGCCGCTGTAGTGGCCGCCGCGCTTGCCGCCCAGCGTGGCGCCGTCCTCACCACCCAAGCCATGGGCCGCGGGCGAGTACGCGGCGCCGCCCTCCGCGTGGTACCGGTCGTTCATCATCTTCCCGGCGTCGTCCACGATGGAGCGCCCCTGGGTGCCGTCGTTCTTCGGCGTGCGCGGGTCGATGCTGGAGCCAATCTGGTCGATGGTGCCGTTGTAGCCCCGGTTCGCCGGCAGCGTCCAAGGCGGCAGCGGCTTGTTGGTGTTGCCACCCTCGATGTTCTTCATCGCATCGGGCTGGTCACCGCGCTGGGCGACAAGGCTGCCCCGTGGCTCATCCGGCTGACTGCCACCGGTCTCCGGAAGCCCCCGGCAGCCTACGGCCAGAACCGCGCCCGCCACCAATGCCGCCGCCGAACCCCACCGCCGAATATTCCGCTCGCGCATGTCGACTCCTCCGAGTCCCTTCAATCTGGTTGCTCGTACTTCCCGAAGATGGGGCACGCCGGGCATGGACACCACGGGGTGACTCCATGTCCGCATGACGACGGACCGCCCGAACCCCACATATAGCCCCAGCCACGGCCGGGAGCAGCCTTCTTCGGCGCTCCCGGCGCCCGCCCCGCGGAGGGCTTCTTCTTCGTCGAGGAAGCCCACGTCGAGGTCGCGGGCCGCTTCCTCGCCCGGAGCCGCCGGTCCCCATGGCGGATTGCTTGCTGGAAGACGTCTGGGCCGACGTCCTCCCAAGGCCGCCCAGGCCCGGAGCGCTACTTCCTGGAGGCCTTCTTCGCCGCTGCGGACTTCTTCGCGGGCGCCGACTTCTTCACCGCCGCGGACTTCTTCGCGGGCGCCGACTTCTTCACCGCCGCGGACTTCTTCGCGGGCGCCGGCTTCTTCCCGGCCGAGGCCCTCTTCGCAGCCGCAGGCTTCTTCGCCACAGGGGCTTTCTTCGCGGTCGCGGCCTTCTTCGCCGCACGGGGTGCCTTGGCGGCCGGAGCTGCCTTCTTCGCCGTCGCCTTCCTGGTCGCGACGGACTTCCCCGACACAGTCTTGCCCGCCGGAGCCTTCTTCGCGGCGGCCACCTTCTTCCCCGCAGGCGCCTTCTTCGCGGCGGGCTTCTTCACGGCACTGTCCGCCGCCGGAGCTTCGCCCTTCAGCGCGGCCAGCACCTCGGCGACGTGGCCATTCACCTTCACCTTGGGCCACACCTGCTTCAACACGCCGTCCGGGCCGATGAGGAACGTGGCCCGGGTGATGCCCAGGAACTTGCGGCCATAGAGCGACTTCTCCCCCCAGACGCCGTAGGCCTCGGACAACGTGTGGTCCACGTCGGCCAGCAGCGGGAAGGGCAGGTTGAACTTGGTCGCGAACTTCCGGTGGCTCGCGGTGCTGTCCGCGGACACGCCCAGCACCACCGCGCCCGCGGCCTCCAGCGCCGAGTGCTCGTCACGGAAGCCACACGCCTCCACGGTGCATCCGGGGGTGTCGTCCTTCGGGTAGAAGTAGAGGACGACACTCCGGCCCGCGAACTGCGCGAGCGATACCGGGTTTCCATCCTGGTCGGCGAGTTGAAAGGCGGGGGCCTGGTCACCTGCTTGGGGCATGGGCATGCGGGCTCATTAACCACAAAGCCCGCGCCACTCAACGCCCAGCGACAGCGTCCCGCTAGTGCGCGGGGTGCCCCGGCTCACCGCCATGGTCATGACCATGCTCCCCGGGCGGATGGCTGTGGGCCTCCAGCCGGACCAGCTCCTTCTGGCAGTCCGTCAGGGCCTGGTGCAAGGGCTCCCGGTCCGCCCCCTCCGGCGTCTGGCCCAGCCGGATCGCCAGGGCCTCACACGCGGCGCGCTTGGTGTCCACCTCTGACGTCCCGGGGCCCGTGGCGCCCGGCGTGGCCAGGGGGCGCGGCGGCAGCTTTTCCCGCAGGCGACGGATGGCGGTGATCCGCTGCTCCGCTTCCGGGCGGACCTTGGAGTCCTTGGGAATCGCCTCGAAGGCGTTGATGACGGGGTCCCACGCCGGGTCCAGGGGGGACACGCGGCGGTCAATCAGGTCGCGGTAGGACTTCTCTGCGTCCCGGAGCTGGTCGGGTCCCTTGTCGCAGCCAGGCGACAGAAGCAGACAGAGCGCGAGCGGCATGACGGCGGACAGCCGTCGGGTGATCATCCTCATGAAGGGTCGGTTCTCCTCTCCTGCTGGCCTCCCGATTGAAGCACGGCTAGGGTGCCGCGTCGTGCAGCCCATTCTCCTCGCCTTCCTGCTTGGCCTGTCCCAAGGCATGCTCCACGCCGTGGGCCCGGACCACTGCGCCGCCATGGCCACCCTCGGAACCCTGGGGGGAGGCCGGCGCCGCGCCGCCATCGCCACCGCCGTGCGCTTCGCGCTGGGACACGCCGTCATGCTGGGCGGCATCGCCGCGCTCTGCATCCTGGCGGGCGTGGGCCTCTCAGAAACCTTCGAGCGCTGGGCCGAGATTTTCGGCGGCGCCGTGCTGGTGGCCCTCGCGGTGGCCGCCCTGCTGTTCCCCAGCAGCCTGGACCACGGACACCCGCACCTGCCCGGCCACACCCAGGAGCCGCACCAGCACGTGCACACGGTGAGCACCACCGCTGGCGCGCTGATGGCCGTCAGCGGCGTGCGCTCGCTGCTGCTGGCGCTGCCCCCGCTGCTGGTGGGTGGCAGCATGAGCGCGGCCGCGTGGATGTACCTGCCCGGCTTCGCGCTGGGCATCCTCATCGGCATGGGCGTGGTGGGGCTGATTTTCGCGGAGGGCATCACCCGGCTGAACGCGCAAATCACCCGCTGGGTGCAGCGCGTGGTGGCCGTGGGCTCCGGCGCGCTGGGCCTGTTCTGGATTGGCTCGCGGCTGGTCGGCGGCTGAGCCCCGGCGCGGCGTCCCCGCCCATGACGGCGGGGACGGACGGCGCGGCGGCTACCCGCGCTTGTCCAGGATGCCCAGCGACATCATCGCCACCAGGAAGCCGTAGACGACGTGCTCGGGGCGGTTGGCGAAGGCCAGCAGCTCCGCCACGGTGCGGTTGCCGTCGATTTTCGGCAGCAGCTCCGCCTCCCACCGCTCCAGCTCCACTTCGTTGAGCTGGTAGGCCGGAGCCACGGCGGGGATGAGGCGGTCCTCCGGCTGGAGCAGGCGCCGCAGGCGCTCCGGCTTGTAGAGCTTCTTGATGCCCCGGACGATGAGGTTGGCTGGGTGCACGTCCAGCTTGATGGACTCCGCGCTCGCCTTCTCCCGGAAGCTCAGCACGTACGAGCCTTCATCCCACGCGAAGAGCGAGTAGATGACGGCCTTCACCTGCTGGCCCACGTAGTAGAGGCGCTCGGTGTCCTTGAGCAGCCCGCGCTCCACCAGCACGTCACCGGTGCGGCGGTTGGACTGCGCGGCCACCGCCGACGCGTCCTGGAGCTGCTCCGGCTTGATCTTCCCCACGCGAACGAGGAACTGACCGAAGCGGTCCGCGAGCAGGTTGGAGAGGGCGAACACCGGCGTGCCCTTCTCGAAGTAGACGACCTTCTTCACCTTGCCCTTCTGCACGCCCAGCTCGCCCGTCTCGCGGGAGAGGTAGAAGGCGGTGAGGAGCGAAGGCAGGTTGTCGCGGATTTCACCACGGCGGCTGCCCGGCGCGCCCGCGGGCGGCGGGTCCGGCGGCCGGCCCGGCGTGGGCGGGCGCACCTGCGTGGCCGGCACCTTCTGCATGGGGCTGGCCGTGAGGTTGGCGCCGCGAATCTCCGCCGTGATGTTGCCGCCGCCCGTCACCTTGATGCGGCCGGTCAGCTCCATGGCGTCCTGCGGGCCTTCCTCCTCCACGTCGATGTCCAGCTCCACCTCGAAGGCGTCCTGGAGCGACGCGGCCGCCGCAGCGGGCTTCTCCGGAGGCAGCACCTTCGTCATCGCCTCGAGCAGCTTCTGGGCCTCGAAGGGTTTCTCGAAGTAGCCGGCGGCCTGGTACTTCGTGCGCGACTCGACGGCGTGCTTGCCACCCTTGAAGACGCCGGTGATGAAGAGGAGCGGGAGCTGGGGGTTGTCCTTACGCAGCGCGTCCGCGAGGTGGTACCCCATCATGTCGGGCAGCAGGATGTCGAGCACGGCCGCCGCCGGGGGCTGGGCCTTGGCCAGCTCCACGGCCTGCTTGCCGCGGCTCGCACCAATGACCTCGTAGCCCGCCTCCTCGAAGAGCTGCGTGAGGAGGGACAACAGCTCCTGATTGTCATCGACGACGAGGATTCGGGGTGCCATCGCGGGGCGTACCGTACCAGATGCGAAGGGAAGGGTCAGACAATCTGCCCCCGGGTGCTCCAGCCACCGCGGAAGATGCATCCGACCCTCCATGCGGTTAGGGTGACGCCCTCGATGTCCCCCTTCCGCTCCTACCTGCGTCACCTGCTGGCCTGCCTCCCCCTCCTGCTGCCCCTCGGGGCCATGGCCCAGTCCGACGGGGGGCTCGACGCGGGCCTCCCCGACGCCTCCGTGGGAGAGGGCGGCGCGGACCGGGACAACCCCGAGGGGGAAGACGGTACAGGCAGGGTGAATACGTCCTGCCGTAGCAGCCGGGATTGCTCCCCCCGCTTCTCCTGCGATGACGGGCGCTGCCGCTACACTGGCGTGCGCAAGGCAGACCAGCAAGGCTGCGTGCTGGGTGGCCAGGCCGCGCTCCTCGTCGTGGGCCTGGCCGCTGTGGGCGGCTACAGGCGCAGGCGTTAGGAGCACACGCATGAGGCTGGGGCTCAAAGCGGACAACCTGCTGGAGCGCGTGGCGGACTGGTTCAACCTGGCCCCACAGCCCGTGGCCCATGCCTTCTTCGGGATGATGGCGTCGCGGACGCTGATGGCCGGCGTGCGGCTGGGCGTCTATGAAGCCCTGACGGACGGGCCCATGTCGGCGGAGACGCTGGCGGCGCGGCTGAAGCTGTCCCAGGAGGGCACTCGCACGCTGCTGGAGGCCCTCATCGCGTGCGAGGCCGTGGAGCGTCAGCGCGGTGGACGCTACCGGCTGGCCCCTCGCGCCAGGCGATGGTTGGACCCGCGCTCGCCCCGCTACGTGGGCGCCTTCCTGGAGTTCAACTACGCGCAGTGGGACTGGTGGAACGGGCTGGAGGGCGTGGTGCGCACCGGCCAGGCGGTGGACATCCACGGCTTCGCGCCCGACGACGCGCGCTGGCGCGACTACATCCACGCCATGCACCAGATGGCGCGGCTGGCGGCT
The DNA here is from genome assembly GCF_900101905.1 of Myxococcus virescens. Lineage (NCBI taxonomy): Bacteria > Pseudomonadati > Myxococcota > Myxococcia > Myxococcales > Myxococcaceae > Myxococcus > Myxococcus virescens. The sequence continues at coordinate 495,595 of NZ_FNAJ01000002.1, read as the reverse complement.
CCGGAGGTCGTGGCGGCCATCCCCCTGCCCCGTGGGGCGAAGCAGGTGTTGGACCTGGGCGGCGCGCACGGCTGGTTCGCCGCCGAGCTGTGCCTGCGCAACCGGGGCCTGAAGGCCACGGTGTTGGATTTGGAAGGCAGCGCCCGCGTGGGCCGGGAAATCATCGCCTCGGCGGGGCTGAGCCACCTCGTCACCCACCGCGAAGGCGACATCCTCACCGCGGAGCTGGGCGGCCCGTACGACGGGGTGATGCTCTTCCAGGTGATGCACCACCTGTCCCCCGCACAGAACGTGGCCCTGCTGCGACGGGTGCGCGCCTCCCTGGCGCCCCGGGGGACGCTGGCGGTGCTGGAGTATCTGCGCGAGAACGCCGACACGCCCACCAGTGCGGCGCCGTTGATTGGCTTGCACTACTTCCTCACCTCCGGCGCGGCGGCCTATACGCCCGCCGAGGTGGAAGGCTTCCTGGACGACGCAGGCTTCCGCATCGAGACCAGCCGCCCCATCCGGCACCTGCCCTTGCAGACGCTCCTGGTGGCCCGACTGGACTGAGCGTCTACCCGACCGCAGTTCTAGCAGGCTTCCCCAGATGTGGCTTTTCCACGCGAAGGGCGTCTGCGCTACCCTGCCCGCCCTCCGATGGCCTCCGTCACATCGTTGCCCATGCTTCCCCAAACACCCATTCCCGAGGACACTCCGGACGTACCGCTCGCCGTCGACCTCGACGGAACGCTGGTGCGCACGGATACGCTGCATGAGAACCTGTTGGTCCTCTTCAAGCGTGCCCCCTGGCTGCTGCTGCTGGCCCCCTTCTGGGTGCTCAAGGGCAAGGCCTTCTTCAAGGCAGAGGTGGCCCGGCGCGCGGCCCTGGACGCGGCCAGCCTGCCCTACCACGAAGAGCTCCTGGCGTACCTGAACGAGGAGAAAACCCGAGGCCGCCGGCTGGTGCTGGCCACCGCGGCGGACCGGCGCATCGCCGAAGCCGTGGCGGCGCACCTGGGCCTCTTCTCCGACGTCGTCGCCAGCGAAGCGACAGTGAACCTGTCCGGCGCACGCAAGCTGGCGAAGCTGAAGGAGTTGCTGGGCACCTTCGACTACGCGGGCAACGACGCGGTGGACCTGCCCTTGTGGCGTGAATGCCGCCGCATCATCGTGGTCCACGCGCCAGCCGGGGTGCTGAAACAAGCACAGGGACTGGGCCGCGACGTCCACCGCGTCTTCGAGCGCCCAGCCACCCGCCTCCGCACCTGGGTGAAGGCGCTGCGCGTGCACCAGTGGGCGAAGAACGCGCTCGTCTTCGTGCCGCTGCTGGCCGCCCACAAGGCCACCGAGCCGGACAAGCTGCTCCAGGCGCTGCTGGGCTTCGCGGCCTTCAGCCTGTGCGCCTCCAGCGTGTACGTGCTGAATGACCTGCTGGACCTGGACTCCGACCGGCGCCACCCGACGAAGAAGAAGCGCCCCTTCGCGGCGTGCACGCTCCCCGTGAGCACCGGCGTCATGCTGGCCCCCGTGCTGCTGCTGGCCGGCGCCGCGGTGTGCCTGCTGCTGCCGCCCGCCTTCGCCGCCTTGCTGGGCGCCTACTACGTGCTGACGCTGGCCTATTCGCTGCGGCTGAAGCAGGTGGTGATGTTGGACGTGCTGGTGCTGGCCGGGCTGTACACGGTGCGCATCTTCGGCGGCGCGCTGGCGGTCAACGTGCCCACGTCCAGTTGGCTGATGATGTTCAGCATGTTCCTCTTCCTCTCGCTCGCGCTGGTGAAGCGACTGAGCGAGGTACGCCGGCTGCGACTGTCCAACGAGACGTCCGCACACGGCCGTGGCTACCTGGCCCAGGACTACGAGCAGCTCGCCAGCCTGGGCGCGGCCTCGGGGCAGGTGTCCGTGCTGGTGCTGGCGCTCTACATCACCTCCGATGAAGTGACGGCGCTGTACGCCCACCCGGAGCGGCTGTGGCTCATCTGCCCGGTGATGCTGTACTGGGTGGGCCGGGTGTGGCTGCTGGCCCACCGCGGGCTGGTGAACGAGGACCCGCTCGTCTTCGCCCTGAGGGACCGGGTGAGCTACGCAGTAGGCCTCGTGTGCGCGTTGGTGCTATGGGCCGCCACGTGAGAGGTCTGGCGCGATGAAGTCACGGGAGTCCTGGGGGCGGTACCCCCAAGTCGAACAACAGACGCACGCCCTGGTGTGGCACACGGATGCGCTGCCCCGGAAGGACGGGAACCTGCTGCCCCACGGGCTGGGGCGCAGCTACGGCGACTCGTGCCTCAACGCGGGGGGCACGCTGCTGCTCACCTCGGGGCTCGACCGCTTCATCGCCTTCGACCCGGCCACCGGCGTGGTCCGCTGCGAAGCGGGCGTGTCGCTGGACACGATTCTGCGCCTGGCCGCTCCGCGCGGCTGGTTCCTGCCGGTGACACCGGGCACCAAGTTCGTGACGGTGGGCGGCGCCATCGCCAACGACGTGCACGGGAAGAACCACCACCGGGGTGGCACCTTCGGCCGCTACGTGCGCCGCTTCGAGCTGCTGCGCTCGGACGGCAGCCGCCGGGTGTGCGCGCCGGATGAGCATCCGGACTGGTACGGCGCGACGATTGGCGGCCTGGGCCTCACCGGGCTCGTCACGTGGGCCGAGGTGCAGCTCACGCCCATCAGCAACCCGTACGTGCTTCAGGAGACGGTGCCGTTCGGGAACCTGGATGGGTTCCTCGACGTGGCCCGCGCGTCGGAGAAGGACTACGAGTTCACCATGGCGTGGGTGGACTGCCTGGCCCGGGGCAAGAAGCTGGGCCGGGGGCTCCTGTACCGGGGCAACTTCGCGCCGCCGCAGTTCGACGGGCTGCCATTGGCCAGGAGCCACCTGTCGCACGGCGTGGGGCTGGCGGTGCCCATGGACATGCCGGCCTTCTGCCTCAACCGCCTGTCGGTGTCCGCCTTCAACTGGCTCTACTACCACCGGCAGAACGGCAAGCCGAAGCAGCGGCTGACGCACTACGACCCGTTCTTCTACCCGCTGGACGCCATCTACGCGTGGAACCGCATCTATGGCCGGCGCGGCTTCCTCCAGTTCCAATGCGTGGTGCCCTACGCCACCGCGCGCGACGCGCTGAAGGAAATCCTGGAGCGCAGCTCGCGCGGCGGACTGCCCAGCTTCCTCTCCGTGCTGAAGACGTTCGGTGACATTCCCTCGCCGGGGTGGATGTCCTTCCCGCGCGAGGGCGTGACGCTGGCCATGGACTTCGCCAACCGCGGCGAGAAGACGTGGAAGCTGGTGGAGGACCTGGACCGGCTGACGCGGCAGGCGGGCGGCGCGGTGTACCCGGCGAAGGACGCGCGGATGAGCCCGGAGAACTTCGCGGCGTACTTTCCGCAGCGGGAGCGCTTCATGCAGTACGTGGACCCGTCGTTCTCCTCGTCGTTCTGGCGGCGGGTCAACCCGGTGTCCCTGCCCTTTTCCCTGGCCGCGGAGCGAGGCGAGACGGCCTCCCCGCCGCCTCGGTCCCTGCTTGCCATCCGCTGACCTCCTTTCCGAGATTCGCTCCCCATGAAGAAAGTGCTCGTCCTCGGCGCCACCAGCGCCATTGCCCAGGCGACGGTGCGGCTCCTGGCCGCGCGCGGGGCCTCGCTGTACCTCACTGGCCGCAACGCGGCGAACCTCGACGCGGTGACGAAGGACGCCGCCACGCGCGGCGCAGCCAAGGTCGCCTCGCAGGTGGTGGACCTGAACGACTTCGACACCCACGAGGCGCTGGTGGAGGCCGCGTACACGGCGCTGGACGGGCTGGACGGCGTGGTGCTGGCGCACGGCGTGCTGGGTGACCAGGCGGAGGCGCAGCGCTCGTGGGCGGCGACGGAGGCGGTGCTGCGCACCAACTTCCTGAGCGCGGTGTCGCTGCTCACCGTGCTGGCCAACCGCTTCGAGGCGCAGAAGGCCGGCACGCTGGTGGTGATTTCGTCGGTGGCGGGTGACCGCGGCCGGCAGAGCAACTACGTGTACGGCGCGTCGAAGGGCGCGCTCAACGTCTTCCTCCAGGGCCTGCGCAACCGTCTGGCGAAATCCAACGTCGCGGTGGTGACGGTGAAGCCGGGCTTCGTCGACACGCCCATGACGGCGCACCTGCCGAAGAACAAGCTGTTCGCCTCGCCGGAGAAGGTGGCGCGCGGACTCTTGAGCGCCGCGGACTCGCGGAAGAACGAAGTCTACGTGCCCGGCATCTGGGCGCTCATCATGCTCATCATCCGGACGATTCCGGAGACCGTGTTCAAGCGCATGAAGCTCTGAGCAGGCATGACCGCCCCCTGGCGCGGAGACAAGGCCCGTCAGGGGAGCGCCTCCGCGGTGACGGGGGCGACTGGAAAGCACCCGGGACACTCCGGATAGACTGTCGGGCCAGCCCACCATGAGCGCCACGGCCCCAATGTCCCCGGTCCCCGGTCCCCTGCCCGCCGCGTCCGAAGCGAGCGTGGCACCTGCCGCGCCCGAAGCCTGGAGTCTCGCGCGGCGGTTGGCCTTCCGCTTCGCCTTCGCCTACCTGGCCATCTATTTCTTCCCGTTCCCCCTGGACCTCATCCCTGTCCTGGGCGAATTCATCCACGCGTTCCAGGACGGGCTCTGGAAGGCCGCGGTGCCCTGGGTCGGCAAGCACGTGCTGCGGCTGTCCACGGACATCACCGTGATGCCCAACGGCAGCGGCGACACCACGTTCAACTACGTGCAGGTGCTGATGAACTTCGTCGCCGCCGTGGCGGTGACGGGCGTCTGGTCCGTCGTCGACCGGCGCCGCACCGAGTACGTGAAGGCCCACGACGTGCTGCACGCGAACGTCCGGTACGTGCTCGCGATGAGCATGCTGTCCTACGGGTTGGCCAAGCTCTTCAAGTCCCAGTTCCCCTTCCCCAGCCCGGATCGGCTGGCCCAGCCGCTGGGGGACTTCTCTCCCATGGGGCTGCTGTGGAACTTCATGGGCTACTCGACGGGCTACAATGTCTTCACGGGCGGCGCGGAGTTCCTGGGCGGCTGCCTGCTGCTCTTCCGGCGCACGACGACGCTGGGCGCGCTCGTCGTCGCGGGCGTCATGGTCAACGTGGTGGCGCTCAACTTCTTCTACGACGTCCCCGTCAAACTCTATTCGTCCCACCTGCTGCTGATGTCGCTGTTCCTGGTGCTGCCCGATGCCCGGCGGCTGCTCGACGTGCTGGTGCTCAACCGCGCCACGCAGCCTCGCCCGCTCCAGCCGCCGTTCCCACCTTCGCGCTGGCTGAGTGGCGCCGGGCTCGTGATGAAGGTCCTGGTGGTGGGCGGCATCGCCTACGGGTTTGGGAGCTCACGGCTGGAGTTCATCCGCAAGTACGGGGACTCCGCGCCGCGTCCCCCGTTCTACGGCTACTACACGGTCGATTCCTTCACCCAGGACGGGCAGCGCCTGGATGCCACGTCCGGAGACGCCCGGCGGTGGAAGGTGGTGAACGTCAGCCGCTTCGGCCGGATGAACATCAAGCGCATGGACGACACCGTGAAGTCCTACGGTTTGGAGGAGGACGCACCGAAGAAGACGCTCACCCTCATCGAGGGCCAGGACGACACCGCGAAGAAGTTCGTGCTCGCCTACACACGCTCGGACGCGAACCAACTCGTCCTCCAGGGCACGCTCCAGGAGGCCGCCATCGAGGTCCGCCTCACGCGGGTGGATGAGTCCAAGTTCCTCTTGCTCAACCGGGGCTTCAACTGGATTCAGGAGGCCCCCTTCAACCGCTGACTCAGTCCAGCGCGGGCACGTCGCGGCCCTCGCCGAAGCCCAGGGCCCAGAAGCGCGGCCGGACGGGCTCGCGCGCCAGCAGCCACAGCAGGTGGTACTTCGCCTCGTCCTGCCCATCCAGCGCGAGCGCGAAGGTGCCGTAGTGCATGGCCACCGACGTGGCCGAGCGCAGCACCTTGTGCGCCTGGAGGGCTTCCACCGGCCCCATGTGGACCGGACGGAAGGCAGTGGGCCGGTAGGCACCAATGGGCAGCACCGACAGCCGCATGGGACCGAAGCGCTCGGCCATCATCGCGAAGTGGGGACCGAAGCCCGTGTCGCCGGCGAAGAACACCGGCCCGCCGGACGTGGCGAGGACGTAGCCCGCCCAGAGCGTCGCCGCGCTGTCGGTGAGCCCGCGGTTGGAACGGTGCTGCGCCGGCACCGCCGTCACCGTGCGGCCCGGCGCCACCTCCGTGGACTTCCACCAGTCCAGCTCCACCACGTGCCGGAAGCCCTCGCCGTCCAGCAGCGCCTTGTTGCCCAGACCCACGATGAAGCGCGGATGGTGCGCCTCCTCCAGGCGCCGCAGCGTCGGCAAGTCCATGTGGTCGTAGTGGTTGTGACTCACCACCACCACGTCGATGGGCGGCAGGTCCTCGAAACGGATGCCCGGAGGCCGCACGCGCTTGGGACCGATGAAGGACACCGGGCTCGGACGGTCCGAATAGATGGGGTCCGTCAGCATGTTGAGCCCGTCCGCCTGGACGAGCACGGTGGCGTGGTTGATGAACGTCACCCGGAGCTGTCCCGGCCCCACGCGCTCCGGAGGCGGCTTGCCTGGAGCGAACTCCTCGTAGTCCCGCCACGGGCCGCGAGGCCCCTTGCGCAGCGCCTTGAAGACCTCGTCCGGACTCAGGCGCTTGATGGGCTCCAGGTTCTGGAAGTGCTCACCGTCGAAGTGCTCCGTCACCGGGCCCTGGTGACGGGGGCCCGCGAAGAGGCAGCCCCCAAGCCACGGTGCCGACAGCAGCAGCAGCACCAGCGACAGGAGTTTCGTCATGGGCCGGGAAGAACGGTCCAGGGACATGGGTGCGGTGCTCCCTCCAGACAGGACTGGGAAGACGCCCGCGCGGCCCGGGCTCGACGTCCATGTCTCGGCGTGACAGTGGACCGGGTTTGCGCCCGTCCGGCAACCGGCAACACACTTCTGGGGACGCCACCGCACAGCGGGTGTCACGCTCCGGCGACGGGCGGAGGAGAACGCCAACGCCTCCGCGCCCCTCCGCCCCCGCGCTCACGTCACGACGGCGTGCAGGATGCGCTCGAACAGCCAGGGCGTCTTCCCCAGCAGCCGCACCACGGGACGGCGAAGCCAGGGCCGTCGCGCCAGCATGAGCAGCGCGCCTGTCGACCGGGAGTACTTGCGGAAGACCCGCTGGAAACACTGCTCGTAGGGCATCAGCGCTTCGCGCGTGGCGCCCTGGACGAGCGCCTCCGGTAGCAGGTTCCCCAGCGACTCCGCGCACACGAAGGCCAACGACAGGCCCTCTCCGGTGATGGCGTCCACGTAGCCCGCCGCGTCTCCCACCAGCGCGAAGCGGTCGGCGATGCGCGTTCGGGACACCCGAGCCAGCGGTCCCGCGCCGCGGGGCTGGGAGTCCGACTCCGAGCCCGCGAGCCGCTCCGATAGTTTGGGGAAGCGGGCCAGCAGCGTCTCGAAGCTCACCCGCCCTTCCGCCATGCCGTCCTCCCAGAGGAAGGCCAGGCCCACGCGCCGCGCGCCCGTGGGCGTCACGTAGGCCTCCACGCCATGCGCGAAGTGGATCTCCACATAGGGCGTCCACGGCGCGACCTGGAAGTGTCGTCGCAGGCCGAAACGGCGCGGTCCCGTCGGCTCCACCTCCAGACCTTCCGCGCGGCGCAGCGGTGAAGCCAGCCCGTCCGCGGCCACCAGCATGGCGGCCTCCACCGGGCCTTCGGCCGTCTGCAGCACCACGCCATTGCCATCCCGCTGGTGGGACAGCACCTGCGTGCGCTCGCGCAACTCCACGCCCACCGTGCGCGCTCGCGACACCAGCGCCGTGGCCAGCGCCACGCGCCGCACGCCCAGCGCGCCCTTGCCTGGGAACAGGCCCTCCGCCGTGCTGCCATCTTCCTGGACGTAGCGGATGCCCACGAAGGGATGGCTGCCCTGGTCATCCAGCAGAGGCAGGACGCCCAACCGCTCCAGCACCGCCATGCCGGGAGGCAGCAGCCCTTCGCCACAGGCCTTGTCCACCGGCGCGGTGCCGCGCTCCAGCACCACGGTGTTCAGCCCACGCAGCGTGGTGGTGATGGCCACCGCCAGCCCCGCGGGTCCTCCGCCCACCACGGCGACGTCATACCGCTTCACGGCGTGGACTCCTCCGGGACTCGCATCCCCATGATGGCGGGCCTCACGCTGACGCCGTGCACGGCCCCAGGGCCTGAGGCCTCACGTGTCGCTCTCCGCGCGGACCATCGCCAGCGCGCTCCGAGCCATCTCCACCGCCAGCCCCACCGCGCCCACCTTCTTCGGCGGCACCAGCTCCTCGGCCAGGTAGCGGCGCAGCGCCTCGGCGCGGCGCAGCTTGCCGCTGGACGTGCGCGGCAACGTTCCTGGCACGAGCATCCGCACGGTGTGAGGCCGCACGCCCGTGGTCTCCACCACCGCCGCGCGGATGCGCTCCTCGACCACGTCGTCCGCCTCCTGCCCCGAACGCTCCGCGAGGATGAGCAGCGCCTCGTCCTCGCCCCCTTCGGGCGTGAAGCCCAGCGCCACCGCGCAGCCCGCGCGCACGCCCGCCACGCTCTGCAGCGGCTCCTCGAACGCCTGCGGCGCGTGGTTCGCGCCTCGGATGATGACCACGTCCTTCGCCCGGCCCGTGAGGAACAGCTCACCCTCCGCGATGAAGCCCAGGTCGCCCGTGTCCAGCCACCCGTCCCGCGTCAGCGTCCGGTCCGTGGCCTGCGCATCCGCGAAGTAGCCGGCCATCAAGGACGGCCCCCGCGCGAAGACCCGGCCCACGCACCGCTCCGCCAGCGCCTCGCCCGTCTCGCCGCGCACCTCCACCTCGAAGCCCGCCACGGGCATGCCCACGCTCACCAACTCACGCGAGCCCTCCGCCACCCGGCCCTCCCGGGCCAGCAGCCCCGCGTCCACGCCCAGCGCGCGCGGCCCCCGCCCTTCCGGCGGGAAGGTGACGGCGAGCGACGCCTCGGACAGCCCGTACACCGGCCGCAACGCCCGCGCGGAGAAGCCCCACCGCTCGAAACGCACCGAGAAGCGGCGCAGCGTGTCCACGGACACCGGCTCCGCGCCGTTGAGCGCGTGCCGCCACGACGACAGGTCCACCCCGTCCAGCTCCGCGTCCTTCACCCGCTTCAAACACAGGCCATAGGCGAAGTTGGGCGCGGGAGAGATGTAGCCCCGGTGGCGAGACAGCGCGCGGAGCCACAACGCGGGCCGTGCGAGGAAGGCTTCGGGGGGAATCAGCACCAGGCTCCCCGGGTAGTACAGCGCGGACAGCAGACAGCCGATGAGCCCCATGTCGTGGTACAGCGGCAGCCAGCTCACGCCCACCCGGGGCACCCCCGCCCCCAGCGGCATCGCCATCTCCAGCGCCGCGACCTGCGCCAGCAGGGCTTCGTGCGTCAGCGTCACGGGCTTCGGATCCACCGTGGAACCGGACGAGAACTGGATGAGCCCCAGCGCGGCCGGCCGCACCGGGACCTCCAGCACCTCATCCCCCCGGGACACCTCGTCCACCGTGTAGCACCCCAGCCGGGGGCGCGCGCGCTCCACGCTGGGCCCCAGCAGCAGGCGCACGCGAGCGTCCGTCAAGACCATCACCGAGCCCGTCACGTGGAGCATCCGCGAGGTCGCGCGGTGGTACTCCTCCAGTCGCCCCAGCCGTACCGGCGGGTACAGCGGCACCGGCACCGCGCCCGCGAGCAACGTGCCGAAGAAGGCGTCCATGAAGGCCGGCGACGTGGGCAGCAGCAACGCCACCCGGTCCCCCTCGCTCACGCCCAGCCGGGCCAGCCCCGCGGCGGTGCGCTTCGCCCGGCGGTACACGTCCGCCCAGGGCATGGCCACCTCGCGCTCGGCCGCGTCCACGAAGGTGAGCCCCAGCGGCGACGTGCGCCCGGTGTCCGCGAGCGCCGCGTTCACCGTCAGATGCCTGGGCGGAGGCAACGCCGGGCCCACCAGTCGCGAGCCAGCATCCTTCACGGCAGGGCCTCCTCCCGCCTGGGTTCCACCGGAGCCGCGACCCGCTGCGCCACCAGCTTCGCCAGGTCTCCCACCGTGCGCACGCCCTGCGCGTCCTCTTCGGACAGGCGGATGCGGAAGCGGTTCTCCAGCCCCACCGCCAGCACCGTGAGGCCCAGGCTGTCCAACTGGAGGTCACGCACCAGGTCCTGCGAGGGCTCCACCGCGCCCTTCCACTCCAGCTCCTCGGTGACGATGCGATGAATCTCCGTCATGACCTCCAGTTCGCGTTCAGCCACGTGGCACCTCCGGAATGAAACGAGGGCGATGGGAGAACGCCTGCGCGTACACATCACCCAGCGCCGCCTCTTCCGCGCGGATTCGCACGTAGAGCAGCGCCGCATTGCCCACTGAGAAGACCAGCGCCGTCCACCATGCACCGTGGATGAGCGGCACGCACGCCAGTTCCAACACCACCGCGACATAGTTGGGATGGCGCAGGAAGCGATAGGGCCCGCCCGTCACCGGCGCCAGCCCCGGTACCACGATGATGCGCGAGTTCCACCGGTCGCCCAACGTGGCGATGGCCCAGTACCGCAGCCCCTGCGCCAGCACCGCGCCCACCAGCGCCGCCCAGCCCCACGCGCCCGGGAAGCCGCGCCGCAGCAGGAACACCTCCGCCACGCACGCCACCAGGAACAGCGTGTGGAACACCACCATGAAGCGGTAGTGCCGCTGCCCCGTCTCCACCCCACCGCGCGCGAAGGCCCGGGCGGCGTTGCGCTTGGAGAGCACCAGCTCCATCAGCCGCTCCACGACGAGCGCGGCCATGAAGCCCAGGAAGAGGGCGTGTGGGGAGGTCACCATCGCAGCAGCACCAGCTCCGCGCCGAAGCCCGGCCCCATGGCCATCATCACGCCCCACTCCCCCGGCTGCGCGCGGACGGACTCCAGCGTCTCTCCGAGCACGAAGAGCACCGACGCGGAGGAGAGATTGCCCACCTCTCGTAGGGAGGCCCACGAGCGCTCCAGCGTCGAGGGCGCCAACTCCAGCGCCTCCTCGAAGGCCTCCAGCACCTTGGGCCCGCCGGTGTGCGCCACCCAGTGCCGGATGTCCCCGCGCTTCAGTCCATGCTGCGCGAGGAAGCCATCCACGTTGCCCCGGATGTGGTCCTTCACGAGCCCCGGCACCTTCGCGGACAGCACCACCTTGAAGCCGGTGTCCACCACGTCCCAGCCCATGATGCGCTCGGTGTCCGGGTAGAACACGGAGCGCGACGCCACCACCCGCGGCCCTCGCGCACCCGGGGCCGCCGCGCCTCGGAGCACCGCGCACGCCGCGCCGTCGCCGAAGAGGCCGGACGCGATGATGTTCGGAATGGACAGGTCCTCGCGCTGCAACGTGAGCGAACACAACTCCACGGCGATGACGACCGCTGTGTGCTCCGGAAAGCCGCGCAGGTAGTCCGCCGCCCGGGCCACGCCCGCCGCGCCCGCCACGCATCCCAGACCGAAGAGCGGCGTGCGCTTGAAGTCCTCCCGGAAGCGCATGCGGTTGGCCAGCCGCGCGTCGATGCTCGGCGTGGCGATGCCCGTCACGGTGACGAAGAAGACGTGGTCCACCTCCCCGGGCGTGAGCTCCGCCGCGTCCAAGGCCTTGCGCACCACCGTTTCGCCCAGCTCCGTGGCCGAGCGAATCCAGGCGTCATTGCGCTGTTGGAATGTCAGCAGCGGCGGATACGCCTCCAGGGGCAACGCCAGATGCCGTCCTCCCACCTGGACGGCGCGGTGCAGGTCCTCCAGCCGCTCCAGGTTGAAGTGGCGCGTGGCCCACAGCTCGCGGAACGCGGCGATGAGCTGCTCCTGACTGGCGTAGTGCGGCGGGAGTGCCCGCCCCACGGCACGGATGGAGGGCGAGCGGTCCTGGCCTGAGGCACTGAGCATGGCGTTCCCGGGTCATTCGCGTCGGTGGAGACTTGACGCTTAATCGGAGATAGCGTCCAACGCGATACGGGATGTTCCCGCTTCCGTCTCCCGCACGCACCTCGCCTGTCCGATTGTCACGCGGATGACGCACACGGCCGTCGCGGCCGGCGCATCAACAACACGTGTCGGCAATCCCCTGGGCGGTGGCGTCGAAGAAATCCGTCCCGCTCCATACACAAGCGTTGAACGCACCTTGCTCAACGCCGGATGAAGGCCGCCACCAGGAACAGGAGCAGCGCCCACGTCAGCCCGCCCGGTGCCGACGAACAGCCACCCTCGTCACGCGGAGGCGGAGGCGGGGGTTCACCTGGCACACCCGCGTCGGCACCACCGTCCAGGTCTCCTCCTGGACCTGCGTCGACGCCGCCATCCGGCTCACCGCCCACGCCCCCGTCCAGTTCGACCCCACCGTCCGGGTCGGGCGGTGGCACGGCGGCGCAGGGCGCGCCGGAGTCCTCCCCGGAGATGCACAGCCGCCCATAGCGGCCCAGGCCTTCGCGCCGTCCGTCCACCACGGCGACGATGACGTGCGTGGCGTCCTCGGCGTCCACGTGAGCGGACAGGGTCCCCACGCCGTCCGCACGTGCGACGCGCAGCACCTGCGTCGGCGTCACCGCGGCCACCAGCAGGTGGATGGCGGGAGCGTCCTCGCCCTCGGTGGGCTCGAAGGAGGCGGTGACAGATGACATTCCACCTTCCACCTCGAAGTAGCGCGTCGACGCGGCCGCCACCCGCACGGACGGCTCCGTCACTGGCAGCGTGCGTGGCGCGACGGACAGCGGCGCATAGCCCTCACCGTTCTCATAACCCGCGCCCTGTGCCCGGCGCGGTCCGGTGGCCAGGTTCCACAGGGCGAACTCCGCGAAGGCGGTGTCGAAGTCAGCGCCCCAGTCGCGCTGTAGCGCCGTCTCCACCAGCACCGGCCAGCGGACCGACGGCGTCACGACGCTTTCCTCCCACAGCGAGCGCACCACCCCATCCCCGAAGCGCTCGCCCAGGAACTGGAAGTAGATGCTCGTGCCATAGCTGAAGGACACCGCCGGCCCTTCCGGGTCCAGCACCAGGGTGCGGTCCGGACGCGACAGGTACGCGGCGGTGAATCGCTCCAGGTCATCCAGCGCGGGCCGGTAGCGCTCACTGGCCCAGACCGCGGTGCCCTCCGATGCCACGCTGCCCAGGCCCGGGTGATAGGCCGCCTGCACCGCGTGGAAGAACTCGTGGCTGGCGAGGATGTCCACGGCCTCGTCATGGGACGGGTAGTTGTAGCCCGCGAAGTCGTTCTCCTGGAGCATGTGCCCGGTGCAGCGCGACGATGCCTCCAGACAGCCGTCCAGCCGGAAGGCCCCGTCCGCGATGCCACCGAAGTCCACCAGGTACACATCGAAGCGGCCGTCGCCGCCGTTGTCGCTCCCCACCCAGCCGTCATCCGGCGGCAGCCGGAAGCCCAACTCTTCATAGAAGGCGGCGACGCGGTCATACGCGGACGCGACGGTCTCCACCGCGTCCGGAACACCACTCCCGTCCGCGTCCGCCGCCGGTACGGCGTTGGAACCCGAACGGGAGAAGTGGATGCGGAAGAGTCCCCCAGGGGACACGACCGATTCCACCGCCTCGCCCTCGTCGAAGCGCGGCGGCATCGCCGAGGGCGAGGTGGGGCGCGCTCCCGCTTGCAGTCCCGCTTCCCACGTCACGAACGAATCGTGCCGTTCGTGCGGTTCGCGCGAAGCCTGCTGGACGGGTCCACACCCGAAAGGGATGAGCAGGAGCAGCGCCCGGAGCTTCATGGCAGGAAGGCCCACTTCACGCGGAGCTGCCCCGAGCCGCTCGGCGTCCCCGACGGCAGCTCGTTCGTCGCGTTGCAATGCTCCTGCACGGCCAGCTCATAGTAGGACGTCACCTCGAACTTCACGTGGCGCCCGTCCGCCAGTCGGATGATGAAGACATCCCCCGACATCTTCACGCAGCCCTCGTAGGACCAGAAGCTGCTCAGCGCCATCGTCGGCCCGGAGAGCCCCGAGTTGTCCGGGATGAACTCACACGTTTCGGTGTACCAGGCGTCGGACTGGAAGGTCAGGTCCGCCGGCACGGACGTCACGGTCTCGAAGCGGGTACCCGTGGGCAGCCGCGCCACGCCAATGCAGGACGGGCCGGACGTGCCGCCGTTCAGCCGGATGTAGTAGCGACGGAACGCGATGTCCCAACCGTGGTCGCCCAGCGACGTCTGGTCGTCGATGTTGACCCGGGACAGGCCCTCGGGCGTGAAGCGAGCGTAGGTGTAGGACTGGTTCACCGTGAGGCCACCCGCGCGGGCATCGATGTACGAACGGAACTCGCCCGCCGGTGCCTCCTCCTCGAACATCGCCGTCGTCGACGGCGTCGTGAGCAGGTTCAGCCGATCGATGCTCTGCTCGCTGCAGGGCACGTCGCTCTGGCACAGCGGCTCCGTTCCCGCGTCCGCCTCGGGCTCCGTGCCCGCATCCGGCTCGGGCTCCGTGCCCGCGTCCGGCTCGGGCTCCGTTCCAGAGTCCGGCGTCGGGTTCGTCCCGGAGTCTGTCTGTCCGGCGTCGGGCACTGGGGTGGGGTCTTCATCAGACGAACCACAATTCACCAACAGGGCCAGCGCCATCGCCACGGCGGCCAGCACCCACAGGCCCTGCTTGCTGGCCTTCGTGTGCATCGTTTCTTCGGTGTGAGTCTTCATCAACGGCCCTCTCCCTCGGATGGTGCGGAGCCGGAGACCACCCATGGCCAGGACAAGGCGCACACGGCGCAGTGCCATTCCGGCCTCCACGCGCGGCACCATAATTGATAACGATTCTCATATTCAATATTCGACCCATGAAATCATCGTCCTCCTGAACCGCCCATGCCGGGAATGCCCGCAGTCCTCGCAAATACCCTCGTGCCGTGGTTCGCGAAGGCCACCCGCGTCACTTCGGTTGAGACGCTGGCACCTCGACTGCGCCGCGTGCGCTTCGAGGGCGAGTCGCTCAAGGGTGTCCGCGCCGAGCCCGGCCACGAAGTGGAGTTCCGTGTCGGCCCGACGGCCTTCCGGCACGACACGCCGTCACTGGTGGACACAGCGCGTGGAGCGCTCGAGGTCGTCGTCTTCTTCCATGGCCAAGGCCCCGGCAGCAGCTGTCGTCATGCTGCGCCAGGAACTGCTCGACCGACGCGGCTTCGCGAAGCGCGACGTGCGCAGCAAGGCTTACTGGCGGGACGGCAAGCGGGGCCTCTGATCGCAACGTGCGGATGAAGCGAGCAGGCGGAGACTGTTGAGCGCGAGGAGGTACCGCCTGCCATGTGCGGTACGCAATCTCTCGACCTGCGCGATCGGTCCATCGCAGCCTGGCAAGAGAGTCCCCCCCTCCTGGCGGCCATTTCTCCGCGCGATGCAGCCGGTGGGCTGGCCCACCGCGGCGACACAATCGCCCAGCCCTTTTGAAGCGCACCATGAGGCGAGCCGCCCCGAGGGCCGGGGCGCACCTCGGCAGCTTGCTGTTCGGAAATGTCGGGAGATTTCGCGGCGCAAAACCCCCGACATTTCCGAACAGCGAGCTACGGGAGTGACTCCGGCGCCCCTCGGCGCGAGGGGCCTCCGAGGGGCACGGTCCGTTCAGCATGAACTCCACCATGGAGGTGATGGCATCCGCGCGAGCCGTGCGCTCACGAGGCGTCCCCGCGCATGCACTCCTTGCGCGAACCGCTCCGTCTCGCTGTCGCTCGTCCTGCCCTGCCTGGCGTTCGCGCGGCCCACGGACGACTCGTCGCGACGGTTCCGTCTCTCAGCACATCTGAGCTGCGCGCTGAGTCAGCGCAGCCGCCGGCACGCGGACGTCTTCACCGCCAGGGACACCCGCGCGCCGGGCACCACGCCCAGCTCACGCACCGACGCGGACGTGAGCCACACCACCCAGCGCACGCCCGCCACCTCCACGGTGGCCGCGTCCTCGCCCGTCGCCACGGGCTCCACGTTCACCACCGTGCCCGCCATGACGTTGCGCGCGGAGACGCCCGTCAGCGGTTGAATGGACAGCAGGATGTCCGCGGCCGGCACGGCATAGGCCGCGCGCGTGCCCGGCGCCAACGCGGGCGAGTCCGGCACGCACAACGACAACCCACCCTGCATCCGAAGCCGCAACCCGCCGTCGTCCGGACGCTCCAGGACTCCTTCGAGGATGTTCTCCTCCCCTTCCCCTTCACCGGCGAGCAGTCCTCGCACCGCCGCGCCCAGCACCTCGGCCGCGGGCCCGGCCGCGCGGACCTGCCCCTGGTCCAGCAGCAGCGCCTCCCGCGCCAGCACGCGCGCCTCGCCCAGCTGATGCGTCACGTACAGCATCGGCACCCGGGCCTCGTCGCGCACGCGCAGCAGGTACGGCAGCACGCGTTCCTTCAGCGCCACGTCCAGCGCGGCGAGCGGCTCATCGAGCAACAACAACGCCGGGTCCGTGGCCAGCGCGCGCGCCAACGCCACGCGCTGCTTCTCGCCCCCGGACAGCGTGGCCGGGTAGCGGCGCAGCAGCGGCGCCAGCTCCAGAATCTCCACGGCCTCGTCCACCCGAGAGACCCGCCCCGGCCGCGCGCCAAAGCGCACGTTCTGCTCCGCCGTGAGATGCGGGAAGAGCAGCGCATCCTGGGGCACGTAGCCCATGCGGCGCTGTTCGGGCGGCACGTCGCTTCGGGCAACGCTATCCAACAACACGCGGCCATCCAGCACCACCCGGCCCCGGGCGCCGCGCCGCAGCCCCGCGAGCACCTCCAGCAGCGACGTCTTCCCGGAGCCCGAGCGCCCCATCACCGCCACCGACGCGCCATCCAGCCGCGTGCCCACCTCCAGCGTGAAGCGCGCCAGTGGCAACCGGATGTCCAGCTCCAGGCTCACGCGCGCACCCTCCGCCCACGCCGCCGCGTCACCGCCTCGGTCGCGAACACCGCCACGAAGGCGAGCAGCGCCGCCACGCCCGCCAGCCGCAGCGCCTCCGCGTCCCGCCCCAGCTGCGTGCGCTGGAAGATGGCCAGAGAGAGCGTCTGCGTACGGCCTGGGATGTTGCCCGCCACCAGCACCGTGGCGCCGAACTCCCCCAGCGCGCGGGAGAACGCCAGCAGCGCGCCCACCAGCACACCGCGCCAGGCCAGCGGCAACGTCACCCGGAAGAAGGCGCGCGTGCGCGAATCGCCCAGGGTGCGCGCCACCGCCACCAGCCGCGGGTCCACCTCCTCGAAGCCCGAGCGCGCCGAGCGCACCAGCAACGGGAACGCCATCACCGCGCTCGCCAGCACCACGGCCTTGGGCGTGAAGACGACCTCCAGGCCCCACGCGTCCAGCACGCGCCCCAACGGGCCGTTGCGCCCGAGCAACTCCAGCAGCACCAGTCCCACCGCCGTGGGCGGCAGCACCAGCGGCAGCGTCAGCACCGTCTCCACCACGCCCTTGCCTGGGCCCTCCCACCGCGCCAGTGCGTACGCCACCGCGAGCCCTGGCGGCAGGATGAGCAGCGTGGCCAGCGTCGCCACCCAGATTGTGAAGGACACCAACGCCGCGACGCCCTCCATCAGGGAGCCCGCGCGCTGGGAACGCCGAAGCCGTGGCGTGTGAAGACCTTCCGAGCCGCGTCCGACCGAAGGAAGCGCACGAATGCCCGCCCGGCCTCCGGCGCGGCGCCCTTCGTCAGCGCCGCCGCCGGATACACGATGCGCGGCACGTCCTGCTCAGGCACCTGGAAGGCGACGCGCACGCGCTTCGAATGTGCCGCATCCGTGGAATACACGACGCCTGCGTCCACGCGCCCCGTCTCCACCGCCGCCAGCGCGGCGCGCACATTGAGCGCCGGCACGACATTCGGCGCCAGCGCCTTCCAGAGCCCCGCCTTCACCAGCCACGCCTTGGCATACACGCCCGCGGGCACCGCCTCCGGGTCCGCCAGCGACAGCCGCTTCAACCCACGCAACCCAGCGGGTGAGGACGGCGCCGACTTCGCGTCCACCGGCACCACCACCACCAGCCGGTTGGACAGCAGGTCCACGCGCGTCGAGGGCGCGACCAGGCCCGCCTTCTCCACCGCGTCCATCTGCGCCGTGTCGGCGGAAAGGAAGACGTCCGCGGGCGCTCCGGCCACGGCCTGACGTGCGAGGTCGTTCGAGGCCCCCAGGGAGAACTCCACTGCGTGGCCCGTGGTCTGGGTGAAGGCCGGCGCCAGTTCCTGGAGCGCGTCCGAGGTGCTCACGGCCGCGAACACCAGCACCGTGTCGGCCTGGGCAGCCCCCCCCGACAACAGCGTGGAGACGGCACAAAGCAGGAACAGATGACGCATGGCGTAGCACCTCGCATATCCGGACAACCCGCGTCGCATTGTCGTCAGGTCCGCGTCCATCTGGACAACAGATTGACCCGCCCATGCGGGGCCGCTATGGGATACTCCGTGTCACGGAAATTCCACAAAGAGGATGAAGACGTTTCCGAGGACCTGGAGAAGCTCCAGAACCTGCTCCTCGCGCTGGGCCGGCGCAGTTCGCTCCGTGACCCCATCGCCAGCATGTGCGAACAGCTCCAGTTCACGCCACCTCAGGTTCACGCCATCCTCTGGCTCGGTCAGGACGGTCCGCTCACCATGGGCGAGCTGGCGCGCCGGCTGGGCGTCACGGAGAAGACCGTCACGGGCGTGGTGGACCGGCTGGAGCGCCAGGGGCACCTGCTGCGCGAGCGCAGCGCCACCGACCGCCGCGTCGTGCACTGCCGCCTGACGGAGGAGGGCCAGTCGACCTGGGAGCGGCTCAACCGCGTGGTCGTCCATGGCATGCACCAGTTCCTGGGCATCCTCGACGCGGGAGACCGCAAGGCCCTCTTCCGCATCCTGGAGAAGCTGGTGAAGCGCATGAGCGCCCCGGCCACGCCCACGCCGCGTGAGCCCGCGGGCTGACAGGAGGGCCCCCGGCGGGACCCCAGTCCTCCAGGCGGCCTGACAGGCTTCATGCCCGGGTGGTCAGCCCCCCTGCGTCGCGCGGCGGTCGCAGCTTGCGACAGGGGAGGAAGGCGATGAGGGTACACGCGCGCGGGGTGGCGGTAGGGGTGCTGCTGGGCCTGGTGGCCTGCCGGAAGGACACGGAGGAGCCGCCTCCTTCCACGGCGACCTCCGCACCGAAGCCGACCGAGCCTCCCCCGCTGCCCACCGGACGCGCCGTGGCGCTCGCCTCCGTCGCCCCCCTGGTGGCGTCCGTGAGTCCGGCCGTCGTCAACGTGGAGGTGCGGCTGGGCGCGCCCACGCCCGGCGAGACGAAGGACACGCCCTGGGGTGGTGACGGTCCCTCACCTTTCGGAGGCTTGCCGTTCGACGGTCCCCCTTTCGGCGACGCCCCCGAGGACCCGCTGTCTCCCTTCGAGGCGCCCTCGCCCTTCGCGCCGCCGGTGCGAGAGGGCATCGGCTCCGGCTTCATCATCGACGCCAGGGGACTGGTGCTGACCAACCACCACCTCGTGGAAGGCGCGGAGGCGATTCAGGTACAGCTCGCCGACGGGCGCGACCTGGCGGCGCGCGTGCTGGGCTCGGACCCGCTCACCGACGTGGCGGTGCTCCAGCTCGAACGCCTGGACGGCGGCAAGCCCTTGCCGGTGGTGCGGCTGGGAGATTCGGATGCGCTGCGTGTGGGGGACTGGGTGCTGGCCATTGGCAATCCCTACGGCCTGACGTCCAGCACCAGCCTGGGCATCCTCGCCGCGAAGGAGCGCGACATCGCGGCGGGCCCCTTCGACGACTTCCTCCAGACGGACGCCGCCATCAACCCGGGCAACTCCGGCGGTCCGCTGTTCAACCTGAGTGGCGAGGTGGTGGGCATCAACACGGCCATCGCCGGCGAGGGCTCGGGCATTGGCTTCGCGGTGCCCAGCAACCTCGTCAAATCGCTGCTGCCCCAGTTGGAGAAGAAGGGCGCCGTCACCCGCGGCTGGCTGGGGCTGATGGTGCAGGACATGACGCCCGATTTGGGCGAGGCGCTCGGCGCGCCGGTGCGGGAGGGCGCGGTCATCACCGACGTCACGGCGGAGACAGCGGCGGCCCGAGCCGGGCTGCGGCCAGATGACATCATCGTCGCCGCGGACGGACAGCCCATCGACTCGGCGGGCGCGCTCACGCGACTGGTGGCGCAGAAACCACCGGGCGCGGAGCTCACGCTCGCCCTCTACCGGGACGCGAAGAAGCGCGACGTGAAGGCGACGCTAGGCACGCGGCCCGACCTGGAAGGCGTCGCCAAGAAGGATCCGGCCGTCGGGGGCTCGCAGCGCCCCGCCGAGCATCGCGTGGGGCTGAGCCTGATGGACATGGACCCGGCGCTGGCGGAGTCCCAGGAGCTGCCGCCCTCCGGCGCCTTGGTGACGGAGGTGGCCCCCGCCTCCATGGCCGAACACGCCGGCCTGCTGCCGGGCATGGTGGTGGTGGAGGCCGAGAACAAGCCCGTGCGCGGCGCGAAGGACGTGGTGACGGCGCTGCGGAAGGCGAAGCCCGGCGAGTCCGTGCTGCTCCGCGTGGCCCTGCCGGGTGGCGCGCTGGAGCTGCGCGCGCTCACGGTGCCGGAGAAGTAGGCGCGCGCGCCAGCAGCACGCGGGGATGCAGGAGCAGCGCGACGGCCTCGCGCACCGTCCAATAGATGCGGTCGAACGTGTCCAGGTTGCGCTCGGTCTCCAGCGCCGGACTGGTGGCCACCTCCCAGCCATACAGCCGGAAGTAGTTGCGCGCGCGCAGCAGGTGATACGGGTCCGACACCACCACCACGCGCCGAGCCCCCAGCCCGCGCAGCACCTCCGCCGTGAGCCGGGCGTTGTCGTCGGTGGAGTGACTGCCCTCCTCCAAGACACACGCCTCCGCCGGGACGCCCATCCGCGTCGCCAGCGCCAGCATGGCGCGCGCCTCGGAGGGTGGGTTCACGCCCACGCCGCCGGAGAAGACGAGCCGGGGAGCCACGCCGCGGTGGTACAGCGCCACCGCGTGCTCGGTGCGCGCGCGCAACGCCCCGGAAGGCACGCCCCCGGGCAACACGCGCGCGCCCAGCACCACCAGCACGTCCGCGGGCGCGGCCTGGTCGCGCTGACCGAAGCGGTCCACCACCCAGGCGAGGCCGAAGACGCCACACGTCAGCACGCCCGCGCCCACCATCAGGAGCCGGAAGAGGCGCGCGGTGCGCGGCGTGAGTGACATGGGCGGCACCCTCCGCACGCTAGCCTGAAGTCGCCCCTCCGCCACCGCGCAATCCACGCCGATGCCTGGAGACCACACACCGGCGCGCCTTGCCGCGATGGCCAGCAAGAACTGCCGGGGTCGCGAGGATTTCCAGCGCGGGCGCGTCGCCTGAGCGCATGTCCCGACAAGCCATGGGAAGGCCCGGGGAATGAACCGCCTCTCGGCCGCGGCGCGTCGTGACCCGGCGCGTGCGCGGCATGACACGCGGGCCCGGGCGGACTGGACGTGGCCCCATGGGTGCGCTCCAATCCCCCGGGTGATGACTCCTGAAGACGCAACGAAGGCCCTGTCGGAAGTGGAGCTGGTGCCCTGCGCGGAGATGGCGCTGATGGACGCGCGGCGACTGGTGGACGCCTGCCTGGGCGCGGACGTGCCGGCGCTCGTGCATCGCGAGGCCTGCAGCAAGCCGGGATGCAGCCCGAAGTTCCAGGTGCTGGTGCGCCCCGAGGACGGCCCTCGCGTGGCCGCCCTGCTCCAGCAGCGGTGGATGGACAGCATCGAGCGCGAAGGCCTGGTGCCCATGGGACGCACCGCCGCTCCTGCGGCCCCCATCCCCGAGGACGGCGAGCCGCCCTGCCCGGCCTGTGGCACCGCCGCGCCGCTGCTGGAAGGCGCCTGTAGCGACTGCGGACTCCAGCTCGATTGAGGGACGGGCGGACGCGAGCGGTTGTCACATCACCGCTTCGTCTCATGAAACATTTGCAGCACACTGTGGCCTGCAAACCCAAACGCGGGGCGTCCGCGCCCCCGCGGAGAGCGTGAATGGAAGTCAAAGGCGTCGCTTTCCTGGCCCGGCAACAGTTGATGGTGCAGACCCATGGGGAGGCGGCCTGGAAGGCGTTCCTCACCCACTTCGCGAAGAAGGAGCCCTTCTTCTCCAAGCCCGTGATGCCGGTGTCGCGCATGCCGGCGGACGCTTTCCTCCGGCTCAACGACGAGCTGCTGGCGCGCTTCTACAACAACAACCCGAGCGCATATTGGCAGTTCGGCGTGAAGTCCGCCGAGTACGCCCTGGGCCAGGGCCAGCTCAAGGCGATGTTCAGCCAGGGTGACTTCCGGCGCTTCCTGCTGTTCACCCCCGGCATCTGGAAGGGCTACTTCACCGAGGGCGACCTCAGCGTGCTCCCCGGTCAGGGCCACACCGACCTGCACATCACCCACGTTCCCCGGCCACACCCCTACTTCGAGCTGTCCGTCATGGGCTTCGCCTCCGGCGGACTGGCGTACCTGGGCGCGCAGAACCTCGAGCACCAGGTGCTCAAGGGCTTCACGCGCAACGACAACGAAGTCCTGTACCGCTTCAACGTCGGCTGATGCCCGCGCTGGCCCGCGCCTCGTTCAAGGCGCGGTGCCGGTGGCCGCGCGCTCGGCGACCAGGGGCACGGCTTCCGGCTTCAGCCGCAGGTCCGCCACCACGGGGTAGTGGTCGGACACGTCCACGCGCAGCACCCGGCTGGCCACGGACGTGAAGGCATCACACGCCAGCACGTAGTCGATGCGCAGCGTGGGCAGGAAGAGCGGCAGCGGATACGTGCCCCCCGTGCCCCCGGTCGCCGCGGCGACGTCATGCAGGGCCCGCCGCAGCAGCCGCGTGGAGCGTGAATCCGGTCCGTCGTTGAGGTCCCCCATCAACACCTTGGGCCGCGAATCCTGCGCCATCAGCCGCGCCACGTAGGCGCTCTGCCGCACGCGGGTGTCGCTGTTGAAGGGCTGGCGGATGAGGTGCGTGAGGTAGACGCTCACCTCGCGCCCATCCACCTCCACCACCGCATGCGCCACGGTGCGAGGCTCCGCGCCGCGCGGCCCCGGCAGCGGATACTGCGCCAGTGCCTCCAGCGGGAAGCGCGACAGCACGGCGATGCCGTAGGCCCCGCCGAACAAATCCGTGGTGCGGAAGTGGGCGCGGTACTTCAGGCCGGTGAGGCGGGACAGCTCCTCCGTCTGGTCCAGGCCGCGCGCGCGGGTGGACCCCACGTCCACCTCCTGCAAGGCGACGACGTCCGGCACCGCGGCGCGAATCACGTGCGCCACGCGCTCCAACCCGCGGGCGCCGGACTGGATGTTGAAGGTCATCACCCGCAGCTCTCCCGGGGCGCGCCGAACGGCGGCGACGGACTCGGTGGAGGCGAGGTAGCCAGGGCCGGTCGCACACGCGAGCGGCCCCATCAGGAACAAGACGGGGAGGAGGCGGCGAACGCTCATGGGCAGAGGGGGCGCGATGTTAAGCCCCATCCGCGAACCTGTCGCCCTGCCCCCCAGGCTCGTCCGGAAGGCAGCCGGCCTGGCGGGCCATCAGCAAGCAGGCTGGCGAGGCCGTGCCCGCCCTCCACCGGGGGGGCCCGACCCAGGAGCCGACCTGCGTCCGGTCCAGGCCGCCCTTCCCCCTGCTCCATCCCACGCCCAACCTGTTCTTTCATGAAAACGACACTGGCATCCGATTCGTCTGGCCGGTCCCGCTGGCGCTCGTGGGCGCTGATGGCCATTCCCGCCGCCCTGCTGCCCGTGGGGCTCCTGCGCTACCGCGCCCGGCGCCGCTCACGCCGTCCGGCGCCCCTGCGCAGCGCCGTGGGCCTGGGGCTGGTGTCCGTGGCCATCCTGCGGCTGGCGGGCAACTCCCGGCGGAAGGTTCGACGGGTGCCGTCCTTCTCCGCCTTCCTGCCCGACGAGTTCACCGCGTCGGTGGCCTCCGGTCACTGACGGCGCTGTCGCGCACGGAGGCCTCCTTTCAACGAGGCCTAGCGACGGCGGCGCAGGCGGGTGCCGAGCAGCACCAAGGCCGCGCCCAGCAATGGGATGCCGCCCGCGGCGGCGCAGCCACCGCCGTCATCACCACCGTCGCCGCCGCCAGTCGCCACGTTGACGTTGAGCGTGGTGGCCGCGGAGGCGTCTCCCTGGTCGGTGCCGTTCTCGTTCACCGAGTTGCCCGCGCCGTACAGGGTGACGGTGCCGGGAGTGGACGGCGCCACCAGGGTGAAGTCGAAGCGGGCCTCGCCGCCGGAGAACGCCTGGATGTTCTTGTGGGTGACTTCCCCGCTCAGCTTGTACGAACCCGTGCCCGGGTTGAGCGTGCCGCCGTTGTCGCTCACCGCCACGTTGTAGCCCGCGCCGGCGGCCGGACCGCCCCGGACGACGAGCGTGTAGTTGCCGGTGGCGCCCGGCGCCAGCGTGGTGGGCCCTTCGATGGTCACCGTGGGCGCGCTGCCGCCGGTGTGGCACTCGGCACAGGTGAGGCTCGAGCCCTGCTTACCGCTTCGGCCACTGATGCCCATGGAATTGGCGAACGCGGAACCGGAGACAAGGCACGCCGACACAACGCCGGCAACTCCGAGTGATGCAAGGTACGACCGCATGAAGCCTCCAAAAAGGAACGACGGGAAGGAGGCTCTCTACATAGCGCGCCCCTCCCACCCTTCACAGCCACCCTAACGGCCGCTACTGCGCAGCAATACCGCACAGGCCTCGTCACGAAGTTGAGACAAGGTGAAGCGCGCTCCCACACCGGAGTGCTCCAGTCCGGCCCCCAGGGAAAGCACCCCGTGCGCCACGGTCCAGGCCAGGTTGGCCAGCCGACGCGGCTGGAGCCCTGGGGCCAGCCGGCCCGCGCGCGCATCCGCCTGGAGCCGCGCCTCCAGCAAGTCATTCAGCTGTCCACTCAGCGCCAGCACCCGCGATTGGTGCGCCTCGGATTGCCGCCCCGTCAACTGCGGCCACAGATAGACGACGCGAAAGCCGTCCAGGTCCTCCGCGTACAAATCCACCCGGGCACGAACCAGCGCGGCCAGGGCCTCCACGCCGCTGGCCGCGGCCGTCACCGCCGCCTCCAGCACCTTCACCTCGCGCTCCAGCCCCTCCACCGCCAGCGCCCCCACGAGGTCCTCCTTGGAGCGGAAGTAGTAGAACAGGGAAGGCTTGCTCAGGTCCGCCTCCGCCGCGACGGCCTCCAGGGTCAGTCCCAACACCCCGCCCCGAACCAGCACCGCCCGCGCGGCGACGAGGATGGCTTGACGGCGCCCCTCCTGACGCCGCGCCTTGCGGGCCTCGCGCTCGGAGGGCGCGGCGGTGGGAGCCGACGCGGGGGTGGGCGCGCCCGGTGGCGCGGCCGGGCGACGACGGCCCGGCGCGGGCTTGCGGCCACCGCCGCTAGAACCGGGCGAAGGCATTCCGCACCGCCTCCCGGCCGCCCTGCTCCACCACGTCACCGTGGCACACCACCACGCGCTCCACGTCCCAGGCCTGGGCCCGCGCCAGGGACGCGCGCACGGCCTCCCGGTCCTTGATGACGGAGCGGACCAGCATGGACGGCGCCAGCCGCTGCCACGCACCGCTCAGCTTCAGGTACATGCGGGTGAACCACGAACCCGTCCGGTGCACGTTGAACGCCAGGTCGGTGACGAACAACGTCTGGCTGGGGCGGTGGAAGAAGAGCAGCTCGTCCACCTTGGGCATCCCCTGGACGAGCACCTGGTCCAGGACGCCGGCCCAGCTGGCCTCGGCCGTGTCACCCAGCTCCAGGTCGATGCGCAGGTCCGGCCGCTTGCGCCGCAGCGCCGCGGGCGCGGCCACCTTCGCGTCGGGATAGGCCGCCGCCCAGTCCTGCACGTACAGGTGGTGCATCAGGTTGGGCGCCACCAGGAAGCGCACCGGCCCGAGCGCATCCACCGCCGCCCGCGCCTCCGGACTGAAGCGGACGGGCGAGTGGAGCCACAGCCCCCCATCCGGCAGGCGGACGGCCGTCATCCGGCCCCCCAAGTCCATTCCCCCGATGCGGAACTCCACCGCGAGCACGTGCACGTCGTCGGCCACCTGGCGAAACATGACTGCCTCCTGGATGCGGATTCAACCGGCGCTCATTATTCTGACCATTGGTCGAAAAACGCAATCCCGTCCAGGAAGGGACCCAGCGCCCGTCCGGGCGACGGGGCCGTTGATTTCCGGGTGGGCCCGGCGTAGGCAACCGTCCTCTTTCCACGACTTTTGAAGGGTGCTCCGCACATGGCCGAGAAGCTCACGCCCCGCGAGAAGGGCTTTTCCGAGTGGTACGTCGACCTGGTCCAGAAGGCGAAGCTCGCCGACTACTCGGACGTGAAGGGCTGCATGGTCATCCGGCCCAATGGCTATGCGCTGTGGGAGAACATGCAGCGCGTCCTGGACAAGATGTTCAAGGACCTGGGCCACAAGAACGCCTACTTCCCGCTGCTCATCCCCGAGAGCTACCTGAAGAAGGAAGCCGAGCACGTCGAGGGCTTCAACCCGCAGCTGGCCGTCGTCACCCACGCGGGTGGGTCCAAGCTGGAGGAGCCCTACGTCATCCGGCCCACCAGTGAGACCATCATCAACCGCAGCTTCGCCAAGTGGATCCAGAGCTACCGGGACCTCCCGCTGCTGCTGAACCAGTGGGCGAACGTGATGCGCTGGGAGATGCGCACGCGCCTGTTCCTGCGCACCACCGAGTTCCTCTGGCAGGAAGGCCACACCTGTCACGAGACGGAGGAGGACGCGGAGAAGGAGACCCGGCAGATGCTGGAGGTCTACCGGACCTTCGCCGAGGACTACATGGCGATGCCGGTCATGACGGGCCAGAAGTCGGAGTCCGAGCGCTTCGCCGGCGCGCTGCGCACCTACAGCATCGAAGCGATGATGCAGGACAAGAAGGCGCTCCAGGCGGGCACCAGCCACAACCTGGGACAGAACTTCGCCAAGGCCTTCGACACCCAGTTCCAGGGCCGCGACGGCAAGATGCACCACGTGTGGCAGACGTCCTGGGGCGTGTCCACGCGCCTCATCGGCGGCCTCATCATGACCCACTCGGATGACGCCGGCCTCATCGTCCCGCCGAAGCTGGCGGCCACGCACGTGGTCATCATCCCCATCTTCGGCAAGGCCTCCGACGCGGAGAAGGCGCAGGTGCTGGAGAAGACGAACGCGCTGGCCGCGGACCTGCGCAAGGCGGGCCTGGGCGTGGTGCTGGACGACGACGACACCAAGAGCCCGGGCTTCAAGTACAACGAGCACGAGCTCATCGGCACGTGTCTGCGCATCGAGCTGGGCCCCAAGGACCTGGCCAAGAACTCCTGCGTCATGGTCCGCCGTGACGTGCGCCAGAAGGAGTTCGTGTCGTTGGACGAGGCCGTGTCCAAGGCGCAGGCCATGCTGGACGCCATGCAGAAGGACCTGTTCACCAAGGCGAAGTCCTTCCGCGACTCGCACACCTTCGAGGTCAACTCCTACGAGGAGCTGAAGGAGAAGGCGGACCAGGGCTTCCTGCTGGCGCACTGGAACCTGGACCCCAAGGTGGAGGCGCGCATCAAGGAGGAGACGGGCCTGACGACGCGCTGCCGTCCCTTCGACCTCAAGCAGGAGCCGGGCAAGTGCGTCGTCACCGGCGAGCCTTCGCCGGGCCGCATCGTGTTCTCCAAGGCGTACTGAGCCCCAGTCACGTCAGGGCCGGCGGCAGGGCACGACACCGCCCGCCGCCGGCTCGAACTGGAAGGCGCCCCCGCGGCGCGCCTGGTGGCACCGGACACGAGCAGGGCGACACCCACCGGCTCCTCTGCTGAAGGGAATCGAAGGACTGTGTCTCGCCCACGATGTCAGGAGCCGTGAGCCATGCGCCTGTTCACCGCCGTCACCCTGGGGCCCGCCATCGAAGCGCGCACCACCGAGGAGTTGCACCGGCTGCGCCCCCTGGCCCCCCAGGCCCGCTGGGTGAAGCTGGAGGGCCTCCACCTCACGCTCGTGTTCCTGGGGGACGTGGATGACGCACGCCTGCCCGCGATTCACGACGCCCTGACGCCGATAGGCGCTCGGCATTCCCCCTTCGTGCTGTCTGTCGCCGGTGGCGGCGCTTTTGGCGCGCCCGCCCACCCACGCGTGCTCTGGGCGGATGTGTGCGGCGCCACGGACGCGCTGAAGGCCTTGCAGGCGGATACCGCCCGGGTGCTCCAGCCGCTCGGCTTCGAGCCCGAGCACCGCGAGTACACCGCGCACCTCACGCTGGCCCGCGCGAAGCACCCGCGCGGAGACGCTGCCCTCCTCGCATGCGTCCAGGCACTGAAGGACACGTCACTGGGCGAGGGGCGTGTGGACCAACTGGTGCTTTTCGAGAGCAAGGGCGGCCATTACCTGCCCCGACTGGAGGTGCCCCTCACCCGCGCGCTGGGGTAGCGGCCCCCTCGTGAGGGCTGGCATCCCGGCTGCACTCTCCGCACACCGGAAGCAGCCAAGCACCTGAAAGGACTCGTCAATGCGGTGGATGGTCATGCTGATGGTGTGGTTCGGCGCCCACAACGCGGTCGCGGCGCCACACGAGGGCCTGGAGGCCCGGTTGCAGACGGGAGACATCGTCCTGCACACCTCGCGCTCCTCGCAGTCACAGGCCATCCAGAAGGCCACGCAGAGCCCCCTGTCCCATGTGGGCATGGTGGAGGTGACCGAACAGGGCGCGTGGGTCGTGGAGGCCGTGCAGCCGGTGCAGCGAATCCGGTTCTCGAAGTGGAAGGCCCGGGGCGTGAAGGGCGGCATCCTCGTCCTACGCCCTCGGGAGCTGAGCGATGCGCAGCGCCAGCAGGCGGTGACGGCGGCCAAGGCGCACCTGGGCAAGCCGTATGACTGGCACTTCGGCTGGGGGGACGACGCGATGTACTGCTCGGAGCTGGTGCGCAAGGCCTACGCCCAGGGTGCAGGCGTAGAGTATGGGAAAATGGAACGGCTGGACTCGCTCCGTGTGAAGGGCCTGGAGCAGCAGCTCCGCGAACGTTACGGGAAGCGGGTTCCCCTGGATTTGGAGCTGGTGACGCCCGCCAGCATCGCCGCGGATGTACGCCTGGAAGTGGTCCACTCCGACTTCCCGTCCGCGAGGTAGGTGCGGACTCGCGAGGATGCAGCGGCGGGGCACGGACGCGATAGAGTGTCCGCATGCGACGTGTTCTGGTGCTCCTCCCTCTCCTCGCGCTGGCCGGCTGTAAGAAGGACGAAAGCCCTGGCGCTGCCAAAGTCACGGTGGACTACTCGGGCTTTGTGCCCGGCTGCGTGCAGGTGAACGCACGCGACGAGGGCAGCGGCAAGGAGCTCTCCACCACCGTTGCCGGCAAGGGCGATCGCTCCGGAGGCTCGCTGACGGTCGCGGTGATTGCGCCCGGCGGCTGGGGCTCGACCATCCAGGTGGAGGCGCGCGCCTTCGAGCAGACCTGTGAGGCCGCGAGCCCCGTGGTGACGCGGTCCACGTCCGTGACGCTGACGCCAGGAACCCCCGTCCTGGTGGCCCTGTCCCTCCAGGCGACGGATGCGGACGGCGACGGGTACGTCTCCGTGCTCACGGGCGGCACGGACTGCGACGACAACAACGCGAGCATCAACCCGGGCGCAACGGAGCTCTGCAACGACGTCGACGACAACTGCAACGGACAGACGGACACGGTGGAGCTGCGCCTGGGCCAGAGCTGCACGGAGGGCGAAGGCTGCGAGGGCGTCCGTGCGTGCGGTGGGAACGGCGAGGTCCTCTGCAACATGCCGCTGGCCGCGTATGCCTACCCTGACGTGGACCAGGACGGACACGGCGACCGGAACGCCGCTCCCGTCGCCTTCTGCGCCGGTATCCCGCAGGGCTATGTCACGGGTCCCGCGGACGACTGCAACGACAACAACGCCAGCATCCGGCCAGGAGCGACGGAGCGCTGCAACGGCGTCGACGACAACTGCAACGACGAGATTGACGAGACGTTCACCGACCTCGGCACGGCGTGCACCGCAGCCGCCCAGTGCGCCGGCGTCTACGTCTGCGACGCCTCGGGCATCGCCACCACCTGCCAGGCCACGACGACGCCCAAGGACTGGTTCCTGGACGGTGACGGAGACACCTTCGGTGATGGCACGGCCGTGACGTCCTGTGTCTCGCCTGGCGCGGGCTACGTCGAGGTTGGTGGTGACTGCAACGACGGCAACCCGTTCACCTACCCTGGCGCGACGGAGCTGTGCGACGGCCTGGACAACAACTGCGACGGGAATCCCGAAGGCCCCGAGGTCTGTCCGAGCGGCGGTGCCAACTGGGTGTCACGCAACGTGGGCGCGACCGACCAACAGTGGCGCTCCATCTTCACAGAGGTCCCAGGTGATGTGACCGCGGTGGGCAATCAGGGAGGCGTCGCGATACTCACGCCGAGCTCGACCACATTCCAGACCGATTCGACCAACTGCGGCGACATCAACAGGGGCTGGAACGCCGTCTGGACGGACATGGCCAACCAGGGCCGCCTCTACCTCGGCTCGTCGGGGGGCAGCCTTTCCTTCCTGGATAGGTCGCAGAATTCCTGCACCGAGACCCATTCCATGGGCCGATGGGCGCGTGGGCTCGTCGGAGTTCGGCACGAAGGAGTCCTGGAGATTCATGGGGTCACTGAGAACTCCGGAACGGTGGGCCAGGGGCTGACATTCAAGTGGACGGGAGGGACTGGCTCCAACTCGTTGTCCTTCGGCACCACCACAGTCAGGCCGCTATTCGACATCCATGGCCGCTCCCGTGCCGCGCTGTTCGCGGTGGGAGGCAACGACTCTGGAGGTAACCGAGGGCGCATCTACCGGTTCGCCCCAGCTGATGGGCAGTGGCAATCGGAGGTTATTGAGAACAGCATCTCCGATATGGGCCGCTTCCGCGGAGTCTGGGTGGTAAATGACAAGCTCGCCTTTGCCGTAGGTGAACGCCAGACCAATTCGAGCACTGTATTCCAGTGGAATGGCTCCACCTGGAGCAGGATGTCCCTTCCCAATACGCCCAATGAATCACTGACCTCCGTTGTCGCCTTCGGCGCGAAGTCGATCTACGCCACCGCCGAGACCGGCCGCGTCTACCGCTACGACGGCACGCAATGGCAGGTCATCTTCGAGGCCTCGGGCGCGATCTTCAACGACATCGCTGGCACCAGTCCCGCAGACCTTTGGATCGCGGGCAACAACGGCAAGATCTACCACTGGCCCCAGTAAACCGGCTCACGTCACCCGCCGCGCCACCACGAAGCGGCGGGTGAACGGGAACGGCGTCCCATACGGCTGCGCGGGATAGGACTCGCGCAGCAACGGGCGCAGCGTCTCCACGAAGGCGCGCGCCTCCTCCTCCCCGAGCGCCGCGAGCACGGGCCGCAGCGTCGTCCCCAGCAGCCACTCCAGCACCGCGTCCTCACCCGGGAGCACGTGCAGGTACGTCGTCTCCCAGGCCTCCACTGTCAGCCCCAGGGCGAACAGCCAGGACGCGTACACAGGCAGGGACTCCACCGACGAGCGCCGCACGGGCGCCAGGACAGAAGCGAAGCGCGGCAAGGCCCGCACCTCGTCGACTCGCCGGTGCGAAGGCGCCTCGAAGTTGGCCGGCACCTGGAAGGCCAGCACCCCGCCGGGCGCCAGCTTCGCCACCAACCGCCCGAGCAGCACCTCGTGGTCCGGCAGCCAATGCAGCGCCGCATTGGACACGAGCACGTCCAGCGGCGCGGGAGGCTCCCAGTCCGCGAGGTCCGCCACCCCGAAGCGCACCGAGCCCACGGACGCACCGCGACGGGCCGCCTCAATCATCTCCGAGGACGCATCCACACCGAACACCTGGGCGGACGGCCAGCGCTCGGCCAACACGCGCGTGAGGTCCCCGGTGCCACACCCCAGGTCCGCGACCTGGGAGGGCGACGCCGCGTCCACCCGCGACAGCAAATCGAAGAAGGGACGCTTCCGCTCGTCGCGAAAGCGTGAGTACTGCGCCGGGTCCCACATGGCGGCCTCCTGTCACGGGAGAGCCTAACGCCCAGGGTCCTTCAGCGCGGCATCGCGGGACACGCTCCCCAGAAAGGAAGCGTGTCCCCGGGGACAGCGGACTACTTGGCGCGGCGGCGACGGGCGCCCGCGTCCGGCGCGCTCCCGGCGTCCTCGCCACCCTCCACGGCGGCCCCGGTGCCGTCGGCCGCATCGGCCGTCCCGGCGTCCGTGCCCGCGTCGGGCTCCGGGAGCTCAATCTTCGGCGGCGGGTTCACCAGCGTGAGCGAGGTGAGGAACTCGTCCGCGCCCGGCGCGCCGATGCCCGCGTTGTAGACGGTGATGAGGTTGTAGACGCGCGGCCCCACCAGGAAGCTGCGGCCCTTCACCTCGCCGCTGGGCGACGCCAGCATGTACGCCTTGCCCGGGTAGCCATCCAGGGTGATGTCCTCGGAGCTCTTCAGCTCGCCCCCCACCTGCCCGGCGATGCCCTGGATGCCGCCGTTGATGAGCGCCTCGGCGGGCACCGTGGCGACGAACGCCTCCGGGTAGTCCACCGCGTTGACGATGTAGCTGACACCGCCCTCATTGGCCGCGTACGTGACGAGCGTGGCCTTGTCCGTCCGCTTCGGCAGGGCGGCCTCGCTGCGCTGCGCCTGCGGCGGGGGCCCCGGCAGCTTCACGGTGAAGCCCTCGGGGGCCTCCAGGACGTTGAACGCGACGGCGGGGGTCTCCTCTCCACCCTCGTTGGCGACCTCCTCGATGGTCGAGGTGGCTTCCCGGTTATCGGGCTTCTGCTGACCGGCGCACGCGGCGGCAATCAGCGACAGGGTGGCGAGGCTGGCGACAAGGCGGGACAACGGGGACATGGGCACACTTCCTGAGTGTGGTTGAACGCAGTGCGTCGACGGACGCTAGACGAACTTCCTGGTTGCTGACTACCCGACTTTGGGAGGGGAGCCAGTTTCATTGCGCGCCGGACTCTACCGGAGCGTCGGAGAGAGGACGTAGCACCCTCCACTACTCGCCGAGATACGCACGCCGGACCTCCGCGCTCTCCAGGAGCGCCTTGCCCGGCCCCGCCATCACGACCTCGCCCGTCTCCAACACATAGCCGTAGTGCGCGGCGTTGAGCGCCAGGTGGGCGTTCTGCTCCACCAACAGCACGCTCACGCCCGTGGCATTCACCTCGCGCAGGGTGCGGAAGATGGCCTCCGTCACCTGCGGCGCCAGCCCCAGCGAAGGCTCATCCAACAGCAGCAGCTGCGGTTTGCTCAACAGCGCGCGAGCAATGGCCAGCATCTGCTGCTCGCCGCCCGACAGCGTCCCGGCCATCTGCTTGCGGCGCTCCTTGAGCACCGGGAAGAGCGTGAAGCTCTTCTCCAGGTCCTGCTGGATGCCGGAGGTGTCCGTGCGCAGGTACGCGCCCAGCTCCAGGTTCTCCTGGACGGACATGTTGGGGAACACGCCCCGGCCTTCCGGCGCGTGCGCCATGCCACGCGGCACCAGCTGGTGCGCCTTCATGGCCGTGGTGTCGTGCCCGTTGAACTGGATGCGTCCAGCGCTGGGCTTGAGCATGCCGCTCACCGCGCGCAGGGTGCTCGTCTTGCCCGCCCCGTTGGCGCCGATGAGGGCCACCACCTCGCCCTTGCCCACCGTCAGCGACACACCCTTGAGCGCCTGGATGGCGCCGTAGTGCACCTTGATGCCGTCCACCGACAGCAGCGGCGGGAAGGCCTGGCGCTCCCCCAGCGTCTTCACCTGCGCGTCGCTCACGCCGCCCCTCCCTGGCTCTCCAGATAGCTGTCGCCCAGGTACGCCTCGATGACCTTCCGGTCACTGCGCACCTGCGCCGGCGCGCCCCGGGCAATCGTCTCGCCGTGGTCCAGCACGGTGATGCATTCGCAGATGCCCATGACCAGCTTCATGTCGTGCTCGATGACGAGCACCCCCAGCTTGAAGTCGTCCCGGAGCTTGCGGATGAGCACCATCAGGTCCGCCTTCTCACGGGTGTTCATGCCCGCCGCGGGCTCGTCCAGCAGCAGCACCTTGGGCTGCGTGCCCAGCGCGCGCGCGATTTCCAGCCGGCGCTGCTCACCGTAAGGCAGGTTGCGAGCCTCCTCGTCGCGGCGGTGCGACAGGCCCATGACCTCCAGCAGGTGCTCCGCCTGCTGCGTCAACTCCCGCTCCTCCTGCTGGAAGCGCGGCGTCAGCAGCAGCGCGCGCCACCAGTCGCGGTAGTTGATGAAGGCGCCCTTCATCTTCGCGCCCAACCCCACGCCTTCGGGGTGCAGCGCGCCCTGCGCCCGGCACGCCACCTTCACGTTGTCCAGCGCGGTGAGCGCGCGGAACAGACGGATGTTCTGGAAGGTGCGCGCCAGCCCCAGGTGGTTGATTTGATGCGGCAGCCACCCGTTCACCCGCTGCCCGCCCACGCGGACCTCGCCCTGGGTGGGCTGGTACACGCCGGTCAACACGTTGAACGCCGTGGACTTGCCGGCGCCGTTGGGGCCGATGAGCCCCTGCAGGTCGCCCTGCCGCACGGAGAGGTTGAAGTCCGTCAGCGCCTTGAGGCCGCCGAACTGGATGCTCACCCCGTCCGCCTGGAGCAATGGCGCTCCGGCCTCCGCCTTCGTCTCCTGCACGGCCGCGCTCACGCCAGCCCCCTGCGCTTGCGCGGAATCCACCGCGGCAGCACGTCCCAGATCTCCTTCGTCCCGAACAGGCCCTGGGGCCGCGCCAGCATCAGCGCCACCAGCAGCAGGCCGTACACGGGCATGCGAATCTGGTCCACCTTCTGCGCCAGGCTGCCTTCGGCCCCCAGCAGGGTGAACAGCGAGCGCATGCCTTCGGGCAGCAGCGTGAGGAACGTGGCCGCGACGATGGCGCCCGTCGTGGAGCCCAGGCCGCCCAGCACCACCATGACGACGATTTCCATCGACTTCACGAAGGTGAAGGAGCCGGGGTTGATGATGGGCACGAAGTGCGCGAACAGCGCGCCGGCGATGCCCGCGAAGAACGACGAGATGACGAAGGCGCGGACCTTGTAGCCCGTGGTGTCCACGCCCATGGCCTCGGCGGCCACCTCGTCCTCGCGGATGGCCCACAGGCTGCGGCCGTGGCTGGAGCCGGTGATGCGCCGGGCCACCAGCACCGTGAGGAACACGAAGAAGTACACCATGGCCGGCGATGACGTCTGGGGGATGCCGGACAGGCCCAGCGCCCGGCCGAACGCGTCCGTGTTCTGCACCACCACGCGGATGATTTCGCCGAAGCCCAGCGTGACGATGGCCAGGTAGTCCCCGCGCAGCCGCAGCGAGGGCAGGCCCACCAGGAAGCCGCACAGCGCCGCCGCCAGGCCGCCCACCAGCAGCGACGCGACGAAGAACACCTGGTCGCTGACCGCCACTGGCAGGAAGGAGAGCGCTACGTCCTTGAGGTTCAGCGACAGGACGCCGGAGATGTAGGCCCCCACCGCCATGAAGCCCGCATGGCCGATGGAGAACTGCCCCGTCATCCCGTTCACGATGTTGAGGCTGACCGCGAGGATGATGTTCACCCCCACCACCGACAGCAGGTAGGAGGCGAAGGGCGCGTCGCTCATCAGCCACTGGAACAGCGCCAGCACCGGCAGCGCCAGCAGCACGGGCAGCAGGCCGCGCAGCGACGCGGGGACGGCGGAGCGGGCCTCGGGGGCGGGAATCGCCGGAGTCTCCATCAGACCTTCTCCGCGGCGACGCGGCCGAAGAGACCGCCCGGCTTCACCAGCAGCACCAGGATGAGGAAGCCGAAGGCCACCGCGTCACGCCAGGTGCTGGCCGCGTAGCCCACCACGAACTCCTCCACCAGGCCCAGCACCAGGCCGCCCACCACGGCGCCCGGCACGTGGCCGATGCCACCAATCACCGCCGCCACGAAGGCCTTGAGGCCCACGTACAGGCCCATCAGCGGGCTCACCGACGTGTCCTTGATGGCGTAGAGCAGGCCGGCGCCCGCCGCCAGCGCGCTGCTCAGCATGAACGTCAGCGCGATGACGCGGTCAGTAGGAATGCCCATCAGCGCCGCCACGCGGTGGTCCCAGGACACCGCGCGCATGGCCCGGCCGAAGCGCGTGCGGAACACCAGGTACTGCAGGCCCACCATCAGCGCCACGGCGATGCCGAAGCTGATGACCTGCCAGTTCCACACCACCACGTCCCGGTCACCGATGACGAGCCACTCCACCGGCTCGATGACCTCCGGGAAGGCCCGCGGCGCCGCGCCCGGCAGGAAGCCGAGGTCCAGTTGGAAGCCGTAGGACAGCGCGAAGGAGATGCCGATGGCGGTGATGAGCGCGGTGAGGCGCGGCTTCTCCCGCAGGGGGCGGTACGCGAAGCGCTCGATGAGGAACCCGAGCAGCGCGCAGCCCAGCATGGCCACCGCGAACACGACGGCCACGCCCAGCAGGGAGCTGCGCATGTCGCGCCCGAGCGCGAACGCGGTGGCGTAGCCCATGTAGACGCCGACCATCATGACGTCGCCGTGGGCGAAGTTGATGAGCTTCAGGACGCCGTACACCATCGTGTAGCCCAGCGCGACGAGCGCGTAGATGGTGCCGGCGGCCAGGCCGTTGATGAGGTGCTGGAGGAGCTGCGCCATTAGGGATTGATGGTCGTGACGTACTGCGTCTTGCCATCCTCGACCTTGAGGACGACGGCGGACTTCACGGCGTTGCGCTGGGCATCCAGTGTCACGGTGCCCGCCACGCCCGGGAAGTCCTTCGTCTGGGCAATGGCGTCACGCACGGACGGGCCGCTCAGGTCCTTGGCGCGCTCCAGGGCGTCCACCGCCACGCGGGCCGAATCGTAGCCCAGCGCGGCCAGGGCGTCCGGCACCGCGCCGTACGCGGCCTTGTAGTCCGCGATGAACTTCTGCACGCGCGGATCCGGGTTGTCCGGCGAGTAGTGGTTGGAGAAGTAGCTGCCCTCGATGGCGCTGCCGCCCAGCTCGAAGAGCTTCTCGGAGTCCCAGCCGTCGCCGCCCATCAGCGGGACCTTGAGGCCCACCTCGCGCGCCTGGCGGGCGATGATGCCCACCTCGCTGTAGTAGCCCGGCACGTAGATGCCTTCCGGCTGCGACTTGCGGATGGCGGTGAGCTGGGCGCGGTAATCCGTGTCGCCCTGGCTGTAGCTCTCCACGGCCGTCACCTTGCCGCCCATCTCCGTGAACTTGCGCCTGAAGACGTCCGCCAGGCCAATGGAGTACGCGCTCTTGTTGTCCTGGAGCACCGCCACCGTGTTCAGCTTCAGGTTCTCCCGCGCGAACTTCGCCATCACGAAGCCCTGGAACGGGTCGATGAAGCACACGCGGAAGATGTAGTCGCCCTTGTCGGTGACGGTGGGGTTGGTGGAGGACGGCGTAATCATCGGCACGCCCGCCGCCTGCGCCTTCTCCGCCATGGCCAGCGAGTTGGACGACGCCACGTCACCGAGGATGAGCACGACCTTGTCCTGCGTAATCAGGCGCGTGGCGGCCTGGGCGGCCTCCTCGGGCTTGCTCTGGTTGTCGTAGACGCGGATGGACAGCTTCTTGCCCTTCACCCCGCCCGCGGCATTGGCCTCCTTGAGGGCCAGCTCGATGCCGTTGCGCGTGGAGATGCCGAAGGTGGCCTGGCCACCGGTGAGCGAGCCCACCTGCCCCAGCAGGATGGTGTTCGCGTCCACCGGAGCGCCCCCGGGCGCCGCCCCCTGCCCCTGCGCGGCCTGAGTACCTCCTTCACCCGAAGGAGCTGGCTGCGTCTTCTTCTCGCAAGCGGCCACCATGACGGCGAGCGCGGCGAGGAGCATCGGGGCAAGTCGTCGCATGCAGGGCTTCCCTTCTCGGAAACTGACACGGCAAAGCCCTGGTTTTCTAGGGGACACCTCTCCATGGGTCAAGCGTGCAGCCGTCCCGAGCCCCCGTCACACACCCCCTGTGCGGCGCGTCAGTCAGGAGTGCAGCCCGTCCAACGGGCCGTCGTGGAGCACCTCGCCCCGCTCCTCTACCTCCGCCGTCTCTTTCCGAACGGTGGCGTGAACCTGCCGGAGCACCTCGTCGGTGTACCGGGAAACCGCAACCTCCTGCCAGACATGCACGGACCGGGTGACCTCCACCCGCTCCTCGTGCAGGGGGATGACGAAGGTGCCCGCCTCGAAGGGGACCAGCCCCTCCAGCACCGGCCGGGCAGAGGCCACGGCCTCCGGCGCCGGCGGGCCCTCGGCGTCCACGGTCTGTTCGGACACCCGCTCCACCACCAGCTCCTCGCGGCGCACGGGCACGGAGAAGTGCCGCACCTCCGTCCGCACCACCTTGTGGATGCGCACCTGTCCCGCCTCGCGCACCACCACGTGAGGATGGGCCTCCTCGCGGGCCAGGGGCACCACGACTTCGCCGGGCGTCGCGAACCCGGCGGAGAGCACGGACTCTGGGTGACCTGACCGCGCCTGCGCCGGACTGTCGTGCTCCGGTGACACCTCGTCCCGCGTCAGCCCCAGGTGCACGTCTTCGCCGCGCACGTCCACCACGTCGCCGTAGCGCGCGGTGAAGGACTTCAGCCGCAGCAGCCCTCCTTCGATGGCGAAGGTCTCCCCGCCGCACCCCACCACGGTGCCCAACCGGGCCCCATCCGCCGTGAAGACCCGCATCCCTTCCCGTACGTCCGTGCGCATCGGAGGACTCCTCTCGTGTGGTGTGGTTCGCGGCTCACGCCAGCGTGGGCAGCCCGGGCTCGCTCCAGGGATGCTCCCGGCCATTCGGCCCGCGCCGGCGCACCCGCTCCAGGGGCGTGCTGGGGCGCTCCGGGTCCGGGTCCGTCTCCAACGCGGCGGGCTCGCGGGCAGCGGGCGGCGAGGAGGGCACCAGGGCCAGGACGGGAAGCGGCCGGAGCCGATGGCGCGCGAGCCGGCCCGCCACCAGGGCGCCCAGCATCCCGGAGGCGCAGGCCACGCCCACCATGGGGCCTCGCAGGTCCGGACGGAGCAGCCGGTGGATGCCACGCACCACCAGGTGCGCCCCCACGCCCGCGGCCGCGCCGCCCACCCACGAGTCACTCCAGCGCCACGGCTCCCCGGTTCCCTGCCTGCTTCTCATGACGGTCTCCCGTTGGGTGCTCGCGGCACGCGGTCCGGACGCACCTCGCCTGAAGATGGGGTGGGCCGCCGCGCCCTGAGAAGCCCCGGCCCACGGCCGCCGGCGCGGTGTCGCCAGGGCAGGCGAAAGGACAGGCGGGCGTTCGGGCGGGCAGGCACGGTGCCAAGCCAACTGGCACTGCGTCCTCGGCCCCTGACACCGAGACCGAGCGCTCACACCTTCCATGATGACCGGGGTGGAAACCCCAGGGCCTCGCGCTCGCACGCGGGGCCTCCACCAGCGCCGGGGTCCAAGGTGTGTCCAGCAGGTCCACCCGCCCCGGTCACGAGGAGCCAGCCATGTACCAACGCAGCGACGTCAACGAAGGGATGGTCGTCCGCAGCATCGACGGCGAAAAGCTCGGCAAGGTCTTCGCCGTCGGCGACGGCGAATTCCACATCGAGAAGGGCCTCTTCTTCCCGAAGGACTACCTGGTCCGGTACTCGGAAATCAGTCGCATCGACGGCTCGGAAATCATCCTCAGCCACGGCAAGGAGATGCTGAGCCGGCTGACAGGTGAGGACCGCACGGGCGCCGTCGCCGGCACGGGGGGCGGCGCGGGTGTGGGTCCGGGCGCGGTGGGACTGGGCGCCGACCGGGCCGCGGCCCGCGCCAGCACGGGCATGGACGCCACCACGGACACGGTGGGCCGCAAGGACACCTACGACACGGGCTACGACACACGCCTGGGCACGGACGCCCGCTACGGCACCGGCGTGGACACGGACACCGCCGGCCTGAAAGCCACGGACACCCCGGTGGGCGCGCGGGACATCCACGGCCGCGAGGAGGACATCACCATCCCCCTGCACAAGGAGGAGGTGGACGTGCTCAAGCGGGACGTCCAGGCCGGTGAGGTCCGCGTCCACAAGGACGTGGTGGAGGAGGACCGGGAGATGGACGTGCCGGTGCGCCGCGAGCGCGTCCGCGTGGAGCGCCGGGACGTGAGCCCGGAACGCCCGGCGATGAATGCCTCGTTCCAGGAGGAGACCGTCGTCGTCCCCCTGCGCGCCGAGGAAGTCGAAGTCCAGAAGCGCGCCGTCGTCGACGAGGAGGTCGTCATCCACAAGGACGAGGTGGATGAGGAGCGCCACATCTCCGAGCACGTACGCCGGGAAGAGGTGGACATCCGCACCGAGGGCAGCGACGAGCGGGCGCGTACGCTGAACGCGCCCTCCGACGACCCGCTCAAGCGCGGGTACTGAGCGCGCCTTCCCAGCCCCTCTTCCTCCCAAGAGGGGCCGGGTCTCCTCCCCGCTTCCTCAGGGTGAGGACTTCCGGAGCCGCGGCCGCATGATGGGCGTTTCCTCCTGGGACCGCCCTCCCGCGGAGGCAGGGCGGTCCAACCGCATGAACTCGCGATGCCGGTCGGGGAAGTGCTTCGCCATGAGCCGCACCAGCTCCGAGTCGTTCGCCGGACGGCAGGCATCCGCCAGCCGGTCCGCCATCTCCCGCGCGCTGCCGAAGCGCGCCTCGGGGCGCTTGGCCAGTGCCGTCTCCAGCACATCCCAGAGCGCCCGGGAGATGTGCGAAGGCCGCGGCGGAAGGGCCTCCTCGCAGATGGCGTGCATGGTGGCCAGCTCGTCGGGCTTCTCGAAGGCCCGCGCGCCGATGAGCGACTGGTAGAGGACGAGCCCCATGGCGAACAGGTCGCTGCGCGCATCCAGCCTCATGCCGCGCGCCTGCTCGGGGGACATGTACAGCGGCTTGCCCTTCACGATGCCCGGCAGCGTCACCGTGCGCTGGGCGCGGGCCTTGGCCACCCCGAAGTCCAGCACCTTCACCCGCCCGTCGAACCCCACCATGAGGTTGTGCGGGGACAAATCCCGGTGCACCAGCTCGAGCGGCGCGCCGTCCTCGCCCTGCAGCCCGTGCGCCGCATGCAGCCCCGCCAGGCCCTGGCACACCACGGCCACCGCGTGCGCCGTCTCCAGCGGGCCCTTGGCCGCGCGGAGGAGCCGCTCCAGGTCCACGCCGCGCACCAACTCCATGGCGATGTAGTACGCGCCCTCCGCCTCGCCGAAGTCGTAGAAGTGCACCAGGTTGGGGTGGGAGAGCCGCAGGCCGATGCGGGCCTCGTCCAGGAACTGCTGGACGATGGAAGGGTCCGAGGACAGGTGCGGGAGGATGCGCTTGAGGGCCACCAGCCGGCCCAGGCCCTCCGGGCCTCGGGTCCGCGCCACCAGCACCTGCGCCATGCCCCCGGTGCCCAGGGGCGTCACCACTTCATAGCGGCCAATGTGGCCCCGCGAGGCCGTAGGCGGCTCCCCGGTGAGCGCATCCAGCCGCTCCAGCGCGCCCTTGCCGTCCGTCAGCGCGAGGAAGCCCAGCACGGCGCTGTCGAGCTGCTCGCCAATGGCCTCCACCAGCTTCATCACCAGCCCGCCGCCGCCGTCGAAGGCGCCCTCCACCACCAGCCCCAGGCCCCCCAGCTCCAGGCTGCCCAGGGCCAGCCGCGTGCAGAAGAGCGTCCGGCCGTCATCCAGCTTGCGGACACCTTGCCAGTGCGCCGCCTCCAGGACGTCCACCCCGGGCTCGCCCAGCACCCGCGTCAGCACCGGGCCTCGCGTCCCTCGCAGGGACACGAAGCCCGCGCGCGCATGCACCAGCCGGGCACACTGCGTGAGAAACACGTCGAGCCCGGAGTTCAGGTCCAAGCCCCGCTCCAGGCAGTCCTCCAGGATGACGTCGGCCATCCGATGCACGGAGACCAGACCCCGGAGAAAAACGACCTCTTCCTCTAAAGAGGGAAAATCCACGGGCCCATTCAACACCCGGGACGCCCTTTTCACGAAACCCAGAACCTCCGGGACGGCTACACGCGCTCCCGGTCCTTCAACGGCGCCACGGCCGGAAGGTGCTCGGGCGTGCCGGAGCGGAGCGACCGGGGCAGGTGGTCATCCATCAGCCCGTGCACTTCCAGCACGCGCTCCAGGTGCGCCACGCGCTCACGGAGCAGCCGCACCTCCATGCCGCCGTGCTGGGATTCCTTCAAGCGGATGAAGGCCTCCACCAAGGGCTTGAGGGAGAAGCGAAGCGTGAGCCCGAAGAGGGGCACCCCCACCACCATGGCGGTGATGAGGAACATGACGATGCCTTCGGTGACGTCCATTGATGCGCTCCAGGGGGACTGACTGCGCGGCAGGCAGTCTACGCTGGAGCGCGGAGGCGATTGCGAGCGTTCAGCTCGCCTGGCCCGTGTAGATGGCGTCCGCGATGCGGTAGGCGCTGCCCTCCAGGCGCTGGAAGGATTCCTTGAGCACCGCCACGTCGGAGGTGTTGAGCACCTCCTTGAGGCGCTCCAGGTCCGCCTTGATTTCCTCGCGGTCCTTCTCCGACAGGAGGCTCGCGTACTCCTCCAGGCTCTTCTCCGTCGTGTAGATGAGGCCGTCGGCGTTGTTGCGCAGCTCCGCCAGCTCCTTCTTCTTCTTGTCGTCGGAGGCGTGCGACTGGGCGTCGGAAATCATCGCCTGGATTTCCGCCTCGGACAGGCCGGAGTTGCTCACCACGCGCACCTGCTGGACCTTGCCGGTGCCCAGGTCCTTGGCGCTGACGTGGACGATGCCGT
Organism: Myxococcus virescens; assembly: GCF_900101905.1. Lineage (NCBI taxonomy): Bacteria > Pseudomonadati > Myxococcota > Myxococcia > Myxococcales > Myxococcaceae > Myxococcus > Myxococcus virescens. The sequence goes on along the minus strand of NZ_FNAJ01000002.1, from coordinate 452,975 downwards.
TGGCGTCGATGTCGAACGACACCTCGATTTGCGGCACGCCGCGCGGCGCTGGGGGAATGCCCACCAGCTCGAAGCGCGCCAGCGTCTTGTTGTCCGCCGCCATCTCACGCTCGCCCTGGAGCACGTGCACGCTCACCAGCGGCTGGTTGTCCACGGCGGTGGAGAACACCTGGCTCTTCTTGCAGGGGATGGTGGTGTTCTTGTCGATGATTTTCGTGAAGACACCGCCGGCCGTCTCGACACCGAGCGACAGCGGCGTCACGTCCAGCAGGAGGACGTCCTTCACCTCGCCCTTGAGCACGCCGCCCTGGATGGCCGCGCCCACGGCGACGACCTCGTCCGGGTTGATGCCCTTGTGGGGCTCCCTGCCGAAGAACTCCTTCACCTTCGCCTGCACGCGCGGCATGCGCGTCATGCCGCCCACCAGCAGCACCTGATTGATTTGCTGCGCGGGAATGCCCGCGTCCTTCAGGGCAATCCGGCACGGCTCGATGGTGCGGTCGATGAGGTCCGTCACCAGCGCCTCGAAGGTGGCGCGGTCCACGGTCTCCGTGAGGTGCTTGGGGCCGGAGGCATCCGCGGTGATGAACGGCAGGTTCACCTCCGTCTCGGGCGCGCTGGACAGCTCGTGCTTGGCGCGCTCGGCGGCTTCCTTCAGGCGCTGCAGCGCCATGCGGTCCTTGCGCAGGTCCAGCCCGTTGTTGGCTTCCGCGAAGCGCTTGGCCAGGTAGTCGATGAGGCGCTGGTCGAAGTCCTCGCCGCCCAGGAACGTGTCGCCGTTGGTGCTCTTCACTTCGAACACGCCGGCGTTCAGCTCCAGGATGGAGATATCGAAGGTGCCGCCGCCCAGGTCGTAGACGGCGATGCGCTCGGTGCCACCCTCCTGCACCTTGTCCAGGCCGTAGGCCAGGGCCGCGGCGGTGGGCTCGTTGATGATGCGCAGGACATTGAGCCCGGCGATGCGGCCGGCGTCCTTGGTGGCCTGACGCTGGCTGTCGTTGAAGTAGGCGGGGACGGTGATGACCGCCTCGGAGACCTGCTCACCGAGGTAGTCCTCCGCCGTCTGCTTCATCTTCATCAGGACGATGGCGGAGACCTCCGGCGGGCTGTAGCCCTTGCCGCGAATCTCCACCCACGCGTCGCCGTTGGGGCTGGAGGCCACCTTGAAGGGCGACACGCCAATGGCCTTCTTGCCTTCGGGCGAGTCGAACTTGCGGCCGATGAGCCGCTTCGCCGCGAAGACAGTGTTCTCCGGGTTGGTGATGGCCTGCCGCTTGGCAATCTGCCCCACCAGGCGCTCGCCGGAGTCAGTGAAGCCCACCATGGAAGGCGTGGTCCGGCTGCCTTCGCTGTTGGGGATGACCACCGGCTCGCCGCCCTCCATGACGGCGACGCACGAGTTGGTCGTCCCAAGGTCGATTCCAATCACCTTGCCCATGTTGGTTACTGACTCCCCCCGGAAGAGTTCTCGGACTGCGCGGGCGCGGCGGGCGCCTCGGTGTCGGTCGTGGCGGTAGCGGGCTCGGCGACGGCCTGCGGCTCTGCGGCGGCTACAGGCTCGGCGGGTGCACGCGCGACGACGACCATGGCCGGACGCACCAGCCGCTCATTCAGGTAGAAGCCGCGCACGACTTCGTAGGCGACGTGGCCGGCGGGGACGTCCGCCGTCTCCACCTGCTGGATGGCCTCGTGCACGCGCGGGTCGAACACCTGCCCCTTGGCGCTGAAGCCCTTCACCCCGTGGCGGCCCAGCGCGTCCTCGAAGGACTTGCGCGTCATGGCCACGCCCTTCTCGAAGCTGTCCAGGTCCGGCGACTTGGCCGCGGCGTCGATCGCGCGGTCCAGGTTATCCATCACCGGGAGCAGGTCCTTGAGCAGCTTCTCCGAGCCGAAGCGCTGGACCTCCTCCTTCTCCTTCTGCGCGCGCTTGCGGTAGTTCTCCAGGTCCGCGGCGTGGCGCACGGTGCGCTCCTGCGCCTCCTTCGCACGCTCGTGGGCCTCGCGCAGGCGCTCCATCGTCTCGCGCCCCTTGGCTTGGCTGAACTCGAGCTGGGCCTTGAGGGACTCCACCTCCTGGCGGAGCGCCGCCACGTCCTCGGACGGGGGCGCCTCGGCGTCAGACGGCGGAGAAGTGGTGTCGGCGGGGGACGCGGACGCTTCGGCCTCCACCTCGGTGGACGGGCCTGAAGCCTCCACCTCGATGACGGTCACCTCGTCCTCATCGTCCATGTGACGCTCGACGCTGCGAACCGCCGCGTCGATGACGTCCTGCCCGATGTCTGTCTGGATTCTGCTCTTGTCGTTCGAGCCGGCCACGGCGCGCACTATCTCACGCGCCGCGGGACCTTCCAAATGGCGAGAAGGACAAAGGAAACCGGCTTGCCCCCGGGCAGGCGGGCTTCACACCCAGCGGAACTTCACGCTCCGGCGGTGGTCTTGGCGGCGGGCTTCTTGGGCCGGCCAATCGTCTTCTTGGAACCCGAAACAGCCTTCTTCGCCGTCTTCGTGGCGGCGCCCTTGGCGGCGGGCTTCTTGCGGCCAATGGACTTTTCCCCGGCCTTCTTCGCGGCCGGGCGGGAGGCGCTGGCCTTGGGGGCCTTGGCCTCGGCTGCGGGCTCGGCTGGCGCCTTGGCGGGACGCGAAGGAGGGGTACGCTCGCCGCCCTCCTCGCTCGTGAAGGCGCGCTCGACGGCGCCCTCGACCTGACGCACAGCGACTTCGATCTTCTCCGCCGCCACCTTGCTGGTGCTGGCGGCCCAGGTGCGAAGCTGCTCCAGGCCTTCCTTCACCTTGGCCTGGTTCTGAGGGTCCTTCACTTCCTTGAGGAGGCGCTCAGCCTCGCCGCGCAGGTCATCGGTGGTGCGCTTGAGCTCGTCACCGGTGCGCTTGAGGAAGTCCATCAGCTGCTTGTCCCACTTGTTGGCCATGTGCTGTCTCCTCCATGGGGCAGTCATCCCCCCCGAAAACCATTCCACTCCACGGCTGCCCGGAGCGCAAAACCTTCCAGCGCTTGCTTGAAACACGAACGATGTCGGCGGCCATTGCCTTTCGTGCCACGCGCCTCGTGCATGCGGGCGTCCGTCGAGGCTAGAGTGGGCGCGTCGCGTGCCACACTCCTCGAGGCCCGCGCTGGAGCCCGCCGACATGCCGTTTTTCCGAATGGCGGGGATGCTCGCCGTCCTCACCCTGCTGTGTGCCTGCTCCGAGGGACGTGGACCCTCGGGAGCGCCCCGTCTGCCCGCGGTCGAGCTGTCTCCGACGACGGTGGGCCTTGCCTACGAAGCCATGTTCACCGCGTCCGGGGGCGAGCCGCCCCTGCGCTACACGGTGTCACCACCGCCGGCGGGCTTCTCCTTCTATACGGGAGAGGGGCGGCTGCTGGGCCCGGGCACCGAGGCCGGTGACTTCTCCATCACCGTGACGGTGCGGGACGCGGACGGCCTGGAGAACGTGCGCACGTACGCGCTGAAAATCTATCCACGCCCCGAGGTCACCAGTGACGGGCTCCCCGCCGCCACGGAGGGGGACAGCTACGAGCACGTCCTGGTTGCCACCGGCGGGCGCCCTCCCCTTCAGTGGGAGCTGGTGGCGGGCTCGCTGCCCACGGGCATCGCGTTGAGCCCCGAGGGATTGCTGACGGGGCAGGCCCAGGGACAGGGGACCTATCCCATCACCCTGCGGGTCCATGACGCCCACGGCGCCGAGGCCGAGGTCCAGCTGGGGTTGGAGGTGGTGGGTCCCGGGCAGACGCCGGACGGGGGCGGGCCGGATGGGAGCTTCCCGCTGTCGGTGGGGAACTGGAACATCGAGTGGTTCGGGGACCCGCTCTATGGGCCCAACGACGAGCCGTTGCAGTTGGCCAATGTCCAGGCCGTCATCGCCGACGCGGGTGTGGACTTCTGGGGACTGGCGGAGATTGTCAGCACGGCGCAGTTCAACGAGCTGAAGGCGCGGCTGCCGGGCTACGACGGCTTCCTGGCGGATGACAGCTCCCGGGTGTCGTCGGGAACGAGCTACTACTCGGCCAATGAGCAGAAGGTGGGCGTGCTGTTCAAGTCGGACGTGGTGCAGGTGCTGCGGGCGGACGTGGTGCTGCTGAACCACGACTACGACTTCGGCGGGCGCCCGCCGCTGCGAGTGGACCTGCGCATCCAGCGCGGTGGTGCCAGCGTGGACGTGACGGCGTTGGTCATCCACATGAAGGCGCTCGCCGGTGCCGACGACTACGCGCGGCGCCTGTCGGCCTCCGGGTGGATCAAGGACTACATGGACCTCCGCCTGCCCACGCAGCGGGCCATGGTGGTGGGTGACTGGAATGACGACGTGGACGTGTCCATGGCGACCAATCCCAGCACCGGGCTGAAATATGAATCGCCGTACCGTAACTTCGTGAGCGACTCGGCCAACTACCGGTTCACCACCCAGGCCCTGTCCGAGGCGGGCATTGGCAGCACGGCGAGCCGCAGCACGTTCATCGACCATCAGCTCGTCACCAACGAGATGTGGACCAGCTACGTCCCCAACTCGACCCAGGTGCTGCGGCCGAACATCACGGGCTACCGGAACAACACGTCCGACCACTACCCCATCATCAGCCGCTTCAACTTCGGGAATGCAGGCGGCGGGGGAACGGGGACGGGCGGGACGCAGTACAAGGTGTTCATCAACGAGTACCTGCCGCAGTCGCACAACAAGCCAGGCACCACGACGCCGGATTATGACCAGCAGTTCGTCGAGCTGGTGAACACCGGCACCACGGCGGTGGACCTGGGCGGCTGGAAGATTCACGACGCCAGCTCCTACGCGGGCGAAGACGACACGCGGCACATATTCCCTGCGGGGACGATGATTCAGCCGGGCAAGTCGTACGTCGTGTACTCGGGGCCGACGGCGGTGCCTGCGGGCGTGACGAACGCCACGGCAGCCTCGGGAGGCGGGCTGTATTTCAACCGGGGCGTCAACACGGGCAGCAGCGGAGACACCGTGTTCCTGGTGCGGCCGGACAACAGTGTGCAGGACAGCGCGGGTTATCAGGACACAGAGGTGGGCATCTCCTACAACCGGAGCCCGGACGGGAGCTCCACCGGGACCTGGGTGCCGCATACGCAGCTGTCACCCGGAGTTGAAGCTTCGCCTGGGCGGCGGGTGAACGGCACGGCGTTCTGATAGAGGCAAACTGTTCCCCTTTGTTGTTGAAGCAGAGAAACGTGCTCAGCGGCACGCCTCGCTGCGAGGAGAACTCCTTCTGCCTCAGCCCGCTCGCCTCGATGGCTTCGGCGATCCGAAACCACTCCTGCTTCTCCACCGGCTTCGACAAATACTCCAGGATCCACGGCGCTGACTCCTCACTCAACGCCTCTCAGCTCGTCGTTGGCCGGACGGATACGCTGCACCGTGGCGGCGTTCATGAAGGAGTCCATACCTCTCTCATGAATGGGGCGGATGGCGGACAATTCAATGAGGGCCTGCCCACCCAGCCCTCCGTCGCCCATTCCCTCTTCGGCCTACCCCTGACGCAGTAGTGATAGTTCAGGAGTTTTGTCGCGTGACAGCCACGAGGACTCCAAGCCTGTGTAGGTGCAGCGCAATCCATCTCGCCTCGGTCTCTGTACCCGACCAGAGATCATTCAAAGGTGCGCGTATCAAGCGCGCGGCCGCGTTGAGATCAAGCCCAAGCAAACGCCTCATCTCCCTTACGGCATTGCTGCGGTGTGCCGCATCCAAGAGGTGCAAGCTCCATTGCCCCTGAGCCTCAATGAATGCACTGCGGATCTGCTCAGACGGGAATCCGATATCGTCCTCTTCCACCGCATTTCCACAGTGCATCCCCCGTGACCACCGCAACTCCTTTCTTGAACCGATGGACTGAACGACGCTCCATTCAACACCACAGCCACACACTGAGCAATTTCCGTCCTCGCGGATCACTCAATCCATCCCTTCTTTCGTTTGACTAGCTCCAAAGACTCACAAAAACCCTCAATGGAGAATGTGCTTATCCATTTGTTGCGGCGACTGCTGTCGCGTCAAGGAGTTGAGTCCCCTCACGAGCATGACTTCCGGTGGTCCGGCTCCGTGATGGCATTTTCGGAACCTCCGCTCGTGAGCCCCTCAGCCAGTGCGCACGAAAACAGGCGTCCATCCCTCAAATAGCATACGCGGCAACAATCAGGCCTGCTTCTGGACCCCACCTCGTCCGCTCGGACTTCCATGGTTACTGGGACTACGTCCTCAAGCCCAAGGTGGCTAAGCAATTTCTGATCGAACCCCTACCGTTGGCGTCCTGCTTCGCCACCAAGCTGCGCTGCGCGTCTTAGATATCTGTCTCTGTGTCACAGTTCTTCCACTGTGCATCCCTGTGGCCGACCAAAGTAGCGCACCCCTACATCAAGCTCGGAATCTGAGAGCATTTTATGCGCTGACCGTAAGGTACGGTGCGCAGTCATCTCTGATACAGGCGCTGTTTTCAGAAATCTCAAAAACTCTCTCCTGACTTCTCCAGTCATGACTGCACATTCCATAGGCGCGCCATCCTCATCAACACCTGCAGATTCTCTCGGACCAATCGAGGCCAGAAAGCCAAAAAGCTCCTCCCACCAGGGATGCCACTCTCTTGCATCCGATGGGCTAACAAAAAAGAACCGAACTCTTCCGGTGGCATGGGGGAGATCGACTCGAATGGTGGCTATCGTTTGGACATTCATCGTTAAAAGACCTCTGACAGCGCCTCAATCACAGCCACCCTATTAAGCATAGAATCCGCTCCTGGCTCGGAAATGGTCTCAAGGAGATCTGGCATATCTGGGACAGGCTGAGTCCTTTCGAGCTTGTTACTTCGTAGCGTTGCCATTTCAGAGCGCGGCAACGCAACCACCACCCCACCAACCTCTCCACCCTCGCGCCCCATGACTCGTATCCGCGAAAAATTCCACCATGAACAAATCGGCCACTGTAAAGAGCCGCTCCGACTCCAAAATCTTGAAACGGGTGCAACACCTTCTTTGACGAATGCATTTAGGCGGCTGCGCAGCGGTGCGCTGGAGGCGGGTGGAGAAGGCGGTGGTCCTCCACCCCAGCGGCAGCCCAGGGACTGAACCCATCCGACCATCTCCGGCTGCTCGACCGCCTCCGCCACGCCTGGGTAACCCTGCACCCCATATGGCCCCTCCCGGCCCCGAGTGGGAATCGTCAGACGGACCCACAATGAAAATGCGCGCCATTCGTTATAGGCGCGACCCATTTTGCGACCCCGTTCCGTATCCCATTTTGAAGGGATGACGGACGGCCGGGCATTGGGCTCGAGCCGGCTCGCGATGAGGGACGGAGTTACCGTGCTGCCTGGAAACGACCGGTCCGTCTTGGAGGCTTTCCGCCGGGGGGAGACGTCCGTCCTCACGCAGGTGTACCGGGCCTATTCGCCGGAGGTGCTCCGCTACCTCTCGCGAAAGTTCGCGGTGGGCACGGATGGGGGCACGCGGAGCGCCGCGTTGTCCGCGCTGGATTTGGACGCCGCCCATCAAGAGACGTTCGTCCGGGCCTTCCGGCCCAACATGCGGCAGGCCTATGACGGGGTTCGCCCCTACCTGGGCTTCCTCCTCACAGTGGCGCGCTCGACGGCCATCGACCTGATGCGCGCGTCGGGACGCGTGTCCCGCGAGGCCGTCCCCATGGACGACGCGCCCGAGCTGACCCACCTGCCCACCGAGGGCCGGACGCCAGAAGAAGAAGCCCTCAGCACCGAAGTGCGCGACCTGGTCCGCGCCTTCCTCGACACACTCACGGACGAAGGCCGCGCCCTGGCACAGCTCCGTTTCGTCGAAGGTCTTTCGCAGGAATCCGCCGCCCAGCAACTCCAGCTCACCCGAGGCGAAGTCCGGGTGCGCGAGCGGCGGATGCGGACGCACTTCACCGAGCATTTGAAGAATTCGGGCTGGCTGGACGCATCGGCCGAGCCCGGGCGGATGGAGCTGGGAGTCCTCCTGGCCTCGCTCGCCCTGTGCGCAATAGGGAGCATGCCCTCATGAGGTGGTACGAGAGACATATCGACGCCAGCCTGACCCGGTGGTCGCTGGGAGACCTGTCCTCCCACCAATCCGCTCGCCTGCTGCGCCACGCCCACGCCTGCCAGCGCTGCGGCACCCGCTACGAGCGCTGGGCCCAGGCCCACCGCGCCCTGGAGGGCAATGACATCCACGTCCCCTCCTCCGTGGAGCTCCAAGCATTGTCAGACGGAGGCCTGGAGGCCGCCCTCGCCGCGGCCGCGCCGGAACAGGCTCCGTCCCGGTGGTCCTCCCTGGCCCTGCTCGGCGGCGCGCTGGCCGCGGTCTTCCTCGCGGTGGTGCTCGTCCCCACCGCCACGACGACGCCCGGCGAGTTCGTCGCCCGCGGCGAAGGCACCGCGCCGCCCGGCGTCGCCCTGCGAATCTTCTGCGCCACCCCGGGCCAGGCCCTGCGCGAGCTGCACGCCGGAGATGCCTGCCGCGCCGGTGCCATGCTGGCCTTCGCCGCCGGTGGACATGCGCCTTTCACCCACGTCGCCGTCCAGGTCCGCGGCGCCAAGAAAGCGGAGGTGACGGCCGGTCCCTTCGCCCTGTCCGGAGGCTTGGGCAAGGAAGCCCCCCTCGAGCTGACCGTGCCCATGCCAGAGACGGCGGGCACTGTCGAAGTCGTCGCTGTCTTCGCAGGCAGCCCGACCGAGTCCCTGTCGACCCTGCGCGGAGAACAGACAGAGGGCACGGTGGTGCTCAAGCAGTCAGTGAGGGTAGAGGAAGCTCCATGAAAAAGCTGGGAGTGCTCCTCGGCGCCGCGGCACTGCTGCTAGCCCGTGGTGCCTCGGCCGAAGCCGTGGTTCGCCGCGCCCTGGTCATTGCCCATAACGGGAGCGACGACCCGTCGCTCCCGTCGTTGCGTTTCGCGGACGATGACGGCGTGCTGTGGGCGGAGACGCTTCAACGCCTGGGCGTGGAGACCACGCTGCTGGTAGCCCCGGACGAGGCAACACGCGCCACGGCCCGGCCGGTGCTCGCGGGCGCCCGGCCCCCAACACCAGACGAGGTGAAACGAGAGGTCGCACGCCTCCGCGCGGCCAACCTGGTGGACCATGAATTGGGACGCCAGACAGACGTGCTGCTCGTCTACGTGGGCCACGGCAACACAGACGAGGCCGGACGCGCGTACTTCACCCTCGCGGGGGGACGTCTGGATAAAGCAAGCCTTTACGCGGACGTGGTGGACCCGCTCGGCGCCAGCTACGTCCACCTCATCGTGGACGCGTGCCGCGCGTCTGGCGTCGTGGGCAGTCGCGGCGGTCAGACGGACGCGGCGGTGCTCGCGGAGCTGCGCGGCATGCTGGCCCGTGAGCAGCTCGCCACCCGGCCCACCGTGGGCGCCGTGTTCGCGGAGAGCGAGGACGGCGAAACGCACGAGTGGTCCCGCATCCGCGCGGGTGTCTTCAGCCACGTGGCCCGCTCCGGCCTCCTGGGCGCGGCGGACATCAACGGCGACGGCAAGGTGGAGTACAGCGAGCTGGGCGCCTTCGTCACCGCGTCGCTCCAGGGCGTGAAGGGCCTCCCCGCGCGCCTGTCGCTCCACGCCTTCGCCCCCACCCGCGAGCCCCGACGTCCGCTGGTAGGCCCCGCGCCGAAAGGCCCCAGCCTTCCCCTGCCCTCCGGGCTCGAGCACTCGCGCATCTCCGTCGAGGACTCGGACGGACGGCGGCTGGCCGACGTGCGCCGATCCAAGGAACAGTACGTGCTGCTGCGCCTGCCCGAGCGCGACGTGTATTGGATTCGCACGCCCACGCAGGAAGCCCGCATCACCCTGGCCAAGCTGTCCACCAACGGCATCATCGACCTGGGCGACCGGGAGCTCCAGGAGCGAGGCCCCGCCGAGGAGGCTCTGCGCAAGGGCTTGTTCGCGGTGCCGCTCGACAAGGATTTCTACGAGCGCTACGTGGCGGCCACCGGGCTCGCGCCCGTGGGCATATCCCAGGCGTTTCCTCCGAGCGCGGGCGGCACCTTCCCGCGGTTCATGGCGCGGCGGCCCGACACCTTGGCGGGTTGGGACCTGGGCTGGACGGGGCAGCAGGCGCCGCTCGGATTGAGCACGCTGGCCACCGGACCCACCGTGACGTGGCGGCGCGAGGCGCCCCTGCCGTCGCTCTACTACGGCGCGCGCGCCTCCTATGGCCTGACGCCCCTGGCCACCGACGACATCCGCACCCACCGGGGTGCGCTCCTCGGCCTCCTGGGCGCACAGGTACCGGCCCCCCTGCGCGTGCCGCTGTTCCTGGAGGCGGGCGCGGGCTGGGGCTTTCTGGGAATCACTCGCGGACAGGTGCGCATGGGCGACCCCACCGTGCTCTCCACGTACACCGCCGCGGGGGTGACGGGAGCGCTGGCGGGTGTGCGGCTGCGTCTGGCGGCCACGCTCACCTATGACCGCGTCACCCTGGACCAGCGCAATTACTGGGACCGCGCGTTCGGCTTCGAGCTGGCGCTGCGACGCTGAGGGACCTGCTCATGAGACGCATGTGGATGACGATGCTCGTGCTCGTCACGGGGTGTGACGGCATCGAGTTGGAGCGGCTCGTCCGGCAGCACCCGCCGCTCACCCGGCTGGAGCCCGAGCCCGCGGGTACCAACTGCGTCCACGGTGGCCATTTCGTCCGCACGGGCCTGGACCTGAACGACAACGGCGTGCTCGACGACGGCGAAGTGACCGTCACCCAATACGCGTGTGTCACCGCCATCCCCGGCGTGCTGATGCGCGTGCAGGACGAGCCCCCCGGTGAGAACTGCACCGAGGGCGGCAGGGTGTACCGCGCGGGCCAGGACGCGAATGGCAACGACGAGTTGGAAGACAGCGAGGTCAGCCGCCAGGTGTACGGCTGCGCCAGCTCGGCGGCCGTGGTCACCCGCGTACGGCCACGGGAGCCGCTCCTCTTCCCCTGCGGGGAGAACGGCGCCGTGGTGGAGGCGGGACAGGACCAGGATGGCAACGGCGTGCTGGACGACTCCGAGGTCCGGACGACGTCCAACCTCTGCGTGCTCCCCTCCGAGGTCCGGCTGCGTCAGTCACCGGCTCCGGCCGGCGCCGCGTGTCCCACGCCCAGCACCCAGGTGGACGTGGGCACCGACGCGGACGCGGACGGCCTGTTCGAAGACGAAGAGGTGATGTCATCCATGTTCGTGTGCCAGCCCCTGCACACGCTGGACGGCAACTACCGCGTGCGCAACGCGGTGGACCTCGTGGCGCTGGAGGGCATCTCCCGCGTCCGGGGCGCCCTCTACTTCGACGCCGGGGCCGCCACGGAGGCCGTCCTCCCCGACTTGATGATGGTCGAAGGCGCGCTGGAAATCGTCGACACGTCGCTTGAACGCGTGGAGATGCCCTCGCTGCGCCTCGTCGGTGGCCCGCTCACCGTCGCCCGAAACCCCGCGTTGACCACGCTGACCCTGGGCAGCGGCAGCCGCGCTCCGCTCTGGGTCTGGGGCGATTTCAGCCTGATATCCAATCCCTGGCTCCCCACGCTCGCGGGAGTGAGCGCGGTCCTTCCTGGCAACAACATCGTCCTGAGAGACAATGATGCCCTCGAAGGGGGCTACTTCACCTTCACCTCCGCGCTCCTCGGCAGCATCACCCTGGAAGACAACGCAAAGCTCTCCACCCTTCCCTTCCGGCACCTCGAGTGGCTGGGCGGCTCCCTGAACATCATCGGCAACTCCTCCTTGAGCACCCTGACCGGAACGGTGCTGCAGAAGGTCGTGGGAGACCTGGTTGTAACGGACAATGAAAACCTGACTGCGTTGTCGGGCATGCCAGCGCTGACGTCCATTGGCGGTGGCCTCCGCGTGCGGGACAACGCCAATCTGCGCTCGGTGGAAGGCATGAATGAACTCACCCAGGTGGGGACGCTCGAATTCGATCGCAACCCCGCGCTGGAAGCCGCGGGAGAGTTCCCCAAGCTGGCGCGCGTCACCTCCGGCATGCGGTTCAATGCCAACGCCGTGTTGAAGGACCTGTGGGGGCTCCAGAAGGTGCAGAACAGCGGTTTCCTGTTCATCGGCAACAACCCACAGCTCTCCCGGCTGATGGGCTTCGACCGGCTGCTCTCGCTGCAGGTGCTGACCGTGGAGAACAACGCGAGCCTCACCGACCTGTCGGACCTCGCCCTCCTCCAATCGGTGGAGGAGCTGTTTGTGCTCTCCAATGAGAACCTGCTGCGCCTGGACCTGAATGCCCTGGAGAGCGTCACCCGCCTCTTCACCGTCACGGAGAACCCCCGGCTCCCCACCTGCCTGGCCGTGTCGCTCGCCGCACGGGTCAACACGGGCGGCGCGCCCGAGATTCGCGGCAACGACAGCTCATCTCCCTGCGATTGAAGGCCTCCCAGCGGCGAGCCCCGTCACGAGGAAGAGAGAAGCACCCATGCGATGGACCTGGATGGCGGTGGTACTGCTGGCGGCGGGCTGTGACGACATCAGCCTGCGCGAGCTCGTCACGCAACACGAGGCACGCACGCGGGTGGACCCCGAGCCAGCCGGAGACCGCTGCCCGCTCGGCGGCAGGGCCTTTCTCGCGGGCCTGGACCTGAACGACAACGGCGTGCTCGACGACAGCGAAGTCACGAGCATCGAGTACGTCTGCACCACGCCCACGCCCGGGGTACTGGTGCACATGCAAGACGTGCCCCCCGGCGAACAGTGCCCGCTCGGAGGACATGTGTCGCGGGCGGGCCAGGACGTGAATGGCAACGATGCCCTGGAGGACGGCGAAGTCACCCGGGAGGTGTACGGCTGCACCGAGCCAGTCTCCCCGCGTGTGATTCACCGAAGCCAGCATCAGCCTCCGTCGGCGGCGGTCCCTCCGTGGCTCTGTAGCTGGGGCCGCACCTGGGTGGAGGCCGGCCTTGATGCGAACGGCAATGGCCTCCTCGACGACGACGAGGTCCGCGCCGTGGTCAGCGTCTGCGTGGAGCCGGCCCGGCTCAAGGTCGTCTACGTGCCCGAGCTCGCCGGAGCGGCCTGCCCCCAGGGTGGCACGGGCATCCGGCTGGGCGTGGATTCGAACGGCGATGACGTGCTCTGGGGGCCAGAGGTCCACAAGACCGCCTTCGTCTGCGAGGCCCTGCACACGCTCCACGGCGACTACACCGTGCGGACCCCCGCGGACCTCGCCGCGCTCCAGCGCATCTCCCGCATCCAGGGCTCGCTCCTCATCAACGACGCGTCCATCACCGAGCTGAGCCTGCCGGGGCTCGCGGTGGTGGACCGCAGCTTGCGCCTCTGGAACAACCAACTCCTGACCCAGGTGGACCTGCCCGTCCTGCGCTTCGTGGGTGACGACCTCGACGTGACAGCCAACCCCGCGCTGGACAGGCTGCAAGCGGGCGGCACCGACGAACAACGGCTGTTCGTGGGCCGAGGCGTCGTCGTGAGCCACAACGACCGGCTGCGCAACCTGAACGGGCTCGTGAGCGTGTCGCCTCGGGAGAGCCTGCTGGTGGAGGGCAATGATGTCCTGGCGTTCCACCCCAAAGAGGACTCCGTGCTCGTCAACGTCGACAACCTCATGGGCTCGCTCACCGTCACCGACAACAACGCGTTGCAAGCGCTTCCCTTCTCGAACCTCGTCCATGTCGGCGGCAACGTCCGCGTCTCGGGGAACCCGGAGCTGCGCTTCCTGGAAGGCCTCTCCCCGTGGAGCATCGGAGGCGGGCTCGTCATCAGCGAAAACAAGGCCCTGCAGGCGCTCTACAGCCTCGCGCCGCTCCGTCACCTGTCCGAGCTGAGCGTGAAGGGAAACCCCGCCTTGACGACCCTGGAGGGCCTGAGCGGCCTGAGTACCCTCGCTTCGCTTCGCGTGTCGGACAACGCGAGCCTCGTCCGGCTCGGCCTGAGCAGCCTGCACCAGGTCGGTCAGGTCTTTGACGTCACGGACAATCTCGAACTTCCGTCATGCCTCGCGACGTCGCTCGCGGCGGACGTGTACACGGGCGACGCCGGGCAACTCCACATCAGCGGCAATAACGACACCGCCACCTGCGGCGAGTGACGCCCCGAAAGGCTCCTGGCGATGCGATGGACGTGGATGTTGGCGCTGGTCCTGGCCACCGGGTGTGACGGCATCGACCTGCACCGGCTCATCGGTCAGCACGAGGCGCGCACCCGCGTGGCTGACGAGTCCTCCGGCCCGAACTGCGAGCACGGCGGGAAGGCCGTGCGCTCGGGGCTGGACCAGGATGATGACGGCGTGCTCGACGACGACGAGGTGACGGGCACCGAATACATCTGCGCCACGCTCTCGCCAGGCGTGCTGGTGCGCACGCGGCAGCTCCCTCCCGGCGAGCCATGTGCGCTGGGCGGGCAGCTCACCCTGGCGGGGGCGGACCTGGATGGCAACGGCCTCCTTTCGGATGACGAGGTGACGCGCGAGGTCCACGGCTGCATGGAGCCGGCGCCTGTCCTCGCCCGCGTGCGCCCGCTGCTGACCCACCCCTTCGTCTGCCGGCACGACAACGCGCTCGTGGAGGCCGGCGTGGACCTCAATGGGAACGGCGTGCTCGATGACAACGAGCTCCGGGCAGCCGCCCGCTTCTGCGCGGACCCCGCGGTGACACTGCTGCGCCAGCGGCCAGAGCCGACGGGCCCTAACTGCACCACGGGAGGCACCCAGGTGGAGGCAGGCGTGGACACCAACCTGAACAGGGTGCTCGACGACACCGAGGTTCTCGCGGCTGCCTTCGTGTGCCAGCTGTCGGCGGCCCATGACGGGATGTACGCGGTGGAGAACGCGGCCGACCTGGAAGCGTTGAAGTCCCTCTCCATCATTCGCGGTGAGCTCTCCATCGAGGACACGGATGTCACGACGGTGGTGCTGCCCGGCCTCGTGTCGGTGGAAGGTCCGCTGTCCATCCACGACAACCCGGCGCTGACGCGGGTGGAGCTGTCTGGGCTTCGCTACGTGGGAGGAACGTTGAGCATCCGTGGCAGCAACCTGCTCAACGAGGTGCGCGTCGGACCGCAGACGATGGAGGCGCTTCCAGCCGTTCGCGTCGACAGCCTGACGCTCTACACGCTCCCCGCCTTGTCCTCCCTGAGCGGCGTGGCCGCCGTGGCGCCCCACTTCGACCTCACCGTGTGGAACACCGGCGTGCTGTCGAGCCCCGACACGTTCCCCCACGTCCAGGTGCTGGCGGGCACGCTCACCGTCCACGGCAACCCCGCGCTGGAGAAGCTGCCGGTGTCCCGTCTGACAGAGGTGGGAGGGAGCGTCACGGTTTCGGGCAACCCGATGCTTCAATCCCTGGAAGGGCTGGGACGTTTGACGAGAGTCGGCGGTGGGCTCGACGTCTCCAACAACAACGCCCTCACGCACCTCACCGGGCTGGAACACCTGGCGGTGGTGAAGGACCGCATCAACGTGATGAACAACGCCCGGCTCCTGGACCTCCGCTTCGATGCCCTCTCCGAAACAGGCGCGCTCACCGTGATGGGCAACGCAGCGCTGGAGCAGGTGGGCCCGATGCCGTCGCTGCTCCGGGTGAATCAGGACGTCACCCTGGCGGAGAACCCACGGCTGCTGCGCGCGGCGGACCTGCCAAAGCTCCAGAGCATGGGCGGCGCGTTGTTCGTCAACCTCAACCCGCTGCTGACGGACCTGTCTGGCTTCCAGCAAGTGACGTGGATGCGCGGCCTGTATGTCACGGGCAATGACGCGCTGGAGCACCTGAGCACCCTGGGCTCGCTCCATACCGTGGTGGGCACCCTGAAGGTGATGGGGAATCCAGCGATGACGGCGCTGAGCCTGGATGCACTCGCGCGCGTGAGCGATGCGTTCGTCGTCACGGACAACCCCCGGCTCCCTTCGTGCTGGGCCACGATGCTCGCGGACGACGTCTACACCGGGCCGCCGGAGGAGCGCTCCATCGGGAACAACGACAGCGTCACGCCTTGCCCTCCCTAGGCTGGCTGGAAGCGCGCGGCCTGGAACGGTGCTTGCCCGTGCGGGAAGCGCGGTCCTACAGTGCCGGCCTCCACCAAGGCCGCCATGACGATCCCGAGTCCACCGGCGTCGAGGGAATCCGCTTCACCGGCGCTCGCCCCGACTCCGCCTGTCCCCACCATTGCGCCTTCTCCGTCACCCGCGAACCGGTGGGCGCCCTGGGGCGCCGCGCTGGGTGGACTGGCGTGGTTCCTCTGGCTCGGCGGTGGCCGGGCGATTCCGCCCACGCGCATCGACTGGATGATTCGCGAGGACTGGGCGGCCTCCGGTTTCGGTTGGCTGTTCTACCGAAACGCACCCTGGGGCCTGCCGCTCACGAGCTCGCCCAACCAGCTCTTCCCGCATGGCACCTCCGTGGCGCTCACGGACGGCAATCCCCTGCTGGCGGTGCTGTTCAAGCCCTTCAACGCGCTGCTGCCCGCTGACTTCCAGTACCACGGCCTCTGGCTCGCGCTGGGCTTCGCGCTCATGGGCTGGTTCGGCGCGAAGCTGGTGTCCGTCGTTTCGTCCCGCCCCACGCACCAGTTGCTGGGCGGCCTGCTGCTGGCCCTGGCTCCGCCCATGGCGGCGCGGCTGGGGCACCTGACGCTGTGCTCGCACTGGCTGCTGGTGGCCATGATGTGGCTGCACCTGCGCGACACACCGGACGCCCATGGGGCGAAGCGGAGCCTCCTGTGGGCCGCCGCGTTGAACGCCGTGGGCGCGGGCACGCATCCGTACCTGGTGGCCATGCTCGCGCCGCTGGCCATGGCGCTGACCGTGCGCCTGGCCCTGGGCCGCGTCATCAGCTGGGGACGCGCGCTGCTGGCCTCGGTGGGCATCGTCGTGCTGGACGTGCTCATCTTCGCCCTCTTCGGCTACTTCGTCGGCAGCAACCTGGGTGCGGAGGGCTTCGGCCAGTTCTCCGCCGACCTGACCACGCTGTTCAATCCCACGGACTGGTCGCGGCTGCTGCCCTCGCTGCCCGTGGCGCGGCGGCAGGGCGAAGGCTTCGGCTATGTGGGCGCGGGGGCGCTGCTGCTCGTGGTGCTCTCCGTCGTGGGCGCGGCGCTTCGCTTCCGCACGCTGCGCGATGTGCCCTGGCGGCGGGGACTGCCCTTCGCGGTGGCGGTGCTGCTGCTGGCCGTCTACGCGCTGTCGTCCCGGGTGACGTGGACGGGCCGGCTGGTGGTGGACCTGGGCGGGCTGTACGAGCCCTTCTCGCGGCTGACGTCCGCGTTCCGCGCGTCCGGGCGCTTCATCTGGCCGCTGTGCTACGCGGTGATGGGCGGCGCCCTCCTCCTGTGGCTGCGACAGTGGCGAGAGCGCGCCTGGGTGGGGACGGCGGTGCTCGCGCTGGCGGTCGCCGTGCAGGCCTATGACGTACGCCAGGACAAGAGCGAGCTGCGCCGTCGCCCGGAAGGCTTCCGCCGGCTCCAGGCCCCGGAGTGGGCGGAGCTGAAGGGCCACTACCAGCACCTGGCCCTCTTCCCGCCGCAGGTGCAGTGGGTGTGCCCCTACAACGAGCCGCTGGTCAACGCGACGGGGTACATGGCCTACCGGCTGGGCCTCACCTTCAACAGCGGCTACGTCACCCGGACCCCACCGTCGATTGCGGAGGAGTGCAACGCCACCATGCGCCCTGGCGGCGTGGACGGGGACACGGTGTACGTCGTGGTGCGTCAGCAGGTGGGCGCCTTCCTCCGGGCGGGCGCGCGCTGCGGGATGGTGGAGGGGTTGCCGGTGTGCGTGGCCGGGCAGCGGAACGACGCCTTCGCACAGGCGTTGACGCGGCAACCCTTGCGATAGCGCGGGGCCCCGCCGAATCCGATGGACTCCCTGGCGGGGACAGGCAGCATCCCGGCGTATGGGAAGTGACGACATCGTCGCGGCGTTGCGCCAGGTTCCGCTGTTCGCCCGACTCACCGGAGAACAGCTCCGCTGGATGGCGGACCATGGCCGTCAACTCCACTTCCCCGCTGGCACTCGTATCGCCGAGCAAGGCGCCGCCGCGGATGGCCTGTCCGTCATCCTGGAGGGCCACACGCAGTGGAGCCGCCGCACCGGCACGGAGAGCGTGCCCACGTTCACGCTGGAGGCCGGCGACCTCTTCGGTGAGCTCATCCTCTTCCTGAACGCGCCCTACCCCCACAGCGGCGACGCGGTGACGGACGTGCGCCTGTTCCGGATGGAGCCGGCCACCTTCTGGGAGCTGCTGCGGCTGGCGCCCGGACTCAGCCGGGGATTGATGGAGCTGGCCTCGCAGCGCTCCCAGCAGCAGGCGCACGACGTCCGTCCTCAGTCAGAAGTGCTCCCCGTGGGACGCATGGCGGCCGAGCTGGGCGCCGAGCTGGGCAGCCCCGCCGCGGCGGCCCGGCGGAGCGCGGCGCGGCTGGGCGAGCTGATGGCCACGGTGTCCGCGCGCGCCATGGCCCTGGGCGACCACGGCCTTTCCCTGCCCCAGCGCAGCGTCCTGCTGGCGCTGCCTCGGGAAGCGGCGGAGCGCGGGCGGACCTCTCCGCCGCTGGAGCCCCTGGCCCGCGCCGAGCGCGAAGAAGCGCTGGGCTCCTGGTTGGAGGCGCGCGGCGTGGCGGATGCGTGGGAGGCGGCGCCCGCGCTGGTGGCCTCCGGACTGGACGTCGCGTGGCTGGAGTCGGTGGCGACGCGCGTGGGCGGGGCGCTGCTGGGCGACGTGCTCGCGTGGCTGGTGGTGGCGGTGAGCTGTGACGTGCTCATGGCGGAGGTGGCGCGAGGAACGGCACGCGTGTCCGCACTGGTCGAAGGCGTGAAGGCCTATGCCTTCATGGACCCGGTGCCGCGTGAGGACGTGGACGTCCACGAAGGACTGGAGCACGCGCTGGCGGTGCTGGGCCACCGGCTGCGCGGAGAGCACCTCACGGTGGAGCGTGAGTACGACCCGCACCTGCCCCGGCTGAAGGCGGAAGGCGTCGCGCTCGACGAGCTGTGGACGCAGCTGGTGCTCAACGCGCTGGAGGCGCTGGGCGAGCGCGGAGGCCGCGTGCGACTGCGCACCTGGAAGGATGCCGCGCACGTGGTCGTCGAGGTCTCCGACGACGGGCCGGGCATTCCCAAGGACTTGCTGCCGCGCATCTTCGAGCCCTTCTTCAGCACGAAGCCCCATGCGGCGGGCATGGGCCTGGACGTCTGTCGGCGCATCGTCGAGCGCCATGGCGGCGACCTGTGCGTGCGCGCCGAGCAGGGCGGCACCCGCATCCAGGTGCGTTTGCCGGCGTAACCACCGCGGCTCGGGCGCCCGCGCCCGGGACTTCATCGTCCCCTGACGAAGCTGTCCGCGAAGCCCTCGGAGAGGGCGCCCACGGCGCTCAGTCCTTGGGGCCGAGCGCCGCCACCGCCGCGGCCATCACCTGCTTCACGGGGACGCCCGCGGCCTCCGCCAGCTGGCGGCAGTCCTCGAACTCCGGGTGGGCGTTGAGCACCGCGCCCTGGCGCAGCCCACGCTTCACGCGGACCTTGCCCCACGGCGTCTCCACCTCCACCCAGTCACGCTCCAGCGCCTGACGCTCCACGCGGTGGTAGCGCACGCCCAGCGTGGTGGACTCGCGCAACACCACGTCCACGATGGCTTCGCGCGTGCCGCCCTCCACCAGCGCGCTCAACAGGTGCCCCGGCCGGCTCTTCTTCATCACCACCGGCGTCACCCACGCGTCCAGCGCGCCCACCGCGAGCAAGCGCTCCAGCAAGTGCCCCAGTAGCTGCGGCGTGGCGTCATCCAGGTTGGCCTCCACCACCCAGAGCCCTTCGTTGCGGGCCTGCTCCAGCCGGCCCAGCGACGCGCGCAGCACGTTGGGGCGGTCCTTGAAGTCCTTCGTTCCGACGCCGTAGCCCACCTTCTCCACGATGAAGTCCGGCGGATGGCCGATGTGCGCCAGCACCTTGAGCAGCGCCGCGCCCGTGGGCGTCGTCAGCTCCCCCACGCCTTCGAAGCGCACGGGCACGTCACGCAGCAACTCCAGCGTCGCGGGCACGGGAATGGGCATGGCGCCATGGGCCACGCGGATGGTGCCGCTGCCCAGCGGCGGCGGCGCCGCATGGACCTCCGGGTTGCCCAGCAGCTCCAGCACCACCGCCGCGCCACAGATGTCGACGATGGAGTCCACCGCGCCCACTTCATGGAAGTGGATGTCGTCGATGGACACGCCGTGGACCTTCGCCTCCGCCTCGCCGATGGCGCGGAACACCGCCAGCGCCCGCTCCTTCGCGCGCGGGGGCAGCGTGTCCGCCTCCTCGATGAGGCGCCGGATGTCCGCGTAGGCGCGGTGCGGATGGGCCTCGCGCGCATCCAGCACGACGTCCAGGTGCGTGCCGCTGATGGCGTGGCGCACCGCGCGGCTCACCGCCAGCTTCCAGCCCGGGACGCGCAGGCCCGACAGCGCGCGCTCCAGCTCCGCCGGCGAAATGCCCAGGTCCAGGCCCGCCGCCAGGAACATGTCCCCGGCGATGCCGCCCACCGGCTCCAGGTAGAGGATGCGTCGCATGGTGCTCACCTGCGTCCCTTCGTGCGGGAGATGAGGGCGGCGTAGAAGCCACCGCCAAAACCGTTGTCGATGTTCACCGTGGCCACGTTGGAGGCGCACGAGTTCACCATGGCCAGCAGCGCGGACACGCCCTTGAAGTTGGCGCCGTAGCCCACCGACGTGGGCACCGCGACCACGGGAATCCCCACCAGTCCGCCCAGCGCGCTGGCCAACGCGCCCTCCATGCCCGCCACCACCACGGCGGCATGGCACTCCTGGATTTCCTCGCGGCGCCGCAGCAGCCGGTGGATGCCGGCCACGCCCACGTCGTAGACGCGCCGCACCTCCGCGCCCATGGCCTCGGCCGTCGTGGCCGCCTCTTCCGCCACGGGGATGTCGCTGGTGCCCGCCGTCACCACGGCCACGCGGCCCGCGCGCACCTTGCCCTGCTTGAGATGGAAGATGCGCGCCACCGGGTGGTACTCGCCCTTGGGGAAGCGCGCCACCAGCGCCTCCGCCTTGTCCGGCTGGAGCCGCGTCACCAGCACCGTCTGCTTGCGCTCCACCAACGCCCCGACGATGCCCAGCAGTTGCTCCACCGTCTTGGGCTCACCCAGCACCACCTCCGGGAAGCCGAAGCGCAGGTTGCGGTGCGTGTCGAGCGTCGCGTACCCCAGCTCCGCGAAGGGCAGGTCCTTCAACTTGCCCACCGCGTCGTCCACGGAGACGCGGCCGGACTTCACACTGCCCAGGAGCTGTTTCAGCGCCTTCTCATCCATGGGCGCCCGTCTAGCTCGAAACGGGCTACACGCCCAGCCGCGCCAGCAGGTCACGGATGCTGTCGCGCGCCAGCACCAACAGCAGCTGCCCACCCACCGGGGGCGCCGCGGTCGCGAGGAAGCGGGCCTCCAGCACCACCACGCTGCTGGCGTCGCCCTCCACCTGCCCCACCGCGTCGGACACCACGTCCCTCGCGCGGCCTCGCCGCACCGTGGGCACCGTGGGCACCAGCTTCCAGCCCGTCAGCCTGCCCATGGCGGACAGGCAGGCGCTGGCGACGATGTTCGCCGTCTCCGCCATCACGCTGTCCCGTTCGGCCTGATGAATCGCGGGCTGTCCCTCCAGGAGCAGCGCTTCCAGCGCGGCTCCGTCCTGCTGGGGCAGCACCAGCAACAGGGCCCCCCGCAGCCCGCCCTGGATGCCCAGCCACCCCGACACCACCGGCGCGGCTCCGCCCAGAAGCTCGGCGGCGTCGGAGGGGCCTGTCAGCAGCACGCGGGGAATGGAGAGGTCCACCTTGCGTCCCCCCATCAACCGGGAGAGCGCATTGGCCGCGTGGCCACAACCAATGTTGGCCACCTCGCGCAGTGCGTCGAGTTGCGCGTCGCTGTGCAGGGGCTGGCTCACGCGGACAGTAACCTCGGCACGTCCAGGATGAACACCGGACGCCCACTTCCCAGAATGGTGACGCCGGACAGGCCGGGCAGCAAGTCCAGGGGCCGCGACAGCGGCTTGAGCACCACTTCCTCCTGTCCCAACAGGCGGTCCACCGCCAGGGCCACCCTGCCGGAATCCCCGTCCATCACCACGAAAGGCCGGGCTCCCAGTCTCCGGGGGGCAGGTACGCCCACCAGCGCATCCAACGAATGGACCGGCAGCAGCGAATTACCATGGGGCAGCAGGGCCGTCTCGCGGCTGCGGCTGAGTGACTCCCCGTCCGCCTCCGTCGCCCCCACCACCTTGGCGATGGGCAGGCCGAAGACCTCCTCGCCCACCTCCACCAGCAGCAGGTGCACCACCGCGACCGTCAGTGGAAGTCGCAGGGTGAAGCGGGTGCCCCGGCCTCGCTCGCTGTCGATTTCGAGCGTGCCTCCGACGTTCTCCACCACGCGCTTCACCGCGTCCATGCCCACACCGCGGCCGGAGATGTCGGTGATGTCCTTGGCGGTGGAGACGCCCGGAAGGCACGACAGCATGAAGGCCTCGCGGTCCGTCAGGCGCGCCGCGGCCTCCGCCGAGAGCAGGCCTCGCGACACCGCGGCGTTCTTCAGCTTCGCGGGGTCCATGCCGCGGCCGTCGTCCTCCAACTCGATGATGACGCGGTCCCTGGCGCGCTTCACCGCCACCAGCACCCGGCCCCGTGGGCCCTTCTTCGCGGCGGCGCGATCCTCGGGCGCCTCCAGGCCGTGGTCGATGCAGTTGCGCAGCAGGTGGAGCAGCGGATCCGACAGCTCCTCGAGGATGGCCCGGTCGAGTTCGATTTCCGCGCCGGTGATGACCAGGTCGACCTCGCGCTCCTTGCGGCGGGCGATGTCTCGCGCCGCCCGGGGCAGCCGGTCGGTGATGAGGGACAGCGGCGTCATGCGCGCCGTCATCACCTTGTCGTGCAGGTCCTTCACCAACGTGTGCAGCCGGTAGACGCCCTCTTCCAGCGCGGGGCGCGTGTTCTCGGGCAGCACCTTGCCCACCTCGCGCAGGCGGGCCGTGGCGAGCATCAGCTCACCCACGGTGTCGAGGAAGTAGTCGAGGAGCTCCGTGCGCACTCGCACCGTGCGCGACGCCGTGTCCGAGGGCGCTCGGGCGCCATCGGGGACAGGCACCAGGGTGGGCTGCACCACGGGCGCGGCCACCGCGGGCTTCACCGAGATGACCTCCACCTCGGCCACGTTCTTCAGCGCCGCGTGAATGCCCGCTTCGCCCGCCGGGGTCTCCAGCTCCAGTTGGATGTTGCCGTCTGGAATGCGGCCGGCTTTCAGTTCCTCCAGCGCGGGCCGGAGCTCCACCAGCGTGCCCAGGTTGGTGAGGCGCTTGTGGACGAGGAAGGCGCGCACGCCGGGCACCTGACAGGTGGGCGCGATGCGCAGCCGCACCGCCCAGCGCTGGGCCAGGGTTTCCGGGAGCGGCGCGCTGGCCGCGGCCTTCAGGGAGTTGGCCAGGTCGGGCGTAGGAGCCACGGTTCCGGCGTCGGCTCCGGGCGCGTCCGAGGCCCGGCGCGCGGACAGCGGCACCACCACGCCTCCGGTGGCTCCGTCCGGGGATGATGGGGCGCTGGTGCCGTGCGCTCCATTCGGCGCGCTGGAGGTAGCGGAGGTACCGGGACCGCCGTTCATCAGAAGATTGGGACTGGCCGAGCCGGTCCCTGCACCGTCAACACCGGTGCCGCTGGCCACGCCTGGGTTGGGACTGCCACCCTCGGCGCCCGAGCCTCCGTCGACGCTGCTCCGGGTGCCGCTGCCAGCAGCTCCGCCACCGTGTGTTGAGGCAGGGCTGGCACCGGCGCCTGTGGGGCCCGAGCCGCCCGCTCCGCCCGCAGTGCTCGAGCCACTTCCTGCTGCGCCGCTCGTGCCGCCACCGGTGCCCGAGCCGCCAGCTCCGCCCGAGCCGCCAGCTCCGCCCGCAGTGCTCGTTGCACTTCCTGCTGCGCCCGCAGTGCTTGAGCCGCCCGCTCCGCCCGCAGTGCCCGAGCCGCCCCCCGTGCCCGAGCCGCCCGAGCCGCCCGCTCCGCCCCCCGTGCCCGAGCCATCCGAGCCAGACCCCATGCCTCCGCCGGAGCCATCCGAGCCAGAGCCCGAGCCTCCGCCAGGGCCATCCGAGCCGGTGCCATCCGAGCCGCCGCCCTCCGGCTTCAGCGCCGTCACCTTCGCGACGCGCGTGGCGGCCGGGGCCTGGCCCGTCATGGTGGTGACGCGCTGGCTGAGCTGCGTCAGGAGCGCCGCGGAATCATCCGGCTGCTTGCCCTCCGCCACCGCGCGCACCTGCGCGAGCATGGTGTCGGCGGCGGTGAGCAGCAGGTCCACCAGGTCGCGGTCCAGGCGGCCGCGGTCCTGACGGACGGCGTCCACGAGGTCCTCTACACGGTGCGCCACGATGGCGATGGGCTCGAAGCCCATGGACGACGCCATGCCCTTGACCGAGTGGGCATGGCGGAACATCGAGTCCACCGCGCTGGACGAGCCCTCGCGCTCGAGCTCCACGAGGTCGCGCCCGAGCGCCTCCAGGTGGTCGGTCGCCTCGGAGATGAAGAGCCCGAGGTAGCGGGACATGTCCATCGTCATGGACCCGGCCTCGTGTCAGGAAGGGTGGACAGCCCGCGCCAGGGCGCAGCCGCTCACGTCTCGCCCAGGACCTTCTTCACCACGGCCAGCACGTCCTCGGCCCGGAACGGCTTGACGATGAAGTCCGAGGCGCCCGCCTCGATGGCCTCCATCACCAGGCTCTCCTGCCCGAGCGCGGAGCACATGATGACCACCGCGCTGCTGTCCGCCTTGATGATCTCTCGCGTGGCCTCGATGCCGCTCTTGAAGGGCATGACGATGTCCATCGTCGTGAGGTCGGGCTTGAGCTCCTTGTACTTCTCCACGGCCTCCAGGCCGTTGGCCGCCTCACCGACGACCTCGAACCCCCCAGACGCAAAGATGTCCTTGATCATGTTGCGCATGAAGATGGCATCGTCGACGACCAGGACCCGCTTAGCCATGTGAAGAACTCCGCCTCCGAATCACCTAGAGGAGCGCGGACACTAGCATCCGCGCTTTCCAGGGGGCTACTCACTTGGAATGGGTGAACAAGGCAACCACCGCGGCGTCCAACCCTTCTGGGTCCAGGACCGTCACTCCCAGGCCACCCAGCCTGGCGACGCCCCGGATGGCAGGCGTCATCTTTCCTGGCGCCGTGCTCACCCGCTCCACCGCTTCGATGCCATCTACGTCTGTTACCAACAGTCCCAGGTCTCTCCGCCCGCGGTCCAGTAGAACCACCCGTCCGGGCGGGGTAGGACCCTCGGGAAGACTCAGAAGCTGCCGCAGCTCTACCACTGTCACGACCCTGCCGCGCAGATTCATTACGCCTGTAATGGCCAGTGGCGCACGCGGCACACGGGTGAAGCGCTCGGGAGGCACGACGACCTCCCGCACCGCCGAGAGCGGCAACCCGTAACGCTCCTTCTCCACCCGGAAGATGACGTGCCGCACAGGAGTAACGTTCTATCCACTCTGGAATGACCGGCCCGATTCGCTACCGCTTCGACCGGGACGAACCCGCCGCGCCCCGCTTCGCCGTGGACGTCTGCTTCGCGCCGGCCCGCCTGGTGGGACCTTCGCGCGCCGGGGCCGGCTTCGCCACGGATTTCTTCCCGCCCGCCGCCGCCTTGCCCGGTGCGGGCTTCTTTCCGGCCGCTGACGTCCGTGCCACGGCCCGCCCCGCCGCCACGCCCCGCTTCGCCGCCACGCCCTTCCCAGCACCGGCCCCCGGCTTCGCCGCCGCGGACGTCCTTGCAGGGGCCGCGGGCTTCGCCGCCGACTTCGCCTTCCGTGCCGCCGGCTTCGCCTTCGGAGCCTGCGCCGCGCCCGGAGCCATCAGCGCCTTGAGCACCTTCTGCGGCGCCACGGCGCGGAAGCTCTCGTGAATCCACTGGGCCAGCAGCCCGATGGGGACCTCGCTGCCCGGCTTGAAGTGGGAGGACACCCAGCCGCTCTTGCCCAGGCCGTAGCCGGTGGGCGCGGTGAAGGGCAGCGTGAGCGCGGCCTCGTTGGACTCCGGGAGCTTGGTGGTGACCCCCAGCCCGTCGTTGTCCAGCACGAGGATGGCGAACATCTTCCCCTTCACCTTGGCCGTGCGGTGGCCCCAGGGGAACTCCTCGGTGACCTCGGGGAGCGCGAGCATCACCTCGCGCAGATGGTCCTCCGCGGCCTTCAGCTTCGCGTCGACGTTGTCCGAGGGCGTCTGGCTCATGGCCCCAGGCGGAAGCTGCGCACGACGCTCTGCAGCTCGACGGAGAGGTTGGTCAGCTCACTGGCCAGCGACGTCATGCGGGACACGGCGGCGGTCTGCTCCTGGATGACGGCCTGGATGGCCTCGGTGGAGGAGGCGTTGTTGCGCGCCACCAGCTTGATTTCCTCGATGGCCGTCACCATCTCCTCGCTGCCCTTGAGCTGCTCGCGGGCGCTCTCGGAGATGAGGTGCACCTTCTCGGAGCCCTTGCGGATGGTGTCGGTGATGGCGCCCATGGAGCGCACGATGTTGGTCAGGTCCTCACGGCCCTCGGCCAGCTCCGCGATGCCTTCCTTCATGGCGCTCACGACGGAGGTGGACTGCCCGGAGATGTCGCGCGCCAGCTTGGAGATCTGCTCGGCGGAGCGGCCCGCGCTCTCGGCCAGCTTGCGCACTTCATCGGCCACCACCGCGAAGCCGCGGCCGTACTCACCCGCGCGCGCCGCCTCGATGGTCGCGTTGAGCGCCAGCAGGTTCGTCTGCTGCGCCACCTGCGTAATCGCGTCGACGATCTTCGAGATTTCCTGCGTCTTCTCGCCGAAGGCGAACACCTGCTGGCTGGCGGACTCGATGCGGTTGAAGACCTTCTTCACCTTGTCGCCGGCCAGCCGCGCCGCCTTGGAGCCGTCCTCGGCCGCGCTGCTCGTCTCCGCCGTCGTCCGCGCCGCGTCCTCGGCGCTGGCCGTGGTGCGCTGGATGCTGCCGGCCATCTCGGTGATGACCTTGGACGCCTTCGACACCAGCTGCGACTGGGACTCGGCGCCGCCGGCAATCTTCTCCATCGACGAGCCCACCTCCTCGGTGGAGCCGTTGACGTTCTCCGCCGAGCGCTGGAGGTCGATGGCCGTGTCGGCCACGCTCTTGGCCGTCTCTTGAATCTTGCCCACCAGCTCGCGCAGGTTCTCCTGCATCCGGGTGATGGCGCCCGTCAGCTCGTCAATCTCGTCGCGCTTGCTGCCGCCCTCGGCGGCCACCGGCTTGGACAGGTCGCCCTGCGAGATTTCGTATGCGGAGCGGCTGAGCACCTTCACGCGGGTGACGCGCGCCAGCCACGAAGGCAGCAGCGCGGCGGCGGCCCCGGTGATGATGATGGCGACGCCGATGCGCACGGCGTCCTTCCCCCCCGCGCTGAGCGCGGGGAAGACGAAGCTGATGAGGCCGTCCGACGCGTACATCCACCCCGTCAGCGCCAGCCCCATCAAGACGTAGCCGTTGAGAATCTTCCGGTGAAGGGAGACCTCGCGGGTCGCGCGAGGTCCGTCCACGGCGCGCAGCAGTCGCTGCAGGGGCTCGCGGCGGGGAGTGTGTCCGGGGACTGTGTCGTCGCGGAGGGGACGGCGCACGGGTTGCTTTCGGGGGATGAGAAGCGTCTCGGGTTTAGCCTTGCTGCTCCGCAGGGTCAATCCATCGCCCGAGGTCGGAAGTGGTCGAACCCCTCTGGCAGTGGGAGAACGCGGCCTGTCCTGTCCCGGCTCACCCACCCGCGCCCCTCTGTGAAGTGGCCGATGCGGGTGATGGCGTGCCCGCCTGTAGCGCACGCGCGC
The DNA here is from genome assembly GCF_900101905.1 of Myxococcus virescens. NCBI lineage: Bacteria > Pseudomonadati > Myxococcota > Myxococcia > Myxococcales > Myxococcaceae > Myxococcus > Myxococcus virescens. Next base: position 425,182 of record NZ_FNAJ01000002.1, on the reverse strand, counting down.
TCGAATGCCCGGCTGCGTCCCGGGGGAACGGCCAGCAGCAACTCATAGTCCTCGCCCCCCGCCAGCGCGCCTTCGGGCCCCAGGGCCTTGCGCACCGCCGCCGACAGGGGCAGCCGCTCCACCTCCAGCTCCGCGCGGACACCCGAGGCGGTGCAGAGATGACCCAGGTCTTGTGCAAGTCCGTCGGAAACATCCAGCGCGGCGGATGCATGGCGCGAGGCGAGCAGGCCCAGCGCCACGCGAGGCTCGGGGCGGCGCTGACGGCGCACGGCGGCGCCCCGGCGCAGCCCCGCACGAAGGTGCTCCAGGCCCAGGCGCGCATCGCCCAACGTGCCGGAGACATAGAGGAGGTCCCCGGGCCGGGCCCCCGCGCGGGTGAGGGGCGCGCGTGACAGCTCGCCCGCCGCGGTGATGGTGACGGACAGCTCGCGCGCGGAGGTGAAGTTGCCACCCACCAGGGCAATCCGGTGCGCGGTGGCCAGCGCGGCCATGCCTCGCGCCAGGCCCGTGAGCTCCCGCAGGGGATAGTCCTTCGGCAGCGCGAGCGCGCAGACGAACCAGCGCGGCGTGGCCCCCATGGACGCCAGGTCCGACAGGTTCACCGCCAGCGCCTTGTGGCCGATGTCCGCGGGGGAGAACGCGGCGCGCGTGAAGTGCACGTCCTCCACCACCGCGTCCGTGGTGACGCACTGCGCACCAACGGAAGGGGGCAGCACCGCGCAGTCATCCCCGGGCCCCACGGGCACGCGCGCGGCCGGGAAGTGCGCGAGGAACCGGCGGATGAAGTCGAACTCACCAGACATGGACGCACACGTAAGACCAGACGGCCTGTCAGGGCAACGACACTTTTTGGTACCTTGGGCAGACGCAACTTTTTCCCACCAATCCAAGACAACATCAAGATTGGGACTTCCATCTCCTGGGGGAATTTCATGTCGAAGATTGGCGAGCGGCTGCCTTTCGTTTCCACGTCCAAAACCCAGACGAGCCCCACGGGCCCAAAGGACGTCACTGCCCAGCAGTGGGTGGACCTGCTCGGCTCCGTGCTTCCAACGCAGAGCGTGACAAAAGCAGCCCCCGCCAGCACCTTCGCCGCCCAGGCCCCGGGGACTCCGGGCACCCCGCAGCCCCCCTTCGGCAAGGAGATTCTCCCCTCCGCCCTGGGCCCGCTCCGGGATGAGCGCCTGGCGGAGTGCATTGCCGAAGCATACCGGAATGTCTTCAAAGGCGAGCGCTGGGCGAGCGGGCCCGAGCGCTCCAAGTGGCTGGACTTCGCGCGGGAGCTCCGCAACAAGGACCCCGAAATCACCGCCGAGGAGGTCCGCTTCGCCATCCAAGACAAGCTGCGCTTGGAGCGGGACGGACTGGACGCCCATTCGCCGGCGAACACCGACAGGTTCATCTCCGAGGCCCTCGCGTGGGTCCACCAGTGCTACGACGACAAGGCGCCCCCTCCCACGGAGGCGGACATGCAGCACTGGCGCGCCTTCGCCGCCGACCTGATGAGCAAGAATCCGAAGACGACCCCGGAGGAGCTCAAGTACGCCATCATCGACGCCGTCCGGGGGAAGGTGCTGGGGACGGACGCGGTGACGCCGGAGAACATCGACAAGTTCATCCAGGACGCCGTCAAGTGGGTCACCCAGTGCTACGAGGACAAGGAGCGCAAGGCCACGCCCGCGGAGCTGAAGGAGTGGCGCGCCTTCGCCCAGGAGCAGTTGAAGAAGGACCCGGAAATCTCGCCGGAGCACCTCAAGTACGCCATCACCGACGCCGTGCGCGCGAAGATGACGGGGACCGGTGAGGCGACGCCGCTGAACATCGACAAGTTCATCGAGGACGGCGTCAAGTGGGTCACCCAATGCTACGAGGGCCAGGAGCGCAAGCCCACCGCCGGGGAACTGGCACACTGGCGCGACTTCGCCCGAAAGCACCAGAAGGCGAACCCGGACATCACGCCGGAGGCGCTCAAGTTCGCCATCCAGGACGCCATCCGCGTGAAGGCGACGGGCATGGACGGCACGGGCACCACCAACATCGACAAGTTCATCCAGGACGCCGTCAAGTGGGTGTCCTTCTGCTACGAGGGACAGGAGCGCGACGCCACGCCCGAGGAGATGCGGCGCTGGCGCGCCTTCGCCAACGAGAAGAAGAAGGAGAACAAGGACATCTCCCCGGAGGAGCTCAAGTTCGCCATCCAGGACGCGATGCGCAACGAGAAGATGGGGACGGACGCCCCCGCCAGCAATCGCATCGAAGACCACATCCGGGCGGCCTACGGCTGGCTCATCTACCTCAACGAGGCCGGGCCCTCGCAACCGTCGAGCGAGCCAACGCCCAACGAGCTGCACGAATGGAAGAAGTTCGCCGAAAAGAAGCTGAAGGAGACGCCTGAGATGACGAGCGAGGAGCTCCGGTACTACATCCTGGACAGCCTCCGCACCGCCATGGCCAACAGCTGACGGCGGCGCCCCCTGCGCTCGCGTTCAGAGCGAGCGCAGGAAGGCCACCAATGCCTCACGCTCCGCCTTGCCCAAGGCCTTGAAGCGCTCGCGGGCACGAGCGCCTTCGCCGCCGTGCCAGAGGATGGCCTCCTCGAAGCTGCGCGCGCGCCCGTCGTGGAGCATCCGCACCTGACGGTTCACCGTCTCCAGCAGCCCCAGGCCCCACAAGGGCGGCGTCCTCCACTCGGTGCCGCTCGCCTCTCCGTCAGGGCGGCCGTCCGCCAGCTCCGGCCCCATGTCGTGCAGCAGCAGGTCCGTGTACGGGCGGATGCGTTGGTTGGACAGCTCGGGGACGTCCTCGACCGTGCCCGTGGTGAACTCCCGCTGGTGGCACGCCGCGCAGCCCGCCTGCTGGAAGAGGACCTGTCCCTTCATCACGGTGGGCTCCAACACGTCGCGCCGCGCGGGCACGCCGATGAGCCGCAGGTACAGCGTCGTCCGCTCCAGGACGTGGCGCGACAACGCGGGGCCCCTGGCGGCCACTCGCGTCATGCAGCCTGCCTGCTTCGCCGTGCAGTTGCTCTCCGGATAGAGCGGTGACGTCAGTCCCAGGTCCTCGGAGAAGGCGCTGGCGACCTGTTGCTCCAGCGTGGGCTGATTGGCCTTCCACCCGAAGCGGCCCAGCTCCGCCTTGCCGGAGTGGACGCTGACCACGCGGTTCGGACGGCCGGAGACGCCGTCCCCATCGCGGTCATCCGCGTCCGCCAGGGCGTGGATGGCTTCATCCGGGATGGCCGCCAGCAGCCCCAGGCCGAAGAGCTGGGAGGGGATGCGCGGCGAGAGCATCACCTCGGGCGCCAGCTTCCCATAGCCCAGTTGGTTGATGCGGTAGCGCGGCTGGCGCAGCGTGTACGGCGTCCCGTCCGCGTACATCCCCTTCACGTCCGTATAGGAGACCTGGACCGTGCCCTCGGCCGGGACGTCCGCGGTCCCACGGTCATTGAGCTGCACGCCGTAGACGGGCTCGTGACGCCCCGCGGGCGCGTCCTTCGCGGGCACGCTCAACCGGACGAGCAGCGGCGCCTCCGGCCCCACGTCGGGCAGCGGGCGGCCCCGGCCATCCTTGAAGTGACACGAACCACACCCGGCGGCGTTCGTCAGCGGGCCCGCCAGCCCTTCTTCATGCGCGGCCCAGTCCCGCATGAACAACACCTTGCCTTCGCGCATCTGGTACCAGCGCGTGGGCGCCAGGTTTCCCAGCGCGCGGCCATAGGCATTGTGCGAGACGTCAAACACCGTGGTGCCGCCCCCCGCCAGGGCCTCGTCGTCCGGGCGCCCGGGCACCTCCGAGACGGCCGCGCCCGGCGCGGGGGCGGCGTTCTCCTGCCTGGGTGCTCCCGCCGTGAGCAGCAGGGCCGTCAACCACCACGATGCCTTCATGGGACGCTCTTCGGAGAGAGGATTTGGAACGGGACAGACAACGGCCCGGAGCGGGCTTCCCCCCTGAGCCCGCTCCAGGCCGAAACGACGCGATGACTACTTGCCGGCGGGGACCAGGGACTCGCCAGTGATGACCGTCGAGCGCGCGGTGGTCTGCAGGTCGATGCGGTTGAAGTTGAGGTACGGGTAGTTGGACGGGCCCGAGATCTCCTCCTGCAACACGAGCTGGTCAGCCCGGACAATCTGGCCGTTCGGCAGCCGGACCCCCGGCTCCGCGACGGTGTACTGCCACAAGCAGGCGCTGCTGAGCTGAGCGCTCGCGAAGCCCACGGTGAGGGGACACAGCGTGTTGCAGTAGTTGCAGTTGGAGTAGCCGTTCGCGTAGCAGGCCGACTCACACTGGGCATACGTCTGGGTGCGCGGGCGGCAGTTCGGCGTCCAGCCCGGGTTGGGGACCATGATGCCCACGGCGCCCGTGTCACCGCTGCGGATGCCACCCACGGCGGCCTGGAGCCGGCCGTTGTAGTACGCGAGCACGGAGTAGGTGGTCGCGTCACCGGAGCCGGTGAACGTCGCGGAGTACGAGGTGGACTCCCGCGACGAGCTGACGGTGGACGTGCTGACCGGCACATCCTCGGCGTAGGCGGTGAAGAAGTTGCGCTGCGCGCCGTCCGACTGGGTCTCCGCCGTCCAGGCCGCCGCGGGCGGCGTGTGGATGGCGACGCCGGCCTTACCGGAGGGCTCCTTCTCCTGGCTGTCGATGCGAACGCCCTTCTCCGAACCGCTCACCTTGACGGCGCCAAGGCCACAGTGCTGGAGCCCCTGGAACTCCACACAGTCGTCAGCGGCGTGGGCCTGGCTGAGCGGAAGAGCGAGCGAGAAGACGGCGGCCCAGAGGGCGGTTCCAACGCGACGAGACGAACGCATGAAGGCTCCTGACGACCCAGGGGGAATCCCTGAGCTCAGGAGAAGCGACTTCAAGCGTCATGCCATGTTTTACCGCACTCTCAGAATACGCCGGGCTGTGACAGGAATCACCACAGCCCTGGCGGGTCATGTGACTGCCATTGCTACAAGAACAGCCCCGGGTCGAACTCGTCCACGTTGACAGGGAGCATGCGCGGCAGGGGCCGGTTGAACACCTTGGCGTTCAACTCCAAATCCAGAATCTTGAGCCCGGAGGGGACGAGCTCCCGGAAGCGCTGGCTGACGTATTCACGCAGGCCGAGCACGGCCACCTGGCGCTTCTCCTCCAGCATGGGCTTGAGCGCGTCCGCGAAGTCCGCGCCGTCATGGCTGGCGAGCACCACCGCCGCGCCGGGGCGCTGGGTGCGGATGTTCTCCAGCAGCTTCAGGATGCCCAGGTCCACCACCTTCTGGTCGGGGCGGCCGTAGAGCAGGGCCACGTCGCAGCCGGCGGACTTGAGCGCGCGCACGAAGCCAATCATGACGTCCGGCAGCTGCTCCCCGCGGGCGTTGAGCACCACCACGCAGCGCACGGGCGCCGGGAAGTTCGTCTCACAGAAGGACACGAGCCGGTCGAACTGGACGCGGTCCTGGGACTCGGGCTTGCGCCCCACCACGTTGGACACAGCCCAGTCGATGTTCTCGGCGTCGATGAGTACGTAGGAGGAGGCGGGGGGGCGTCCGGAGAGCATGCGCGCGAGGATACGCGGGAGCCCTTCCGGCCGGGGAACTCAGTTCAGTCCCCCGGTGCGTCAGGTCGCGTCAGAAGCGGTCGTGTCCGCTGGGCGACGGCGTGGGCGCCAGCGCGGAGAAGCCGCCGTGCTCCGACAGCGGCGGCTGGAGCGGCAGCACCACGGTGAAGCGAGAGCCCCGGCCGAACTCGCTTTCCACGGACACACGGCCGCCGTGGCCTTCCACCAGGCTCTTCACGATGGCCAGTCCCAGCCCCGCGCCGCCGTGCTCGCGCGTGGAGCTGCCGTCCACCTGGTAGAAGCTCTGGAAGATGTTCTCGAACTGGTCCTCGCGGATGCCCATGCCGGTGTCTTCCACGCTCACGCGGTAGCCCGGCGCGGCCAGCTCCTTCTGCGCGGTGGCCTCCGACATCACCACCGACACCCGGCCCCCGGACGAGGTGAATTTCACCGCGTTGGCGAGCAGGTTCACCACCACCTGGCGCAGCTTGTCCGCGTCCGCGGCCAGGCGCGGCTGAGGCAACGGCGGCAGGCGCACCTCCAGCTCCACGCCCTTGCGCTGCGCCTGGGGCGCCACGCTGGACACCGCCGTCTGGATGACGCTGCCCAGGTCCACGGGGCCCATCACCAGGCGCAGCCGTCCGGCTTCAATCTGGCTCAGGTCCAGGATGGAGGAGATGAGGTTGAGCAGCGACTCGCCCTTCTCCACGATGGTGCGCACGTAGAGCAGCTGCTCCGGGTTGAGCGCGCCGGCCAGGCCCTCAGCGAGCATCTCCGAGTAGCCGATGATGGAAGCCAGCGGCGTGCGCAGCTCGTGGCTCACCGTGCCCAGGAAGGTGGACTTCAGCCGGTCCAGCTCCTTCAGGCGGGTGTTCGCCTGCGCCAGCCGGGCGTTGTTCGCCTCCAAATCCCGGTGCGTCTCCAGCATCGCCTCGATGTGGAGCTGCGTCGCCAGGAAGGCGCGCTGCCCGCTGGCCACCAGCGCGGCGAGCACCTGCCCGAAGTGCACCAGCACCTGCGCGGCGGTGCGTTCGGGCACGCGCCGCACGCGGGCCACCAGTTCGTGCGCGCGCGACAGGTCCACCCCAGAGATGTCCGTCAGCGACGGCGGGAAGTCCGCCAGCTCCTCCGGCGTGAAGGGACCCAGGATGACGCGGCCCAGCTCGTCGCCCTCCCAGCGCACCGGCATCACCAGGTAGCGCAGGCCGGTGAAGCACGGCAGCGCGATGATGCCCGCCGCCTCCGAGCCGTCACCTCGCGCGGGCCGGGCGCCCTGCACCAGGGCCACCGGTCCATCCTTCACGCGGGCCACCGTGGCGGTGCAGCGCGAGCGGCTCTCCGGGAAGCCGAACACGTACGAGCAGAAGTCGCCGTGGCCCACCTTCACGTCGGCCAGCTTGTCGCCCGCGGTGTCCATCACCTTGATGCCCACGCGGTACAGTTCGCTGAAGCTCCGCACCACCTCCACGAAGGAGGGAAGGTCCAGCATGTCCGCCAGCGACAGCCTCCGCTGGAGCACGGACTCACGGCGCGAGGCGCCCACGCCGTCCGACGCCCCGTTGCCCGACGCGCCGTTCATCGCCCGTCTCCGCTGCGCGCTTCACCCGCCGCGCGCCCGTACATGGAGGCCAACGCCGTGCCCGTGAGGTCCATGCGCCGGAAGATCTGGCCCAGGAACTCCGCCTCCGTCAGGCCCAGGTTGCGCGCCAGGTGGGCGCGCAAGTCGAGCCGCCGGTAGGCGGCCTGCGCCACCGCGTGGAAGGTCTCCAGCACGCCTTCGCCCCGCAGCGCCACCGCGCCCACCACCGCCTCGCCGCCACGCCGGCGCGACTCCTCGATTTCGGCATCCGTGCGCGCGTCCGGCAGGTCCTTCTTGTTGAACTGGATGACCACCGGGACCTGGCTGGGGTCCAGGTTGTTCTCCTTCATGTTCTCCTGGAGGTTGCGCCAGTAGGCGTTGTTGTCCGCCGTGGCGCCGCGGCGGCTGTCCGCGATGAAGACCACCGCGTCCGCGCCCTGCAGGACGATGCGCCGGGTGGCGTTGTGGATGACCTGGCCCGGCACGGTGAAGAGCTTCACCTTCACCTTGAAGCCGGAGGACGTGGAGAAGAAGACGGGCAGCAGGTCGAAGAAGAGCGTGCGGTCGTCGTGTGTCTCCACGGTCAGCAACCGCCCCCGCACCTCCGGGGACGCTTTCGCGTGGAGATGACGCAGATTCGTCGTCTTCCCGCTGAGGCCGGGCCCGTAGTAGACGATCTTGAGCGTCAGCTCTCGCTGGGCATGGTTGAGTTGCAAGGTGGGGCTCTGGCTGACGGTCGAGCGGAGGAGTTTGACGCCTTCGCGCCCGACTGCGGGTTTTATAGTGGGAAGCGGCCCGACACGGAAGGCCGGCAGGGTGCCAGGCGTGGAGGCGATGCTCATCCTTGGAATGGGCTGAACGCATGGCCGGTTCGACGAAATCCGGCTCCTCACCAGCGGAGAGGAGGGCCTCTCCTCACTTCATGGGACAATGTGCGCGGAATCACCGCGTGCACCGGTGCCGCCGGAGCGGTTAGGATCGCAACTCGACGGAGGAGCAAGGCGATGACGATGAAGCAGGTGGACGCAGGCGTGGAGGTGGCCCCAGCACCGATACTGGATGTGGCTGGCCTCCCCAACGACCTGATGGCGGCGGTGAAGTTCGGCCTGCCCACCGACGAAGACATGACGGCGGTGGCGGACCTGCGCGCCGGCTCTGAGCCCTGGAAGAGCCGGGGTGAGACGCAGGAGGACAGCCTCAAGGCCCTGACGCAGCTCAAGCCCTTCATCCATGTGGCGAAGCTGCAAAGCCAGCTTGTCGGCTATGTCACGGTGGAGCGGGACGGCCCGGTTCCGGGCGCGGCGTACCTGCGCAACATCGTGGTGAAGCCCGAGCTGCGCCGCAAGGGCCTGGGCAACATCCTGCTGGAGCAGGCGCTGAAGGCGGCCCGGGACATGTACCGGAAGACCATCGCCCTGCGGGTGGATCCGTCCAACTCGCCCGCGGTGAGCTTCTACCGGAAGGAAGGCTTCACCACGGTGGCCACGGTGGTCTCCAAGAAGTCCGGGAAGCTTCGCCTCCTGATGTCCCGCGAGCTCTAGACTCCACGGGACGTAATGCCGCCGGGCGGGGGGCCCTCCTCCCGCCTGCTGCTCCGAGCGGGCCCCTGGTGGGTCCCGGAGCTCCCTCCCCCCCGCATTCCAGGTGACAGTCTCCGTCAGGCACGGACGATTTCCGTCTGTCCGGAAGCAGGCGGGCAATCCTGGGACAAGGGGTGGCCGGATTCCGCGCGATGTCGTCTATCCTGCGGCTCCCCCGCGCCCGCGCGCTGTCGCGGCTGAGCCGACATCCCGCATGAAATCGCTCGCAGAACTGTTGCGGCACCTGTCGCGTCCGGGTGTCACCGAGTTGACCCTGGCCACCGGCCGTCCGCCGATGATCCGCGGCGCCAATGGCTATGAGCCGGTAGACCCCACCACCGCCACGGCCGAGGACATCACTCGCGCCCTGCAGGCCATGGTGGGCGTGGCCCGGGCCTCCACCGTCACGGAGACGCCGGTCCAGTGGACCGTCAACGCCACCGGCCTGGGCTCGCTGTCCATCGCCGCCATGCGGCGAGGAGACCTCATCCACCTGCGCCTCAGCCGGGCCGCCGACGCGGGGGCCGCCGCCCAGGCCGCCAACGCGCGTCCCGCGGCGCCCGCGTCCGCGCAGCCCGCGCGTCCCGCCGCCCCAGCGCCCGTGCAGGCCGCGGCACCGTCCTATCGGACGCCCGAGCCCGCCCCTGCTCCGGCATACCGCACGCCCGAGCCCACGGCGGCCCACGCAGCACGTGCGCCCGAGCCCGCGGCGGCCCGTCCGGTGGCCGCGCCGGCCCGGACCTTCACCGGCGCGGGGCGCGAGCTGGCCGTGTTGCTGGAGGAAGGCCGCCGGGGCCTGGCCAGCGACGTTCACATCATCGCGGAGCGCCCGCCCCTCTTCCGCTTCGCGGGCGAGCTGATGGCGCAGGGCCCGGTGCTGGACGCGACGACGGTGGAGAAGCTGCTGCTGCCGGTGGTGCCGGAGCGGCTGCGGCCCGTCCTGGAGCGCGAGGGCAGCTGCGACTTCTCCCTGGAGACGCCGGAGATGGGGCGCTTCCGGGTCAACGTCAGCCGCCAGCGCACCGGCCTCAAGGGCACCTTCCGGCTGATTGCGCGGGAAGTGCCCACGCTGGAGTCGCTGGGCCTGCCCGCCGACATCGCCAAGGCCACGCACCATCACCAGGGACTCATCGTCATCACCGGCCCGTCCGGCCACGGAAAGACGAGCACGCTGGCGGCGCTCGTGGACCTCATCAACCGCGAGACGTCCCACCACGTGCTCACCGTGGAGGACCCGGTGGAGTTCGTCCACCCGCGCAAGCGCGCGCTCATCAGCCAGCGCGAGGTGGGCTCGCACACCAAGACGTTCGCCAGCGCGCTGAAGGGGAGCCTGCGTGAAGACCCGGACGTCATCGTGGTGGGCGAGCTGCGCGACACGGAGACGGTGCGCATGGCGCTGTCCGCCGCCGAGACGGGCCACCTGCTCATCAGCACCATGAACACGCCGAGCGCGGCGAAGACCATCGACCGGCTCATCGACCTCTTCCCGCCGGGGGACCAGCAGCAGGTGCGCCTGTCGCTGTCCAGCGGCCTGCGGCTCATCGTCAGCCAGCGGCTGATGCCAAGCGCGGACGGCAAGGGGCTGGTGGCCGCGGCGGAGGTGCTGCCGGGCTCGGTGTCGCTGGGCAACCTCATCCGCGACAACAAGACGTTCCAGATTCCCTCGCTCCAGCAGCGCGGCAAGAGCCTGGGCATCATCCGCTTCGAGGACTCGCTGGCGGACCTGGTGCGCGCCGGGAAGGTGAAGCTGGAGGTCGCCAAGGGCTTCGCGGACAACCCGGACGAGTTGGAGGCGGTGGTGACGGGCAAGCGGTCCGGCGCCACCGTGGCCGCGCCGGAGACGCAGCAGGATAGCGCGAGGCTGCTCAGCAAGATGGGCTCGCTGATGGGAAGGAAGGGCTCCTGAGATGACGACGCCCCGTCTGGCCGTCCTGTTCGATGCGCTGCTGGAGCAGAAGGGCAGCGACCTGCACCTGGGCATCGGCTACCCGCCCATGGGCCGCATCCGCGGCGAGCTGGTGCCGCTGCGCGAGCAGCCCCTCAGCGCGCCGGAGATGCAGGCGCTGCTCTTCGAAATCTGCTCGCCGGAGCAGCAGCGGCAGATTGTCGAGGACCTGGACCTGGACTTCGCCTACAGCTACGGGACGAAGGCCCGCTTCCGCGCCAACTACTTCAACAAGATGACGGGCCTGGCGGCCGTCTTCCGCACCATCCCCAGCAAGGTGCTGTCGCTGGAGGACCTGAAGACGCCGGAGGTGGTGCGCAAGCTGTCGGAGCGCCGCAGCGGGCTGGTGCTCGTCACCGGCCCCACGGGCAGCGGCAAGTCCACCACGCTGGCCGCGATGATCAACTACATCAACAAGACGCGGCCCGCGCACGTGCTCACCATCGAAGACCCGGTGGAGTTCGTGCACGAGTCCATGCGGGCGCAGGTGACGCACCGGGAAGTGGGCCCGCACGCGTCCAGCTTCGCCACCGCCATCCGCTCCGCGGGCCGCGAGGACCCCAACGTCATCCTCATTGGCGAGCTCCGCACCAACGAGACGATGAAGCTGGCGCTCCAGTTGGCGAGCTTCGGCGTGCTGGTGTTCGCCACGGTGCACACCAACAGCGCGCCGGCCACCATCGACCGCATCATCAACGCCTTCCCCGCCGACGAGCAGCAGCAGGTGCGCGGCATGCTGGCGGAGAGCCTGGCGGGCATCGTCGCCCAGCAGCTCATCAAGACGGCGGACGGCAAGGGCCGCGTGGCCGCGCTCGAAATCCTGGTGGGCGGGCCCGCCATCGCCTCCATGATTCGCGAGGGCAAGGTGTTCCAGATTGCCTCGAAGATGCAGGCGGGCCAGGGCCAGGGCATGCAGACGCTGGACATGCACCTGGAGCGGCTGGTGAAGGACGACGTGATTACGCCCGAGGCCGCGCTGGAGAAGGCCCAGGACAAGGAGAACCTGGCCAAGGTCATCTCCCGCCTCAAGCCGGACTGGCAGGTGCCGGAGTCCCTGAAGTCGCTGGGCTAGCGCGCCACGGACACTTTGAAGGGCAGGAACACGGACAGGAAGAAGCCAGCAGTGGGGAGCGTGGGTTGGATGGACCTCACGGTGAATCACCGTGGCGGACCTGGAGCAGAGCCTGGAGCGCGTCACCGCGATGGGGGGCCGGGTGCTCGGGACGATTCGCGGCTCCGCCAAGACGGGCCGCTCCTGCTTCATCGAAGACCCGTCCGGCACGGCGTGCGCGCTCTACCAGTCAGGGAGCGACTGACGGGCCGCACGCTCCTCCCAGCGTTCCTTCCAGGTGTCGGACCTGGGTGGTAGACCCAGGCCCGTGATGGATGAGGCGCGGGGAGGACCCGACAAGAAGAAGGAGCGCGGTCCGAAGCGGCCCCGGAAGGTGTCCCCCACCTACCTGGAGAACGCGGCGCTGCACTACCTGAAGCGTTACGCGGCGACGAAGAGCCAGTTGCAGCGCGTGCTGCTGCGCCGGGTGGACCGCTCCATCAAGTTCCACGGTGGTGAGCGCGGCGAGGCGCTGGCCTGGGTGGAGGCGCTGGTCGCGAAGCTGGTGCGCAACGGCCTGCTCAACGACGAAGCCTATGCCCAGATGAAGGCGCACTCACTGCGCGCCTCGGGCCGCAGCACGCGGGTGATTGCCCAGAAGCTGCGCCTCAAGGGCGTCCCCGCGGAAGTCGTGGCGAAGAAGGTCGCCGACGCCACCCACGAGGTGTCCGAGGAAGATGCCGCGCGAATCTGGGCACGGAAGAAGCGGCTGGGTCCCTTCCGCACGCAGCCCGGCACCCGGGAGGAGAATCGGAAGCGGGACCTGGCCGCGCTGGCCCGGGCGGGCTTCTCCTTCGGCATCGCGAAGAAGGTCATCGACTCCAGCCCGGCCTGAGCCGGTCTGGTGAAACAGCGGCGGCCTGCCCGCTCGGAGCAGACCACCGCGCAAGCACGCTCAGTTGTCGGTGGCGTCTTCGATCTTGTCCCCGGCCTCCTCGGCCGTGTCCTCGATCTTGTCGCCCGCCTCATCCGCGGCGTCCTCCGTCTTGTCGACGGCGCGCTCGGCGTCGTTCTCGGCGCTCTCCCGCGTGTTGCGGTGGCAGCCCGTGCCCACCACCAGAACGCCCAACGCCGCGGCCATCAGCATGTTCTTCAGCATTCGTGCACCCCTCCTGAAAGTCGGGCGGAAGGTAGTCACGGCCGCCTGGACGCCAAGAGGGGTTGAGCACAATGTCAAGACACGCACATGCAGTCCGGCCCGCTACCGGGCGCGGTAGGCCTTCATGCGCGCGTCGCTCGACTCGCGGCGCCGCAGGGCATCCATCCCCGTCGGGAGCTGCACCGGGGCGTCCGCCCACTCCGACAGGCGCCCGAGCAGGAAGCTCCGCTGCGGCTCCGGCAGCGCGCTCAGCGTGCCGAAGAAGCCGATGCTGTCATCAGCGATGACGCGGTACGCGTCGTTGCCCGTCGTGGTGCTGAAGGCGCTGGCGGACCAGGGGCTCAGGTCTCCATAGACGAGCAGCACCCGCTTGGCCTCGAAGCGGGTCCACGCCTCCAGCAGGCCCACGGTCCACGGCTCGTACTGCTTGCGCACGCCCGTGGGCGGGAAGCGCGTGGGGAGGTGCTCACCGGCGTAGCGCAGCAACGGCCGCAGGTGAACCTCCGGGTACCCCGGGCCGCCCAGCTGCGTGGCGCCCTGGTAGTAGAGCGGCGCCGACTCCTCCAGCGCCTGGTCGGAGAAGGTGAACTCCAGCGTGGAGACGTAGCTGAAGAAGGCGAAGAGCTCCTCCGCGCTCGCCTCCGGCGAGGGCAGCCCTTCACACGTCCCCGCCATGCCGTAGTACTGCCAGAAGATGAAGGGCACCTCGATGACGGCGAACTCGAAGGCGCGGTCCTTCCCCAGCGTGTTGAAGGTGAAGCCCTGGGCGTCGTAGCCATCCATGAAGGGCAGCAGCTCGTCGCGGCGGGTCAGCGCGGCGTACTGGAGGGAGGCGAGCTGCTGGCGGCAGGCCGCGTCGCCCACCTTGGTGAGGATGAAGCGCCCGTGGCGCGCGTCATGGAGGCCCCGGTTGTGCTGCGCCGAATAGGTCACCGTGGCGTGGACGTCGTTCGGGAAATAGAAGCGGTGGGCCAGGGCGGCGGTGCCGCCCTTGAAGACGCCGGTGGACAGCCAGCGCCCGCCGTACAGCGGCTTGAAGGCCTCGACGAGCCGGTGGGCATCCGCGGCCGCCTGCCACATCGTCAGCTTCCGCCAGTCCATGTCGGCTGGCTTGGACGCGCCGTAGAAGCGGTGCTCCACGGTGAGCTGGTTGCCCTGGAGCAGGTCCGTGGGCTCGGCGGGGATGGGCTCCTCGAAGATGGCGGTGCCTTCCGTGTCCAGCACCATGGGCGCCGTCTCCGAGCGGTGCATCAGCGTCACCCGCTGCTGGAAGCGCGTGCCCCAGGGACGCAGGTGGTCCACGGGCTGCTCGTAGTCCATCGTGAAGAAGCGGAAGCCGTTGACCTCGACGTCGGTCAGCACCGTGAGGCCGGCGATGGACTCCAGCCGGGTGCGGAGGTCCACGCTCGACAGGTCCACGGAGACGGACGCGGGCGGCGCGGTCCCCTGCTCCAGCGACTCCAGGCCCTCCGTCGTCGAGCCGCCACAGCCGAGCACCCATGCGCCGAGCAGGCCGCCCACCGCGAACCCCGCCCAGTTCCGCTTCAGCCCGCTTCGCATGGTGTCGTCCCTCAGGTGTCCGTTGAAGCCCGCGAAGATAGCAGGCCTGGGCCCACGCCACGCATGAAGCGCTTGGGCGCGGCATGCCTACATACCGGTCCCGCACAACGAGCGGTAAGGCAGACTATTTCCAGGAACGGCATCCAGCGCCGTGACTCAGGGTCCGGGCTGCCCCTGTTCGAGCAGGTCCTCGCGCGTCAGCGTGAAGACAGCCTGCCCACACCGGCCCTGCATATCCGCCGTGGCACGCGCCACCCGAACGACATAGCGCACACCGTCCAGGGTCAGCGGGGCCGGCTGTCCTACCTCCGCGGTCACCGTGGTCCCCGGGCCTTGCGAACGATTCGCGTGCGTCACACGGAGTTGGACGTCCAGCGCATGCGTCCCATCCGCCAGCGTGCAGCCCGCGTCCTCCCATTGGAAGCCCAGCTCCGGAACGAGCCCTGGAGGAAGCAGCACGTCTCCCGCGATGGTGGTGGGAGCACTCGGCACCGTGAGCAGCAACAGCCGGCCCTCCGCGTCCCGCAGGGTGTCTCCCGACAACAACACGGGAACCTCACCATCCTCCTTCGTAGGACAGGACGCGGGCTCGCGATGGCTGGTCCACTGAACGACCTGACCCGTCAGGTCCGCCAGCATGTCCGGCACCTGGAGGCCGTAGCTCACGCCGCCGCGCACCGGCCCCGCCTCGTACTCCAGCACCGAGGCCCACCGGTCCTGGTGCCGGTACGCACCGCGCAGCTGCCGGGCGACGGTGAAGCGGCGCTCCAGCCGCGTGTCCGTGCGCTGCCGCGCGGCGTCCTCGGGCTCTTCCTTGAACGCCACGTCCACCTGGGCCGCGCGCCAGACCTGGACACACGGGCTCTCGCGCCGGAGCGAAAAGGCGCCCCTGGCGTCGGGGACCGGCTCGGAGCACTTCATCTGGCAGCCCATCAAGCCGGTCAGGAGGAGCCCCGCGGCGCCGCGCGCCCAGCGCACCGGGGCACGACAACGGGCCGGGCGCGGGCGAATGCTCATGGGCACTCAGCGTACAGCGTCGTGCCGTCGGTCGACACGAAGAAGTCCTGCCCCTCCACCTGCCCCCGCGCCCGCAGCCGCTCCCGCGTGCGCTCCACCTTCAGGCGACGCGCCGCGACGGGTGGCTCCGCGTGGGGCACGCGCGGCTGGAACCGCACCGGCCCTCCCTTGTCGTCTGGAGCGTACTTCGCCAGCAGCGCGCGGTGGGCGCCGTCGTCCGCGTCGCCGTCGTCCAGGAAGTCCAGCTCCACGGCGCCCCACTCATTCACATCGCAGTCGCACGAGCCGCACCCAGGGAAGCCGCATCCCAGGAAGCCGTTCCGGCAGGAGACACACTTGCTCTTGGGGGACGCGCTACACGCCGCGCACGCATTGCCTCCAAACGAGTACGTGTGCGAGCCCGGCGAGCCCACGCCGAGCATCTGGTAGCGGTAGTTCATCACGCTGGCGTGCACCACGCTGGTCTGCCCCGCCACGTCGTTGCCGTTGTGGTCCAGCGCCAGGTTGTGGCCCAGCTCGTGGATGAAGGTGCCACGCTGTTCCTGGATGCTCGGGCTGCTCCAGCAGCCCAGGCTGATGATGAGGTCATTTCCCAGCACCTCCGCCTTGCCGGAGGAACACGACGTGCTGCTGCCCTGCCGGTAGGCCCACACCGCATAGTGGAAGTAGGGCCGCCGCTCCGGGTACCCGGTGGAGAACCCGCCCTGCTTCAGTGAATAGAAGTCCACGCCGCCGCTGCACGCGCCGAAGCACACCACTTCATGCCAGGGCAGCGCGCTGTCGACGAAGGCATGCAGCCGCGCGCCCGCGTCCCGCGCGAACACCGCCGCCGCGTCCGCCACCAGCCCGGCATAGGGCTTCCGCGTGAGGTAGGGATTGGAGGGGTGCTCCATCCAATCCACCTCCACGTAGAGGTCCTTCACCGTGGGGCTGCCCCACTCGGAGAAGGAGAAGCCGTCATTGCCGAACAGCTCCAGCGTGTCCGGTATCCCATCCCCGTCCGAGTCCTTCGAGTCCGGGTTCATCCCCACCAGCGGCTCCAGGGCATTGGAGATGCCGTCTTCATCCTCGTCGTTGTCGCTGAAGATGGTGGACCACAGCGCGTCGTCGTGGACGAAGCTGGCCGTGCCCGTACTGCCGGGAAAGCGGCCCACCACCACGCGCTGGGCGCCCGCGTTCTGTGTGCTCGCCGCGACGACCAGCGGGTAGGAGCGAGGCCCACTGTCATCGTCGTGTTGCAGGTACTCCGCGTTGGAGCGCAGCAGGAAGACCAGGTGGTCCCCGGCGCCCGGCGTCGTGGACGTGGCCCGGAAGGTGTCCTTCACGTTCCAGGCGAAGCTGAGCGGCACGCCGCCGAAGGGCTGGTTGCTCAGGAGGAGCGCTCCATTGCGATACAGGCTGGCCGTCCCGCCGCGTCCTTCCGCATAGGCGCGCACCCAGACGCGGTAGAGCCCGGAGTCTGGCGCGGTGAACGTCACGCAGGAACGCGCCGCGCCCGCGCAGTCGTCACCCATGGCCACCTGGCTCCAGCCGCCCCGGTCCCGGAGCACGTGAAGGACGGTGTCCGGCGCGGTGCCCGTCAAATCCCGCGTCTCGAAGGTGTACGTCTGCCCCGCGTCCAGCCACGTGCTCAACCAGATGAAGGAGCCCCAGTCACGCGAGGCCACGTAGTGCGGCCCGGCCAGCACCAATGCGGGCGCCAGCAACACCAGCGCGAGGAGACTCCTCGGAAGCGCCTTCATCGCGTCTCCTCCGCGCGGAAGAAGGCTTCCTTGAAGGCGTCATGCTGACGCGACTTTTCCTCTGGCGGAAGCGACCGCCACTTCACCTGCTCCACGGTGAGCGCCTGCTGGTAGCGCGCGTCCACTTCGCGCGCGCGGAGGTCCTCGGCAGAGGGCTCCGGCGGCGTGGCCAGCTTCGCCACCAGGTTCAGCGCCGCCAGATAGCGCCGTTCCTTCTCCACGCGTGCTTCGGGCGTTGCGTCCATGAAGGCGCGCTCCGTGCGCGTCACCAGCGCCGCCAGATCGTCCACCGGCTCTTCTCGAAGCAAGGCCCGTTCGTCCGGCGTCAGCGGCACCAGCGCGCGCGCAGCGAACCGCTCCCATTCCGGCGCTTCGTCGCGAAGGCTCGCCACCTGCCCCGCGCGGCCGGTGTCATCCTTCGCGGGTTCGACGTGGAAGCGCGGCTCGGCGGCGACCTGGGGTGGAGCCGCGGGCGTCCGGGCGACTTCGCGCGGTACCCCTTGATTGCCGAGCGCCCACCGGGGGACCAGCAACGAAGCACCCGCTCCGACCAGCATGATGCCCAGCACTACCGCTGCGACTTCCCCTCGTGTGCGCATGCGTCGTCCCCCACTCGCTGGCGCGGAGCTCTAGCGCCATTTGCCGGGGACGGCAAACCTACCCCGCAGCAGTCTGTGCGGGGGTATCCACGTCACGCCGAAGTGTCATGACATGGACGCCGGAAGGGCGGGCACTACGCCTGAGGCATGGGACGGCCCGGGCCGTGGAACACGGCGACGGGCGAGGACAACGTGAGCGACTCGTCCTCAGGCGCCGTGCCCGCGGCGCCCTTCGCGAGCGGACGCCCACCGGCGAGCACCTCCCGCGCACGCGTCACCAGCCACTGCACTCCACGAAGCGCGTCACGCACCAGCAGCAGCGGCGCGTCTCGTGACAGCAATGCGGGGGCGTTCGCATCGCGCATTGAAGCGGGTTGTCCCACGCCCAGCTCGTAGACCATCTTTCCGCCGAGCGTCGCCGTGCAGAGCGCCAGCCCACAGGCGCCCAGCCCCAGCGCCACGGTGGCCGCGGTGGGCTCGCGCCGCAGCCGCCACACCGTCACCCCCAAGGCGCCGAGCAGCACGGAGGCGTTGCCCACGCCATGCAGGAACGTCATGTCCCGGGCACGCGGCGTCTCCAGCCGGACCTCCTGGCTGGCCGCCAGTCCCGACACGCCCGCGAGCAGGCCACCAATGGAGCCAGCCACCCAGATGCGGCGTGCCACCCGGGCCCAGGCGCCGTCGCCCGTCGTCACCGAGATGAGGTCCGCCACGGCCGCCGTGGGAAGCAAGGCCAGTGGCATGTGCACCAGTGCCGGGTGCAGTTCATACAACAGCATCTCCTTCTTCATCGCGCGGCCTCCTGCCCTTATCCTCCAAGGGTAGGCACCCCGAGGACCCATGGCAGGCACGGCCGCCTGCCCGCCCTCCCAGAGCGGGGAAGCGTTCAGCAGGCGATTTCGAGCGAAAGGGCAAGCTCGGGCTGGGTGAGCACCTCACAGCCGTCAGGGGTCACCAGGATGGTGTGCTCGAACTGCGCGGACAGGCTGCCGTCCTCCGTCACCACCGTCCAACCGTCGGCCAGGATGCGAATGTCCGGCCGTCCCAGATTCACCATGGGCTCCACGGTGAGGACCATGCCCGAGCGCAGCTTGATGCCCGAGCCTCGCTTGCCGGTGTGGGGCACAGTGGGCGGCCCATGCATCTGGTGGCCGATGCCATGCCCGCCGAACTCCTCCACCACGCTGCAGCCCTCCTTCTTCGCCAGCTCCTCGATGGCCGCGCCGATGTCCCCCAGCCGCGCGCCATGGCGGACGACGGCGATGCCCGCGTCACGGCACCGGCGCGCCACGTCCACGATGCGACGGGCGTCTTCGGACACCTCGCCAATGAGGAAGGTCGCGGAGGTGTCCCCGTGGAAGCCGTCCAGGCACGTCGTCACGTCCACGTTGATGATGTCCCCTCGGACCAGCTGCTCGCCTGCGTTCGGGATGCCGTGACAGACGATGTGGTTGCGGCTGGTACAGACGGTGGCCGGGTAGCCCTTGAACCCCAACTGACTGGGCTTGCCACCCCGGCGCGCCGTGTCCTCGCGAACCCACTGGTCGATGTCCGCCGTGGTGACACCGGGGGTCAGCTTCGAGGCAACGAAAGCCAGCGTACCGGCGGCGGCCTGACTCGCTCGGCGCAGACGTTCGACGTCCGTGCCCTTGAACAAGGGAATGCTCATGGCCGCCAAGGTGAGGGTCCAGGGTGCCTGGCGTCCAATGCTGTTTCGGTATGGCCGACAGCGCTAGAGTGGCGGACGTGAGCCTTACGCACATCCAGTCCTTCGTCGCCGTTGCCGAGGAGTGCAACGTGGGCCGGGCCGCGCGTCGCCTGCACCTGACGCAGCCGCCGCTCAGCCGTCACATCCAGGCGCTCGAGGACGAACTCGGAGCGCGCCTCTTCGAGCGGACCCGGGGTGGCATGCGCCTGCTCCCCGCGGGCGAAGCCTTCCTGCGGCACGCGCGTCGCATCCTGGCGGAGGTGGACGCCGCCGTGCTCACCGTGCGGGACGTAGCGGGCAACCGCGCCGGCGGATGACGCAGCCGGGTTTGGAGCGTGCGTTCAGCATCGGACGGACAGTCGCCACCTTCTGCGGGGCCATCCGCCCGACGACCTGGAACCGGGGCGTCGGGCTGCTAGAGCGGGCATCGATGCCCGACCTCCTCGTGACTCATCGGAGTCCTCACGTGCGCCGCATCCGGGTGCTCGCGCCCCTGCTCTGGGCCCTCGCCTCCTCCACGGTGATGGCGGCGCCTGCGCCTGAGGCCCAGGAGGTTCCCGACACGAACGGGCAGCCGCCAACGGATGCGCCCACGCGGGAGCGGACGGAGGCAGAGGATGCGGACGCTGGGCGGACCGTCGTCACGGGCTCGCGCCGCCCCCGGCCGGCGAGGGACGTGCCCGCCACCATCACGGTCCTCCCCCGCCCGGAAATCGACCGGAGCCCCACGCTGACGCAGGACTCGCTGGTCCGCACCGTGCCCTCCGCCGCCACCTTCCGCCGCACGCCCAGCCTCGTCTCCGACCCGACGGCGCAGGGACTCAACCTGCGCGGGCTCGCGCCTTCGGGCGTGGCGCGCAGCCTCGTGCTGCTCGACGGCATCCCCGTCAACGACCCGTTTGGTGGCTGGATTTTCTGGCGCTCGCTGCCACGCCTCGGACTCGAGCGCATCGAGGTCGTCCCCAGCGGCGGCTCCGCGCTCTACGGCAGCGGCGCGCTCGGCGGCGTCGTGCAGCTCGTGTCACGCGACATCACCGGAACGCAGCTCGACGCGGATGCCACCTATGGCAACGCGCATACGGGCATGCTCGCGGCACGCGGGGTGCAGATGTGGGGTCCCGTCCGCGCCTCGCTGGAGGCAGAGCTGCTCGACAGCGACGGCTACCCCATCGTCAGCGCCGCCCAGCGCGGCGCCATCGACGCGGACACGCCCAGCAGCCATGCCGTCCTCAACGGGCGCGTCGAAGTGGATGCCACCGATGCGCTCACCCTCTCCGCCCGCGCTGGCCTGTTCCGCGAGGACCAGAACGGCGGCACCCGGCTCACCACCGCGCGCGTGGAGCTGGCGCACTTCGGCGCGGGGGCACGGCTGCGCACCGCGGACGGCGGCACCTTCACGCTGGACCTCTTCGGCCGCGTGCAGCGCTTCGAACAGGACCGCGCGCGCATCCCCCAGGACCGCTCTTCCGAGGCGCTGGCCGCCAGCCAGGATGTGCCCGCCAACGACCAGGGCGCGTCCCTCGTCTGGACCGGCCCGTCCTGGACGGCCCTGGGCACGCACGTCCTCACCGCGGGCCTGGACGCGCGCCGCATGACGGGCACGTCCCGGGAGCAGCTCTTCCCGCCCGCGCCCTCGGAGACCGCCCTCCGCCTGCGCGACACCGGAGGCACCCAATTGTCCGGCGGTGTCTTCATCGAGGACCTCTACACACCCTCGCCCGCCTTGGAGCTCAGCGCCGCGCTCCGGATGGACGTGTGGCGCAACCAGGACGGTGAGCAGCGTCTGGAGCGCGCCAACGGCGCGGTGGCCACCACGCGCTTCGACGACCGCACCGAGCAGCAGCTCAGCCCACGGTTGGGCCTGCGAGTGCGTCCGCTGGAGGGGCTCACCCTGCGCGCCTCCGCCTACCGTGCGTTCCGCGCCCCCACGCTCAACGAGCTGTACCGCCCCTTCCAGGTGGGCACCCTCCTCACCGCCGCCAACGCCCACCTGGGCGCGGAGCGACTGTGGGGCGCCGAGGCCGGCGTGGAAGCCGAGTCCTCCTCGCGGGGCCTCACCACGCGCGTGACGGGCTTCTGGAACGTGCTCGACGACCCCATCACCAACGTCACGTTGGAGCAGCCGCTTCCGGATGGCTCCACGCGACAGCGGGAGAACCTGGGACAGGCGCGGGTGCGCGGCGTGGAGGCGAGCGTGGACTGGAGGCTGGCACGCCAGTGGACGGCGCTGCTCGCGTACACCTTCGTGGACCCTGTCGTGACGCGCTCGCCCGGACAGCCCGGGCTGGTGGGCAAGCAGCTCGCCCAGGACCCACGACACCGGGGCACCGCCATCCTCACCTTCCACGACCCCGACATCGTGACGGCCACGGTGCAGCTTCGCGTGACGGGCGCGCAGTTCGAGGACGACCTCAACGAGCGCCCCATGGGCGGCTACGCCGTGGTGGACGTGTCCGCCAGCCGCCGCCTCTTCTGGAAGCTGCACGTCTTCGGCGCGGTGGAGAACCTCTTCGACCGCGAGTACCTCGCGGGCCGCGCCGGAGTGGACACGCTGGGCCCGCCCCTGCTGGCGCGCATCGGCCTGCGGCTGCGCGACGCGCCCTGAGGCTCAGCGGATGGTTCGCACCGGCCGCACCGGGCCGTTGAACCAGCGGCTCAGCGACACCACGTCCTCCATGCGGCGCGCGGGCGGCAGGCTGTCGAGGAACACCCGGCCATACGCCTTCGTCACGATGCGCCGGTCCAGCATCGCCACGATGCCCCGGTCCGACTGCGTGCGGATGAGCCGGCCGAAGCCCTGCCGCAGCGCCAGCGCCGCGTGCGGGAGCTGGTACTGCTCGAAGGGCTCCTCGCCTCGCTGCTGGAGCTGATTGATGCGCGCGGCCACCAGCGGGTCTCCTGGCGACGCGAAGGGCAGCCGGTCGATGATGACCAGGCTCAGCGCGTCGCCCGGCACGTCGACGCCCTCCCAGAAGCTGTGCGCCGCGAAGAGGACGCTCGGCGTCTCGCGGAAGGCCTCCAGCAGCTGCTGCTTGGGGCGCTCGCCTTGCAGCAGCGACTGATAGGGCAACCGGGGCGCCACCAGCTCATAGGCCCGCACCATGTTGCGCAGGGACGTGAAGAGCACGAAGGCGCGCCCACCCGTGACTTCGCAGAGGCGCTCAATCTCCTCCGCCGCCTCCTCGATGAAGCCCGGCGCGGACGGGTCCGGCAGGTGCGTGGGCAGGTACAGCGCCGCCTGCGACGGGTAGTCGAAGGGGCTGGGCACCGCCAGCGTCCGCACGCGCGTCACCGGGTGGCCGTCCTCGCCGTACAGGCCCATGCGGTTGGCGAAGAAGTCGAAGCGGCTGTCGGCCGCCAGCGTCGCGGACGTGTACACCACCGTGTCCAGCGCGCCGTACATCCGCTCGCGCAGCTCCTTCGCCACGTCGATGGGGCTGGCGCGCAGGAAGAGGCCCTTGCCTCGCTGCTCCGCCCAGTAGACGTGGTCCGAGGACTCGGCCTTCTCCAGGAAGGAGAGCTGCTCCTCCATCTCGTCCGAGCGACGGGTGATGGCGGCCAGCTCCGGCTCGCGCTCGCCCACCGTGAAGGCGGACAACGCGGCCAGCGCGTCCCGCACGCCCTCCAGCGGCGTGGACAGCTTCGCCATGACCTCCGCGCGCAGCGCCACGGAGGCCTCGTGGCCGGACAGCCCCAGCGCCCGGGGCGCCTGCGCGAAGAGCGCATCCGCCCCCGCGCGCAACCGGGCCGCCAGCGCGCGCAGCATGGCGTGGCGGGCGTCGTCCTCCTTCAGCGACGCCACCGCGTCCCGCGCCAGCTCCTCCAGCCGGTAGTTGGACACGCTGCAACCGAAGTGGCCGCTGGCCGCGTCTTCCAGCGCATGGGCCTCGTCGAAGATGACGGCCTCATACCAGGGCAGCACGCCCTCGGTGCGCTTGCCGGAGCTGCGCAGCGCCAGGTCCGCGAAGAAGAGGTGGTGGTTGACCACCAGCAGGTCCGCCTGCTCCGCGCGCTTGCGCATGCGCGTGACGAAGCACGTCTCGTACTGCGGGCACCGGGTGCCCACGCACGTCTCGGACGTCGTGGACAGGCGCGACCAGGCGCTGAAGGACTCGGGCAGGTCCAGCTCGCTGCGGTCGCCGGTGTCCGTCTCCTCCGCCCACGCCTTCAGCTTGGGCCAGTAGCGCGACTCCTCGCGCGAGCCGAACTGCGGCTCCTTGGAGAAGGCGTCATAGCGGTGCAGGCAGAGGTAGTTGCTGCGGCCCTTGAGGTACGCGGCCTCGAAGCGCAGGCCCATCTTCTCCCGCATCAGCGGCAGGTCCTTGAAGAAAATCTGGTCCTGCAAGGTCTTCGTGGCCGTGGACACGACCACCCGGCGTCCCGACAGCAGCGCGGGCACCAGGTAGGCAAGCGTCTTGCCCGTGCCGGTCCCCGCCTCGGCCAGCAGGTAGCTGTGCTCGGCGAAGGCCCGCTCCACGGCGCGCGCCATCTGAAGCTGCTCCGGGCGGTGCTCGTACGCGGGCAGCGCGACCTCGAGCGCGCCTCCCGGACCGAGCAGGCTGTCGACGGACGGAGGGGTGGAGACGGAGAGCGACATCGGCACCGAGGGGGAGACGGGAAGCGGCCGGACAAAATAGCAGCGACCGCCGTTTCAAGCGCGTTTCCGGCCGCGGCCGCGCCGCCTGGCCCGGGTGGCCGCCTGCTCCTCCGCCAGCGAGCCGCACCGCCCCCGGCGGCACGGCGCCCGGACAGCCCGGCGCTCAGTACCCCGCGCTCAGCGTGCGCAGGTGCTGGAAGACGAGCACGGCCAGCACCAGCACCACGATGAAGCCCACGCCCACCGCCACCGTCTTCAGGCGTCGGAAGACGTTGGGGGTTCCGGCGGGCTCCACCGATGACGGCACCACCAGGGTGGCCCTGCGCACCACCTCATCACGGCCCCGCCGGGCGACGGCATCGTCGGGCGCACGCGCCAGGCGGATCCGGTACAGCCGCCCCGCCATGGCCAGCTCGCCCCGCCCCACCGCCAGCGTCATCAGCCGGTCATGGGCGTCCCAGTCCTCCCAGCGCGCCGCCAGCTTGCGCCACGCGTCCGCCAGCACGTCCGATAGGGGGTGCTCCTCGGGCTGGTAGTTGACGTAGACGAGCCCGCACTGCGGGCAGGACAGGGCCTCCTCGCGCCGAGGCGCCACGCACTTGGGACAGACGCCAGGGGGCGGCTCGAAGAGGGCGTCGTCCGTCAGCGGCGCCGACTCCGAACGCACCACCCGCAGGGCCGGCGTCACTGGCGCGGAAGCGCTCCAACTGTCGGAGGGCGGCACCACCGGCGACGGCGCCAGCGCAGCCCCCCCGGAGGGAGCAGCCGGCACCTCTGTTCGCGGCGCGGTGGCGGCTGGCGGGCCCACGCGGCTGTCCGCGCCGCAGCGGCCACACGTCACCACGAGTCCCCCGGCCTCCATCCGGTAGGTCTCCAGCGGCACGAGCCGCTCGCACGCGTCACACTGGAACTTCATGTCATCACCTGGCGCAGGGGAATGGGCATGGCGCAGCCGATGAGTGCCAGCAGGCACAGCGCGCAGATCCACTTCCTCAGCGGACTGAGCGGTTGCTGGGGTTCCACCACCTCGGGATGGCCGAAGCCTACCAGCTTGCTCGTCACCAGCAGCCACAAGCCCCAGGACGCGGTGACGAAAAGGGTGAGAACCAACAGCACCAACGCCACCGCGCGGCCCACCCAGTGCGCGCGCCGGCCCCACAGCGCATAGGCCAGGTGCCCGCCGTCGAGCTGCCCCACGGGCATCAGGTTCAGCAGCGTGACGAGCAGCCCGAACCAGCCAGCGATGACCACCGGATGGACCAGGATGTCCTTGCCCTCCGGAAGCGGCCCCAGGGCCAGGCGCGTCAGGCCCTGCATCAACAGGCTGTCGCCGAAGAGCGTCTGCACGCCGTTGAAAGGCGTCTCCGGCGCGGGCGGCGCGTTGGTGACGCGGTCCATCACCCAGGTGAAGACGTCCCGGCCAATGGCCCACAGCGAGCCGTCCCCTGGAAAGAGGGTGGACGGGATGTCCGGCGCATCCACCACGGTGGAGTGAGCCAGCCCCCAGAAGAGGATGGGCAGGGCCACCGCCAACCCCGCGAGCGGTCCCGCCGCGCCAATGTCCACCAGGGCGTTGCGGTTCGGGATGCGGTCGCGAATGCGGATGACGGCGCCCAGCGTGCCCACGCCGAGCACCGGCAGCGGGATGAAATAGGGCAGGGATGTTTCAACCCGGTGCCAGCGCGCCAACACGTAGTGCCCCATCTCGTGGGTCCCCAGGATGGCCAGCAGCGACAGGCTGAAGGCCAGCGCGCGGAAGGCCGCTTCGGGGGACACCTCTCCCAGTGAGTAGGGCCGCTGGAAATGGAAGTAGAGCAGGTACGAGGTGAAGGTGGTCCCTACCGTCAGCACCAGGAGCAACAGGTGCACCCAGTAACGCGGCGCGGGGCGGGCAGCGGAGACGGTGTCCATGAAGGGAGCCTCGAGGTTGGCTAGCAAGAGGAGGTGTGCATTGCAACGCGCAGCCGCCCAGCCGGAGCGATACCAAGTGTCTCGGACGGACCTTGACATGGAGTCGACATCTGCTACGACCCCGCCCGCTTGAAGGTCTCAAGACAACGGCCGGTTGCTCTCCAAGGCGTCCGGCCACCACACAAGCATCCAATTCAAGAGGGGAAAGAACATGAAGAAGCTCGTCCTGTCCGCCGTTGCCGCCAGCAGCATGGTTGCCTGCACCAGCGTTGAGAGCGCCGTTGTCTCCGGCACGGAGATCGCCTCCAACGGTGAGGCCGTGGCCGTTGTTCAGGCCAACGCCCTGGGCCTGACCGCCATCTTCCACATCGTCGACATCGTGCAGAGCGACCTCGACACCGTCATCAACAAGCTGCTCATCGCCGAGGCCAAGGCCATGGGCGCCTCCAAGGTGGAGCTGCTGACCGCGGGCACCACCGCCCGTCACGGCATCTACGCCCTGACCGGCACCATCATCGGCGTGACCAGCTCCAGCGCCGTGGGCGTGGCGGTCAAGTAGTCCACACCGCGCAAGCCGCGCGGTTCATGCGGAAGGCCCCCTGGCGACAGGCGGGCCTTCTTGCTTTTGTGCCCTCCCATGCGTGAACGCCTCCTCCTGTTGTGTGCCCTGACGGCCCTCACCGGCTGCCCCAAGAAGGGCGGCGATGACGCGGCCACACTGCTGCCCGAAGTCAAAGCCGGGCTCGTCACCCGCGAAGCGAAGCTGAAGAGCTACCGCATCGCCGGCACCGTGCAGGACGCGGGGCTGGAGCCGGTGACGTTCACCTTCGAATTCCGCGCGCCGCAGCGCCTGCGTGGCACGCTGGGCCCGCCCGCCTCGCGCACCTTCGCGTGGGATGGCACGCACTTCTTCCAGCAGCTCGACGGGGAGAAGCGCTTCAGCACCTTCACCTCGGAGCTGCCGCCCGCGAAGCTCGCCGGCTTCCTGTCGGAGACGTTCCACCCCTTCACGCCGGAGGGCTTCCGGACGCCGCTCTTGCTGAGCCACGCGACGGTCCGCCGCGCCACGCACCCGCTGGCGCCGCAGGCGGTGGAGCTGGTGCAGAAGCTGGACGGTGACGCCGCGGGACTGGAGATGGTCTACGTGCTGCGCTGGCCCCAGCTGGACTTCCTGGGCCGGCGCACCGTCTCACCGGACGGCGCCGCGGCCGAGGAGCGCGTGGAGGAGGAGCACTGCGACGCGGACTTGTCGCTGTGCGTGCCCAAGCGCCTTGGCCGGTGGCAGGGAGGCAAGCGCGTAGGCGAAACGGTGCTCACGCGCGTGGAGCTGAACGCGGCCCTGCCCAACGACGGCTTCACCCTCACCGCCCCCGAAGGCTACGACGTACAGACGCGGACACTGGTGGAGTCCACCCCCGCCACCCAGCCCACGGACGGTTGACCGCCACCCTCGGCATCCCCACCTTCGAGGCCGAGGGACAAGGCACATGGTGGAAAACGTCATCTTCGACGTGGATGGAACCCTGGTGGATTCGGTGGACGAGCACGCCGAGGCATGGCGGCGCGCCTTCCTTCACTTCGGCCGGGACATCCCGTTCGCGCACGTGCGCAGCCAGATTGGCAAGGGCGCCGACCAGATCATCCCCGTCTTCTTCAATGACGAGGAAGTGGAGCGCTTCGGCAAGGAGCTGGACGAATACCGCGGCAAGCTGTTCCTGGACGAGTTCCTGCCGAAGGTGCGTCCCTTCCCCCGGGTACGGGAGCTCTTCCAGCGGCTGCGCGCGGGCGGCATCCGCATCGTGCTGGCCTCCAGCGCGAAAGAGCAGGAGCTGAAGCACTACGTGAAGCTGTGCGGCATCGAAGGCCTGTTCGAGACGAAGACGAGCGCGGACGAGGTGGACAAGAGCAAGCCCCACCCGGACATCTTCGAGGCCGCCCTGGCGCGGCTGGGCAAGCCTCCTGCGGACGTGACGGTCGTCGTGGGCGACACGCCCTATGACGCGCTCGCCGCCAACAAGTCGAGCCTGGCCTCCGTGGGCGTGCTCGCGGGCGGCTTTCCTCCGGATGACCTGCGCGCCGCGGGCTGCCGCACGCTGGTGAAGGACCCGGCGGCGCTGCTCGCGCGCTACGAGGCGTCCCGGCGCGAATGGCCCTGGAACGAGTCCGGCACCAGCCCAGTGGCCAAGGACGACGAGCGGCGCTGAAGCCGCGCCCCCGCCCTTCCCCACCCCCGCGAGAGGGATGGGGAAGCGGCGGCGTGCTAGGTGCGGGTGCGGCTGCGCGAGCCGCGGCTGCTGGTTCCGCGACGCGTGCCGCTCCGGGACTTGGAAGCAGGCCGCTTCGCGGTGGTGGTGCGACGGGCTGTGGCGCGACGGGCCGCGGTGCTCCGGGCGGCGGTGGACTTGGAACCCGAACGCGTGGCTCGAGCAGCGGGCTTGCGCGTGCGGCTGGTGGTGGCGCGGCGACGGGTGCCGGCGCGCTTCGCGGCGGTGGCCTTGCCTCCCTTGCGGCCCGCCTTGCGCGCGTTCTTCCGCGCCAGGGGACGGCTGCGCGCGACCTTGGCCTTGCTGCCCGGGCCGCCCTTCTTCATCCCGCCGCCCGTGAGCTTGTTCACGGTAGCCCAGGCCCGGGACTCGGCCGTCTCGTCGGAGACGCCGCGCTTCTCGTAGCCCTCTTCGATGTGCTCGGCCATCCGCTTCTGCTTCGCCGTGTACTTCGCCTTGCTTCCTCGTGCCATGCGACTTGCTCTCCAGGCCTGACTGACACCTGCATGGGGCCAGCTCCAGCGCAGAGGTGGGCAGTCATCCACTCATCCGGAAGCGTGCAGCCGGATGGACTTGTTCACCCGCCGACGCACGCATGCACGCCCACGTGGCACCCGACATCGGGAATGCACCGGAGCACGGGGCGACTCGCGGCGAGGATGCGCGCACGACACCACCTCGTGTCCCGCTGGTCGGACGGGCCGTGCGTGCACAGATTGGCGGGCGACACGAAAGAGGAGGCACCCTGGAACCCGCCCTCATCAAGCCCCCATGCAGGCCCGTCCTGGATGACGGCCCCGCGGTGTTGGTGGTGAATACGCGCTCGCGTTCCGGGCGTGAGGCCTTCGAGACCGCCAGGGAAACACTCGTGGCGCGGGGCGTCTCCATCGTCGAATGCCACGCGCTGTCCCGAGCGGATCGGTTGAACGCGGTGGTGGAGCGGATGGTGGCGCGGGGCACCCGCCGCCTCATCGTGGGAGGAGGCGACGGCACCCTGAGCCGCGCGGTGGTCCGGCTGCTGGGCCGCGACGTGACGCTGGGTGTCCTCCCGCTGGGTACTGGCAACGACTTCGCGCGCTCGCTGGGAATCCCGCCCGACATCGAGGCCGCCTGTGACGTCATCGCCCAGGGCTACATGGCCCGCGTGGACGTGGGCCTGGCCAATGGGCGCCCCTTCCTCAACGCGGCCAGCCTGGGACTGGCCACCGGCATCGCCAAGCGGCTGACGAAGCGGCTGAAGCAGCGCGCGGGCAAGCTGGCCTACCCCGTGGCGGCCGCGGCGGAGGTGAAGGACCTGCGCCCCTTCCACATCCGGCTGAAGGCGGATGACCAGGAGCTGGCGCTGGACGTGCTCCAGTTGGTGGTGGGCAACGGCCTCTACCACGGCGCCGGGAACATGGTGGCGCCCGACGCCCGGCTGGATGATCGGCGGCTGGACATCTACGCCATCGCCGCGCCCTCCGCCGCGTCGGGGCACGAAGGGACCGGCCTGGGCCAGCTCCAGGACATCGCCACGTTGATGCGGGTGGCCCTGTCCCTGCGCTCGGGCGAGCACGTGGAGCACCCCGCCGTCACCGCCCTGCGCGCCGCGCGGCTCTACGTGGAGGCCGACCCCGTCCAGGAGGTGAACGCGGACGGCGAGCTCGTGGGCAAGACGCCCATGCGCTTCGAGGTGGCCCCCGCGGCCCTGCGCGTCTACGCGCCCGCGCCCTCCTGAAGTTTCGGTTCACTGCGAGGCTGGCCTACACTGTGGGCAGCCGCGACGGCGACGGCCGGACGCGGGGGAGGCCGAGCCCGTGCGCCATCGAACCCCCTTCTTGATTGCCTTGTGCCTGGCCATCGCGGCTGTGCTGCTGCTGTGGTTCCGCATGCCCGTCCCCGCGGCCCCCGCCGGCGCGCGCCCGGAGGCCGCGGCGTTGACCGCGCCAGCGCCCGTCACCAGCGGCGCCCCGTCCCGCGCCAGCACGCCGCCCACCCCGCCGCTGGAGACCGCCCCCGACGCCGAGCTGGGCGCCTTCGTGGTGCGCGTGGTGGACGCCCAGGGGCCCGTGATGGGCGCGCGGGTGCGGGCCTACCTGCGCGTGGGCGCGGACGGCACCGGGGCCACGCCGTGGCGCCGCGCGGGCGAGGGCACCACGGCGGACGGCGGCGTGCTCCGCCTGCCCGCGGCGCCCGGCGACTACCTGCTGTCCGCGCATGCCCCGGGCCACGGCCCCGTGCGGCTGGAGGCCACGCGGCCGCTCGGCGAGGCGGAGACGGCCGTCGAGCTGCGCCTGCCCGACGGCGTGACGCTGAGCGGGCGCACCGTGGCGGAAGGGCGCGAGGAGCCGGTGCCGCTCGCCTCACTGACGCTGCGGCCCTACCCCGGGACGCCCACGGCCTGGGCGGCCCCCACCGGCTTGCCGGAAGAAGCGGCGGAGACGACGAGTGATGCCCAGGGCCGCTTCGCCTTCACGCAGCTGGCGCCCGGGCGCTACGAGCTCACCGCCGAGGCGCCGGGCTTCAGCCGCCGCACCTTGCGCCTGCTCCAGGTGCCGCGGGCCGGTGAAGTCGTCGTGGGGCTCTGGGGCGCGAGCACCCTGGAGGGCTTCGTCGTCGACGCGAAGGGTCAGCCCGTCGCGGACGCGGAGGTGGTGGCGGCGGGAGGCACCGCGCCGGTGCGCGTCACCACCGGGGAAGGCGGCGGCTTCGCGCTGGAGGTCAACGCCGGGACGTGGGTCGTGTCCGCGCGCCGTGGGGACCAGCTGGGCCGTGTGCCGGGCCCGCTGTCCGTCGCGCCGGGCGAGACGCTGCGCGGGCTCGTGGTGACGCTGGGCGCGGCCAGTGGCCTGACGGGCACGGTGTCCACGGTGGAGGGCGCGCCGGTGCGCGGAGCCATCCTGGTGGCGTCTCCCGCGGGCGGCCAGGGCGAGCTGGGCCGGGCGGCGTCCGGTGACGATGGTGGGTGGCGGATGGACGTCCCCCCCGGCGAGTACGACGTGACGGTGCGCGCGGCGGGAATGACGGGCCGCGTGTTCGAAGCCGTGGTGGTGAACCCGGGCGGCCACACGCCCCTGGACGTGCGGCTGGAGCCCGCGACGGCGGCGCTGGAAGGCCTGGTGGTGGACGCGGAGGGACGGCCGCTGGGAGGCGCGCAGGTGCGCGCTGAACCGGCGTCCTTCTCTGGCGTGGCGCACACGGCGCTCACCGACGCCGAGGGCGCCTGGAAGCTGGGGGGGCTGGAGGCGGGGCCCACCTCCGTGCGCGCGCGGCGCGAGGGCTCGCAGCGGTGGACGTCCCGCATGGAGACGCTGAAGGCGGGCGTCGTCACCCGCGCGGACTTCACCCTGGCGGACTCCGGCTCCGTGTGGGGACAGGTGACGCGCGCGTCGGGTGGGCCGCTGACCGAGCCCGCGCTGGTCCACGCCGTGCCTCGGGGCGGCTCGGGCACGGCCTCCACGGAGACGGATGCGCAGGGCCAGTTCCAGCTGGAATTGCCCGCGGGCGTCTACCAACTGGTCGCGCTGCTCCACCAGACGCCCGCCATCTACTTCCACATGGAGAGCGACCCGTTCGTGACGGTGCCTTCGGGCGGCGCCGTGCGGCAGGACCTGCTGTTGAAGGAGGACTCCGTGTTGTCCGGCGTCGTGCTGGAGCCCTCCGGGGTGCCCAGTCCGCTGGCCATCGTGGCCGCCATCCAGGGCGGGGACTTCCCCATGACGCGCAAGGAGCGCGCGGACGAGGCGGGCCAGTTCGCCATGCCGCCGCGCCCCCAGGGCGCCCAGCCCCTGGAGCTGGTGGCCCACAACGCGGGGCGCGTGGGGCGGCTGCCCGCCGCGCATGAGGACCAGGCGCCGCTCACGGTGCGGCTGGAGCCCGCGGCCACCCTGCGCGGGCGCGTGGTGGCGGGCAGCGGCGCGGCTCCGGAGGGCTTCACCCTGGAGCTGCTCGAGGCCAACGGTGAGGCCCTGCCCTGGGCCGGCGCCTGGCCCACCACGCGGCGCTTCGCTGGCAGCACCTTCTTGCTTCCAGACGCGCCCGCCCAGGCGCTGAAGGTGACAGTGCGCACCGAGGACGGCCGCACGGGCGAAGCCCAGGTGACGCTGCGGCCCGGGGGCACCTCGGACGTGGAGGTGCCGCTCACCGGCGGCGTGGCGTCCATCTCCGGGCGCGCGGTGTGGAGCCGGGGGGGCGGCCCCGCGCCGGGGGTGGCGGTGTTCCTCGACAAGGCCGTGGGCGGGCGCTCGGACGCCTTCACCGGGCAGGACGGACGCTTCCGCCTGAGCGACGTGCGCCCGGGCATCCACACCGTGCGGCTGCTGCCGCCGGAGGGCCGCGTGGAGACGCGCACCGTGAAGGTGGCGGAGGCGGAGGCCACCGACGTGGGTGACGTCACGGTGTCCCCGCGCCGGGCCACGCCGGGCACGCTGGGCGCGGGCTTCAGTGAGGACCGGGGCCACGTCGCCTTCGCGTGGCTGACGCCGGACGGGCCCGCGGCGCGCGCGGGCGTCAACGTGGGGGACCGGCTGGTGGCGGTGGATGGCCAGGTGGTGCGCGACAGCACGGAGGCGGAGTCCCGCACCCGGGGTGCGCCCGGCACGCCCGTGCGGCTCCACGTCCGACGCGCGAATGGTGAGCAGGAGGTGCTCGTCACCCGCGCGGAGTGAGGCCCGCTACACCTTCTCCAGCACGCGCGACAGCACCTGCGCGGTGAAGTTCACCAGGGGAATCACGCGCCGGTAGTCCATGCGCGTGGGGCCGATGACGCCCACCGTGCCCAGCACCTGCTCCTGGTTTCCGTAGGGGCTGGCGATGACGGTGACGTCGCCGGCCGCGGAGAAGTCGCTCTCCGCGCCAATGAAAATCTGCATCTCGTTGGCCACCTGCACCCGGTCCAGCAGCGACAGCAGCTTGTGCTTCTCGTCCAGGGCCCTGAAGAGCGCGCGCATGCGCTCCACGTCCGCGAACTCCGGCTGCTCAAAGAAGGACCCCGTGCCCTGGATGAGCACCCGCTCCGTGGACGCCAGGTCCGTGGCCGCCGCGCCCAGCTTCAGCGCCTTGGCCGTCAGCGCGTTGTAGAGCGCCTGCTCCTGGTCCATCTCCGCGCGGATGCGCTCGCGCGCCGACTCCAGCGGCACCTCCCGCAGCAACTCCGACAGGTAGTTGCTCGCCTTGAGCAGCTCGTCGGAGGTGATGGGGAACTCCACGGTAATCGCCTTGTTGTGCACCTGGCCGCTCTGCCCCACCAGGATGGCGAGCACCCGGTCCTCGCGCAGCCGGACGAACTCGATGCGCCGGAACACCGCCGACTCCGGCCGCGGCGCCACCACCACGCCCGCGTGACGCGTCAGCGAATGGAGGATGCGGCTGGCCTCGCCCAGCATCTCCGCCAGGTCGGCCTCGTGCGCGAGCCCCGCGTGGATGAGCTCCCTGTCCCGGGGCGTCGGGTCCCTCAGCTTCACCAGCGTGTCCACGTAGAAGCGGTAGCCCTGGTCGGTGGGAACACGCCCGGCGGAGGTGTGGGGCTTCTCCAGGAAGCCCAGCTCCTCCAGGTCCGCCAGCACGTTGCGCATGGTGGCGGAGGACACCTCGAACCCCGGCCTGCGGGTGAGCTGCTGACTGCCTACCGGCCCGCCCGTGGAGATGTACTCCTGGACGACCGCCCGGAGGACTTCCTTCTCACGCTCACCCAGCTCTTCGGACATCCCTGGCGCTCACTCCGGAGCCACGGTGCGGCGGCACCTCCGCCCTGGCTCCCTGGGAAAGTCTAAGGAAGCGGCCCCGGGCATTCAATCCGGGAGCCACCCTGTCCCTACGGGCGACCCGGCGCGACATTCCCGACGCCCACATTCCGGCCAGCCGGACGGCCGCCCCGACGCACGAGCGCGGTGCCCGCCACTGTACTGCTCCGAGAAGGCCCCGGCTGTGAGGTGCGGCAATGCCCACATGGCCGGCGAAAATCGCCAGCGATACAAGCCGCGCCGTGCTCGCCTCGCGTGCCGCGCCGCTCCCCGTTTCACAGCCAGCCCCCGTCAACCTGCCCTCCGGAGACGTCCTTCCCGGTGGTCCCCAGCGCGGGTGGCTCATCGCCAGCATCCTGTCCCTTTATATTATTTGGGGCTCCACCTATCTGGCCATCCGGTGGGCGCTGGAAGGTGGCATGCCGCCATTCCAGATGTCAGGGGTGCGCTTCGTGCTCGCCGGCGCCCTGCTCTTCGCGGTGCTGTGGCTGCGCGGGGCGCCCGTGCCCACGGCCCGTCAGTGGGGCGCCAGCGCGCTGGTGGGGCTGTTGCTGCTGGGTGTGGGCAACGGGGGGCTCGTCTTCGCGCAGCAGTCGGTGCCGTCGGGCGTGGCCGCGCTGGTGGTGGGCAGCCTTCCCTTGTGGACGGCGCTCTTCGGGGGGCTCTTCGGCCAGTGGCCCGGACGCGCGGAGCGCTGGGGACTGGCCGTCGGCTTCGGTGGCATCGTCCTGCTCAACCTGGGCGGTGACATGGGCGGCGGTCTGCTGCCGACGCTGGCGATGCTGGTGTCGCCCATGAGCTGGGCGCTGGGCTCGGTGTGGAGCCGCCGGCTGCCCATGCCACAGGGACTGATGTCCACCGCGGCGCAGATGCTGTGCGGTGGCGTCGTCATGCTGGGCTTCAGCCTGCTGATTGGGGAACGCCCCACGGTCATTCCCACGCCCAAGGCGGTGCTCGCGTTCTTCTACCTCGTCGTCTTCGGCTCGCTGGTGGGCTACAGCGCCTATGGCTACCTGCTGCGCAACGCGCGCCCGTCGCTGGCCACCAGCTACGCCTATGTCAACCCGGTGCTGGCGGTGCTCCTGGGCGGCCTGCTGGCGGGCGAGACGATGACGCCCACGGCCTGGCTGGCCATGGGCGCCATCCTGGGCGCGGTCGTGTTGCTGACGCGCGAGAAGTGACGCTCAGTTGACGAGCAGCACCTTGCCCACGCCGCCCTGCTCCGCGAGCTTCTGCGCTTCCTTCACCTGCTCCAGCGGGAAGCGCTTGCTGACGGGGATGACCAGGTCGCCCCTGGCGACGGCCTGCCCCAGTTGCGTCAGGCGGCGCGAGTCCGGGTGCGAGAGGATGGCGCGCACGGTGATTTGCCGCCCCTTGGCCTCGGGAGGC
The DNA here is from genome assembly GCF_900101905.1 of Myxococcus virescens. Taxonomy (NCBI): domain Bacteria; kingdom Pseudomonadati; phylum Myxococcota; class Myxococcia; order Myxococcales; family Myxococcaceae; genus Myxococcus; species Myxococcus virescens. The sequence continues at coordinate 389,819 of NZ_FNAJ01000002.1, read as the reverse complement.
TCACCCAGGACGCTGCCCAGGGTGCCTCCGGGCTTCACCTTCTCCAGCACGCGGGCCACCACCTGGCCGCCCACGGTGTCCGCCACCGCGTCCAGCATGGGCAGCTTGGAGAACTCGTCCGCGACGTCGAGCGCGAAGACGCCATCCACGCCCAGCTTCTGCGCCTCCGCCTTCTGGTTGGCGCGCACGCCGGCCAGCACCTTCGCGCCCCGGGCCTTCGCCGCGAAGACGGCGGCGCGGCCCACCGCCCCCAGCGCGCCGATGACGAGCACCGTGTCCCCCTTCTTGGGGTTCACCGCCTCTTCCATCAGTTGCACGCCAGTGAGTGTGACCAGGGGGAGCGCGGCGGCGTCCTTCAGGTCCATGGACTCCGGGACCTTCGCCCAGGACTCCACGGGCGCGACGACCTTCTCCGCGTAGCCGGCGTTCACCACGCCCATCACGCGGTCACCCGGCTTGAAGTCGCTGACGCCCGGGCCCACCTCCATGACCTCGCCGGCCACGTCCCGTCCGAGGATGGTGGGGAACTGCACGGGCATCATCGCCTTCAAGTCCCCACGTCGAATCTTCCAGTCCACGGGGTTGATGCCCGCGGCGGTGACGCGGACCTTCACCTCGCCTGGCCCCACCTTCGGCTCGGGCATGTCTTGAACGGCGAGCGCATCCACGTCTCCATAGGACTTGAGCACCACGGCTTTCATGAGCGCCTCCCAACGCGAAAGAGCTGACGTCGCGCGAAGGGTAATCACCCACGGAGGCCGCCCACCTCGGCGCCTGCCCGGCCCTACCTCCCCCTTGCTGGAAGGGCGGCTGGCAGGCGCCAGGCAGGCGAGCTTCACGAGGCACGGCTGCTCATGGCGCGCATCCCTCGCCGAGCGCTGCACCGACGAGCAGCAAGAGCGTCGAGCCCAGCTCGCCGACGACGAGCAGCGCGACCCCTGGCCCCGTCACGAGGTTGCGCTGCGTGAACATCGTGCGCTCGGTCCGACGAATACCGTGGAACGCGTACACCACGAGGGTCACCACGAAATAGAAGTACGCCGTCCAGAACGCTCCTCGGTTGAGCGTGGCAGAGAACGCGCTCGCTGCCGCGAGATGACCGAGCACCAACGTCGCGCTCGCATAGAGGAGCGACGCGCGATGCAAGATGTCGACGTACATCGGGGCTCGTCGTTCGGGGCTGCGCACCATCGCGCGCCACTTCCAGACACCGGAAGCCATCCCCACCGCGAGCAAGGCGCCCGCGGCAAGGATGGAGGTTCCCTCTATCTTCATTCGCCGGGAATGACCTCGAGCCCGACGAGGATTCGACGGAGCTCCTCGACACGCTCTGCAGGGAGCGCCTGCAGGGGCGCGCGGAGCGGCCCGACAGACGCCCCCTGTAGCTCGAGCGCCGCCGAGATTGCGCGCGGGAGGCCGTGAGCGACGATGAATTGCAGGAAAGGAAGCTGCCGATAGAAGCTCTGACGCGCTGCCGCGACGTCTCCTCGCTGGATGGCGTCGTAGAGCTCGATGTTGAGCTTCGGGATGATGTTGGGCGCTGCGGTGCACCAGCCGCGAGCACCGGCCACGAAGGCGGCCAACGCGAGCGGGTTGCTCCCATTGTAGAACGCCACATCCTCTCCGCAGAGCTGGACGAGGCGGTGCATGCGGTTCACGTCGCCGGTGCTCTCCTTGACCATCGTGACGTTCTGAATCTTCAGGAGCCGCGAGATGACGTCGGGGCTCAGGTCGAGGCCACCCGTTGCGGGGTTGTTGTAGACCGCGATGGGGATGGCGATGCGCTTCGCCACCGTGTCGTAGTGGGTGATGATCTCCGCGTCGCTCAGCTTCCAGTAGCTCATCGGGATGATCATCACCGCGCTGGCACCGAGCTTCTCGGCGTGCTTCGCGTGGTGGACGGTGCGCTCGGTGGTGAGGCTCGAAACGCCGACGAGCGTGGGTACGCGCCCGGCGACCCGCTTGATGACGATTTCCGCAACCTGCTCCCGTTCGTCATCGGAGAGGTACGGCAGCACGCCGGTGCTGCCGAGCGGCGCGATGGCGTGGACACCCGCCTTCACCATGTCGTCAACGATCTTCCCGAGGAGCACCTCGTCGACACGTCCCTTCGACGTGAACGGCGTGATTGGGTACGCGACGATACCGCGAAGCAGCGCGCTCATCGTGCTCCCCCCGCCGCCTCGTGGCGCATCTCGATGCCGATGTAACGGTTCGCTGTCATGTGGGTCTCCAAGCCTGCTGTGCGCGTCGTTGCGCACGGTTCGTTTGTGTACCGGGCGGCTGGACCCTGAACGACCTCCAGAAGAGAAAGAACGAAGGGTCCAGTGCTGCGTGCGTGCATGCGGCTCAAGCCAGGGCGTCCCCGTGCTTCTTCAGCACTCGGCGCGCGAAGTAGGCGAACGTGATTGCGCTGCGCGTGGGCCGCAAGATCCAGTCGTGCGCCTCCTTTCCCAGCGTCTCCGGTATGGGCTTGATGTCGCCAGCCGCAGAGGCGAGGAGCTGCAAGCGCGCCGCCCTCTCGAAGAGCTCGGCCAGCACGCACGCCTGCTCGATGCTATCGCCGGCCACCAGTTGACCGTGATGGGAGAGGAGAAGCGCGCGCTTGGAGCCGAGCGCCTTGGAGATGATTTCACCCTCCTCGTTGCCAACCGGTACCCCCGGCCAATCTTTCAGGAAGGCGCAGTCATCGAAGAGGGGGCACATATCCATGTGCGAGACCTGCAAGGGGACCTCCAGCATGGAGAGCGCGACGATGTGCGTCGGGTGCGTGTGGATGATGCAGTTGACGTCGGGCCGCGCCTCGTAGACCCAGCTATGGAAACGGTTCGCCGGGTTGGCCATCCCTTTGCCTTCGAGGACCTCGAGGTCGCTGTTGACGACCAGGAGGTTCGACGCGGTGATCTCATCGAACCCAAGGCCCAACTGCTGCGTGTAGTAGGTGCCGGGCTCCGTAGCGCGGGCGGTGATTTGCCCGGCCAACCCCGAGTCGTGGCCGCCCTCGAACAAGATCCGGCAGGTCAGCGCCAGCTTCTGACGCACGCTCCAGTCACCGTGGCCGAAGGTGGTGTCCATCTGCTTCGTCGCTTTTCCGACCAGTTCCTCCTTCGTCTGCCTAAAGGTTTTCGGCATCTCAGCTCCTCGTTCGTGTTGGTACGCGTCGTTACGCAACACGGGTGTAAGGGCATGCTGGACCCGGTGCATCATCCAGAAAGGAAACGACTACGGGGCCAGTTGGCCGAGCCCAGGGACGGTGCTCCCGAGGACGCTCGCGACCGCGAGGACCGCGCCGACGAGGGCGCGCGTCGCGGTGCAGAGCATCCTTCAGCTTCGGCCCGAGCAGGACGTCAACCCACGGGACGGCAGCGGCGCCACGGCGCTGTTCCTCGCCGCCTGGAAGGGACTGAGCGCCAGCGTCTCGGCGCTGCTCAGGCGGCAACACGCCGCTGCACACCGCGGCCCGCAACGCTCCAGCCGGGCCCTGAGCGCGAAAGGCGCCGGAGCATCAGGGGGACAGCCCCTGATGCCCTTCCGCTGCACGGACGCCGGGATGCTTCGCGAGGGACGCGCTCAGTTGGTGGAGCGCGTCGCCGCGTCCGGATGCACGCCGCCGGTAGGCGCCTCCGTCTCGCGCGGCAGCCAGACGTGGAAGGTGGACCCCTCCCCCGCCACCCCCGGAGACTCCACCCAGATACGGCCGCCGTGCTGCTCCACGATGCCCTGGCTGATGGTGAGCCCCAGGCCCAGACCGCCGTACTTGCTGCCGTGCGCGCGGCCAAAGCGCTCGAAGATGAGCGCCTGCTTCTCCTTGGGGATTCCCACGCCGGTGTCCGTCACCGACAGGTGGACGCCCTCGTCGCGCTCCCCCTGCACCCGCACCCACACGGGCCCGCCCTCGGGCGAATAGCGCAGCGCATTGGACAGCAGGTTCGTGAGCACCTGGTCCAACCGGCCCCGGTCCCACGTCCCCTCGAGCTGCTCCGACGCCTCGACGTGGATTTCATGGCCTTGCGACAGCACCGCCATGCGGTCCCGCGTCTCGTGCACCAGGTGACTTAGGTCGAACCGCTCCAGCTCCAACGACAGGCGGCCCGCCTGGAGCCGGCTGATGTCCAGCAGGTCCTCCACCAGCTTGGCCATCCGGTCGATTTGCCGGTTGATGATTTTGAGCGACTTGCCCGGCCCGGCCTCGGTCTCACCGCCCAGCTTCAGCAGCGCCAGGTGCGCGTGGCCCTTGGCCGCGGCCAGCGGCGTGCGCAGCTCGTGGCTGGCCGCCGCGAGGAAGGAATCCTTCGCCTCGCTGGCCAGCCGCAGCGCCGTCTCCGCCCGCTGCCGCTCGGTGATGTCGCGCGCCACGGAGATGAAGCGCCCGGGGCCGCCGTCCGCCGCCACGTACTGGAGCACCACCTCCACCGGCACCTCCGAGCCATCCCGCCGGCGGTGGCTGGTGGAGTACGTCTGGCTGGGCAACGTGCCACTCACCAGCGGCGCCAGCAGCTTGCGGAAGCCGGCCTCGTCGAAGGCGCTCTCCACCTCCAGCACCGACAGGCCCACCAGCTCCTCGGTGCTGCTGGCCAGCTGCTTGGCCGCGCCCGCGTTGGCGTAGGTGAGCGTCAGCGAGTCCGGGGAGAACATGAGGACGCAGTCCAGCGTCGCGTCCAGCGTCGCCTTGAAGCGCCCCAGCGCCTCCTCCGCCCGGCGCTTGTCGTCGATGTCCGTGGCCACGGCAATCCAGCCGGCCAGCAGGCCATTCTCGTCCCGCTCCGGCACCGCGCGCGCCAGGTGCCAGCGGTACACGCCGTCGAAGCGGCGCAGGCGGAACTCGCGCTCCACGCGCTGTCCCATGCGGATGGCCTGCGTCCACACGGCGCGCATGGCCTCGCGGTCCGCCGGGTGGACGAACTCCAGGAAGGTGTTGAGTGACAGCGGCTGGTCCACCTGGATGCCGGTGTAGTCCCGTGAGGCGCGGTTGGCGTAGGTGAAGCTGCCGTCCGAGCGCGCCGCCCACATCACCTCCGGCAAGGACTCCGTGAGCCGCAGGTGGCGCAGCTCGCTCTGCCGCTCCAGCGCCTCGCGCTCGCGCTGCCGGAGCAGCGCCGCCTGCCGCTGAATCTGCTGCTCCTTGAGGAACAGGTCCACGAAGACGCTGACCTTGGAGCGGAGGATTTCCGGATCGAACGGCTTGAGCAGGTAGTCCACCGCGCCGTGCGCATAGCCCTTGAAAACGTGGGCCGCGTCGCGGCTGAGCGCGGTGAGGAAGATGATGGGGATGGTGCGCGTGCGCTCGCGCTGCTTGATGAGCGTGGCCGTCTGGAAGCCGTCCAGCCCCGGCATCTGCACGTCCATCAGGATGACGGCGAAGTCGCGCTGAAGCAGGAACTTCAGGGCCTCCTCACCGCTGGTGGCCTTCACCAACTCCTGCCCGAGCGGCTCGAGAATGGCCTCGAGCGCGAGCAGGTTGGACGGATGGTCGTCCACCATCAGGATGCTCGCCCGGGGTTGGGAAGCCCTTTCCTGGTTGCGGTCCGCGGAGATGTGTTCGCTAGGCGTCATTGAAGTCGGCGGATGAATCTGCCCCGGTCCCACCTGTTCTCAAGGTGGAAGAGGCTAGGCGTCCCCTCGACCGGACCCAAGCCCGGAAGAGAGGCGCCGTACGGTAACCATCACTCAGCGAATCAAGCCGTCACCCACAGACGGATGAGTTCCAGAAGCTTGTCGGTGTCCACCGGCTTGGGCAGGTAGTCGCTCGCGCCGGCCGCCATGCACTTCTCCCGGTCGTCCTTCAGCGCCTTCGCCGTCACCGCGATGATGGGGAGGCTGGAGTACTTGAGGTCCTTGCGGATGGCCCGCATGGTCTCATAGCCGTCCATCTCCGGCATCATCACGTCCATGAGGACGATGTCGACGTCGCGGTGCTGTTCGAGCATCTCGATGGCCGCGCGCCCGTTCTCCGCGAACACCACCTGCATGCCGTGGTTCTCCAGCACGCTGGTGAGCGCGAAGATGTTGCGCATGTCGTCATCCACCACCAGGACCTTCTTGGCGGAAAGCTCCGTGTCCTTCTCGTTGCGCTGAGCCAGGGCGGCGCGGGCGCGAGGCGGCAGGTTCTGGTCCAACCGGTGGAGGAACAGCGCCGTGTCGCTGAGCAGCTGCTCCGGACTCTTCGTCCCGCTCTTGAGGATGACACTTCCGGTGTAGCGGCGCAGCCGGGCCTCGTCCTTGGGCGTCAGCTCCTTGCCGGTGTAGATGACGATGGGCAGGTCGCGGAAGCGGTTCTGCGTCTTGACTTCCTCCACCAGCCGGATGCCGTCGGTGTCGGGCAGCATCAGGTCGATGACGACGCAGTCGAACTCGCCCGTCTCCAGGTTCTCGAGCACCTCCTCGCCGGTGGCCACGGCCGTCACCTCGACATCGCCGCCTTCGCTGAGCAGCTTCACCAGGCTGTCGCGCTGGACGTCGTCGTCCTCCACCAGCAGCAGCCGGCGCTCCTTGCGCTCCAGGAAGCTGGCCAGCTGGTTGAACACCCGCTCCAGGCCCTCCTTGCTGACGGGCTTGGTGAGGTAACCGAAGGCGCCCTGTGAGTTGCCCTGGTTCTTGTCCATGACGCTGATGACGTGCACGGGGATGTGGCGCGTGCGCGGGTTGCGCTTGAGCCGGTCCAGCACACTCCAGCCGTCCACCACGGGGAGCTGGATGTCCAGGGTGATGGCGTGCGGCTGGAACTCGTTGGCCATGGACAGGCCGGTGTCGCCGCGCGTGGCCACCAGGGCCTTGAAGCCCTTCTCCCGCGCCATCTGCACCATGATGCGGGCGAACTTCACGTCGTCCTCGATGAGCAGCAGGACGCGGTCCCCTTCGCGGATGTGGTCGCGGTCATCCTCCACGGCGACGGGCGTCAGCAGCGACTCGATGGGCGGCGGCAGCGCCGCGTCCAGCACGTGGCCACTGTCCACCACCGGCGGCGCGGGAGGCGGCTCCGCGCGCGGCGACTCCGACGCCGGAGGAGGCGGCAGCCGGGGCGGAGGCTCGTACGGGGACGGAATGGACGGCAGGCCCTCCTCCTCCGGACTGACGTACTCGGGCGGCAGGTAGAGCGTGAAGGTGCTGCCGCGGCCGGGCTCGCTGGTCACCTGGATTTCGCCGCCCAACAGCTTGGCGATTTCGCGGCTGATGGACAGGCCCAGGCCCGTGCCGCCGTACTTGCGCGCGGTGGAGCCGTCCGCCTGCTGGAACGCCTCGAAGATGAGGCGCTGCTTGTCCCGGGCGATGCCGATGCCCGTGTCCGACACCGCGAAGCCGAGCACGTACCGCGAGCGCCGCAGGACCTCGTGGTCGAAGTGCGTGCCGACCTCGGCCAGCTTCACCTTCAGCTGGACGCTGCCCTCGTCGGTGAACTTGAAGGCATTGGACAGCAGGTTCTTCAGCACCTGCTGGAGCCGCTGCGGGTCGGTGCGGATGTGGCGCGGCGCGCCGGGCCCCACCTCCACGGTGAAGGACAGGCCCTTCTGCTCCGCGACAGGGAGGAAGCTGCGCTCGATGAACTGATTGAGCTCGGTGAGGACGATGTCCCGCGGCTCCACCTGCATCTTCCCGGCCTCCACCTTGGACAGGTCGAGGATTTCGTTGATGAGGCTGAGCAGGTCGCCGCCGGAGGCGTAGATGGTGTTCGCGTACTCCACCTGCTTGGTGCTGAGGTTGCCGTCCTTGTTGTCCGACAGCAGCTTGGCCAGGATGAGCAGCGAGTTGAGCGGCGTGCGCAGCTCGTGGCTCATGTTGGCCAGGAACTCGCTCTTGTACTTGGAGATGACGGTGAGCTGCTCGGCCTTCTCCTCCAGGCTGACGCGGGCGCGCTCCACCTCGTTGTTCTTCTCCTCGACGCGGCGGTTCTGCTCCTCCAGCAGCGTCGCCTTCTCCTCCAGCTCGATGTTGCTGCGCTTGAGGGCCTCCTGCTGCTGCGTCAGCTCCTTGGACTGGCTCTGGAGCTCCTGCGTCAGGTCCTGCGACTGGAGCAGCAGCTGCTCCGTGCGCATGTTGGCGATGATCATGTTCAGCACCACGCCAATGGTCTCCGTGAGCTGATCCAGGAAGATTTGGTGGATGGCGCTGAACGCGTGGAAGGAGGCCAGCTCGATGACGGCCTTCACCTCGCCCTCGAAGAGGACGGGCAGGACGATGATGTTGAGCGGCGCGGCCTCACCCAGCCCGGAGGAGATGGTGATGTAGTCCTCCGGCACCTGGGTGAGCAGGATGGTCTTCCGCTCCAGGGCGCACTGGCCGACCAGGCCCTCACCGAAGCGGAACCGGTTGGCGATGTGCTTGCGCTCCCGGTACGCGTAGGTGCTGGTGAGCTTGAGCAGCGGCGTGCCGGCCTCGGCGCCGTCCACCAGGAAGAAGGCGCCGTGGTGCGCGGAGACCAGCGGCGTCAGCTCGCTCATGATGAGGCGGCTGACGGCGTCCAGGCTCTTCTGGCCCTGCATCATGCCGCTGAACTTCGCCAGGTTCGTCTTGAGCCAGTCCTGCTCCTGGTTCTTCTGCGTCGTCTCACGCAGGTTGACGATCATCTGGTTGATGTTGTCCTTCAGCGCGGCGACCTCACCCTCCGCCACGACGGTGATGCTGCGCGTGAGGTCACCCTTCGTCACCGCGGTGGCCACGTCGGAGATGGCGCGCAGCTGGCTCGTCAACGTGCCGGCCAGCTGGTTCACGTTGTCGGTCAGCTGCCGCCACGTGCCGCGCGCGCCGGGCACGCGGGCCTGGCCGCCCAGCTTCCCTTCGATACCCACCTCGCGGGCCACCGTCGTCACCTGGTCGGCGAAGGTGCCCAGCGTGTCCGTCATGTTGTTGATGGTCTCCGCCAGCGCGGCGACCTCGCCCTTCGCCTCCACGGCCAGCTTCTGCGTCAGGTCGCCGTTGGCCACCGCCGTCACGACCTTGACGATGCCGCGCACCTGCGTGGTGAGGTTGGAGGCCATGAAGTTCACGTTGTCCGTGAGGTCCTTCCATGTCCCCGCGACCCCGGGCACGCGGGCCTGACCGCCCAGCTTCCCTTCGACGCCCACCTCGCGGGCCACCGTGGACACCTGCTCGGCGAAGGTGCCCAGCGTGTCCGTCATGTTGTTGATGGTCTCCGCCAGCGCGGCGACCTCGCCCTTCGCCTCCACGGCCAGCTTCTGCTTCAGGTCGCCGTTGGCGACGGCCGTCACCACCTTCACGATGCCGCGCACCTGCGTGGTGAGGTTGCGGGCCATGAAGTTCACGTTGTCCGTGAGGTCCTTCCACACGCCGGACACGCCGCGCACTTCGGCTTGACCGCCCAGCTTGCCCTCGGTGCCGACCTCGCGAGCGACGCGCGTCACCTCCGCGGAGAAGCTGTTGAGCTGGTCCACCATGATGTTGATGGTGTCCTTCAGCTCCAGGATTTCGCCCTTGGCGTCGACGGTAATCTTCTTGGACAAGTCGCCATTGGCCACCGCCGTGGTCACCAGCGCGATGTTTCGCACCTGCGCGGTGAGGTTGGAGGCCATGCTGTTCACGTTGTCCGTGAGGTCCTTCCAGGTGCCGGCGACGCCGGGCACCGCGGCCTGGCCGCCCAGCTTGCCGTCCGTCCCCACTTCCTTCGCGACGCGCGTCACCTCGGCGGCGAAGGCGCGGAGCTGGTCCACCATGGTGTTGATGGTGCTCTTGAGCTCCAGGATTTCGCCCCGGGCCTCCACGGAGATTTTCTGCGACAGGTCGCCGTTGGCGACGGCCGTGGTCACCTTGGCGATGTTGCGCACCTGGTCCGTGAGGTTTCCGGCCAGCACGTTCACGTTGTCCGTGAGGTCCTTCCAGGTGCCGGCGACCCCGGGCACCGCGGCCTGACCGCCCAGCTTGCCTTCGGTGCCGACTTCCTTCGCGACGCGCGTCACCTCGGAGGCGAAGGCGCGCAGCTGGTCCACCATGGTGTTGATGGTGTTCTTGAGCTCCAGCACCTCGCCCTTCACGGAGACGGTGATTTTCTGCGACAGGTCGCCGTTGGCCACCGCCGTGGTCACCTTGGCGATGTTGCGCACCTGGTCCGTGAGGTTTCCGGCCAGCACGTTCACGTTGTCCGTGAGGTCCTTCCACACGCCGGACAGGTCCTTCACGTCGGCCTGACCGCCCAGCTTGCCCTCGGTGCCGACTTCCTTCGCGACGCGCGTCACCTCGGCGGCGAAGGCGCGCAGCTGGTCCACCATGGTGTTGATGGTGCTCTTGAGCTCCAGCACCTCGCCCTTGGCGTCGACCGTGATCTTCTTGGACAGGTCACCATTGGCCACGGCCGTGGTGACCTCGGCGATGTTTCGCACCTGCGCCGTGAGGTTGTTGGCGAGCAGGTTCACGTTGTTGGTGAGGTCCTTCCACGTGCCCGCCACGCCCGGCACTTCCGCCTGGGCGCCCAGCTTTCCTTCCACGCCCACCGTGCGGGCCACGTCCGTCACCTGCTGCGCGAAGATGGACAGCGTCTGCGTCATCGCGTTGATGGTGTCCGCGAGCGCGGCAATCTCGCCCTTGGCATCCATCGTCAGCTTCTGGTTCAGGTCGCCGTTGGCCACCGCCGTCACCACGCGCACGATGCCGCGCACCTGCGTGGTGAGGTTGACGGCCATGAAGTTCACGTTGTCCGTGAGGTCCTTCCACACGCCGGACACGCCGCGCACTTCGGCCTGACCGCCCAGCTTCCCTTCGGTGCCGACTTCCTTCGCGACGCGCGTCACCTCGGCGGCGAAGCTGTTGAGCTGGTCCACCATCGTGTTGATGGTGCTCTTGAGCTCCAGCACCTCGCCCTTGGCGTCGACGGTAATCTTGCGAGACAGGTCACCCTTGGCCACGGCCGTGGTGACTTCGGCGATGTTGCGGACCTGGTCGGTGAGGTTGTTGGCGAGCAGGTTCACGTTGTTGGTGAGGTCCTTCCACGTGCCCGCCACGCCCGGCACCACCGCCTGGGCGCCCAGCTTTCCTTCCACGCCCACCGTGCGCGCCACGTCCGTCACCTGCTGCGCGAAGATGGACAGCGTCTGCGTCATCGCGTTGATGGTGTCGGCCAGCTCGGCCACCTCGCCCTTGGCCTCCATCTTCAGGCGCTGGGTGAGGTCACCGTTCGCCACCGCCGTCACCACCTTGGCGATGCCGCGCACCTGGGTGGTGAGATTGACAGCCATGACGTTCACGTTGTCCGTGAGGTCCTTCCAGGTGCCGGACACACCGCGCACCTCGGCCTGGCCACCCAGCTTGCCGTGGGTGCCGACCTCGCGCGCCACGCGCGTCACTTCGGAGGCGAAGCTGTTGAGCTGGTCCACCATGGTGTTGATGGTGTTCTTCAGCTCCAGGATTTCGCCGCGCGCGTCGACCGTAATCTTCTTGGACAGGTCGCCATTGGCCACCGACGTCGTCACCAGCGCGATGTTGCGCACCTGCGTGGTGAGGTTGGAGGCCATGTAGTTCACGTTGTCCGTGAGGTCCTTCCACACGCCGCCCACGCCCTTCACGTCGGCCTGACCGCCCAGCTTGCCGTCGGTGCCCACCTCGCGGGCCACGCGCGTCACCTCGGACGCGAAGGCGCGGAGCTGGTCCACCATCGTGTTGATGGTGTCCTTCAGCTCCAGCACCTCGCCGCGCACGTCGACGGTGATTTTCTTGGACAGGTCGCCCTTGGCGACGGCCGTCGTCACCTCGCCAATGTTGCGCACCTGGGCCGTGAGGTTGTTGGCCATCAGGTTCACGTTGTCCGTGAGGTCCTTCCACGTCCCGGCGGCGCCGGGCACCTGGGCCTGGGCGCCCAGCTTGCCTTCCACGCCCACCGTGCGCGCGACGCTGGTCACCTGCTGCGCGAAGACGTTGAGGGTGTCCGTCATCGCGTTGAGCGTGGCGCCCAGCGCGGCAATCTCACCCTGCGACGGCACCATCAGCTTCTGGGTGAGGTCGCCGTTGGCGACGGCCGTCACCACCTTCACGATGCCCCGCACCTGCGTGGTGAGGTTGGAGGCCATGAAGTTCACGTTGTCCGTGAGGTCCTTCCAGGTGCCGGACACGCCGGGCACCGCGGCCTGACCGCCCAGCTTCCCTTCGGTGCCGACTTCACGCGCCACGCGCGTCACTTCGGAGGCGAAGCCGTTGAGCTGGTCCACCATGGTGTTGATGGTGCTCTTGAGCTCGAAGACCTCGCCGCGCGCGTCCACGGTGATTTTCTTGGACAGGTCGCCGTTGGCCACCGCCGTCGACACCTCCGCGATGTTGCGCACCTGGGCCGTGAGGTTGTTGGCCATCAGGTTCACGTTGTCCGTGAGGTCCTTCCACACGCCGGATACGCCGCGCACTTCGGCCTGACCGCCCAGCTTTCCGTCGCTGCCCACCTCGCGCGCCACGCGCGTCACCTCGGCGGCGAACGAGTTGAGCTGGTCCAGCATCGCGTTGACGGTGGTGCCGATGCGGAGGAACTCGCCCTTGACGGGCTGGCCATCAATCTCCAACGCCATCTTCTGGGTGAGGTCGCCCTGTGCCACGGCCACCAGCACGCGCGCCACCTCCGTGGTGGGCTGCACCAGGTCGCCGATGAGCGAATTGATGGAGTTGATGCTGTGGGCCCAGTCGCCGCGCACGTCGCCCAGCGACACACGCTCGCCCATGCGGCCCTCGCGGCCGACCACGCGCTCCACGCGGACCACTTCCTGCGTCAGGGTGGCGTTGAGCGACACCACGGCGTTGAAGGCACTGGCAATCTCCTCCATCACCGGGTCGGCGTCCCCGCCAGGGAGCCGCACGGAGAAGTCTCCGCCGTGCACCGAACGAAGCGCGGCGAGCAGGGGCTGTAGCGGATGGCCGCCGCGTCCCTGGCCACGCGGGGTGGACGCGCGAGCGCCACGGCCCCGGCCGTTGCGGCGGGCGGGCTTCGGCGCCGCCACTTCGAGGTCGGCTGGCGAGGTGGAGCGGGTTCGTCCTCGGTCACCGCGCAAGCGGTTGGCCGCGGGGTGCTCGGAAGGGGCCACCTCGCGGGTGGGCGCCTCCGGTCGGGAAGTGCCGTTCCCCGAAGGCTTGCGCGCGGAGGCACGCTTACGGCCGTTGGAAGGGGACTGGGGAACCTTGGTGTCGTCCACGCGAGAAACCTCTGATCGGGATGAACGCTGCTGGCTGCGCTGAGCGGCGCCCGGGCTGGGGCGAATCTCCAGGGAGTTCGCGGGCTTGTCGATTCAATGCAGGCCCCGCGGACCCCTGAACGTTCGCCAATGAACGCAGTGGTTCAGAGGCCCGGACCGCCCGTGAAAGGCACCCGGCGCCGCACCTCCTACCAACATCTCAGGGGGCAGGGGCCGTGCACGGAAATCCGTCGCAGCCGTGCACATAGAGGGGCCGTCCGAGGAGCCTCCGAGCAGGCGCCCCTGGCGGGCGCTGCGCCGGCTCGTACCGGGCGGTCCGGAGATCCACCGCGAAAGCCTGCTCGGCCCCCTGGGCGCAGGCGATCAGGACGCGCTCGGGGCGCTCGAGCCACCACAAGTCCGCTGCTTCACACGGCAACTCCACGGGGAGTGGCGTGAGGGTTCGCGCTTCGTAGAAGCGGAGCGAGGCCTCGTCGAGCACGGCGGCGAAGGTGCCCTCCGCTCCCGCGGACAGCCGTGCTTCCGCCCCGGATACCGGCACCTGTCCCAGCACCGCTCCATCAGGCGCCACCGAGACGAGCTGCCCCTCCGCGTCGAGCGCCAGCACCCCGCCCCCGTGGCTGACGAGTGATACTGGGGAGAAGTCGCCCATGCGCATGGGCTCGGCCCCGTCGTCGCGCCAGAGCTGTCCGGCCTGCGACCACCAGAGGCGATTCTCCCGGTCGAAGGTGATGGCGCGTACGCCCGCCAGGGGGAACCGCTGGGAGCCCTCCGGCAGGGTGCAGACCGCCATGGCCTGGGCGCCGTAGACGGCGGCCCGCGAGGCATCCGGCGAAACGGCCCAGCCCAGCAGGGGGCGTTGCAGGAGACGGGCAAGACAGTGGTTCAGCGCGCCGAAGTGCGGATCCGAGGTGGGCGCGGAGATGAGGTAGGGCAGGCTGGTGGTGGCGACGTAGACGAGCAACCCGAGCGCGGCGGCGGTGGCCACGGTGAGCGGCCATGGGCCAGCTCGGCGCAGGCGAGCCTCCTTCGCGGAGGCGCGCGCCGCCTTGCCTCCTGACACCGGACTCTCGCGTCCACTCACGGCGGCTCCTCGCGGCGGGGTTCCTGACCTTGCCGGGGATGGAATCAACAGCGGCCCGGCGCCACGTCCCAGTTCGTTTCCCCACGACAGCACAGAACGGGGCCGAAGGGTGGCCGTGCCATACTGTTCTGGAGGGGAGACAACGCCCGCATGGTGGGGGAGAAGGCGCTGCGAGTCGTGGGAGTCGCCCTGGCCGCGTTGATGACGGCCGGCGCGGCGGAGAATCCACGGAGTGCCATTCTGGGCACGGTCATCGATGCCCAGTCACGGCAGCCCGTCGCGGAGGTCGTCGTGACGGCGAGCCCGTCCGCGCAGGGCGGTGAGCGCATCGCCGTGACCCAGCCCAACGGAAGGTATCGGATTCCCGACCTGCCCCCGGGCGACTACACGCTCCGCTTCGAGCGCGAGCTGTTCGAGCCCTACTCGCTCCCCCTCTCCGTCAGTGAAGGGCGCGCTTTACGCGTCAACGTCGAGCTCCAGCCGACGGAGCCAGGAGAGGCCGTTGGATTGTTCTGCGGAGGCCCGACTGTCGACACGAGCAGTTCGACACTTCGGTTCATCCAGTGGCGAGAAGACGTCTCGCGCGTTCCGGTCAGCCGCCCAACGAAGTGGGCGGGCGCCATGCGCACCTCGGACAGCCTCGCGGAGTGGGTACCCGGCACGGTGGACAGCGTGGACGGACGGTCCTTCAGCGGCGCCACGCCCTTTGAAAACGAATACCTGCTGGAAGGGCTTTCGACTCGCGATCCGACCACGGGCCGCAACCTGCTCCCGCTGAGCCAGGAACTGGTCAGCGACATCAGCGTGCTCACCGGCGGATACATGCCGGAGTACGGACGTACCACGGGCGGCATCATCGACCTGAAGCCAGTGGCCGTCTCCAATGAGCTGCATGGAGAGGTCTTCGCGAACTGGGCACCGGGCGCGCTGGAAGGGGCATGGAGGCCCGCGACAGGCCCCCGCCCCGCCGTCTCCTCGGACGGCGCGCTCCGTCACCTGGGGGATTTCGGCGGAACACTGGGCGGACCGCTGCTCAAGGACCGGCTCTGGTTCTTCGCGGGCATCGTCCCCGCGCTCAGCCGCGTCGAACAGGACGCCGGCTTCATGGACCAACGCAGCCTCCAGGCACTGGCCAGGCTGACGTATGCCCTCAAACACAGACATTGGACATCGCTGACGGTTGTCACCGCTCCCGCGTTGATGCGGGGGATGGAAGGCGCGCAGGCTCCGTGGGCGGTGGACAGCGACACGGTCATGGCCGTGCTCGCCTACAACGCCTTGGTCCTCGACGGAGGCGTCACGCTCGATGCCAAGGCGAGTTGGCTGGGCCACGATGTCACCCGGCTGTCGCCTGCTGACCCTGCGAGCGTCGACACGGACCGATTCCAG
Source organism: Myxococcus virescens (assembly GCF_900101905.1). Classification (NCBI taxonomy): domain Bacteria; kingdom Pseudomonadati; phylum Myxococcota; class Myxococcia; order Myxococcales; family Myxococcaceae; genus Myxococcus; species Myxococcus virescens. The sequence goes on along the minus strand of NZ_FNAJ01000002.1, from coordinate 374,234 downwards.
GCGAAGACGCAGGCATCCTATTGGCTGAAGGGCCTGGGACACCATGCGCTGGCAACGGGCCTGGAGCTCGAACATGTCGTCCAACGCCCATCGCAGGTCGCCGACATCACCAGCAGCAGCTTGAGCGGGTTCGTGCAGGACCGATGGACCTTGAACGACCGGCTCACGCTGAATGGAGGTCTTCGCTACGACGCGCAGTTCCTCGATGCGAACGTGCGTGGGAACATGACGCATCACCAGCTCTCACCGCGAGTCGGGCTCGTCTTCGACCCCGGTGGGAACGGCCGGATGAAGCTGTTCGCGCACGCCGCGAAGTATCAGGGGATGGTTCCCCTGGGGTTGCTCACGCCGGACGCGCGCTTCGCTTCGCGGCTCGACCCGACGTCGTCTTCCGAGTTCGTCGCGGGCGCGGAGCATGAGCTCTCGCTGTTCGCGAAGGCGGGTGTGACCTACACGCGCCGCCGCCTGGATGATGCGCTCGCGACCATTGCGGACGACGCTGCGGGCGGGTTCCTCATCGTCAATCCCGGCGCGGGCCCTGCTGCCAGCTTGCCGAAGGCAGCGCGCACCTATGATGCCGTCACGGTGGAGCTTGGCCGCAGCTTCTGGGACGGCTGGCAGGCCCAGCTCCGTTACACATGGTCTCGGCTCCATGGGAACTACACAGGCCCCTTCGGCACGGATGGCGGACGGCCGCTGTCACAGTCGGGATTGCTCGCAGCGGACCGGCCCCATGTCTTCAAGGCCTTTGCATCCAAGGAGTTCACGCTCACGCGGAAGCTCACGCTCAACGCGGGCCTCGCCTACCTGGGCGCGGCTGGGGCATCGCGCGAAGCGGGTAACACGCGGGCGCTGTGGGTACACACCATCGATGCCCAGTTGAGCGTGCGCTACGGCACTTCCGACCAGCACATCGTGACGCTGAGCATCGACGCGTTCAATGTGCTCAATGCACAAGCTGTTCTCCGTGAGGAGACGTTGCTGCCCTTGCAGTACCAGACGCCACGACAGCTCCGCCTCGGGGTTCGCTACGCCTTCTGAGGCAGACCTCCTCCGGCCGAGGGTGCCGGCTGCTGTTCGGAAATGTCGGGACTTTTGAGCGGCGAAATGTCCCGACATTTCCGAACAGCAAGCTCTGAAGCCCGTCCAGGGCCGGGCTCGCCACGCGCTCATTCGTTTGGGCGCCGGAGTCCCCATGTGAATGCGGCCAGGACAGAGGCAGCGGTGCTCACGGGTGGCATCGCTGGCCTGAAGGTTGCTCATGCGCCTGGGCCATGCGCTGGAGACGGGCTTTCAAGGTGATGATGTGGCTGTTGAGCCTCGGGCTTGTGGTGCCGCTGGCCACTGTGGAGTGCGTCTATCAGGCCATGCTCGCGCGGGTACCCTCCCTTCCCCAGAAGGTGGAGGGCCCGTCGCCCTCAGCATCCTGGAATCAGGTGCGGTGGGCGCAGAGCGAACACACGCCGGCGCTTCGCGTGCAACCGGTCTGGCCGACCACCCTCCTCTTCACCCTGATGAAGGTCACGCTGAGTCGCCCCGCGGCAGGAGGAATGCGCGGCACGATGCCTCACGGGTTCAGGCTTGCCGGCAGTGTGGCTCACACATGGTCACGCCTTCAGGACAGGACTGGCGAAAGGCGGATACGCGTTTTTGAAACACTTGCCCTGACCATCTGGCTCACCCGAACCTGGACCGCGGAGGAGTTGCTCGCTTTCGAAGCGAGGCACCTCTGGTTGGGTCGTGACCTTATCGGCGCACATGCCGCCGCGCCCGTGCTGCTGCGCAAGGAGTGGGTACGGCTTGATGCGACAGACGCAGCGCTGCTCCTCGCCATTGCCGAGAACCCTCGCGACGTCGGCTGCGCTCCAAACCGAGTTCGACAGCGGCGAGACAGGCTGCTCGGGCACCTGTCCGACGCAGGCGTCGTCAGTGCGGCTGAAGCGGAAGCAGCGCGCACGTCGCCACCGGCACTGAGCTCCCCCGCTCGTGAGCCGTCATGTCCCCGGCGCTGAGAGGCCCGTAGGGCGGATTCGACAGTGGCTTCCTGACGCCACCGCTCCCAACATTCGGCCATCCTCTTGGCTGTTCGCCTGTTCCCGTGCTTGCCGCCTCGCTCCCGGACCTCACCTTTGCGAGGCAAAGGGAAAGGAACCGACCATGCGACGCGCCATCACCCATGCCGCCCTGACCTTCAGCCTTCTCACGTCATCTGCCGGTCTCGCCCAGCCAGCAAGCGGTGGCTCGTCCGGAGGCGCGGCGTCCGGCGGAACGCCGGGCGTCGTCCAGCCACAGGACGCCTACGACCCAGGCAACTTCTCGCCTCCGCCGCAGTTGGCTCCTGACGGTTCGGAAAGAAACTCGATGGACACGATTGAGACCAACACCGGCGCGGAGCCCGTCGCCGCACCACCCGCAGGCGCGACACGCGGGTACGCCCCCCAGCCGGGTATCGGCGGCAGCTGGGAACCCGAGGCACCCGCGAACGCCGACGGCGGCACCTGGGGAACTGGAATGAACGTTCCTTCCACGGGCACGGCCGGCACAGGTGGGTCGGGATTGAGCGGCACCGCAGGAACGGGCACGACTGGCGGAGGCACGAACACGGCAGGTGCGAACTCCGGCGGCAGTGACATGTCGGCAGGCTCCGCCTCTGAAGGCAGCAGTACGGCGGCCGGCGGCAGCGACTTGTCGGCAGGCTCCGCCTCTGAAGGCAGCAGTACGGCAGCCAGAGGCAGCGGCATATCGGCAGGCCCCGCCTCTGAAGGCAGCAGTACGGCAGCCGGAGGCAGCGGCATGTCTGCAGGCCCCGCCTCTGAAGGCAGCGGCATGACGACAGACTCCAGCTCCGATGTCGGCGGTACGGCGACGGGCGGCAGTGGCATGACGACCGGCTCCGCGACGGACGGCGCGGCCGGCAGCAACACGATGGGAACCCAGCCCCCTGCGACGAGGCAGGGCAGTTCGACTGATGGCCGTGAATCACCAGCTGGCGCGCCCACGGGCGGCGCGGTCAGCGGCGGCGCAGCAGAGACTCAGGCAGCCAGCGGCGCGGGGCACGAGAACCTCGAGCAAGAGGTCGCGCGGCTTCGCGACCAGGTCCAGCGGCTCGAAGCCGAGGTGAACACATTGCGGCGCGAGGGTACGGGGACGGGCGGCTCAGGGACACAGGCCACTGCGTCTGACGCGGACACGGGGACCACGGTGTTGGCCAGCGTCGTCATGCAAGGGCGGGTGGCCTCCGTCGGAAAGGACCACGTCGTGGTCCGCGACGCCGAGTCCGGAGACACCTTCAACCTCTTTGTGACGAACACCACCCGCATCAGCGCCAACGGCAAGCGCGTCTCACCGCAGCAACTCTCCGAGGGCACGCCCGTGCAAGCCGCGTTCAACTACATCGCGGATGGTGACACCTACGCCACGCAGATTCGGGCCTATCCCGGCCGCAGGCGCTGAAGCCTCGCCCCTTCACCTGGGGACGCGCTCAACCACCCTGCCCATCCTGGACGAAGCGCCCGATCCGGGTGATGGCCAACGTCATCTTCTGTCGCGCGGAGCTGTTCGCCGAATGCACCTGGACCCGTGGCGGCACGAAGCCACGGGTCGCCACGGCCTCTTCCAGCCACAGCAAGACGTCGTATCCGGTGCCATGCGTGTCGTCGCTCAGGCTCAGCTCCGTCACCTGCCCGGACGCCAGCAGCGAAATCGCCTCTTCGGGCCACCCCACACGCCCCCAACCGTCGGGAGTGGCCCGCTCGTCATCCTGATAGACCTTCATGACCTCCAGGCCTCGCGTTCGGTGACCCAGGGCCCCAGGGACGCGCCTGGAGCGCCGTGACTGAATCCAGCGAAGACGACTCACCACGGCTACGCCTGCTGCTCCAGACTGGCCATCGCCTTGCCGATGTAAGCGAAGAGCGAGGGGTCCAACCCATGCTTCGCCGCGACCTCGGGCTCCTGCTGATGCGTCGCGTTCAGCGCCCCTTCGATGCCAGGGTCGCCCCCCGTGAATGCCTTCAGCAGCTCCCGCCAGCGCATGGCCAGCGAGCGCACCGGCTCGATCGTGGGGTCTGTGCCCTGGTCCATCTCCGCGCGGACGCGAGCGATGAGCTGGGGCCACTCGGCCTCGACCTGGCGGATGGCCTCCTCCCCCAGGGCCTCGCGGCGGGCCTTCAACTGCTGGAGCTGCTCCGGCGTGTAGTGCTTCTCGAACATGATTCACACCTCATCCCGCCACGGCAGTGTGGCGTGATGAGATGGGTACGGCCTCACGCGGCGTGAGGCTCAAGCGGATTCAACGCTCGTCATCCGGAGCGCCGCCCGCGAGCTTCCGCAGCTTCGCGGCGAACGGGCTCTCCTCCCCCGCCCGCAGCGTCCCGCCCGCCATCCGCTGCCGCCGCGCCAGCGCGAGGCCTCCCTCGGCGGGCCCTTCCAGCGCCTCCTTCTCGAAGCGGTCCTGCCCACCGAGCGCGCGCCCCACGGGGCGCGAAGCAATGACACGGCGGTTCGTATCCACGGACATGAAGACCCCTTTCGAAGCAGCGGCCCGATGCTACCGCACCTCCGCACCGCTCGCAGCCCTGCCCCCGTCTGGCGAAGCCGAGCCCCACGTCCCCTCCGGCGCCTCCAGCGCGGCGCCGATGTCGCGCAAGACACGCGCGACGTCCTCCACGCCGATGAGCCGGGCGTCCCAGGTGCAAGTGAGCGTCATCACCTGCCCAGGCACCAGCGCGCCCGCATCCACCACGGGCTCCGTCCGCACCGCGCCCGGCGCCAGCAGGAGGGGCACGCGCGTGTACGGCACCAGGGCCACATAGCCCCGTTCCAGCCCCAACGAGCCCAGACTCGTCACCGCCACCGAGCCGAACGGGTCCCACGGCATGCCCACCCAGCGCAGGTCCACATTCAACGTGAACCAGACGAAGGACAACATCCGCAGCGCCAAGCCCATCAGGAAGCCAGGGATGAGCGAGGAGCGCCGCTTGCCACGCTCGATGACGGCATCCCGGCGCGCTCGGACCGCTGCGATGCGCGAGGCCATCGTCTCCGCGAAAGCCCCCAGTGACAGCGAGTCCGCGCGATGCACCGTGGCCGTCGTCAGGTCCGCGCGCCCCGTCTCCGCGGGCTGCACCACCAACACGCAGACGCCGACCTCCTTGCGCCGCCAGGGGCGATTCCAGCGCATCAGGACGTTCGCTTCGGGATGGCGGCGCAGCGCATCCGCGGCGGCCTTGGCCACCAGGTGCGTCACCGTGAGGCGCTGTCCCGTCCGGGCGCGGAAGGCCTCGAGGAAGGCCACCGCTCGCTCCATGCGCACCTCCACCGCCGCATAGGCGCTGGGGTCTCCTGGCGAACGCCATGTCCCCAGGGCGAGCTTGCGGAAGGCACCGGCCGGCGGTGCGGGCTGAAGGTCGAGGTGCACGGGCAGCGTCCGCCTTCGCACGGAGCCCGGTCCCCTGCAACTGTGGGCCCTGCGCCTGGCTCGCCGCCCTGTTAGACAGGGGCTTCCCTCCCCCGAGGCCCCGACATGACGCCCATCGCCCTGGCCCTGTCTCTCGCCCTCCAAGCCTCGCCAGCCCCCCAGAACATGTCCCAGACCACCGCGCCCACCGCCGATGACTTGCAGACGTCCACCCGCGCCTGGCACGAGCAGCGCGTCCAGCGACTCCAGGCGGAGGACGGCTGGCTCACCCTCGTGGGCCTGTTCTGGCTCAAGGAAGGCGAGCAGACAGCGGGCTCCGCGCCCGAGAGCGACCTGGACTTCCCCGCGGGCACGCCCGCGAAGCTGGGCACCTTCACGCGGCAGGGCAACACCGCGCGCTTCCAGCCCGCGCCCGGCGTCACCTTCACCCGCAACGGCCAGCCCTTCACGGGCGGCGCACTCCAGTCGGACGAGAAGGGCACGCCGGACGTGCTCAAGCTCGGCAACGTCAGCTTCCAGCTCATCCTCCGAGGCGACAAGCTGGGCGTCCGCGTGAGGGACTCCGGCGCGGCGACGCGCCAGCAGTTCCGGGGCATCCCCACGTACCCGGCGAGCAACGACTGGCGCATCGAGGCGCGCTTCGAGCCCGCACAGACGCCTCGGATGCTGCAGGTCCCCAACGTGCTGGGAACCATCGACGAGATGAAGGCCCCCGGCACGCTCGTGTTCACGGTGGCGGGCAAGGAGCACCGGCTGACGCCCGTGGAGGACGGCTCGGGCAAGCTCTTCATCATCTTCGCGGATGAGACCAACCGCGACGCGACCTACGGCGCGGGCCGCTTCCTCTCCGCGGACATGCCCACCGACGGGCGCGTCGTGCTCGACTTCAACCGGGCCTACAATCCGCCCTGCGCATTCACCCGGTTCGCCACCTGCCCGCTGCCTCCGCGCGGCAACCGGCTCGCCACGCGCGTGGAGGCCGGCGAGAAACGCTACGCGGACCACTGACGCCGGGCCTGCCTCCAGGTCTCAAGCAAGCAGCCCGGCACGAGCGTCCGTCCCTGGACGCTCCGTGCCCGGGAGGCTGGCGCATCCACGCGCCCGCGGACATTCATTCGCTCATGCGCGCCTCTTTGACGCTCCTCCCCGCTCTCGTGGTGCTCGCCCTGTCCGCCTCCGCCTGCCGCAAGAGTCAGGCGCAAGGCACCGCGTCTCCCCAGGACTGCATCCGCGTGGAGAAAGGCTGGGGCGCCGACGGCACCGTGCCCTTCAACGTCGAGGTGGTGGCGCGGGGCCTGGAGACGCCGTGGGGCATCGCGTGGCTCCCCGGAGGCGACGCGCTCGTCACCGAGCGCCCGGGCCGCATCCGCCTGCTCAAGGACGGTGTCCTCCAGCCGCGGCCCGTGGCGACGGTGCCCGTCGCGGACGCCGCGGAGGGCGGCCTGCTCGGCATCGCGGCCCACCCGGACTTTGCGAACAACCGCCAGTTCTACATCTACGTCACCACGGACGCGGGCGGCGCCGAGGAGAACCGCATCGAGCGGTGGACACTGTCGGAGGACCACACCACGGCGACGCACGAGCGCGTCATCTTCGGTGGCATCGCCTCCGCCAAGTATCACGACGGCGGGCGCCTGCGCTTCGGCCCGGATGGCATGTTGTACGCGGGCACGGGCGACGCGAGAGACCCGGACCGCTCGCAGAACGCGAACGACCCGGCCGGAAAGCTGCTGCGCCTCACGCCGGCGGGAGCGGTGCCCCAGGACAATCCCATCCCCGGCTCGCCCGCGTTCCTCACCGGCATCCGCAACCTCCAGGCCTTCGACTGGCGCGACGCCTCCACGTTGTACATCGTGGACCACGGCCCCAGCGGCGAGACGCTGCGCCGGGGACACGACGAGGTCAGCGTCGCCCACCGCGGTGACAACCTGGGCTGGCCCGGCATCTACTCGTGCGAGACGCGCGAGGGGCAAATCACACCGTCCATCACCTACAAGGACGCCATGCCTCCAGGCGGCGCCGCCATCTACACCGGAACGGCCATCCCCGAATGGAAGGGCTCGCTGCTCATCGGCACGCTGGGCTCACGCCACCTCCAACGCGTGGAGTTCGCGCCGGATTCGAGCCGCGTGGCCAAACACGAAGTGTACCTGCGCAACACCCACGGCCGGCTGCGCGAGGTCATCATGGGGCCGGATGGCCACCTCTACGTCACCACCAGCAACTGCGACGGACGCGGTGACTGCGGCCCGGACAAGGACGTCATCCTCCGCCTGAAGCGCTGAGCACGGGCCTTCAGCGCTCCGGCCTTGCCCAAGGGCGCTGGAGCGCGCGCCGTCAGAGCATCATCCCGCCCGAGGCCTCGATGCGCTGGCCCGTCACCCACGCGCTCTCCGGCGACAGCAGCATGGCGACCGCATCCCCGATGTCGTCGGGCTGCCCCACACGGCCGAGCGCGACCTGGGCGGCCAGGGTCTTGTTCAGCTCCGGGTTGTCACGGACGACGCCGCCCCCGAAGTCCGTCGCGGTCGCGCCCGGCGCGAGCACGTTGACGGAAATCCTCCGAGGTCCCAGCTCCTTGGCGAGGTACCGGGTGAGCGCCTCCACGCCCGCCTTCATGGTCGCGTAGGCGGCGTGGCCAGGGAGGGTGAAGCGCGCGAGCCCGGAGGAGATGTTCAGGATGCGCCCCCCATCCGCCAGCACCGGCAACAGCCGCTGCGTGAGGAAGAACGCCCCCTTGAGGTGGACGTTCATCAGCGCGTCGAACTGGGCCTCGGTCGTCTCCGCGAAGCTGACTTGGATGCCCATGCCCGCGTTGTTCACCAGGAAATCCAGCCGCTCGCGCCCGAAGTGACGGCCCAGCTCCGTCCGCACCGCTTCCACGAAGGCGCCAAAGCCCCGCGTGTCCCCCACATCGAGCGGGAGCGCCACCGCCTTGCCGCCTGCTGCTTCAATCTGCTTCACGACCGCCGCCGCTTCATCCGCGCCGGTGCGGTACGTCAGGATGATGCCGGTGCCCCGGGCCGCCAGCTTGAGCGCCATGTTCCGCCCCAGTCCACGGCTTCCCCCCGTGATGAGAGCCACGGGCATGTTCTTCGAGGTGCTCATCTCCAATCCTTTCCGGTGACGCGGCGGTGCGCCGCACCTGTCCATGAATTGGGAGCCGTGAGCGGATTGAGAAAGGGGCTGCGCTCCGACACACCGTTTCGACGGCGCTCGAAGCGGAACCTGGCACGTGATTCCAGGCGGCCAGGAGCTCGCGCGGGCGCGGGCGCATCGGCCTGCCCGTCAACGTCGCGCGCGAACCCATCCTCCCACGCTTGTACTTCGAGCCGCACGAGGAGGGCTGACGCCCTCCCGCCGGCGGGTCAGGCGCCGAGCTGCTTCAACAGCTGCTCGGCCTGCGCGCGCACGTCCTCGGCGCCCAGCGCCAGCGCCTGCTTCGCGTGGCGCGCTGAGAGCTCCTTGTCCGCGGGGAAGGTCCCCAGGGCCATGTTGAGGTGCGTGCCCGCGTCATTCGGGTGCGCGCCCAGCACGGGCGCCAGCAACGCCGCGACCCGCGAGTGCCCGTTGTCCTGCATCAGCACCACCGCGAGGTCGTTGGTGGGGCCGGGGTCTGTCGGCACCGTGGCCACGGCCGCCTCCAGCAGCGTCACCGCCTCGGCGCGCTCGCCCAGGGCCAGGTGCATCTGCGCCAGCGCGTGCTGGGCCTGCCAGCTTCCGGGCGCCTGCCGTAGCACCTCCGCGAAGACGTCCTTGGCCTCGACGAAGGCGCCAGCGCTCATCGTCGCCAGTCCGAGCAGGTAGAGATAGGTGATGCTGGAAGGGTCCAGCTTGCGCAACTCCTGAGCCACGCGCTTGGCGCCATCCGAGCTGCCGGCGGACAGGTACAGTCTGAAGAGGTCCTCCAGCACCGCGCGCTGGAGCCCACCCCGCGCCTTCTCCAGCGCCTGCGTGGCGGCCTGGATGGCCAGCCCCAGCTGGCCGCATGCGGAATGGGCCCGCGACAACATCAGCAACGGCATGGCCTCCTGCGGCGCGCCCTCGGCGGCCCGCAGGAAGTGCGACACCGCGCCATCCGGCTCGTTCTGCTGAAGGCGGATGCGCCCCAGTTCGAAGTGGACGTGGGTACTGCCGGGAGAAATCTGGAGCACGGACTCGAAGGCGGCGCGCGCTCCCGCCAGGTCCCCGCGCTCGAACAGCAGCGAGCCCAGGTTGAAGCGCTCGAAGTAGCCCGCGGTGGGCGCGGCGGCCAGCGCCTTGAGGGACTCCAGCGCCTCCGGGTTGCCCGCCTGGGCGCGCAGCATGGCGAGGTGCGCCTGCCCCTCCGTGTGGTCCGGCTTCGCCTTCAGCAGGCGGAGCACGGCGGCCTCCGCATCCGCCGCCGCGCCGGTGCTCAGGTGCACACGGACCAGGCCCAGGAGGCACTCCACGTCATTCGGATCAATGGAGAGCCCCTTCTGGAAGCTCTTCACCGCGTCCTGGGTCTGTCCCATTTGAAGGAAGCGACCCCCTTCCTGAGCATGCGTCGAAGCCATGCATCAGCATCTACCACGGGGTATCGAGTCCCGGCAGTTCACGGAGCCACTTGCCCGTGCGGTCCGCGCCCGCGGGACCGAGCGCACGCCCATACTCGCAGCGGCATCCGCCTTCCCTCGAAGTGCGAGGGCGCTGCCTGCCATTCCGGCGGGAGGTATCGAGGACCCACCCTGGGGAGCGCACGGATGACGCGCTCCCCAGCTCCTCGAGCACCCCGGGCGTTTCAGGTGGGCATCGGCTGGCCCAGGCCCTTGCGCAGCGCCTCGTCGATGAGGCCCTGTATCTTCGCCTCCGCTTCCTTCGCGCGGGCCTGGTGCTGCTCGCTCAGCTTGGACTGCTCCAGGTGCAGGGCGTGCTGCTTCTCGCTGAGCTGGTGCTGCTCCTTGCTCAGGATGGACTGCTTCTCGGCCAGGCCCGCCATCTTCGTCTCCAGGGCCTTCATCTCCGCTTCCAGCTCGCGGTCCTGCTTCTTCAGCTCGGAGCGGCGGCGCTCGCGCTCGGCTTCGGGCAGGGCGTCCAGACGCGACTCCTCCAGGTGGAGCCCAGACTGCCTGTAGGCCAGGTCACCCAGCTTGCGTCCCAGCCCGCCCTGCTCGTGGCCCAGGGTGGCCTGCTTCTGACCGAGCACCGCCTGCTGCTGCCCCAGAGCGCCCTGCTTCTCTCCCAGCGCGCGTTGCGCCTCGCCCAGCTCGCGGGTGACGGAGTGCGCTTCGCGAATGGACTTCAGCGTGGCCGCGTCGCGGATGATGAACGCCTCGCCCTTGCGGCGGACGAACAGGAGCTCCTTGTTCTTCTGCTTGAAGGTGCGCGCCAGCTCCAGGTCGACCGTGCTGCCGTTCATCATCGCCATGCCGTCCGTCAGCAGCACGTAACCACGGTCCGGGTCGCCGGGCGCGGGCGGCGCAGGCGGCGCGGGCGGCGAGGGCGGAGACGGAGGAGTCGGCGGAACGGCCGCGATGTGCGGCGTGCCCCCCACGATGTGCCGCTGCGTGACGACAGCGAGACGCGGAGCAGAAGGCGCCGGCGGTGTTCTGGGAACGGATGGCGACAGAGCAACGCTGGGCGGGACGGGCGGCACCGGAGCGGCGCCGGGTGACGCGGGCGGAGCGGGCGGCACTGGAACGGGCTCGGAGGTCATCACGCCCGTGGAGTACGACACGACCACGCCCTGCTTGACGACGGTGCGCTCGGCCTGTGCGTCCGCCGGGGTCGCAGCGGGGGCGGGCCGTGCCTTCGGCGCGGATGCGGGTGCCGTCGTGGGCCGAGCACTCGGTGACGGCGCGCTCTTGGCAACGGGGGACGCGGATTGCGTGCTCGGTGTTGGCGCGTTCTGGGCCACGGTGGACGCAGGCTTCGACGACGCGGTGCCACGCTGTCCAGACGCCGCCGACTCGGGCGCCAGGCGAGGTGCACCACCCGCTTCCCGTGCGACGACCTGGAAGGGCACCAGCGCCGCAACGCCCATGGCGGAGAGCGCCACCCTCAACAGGCGCCGGATTCGAGGGGGAACGGCATCGACGTGCTCCAACATGCTCAACCTCCTGTGCAACGCATCAACGTGAGCGGACGCCCCCAGCGCAGCAGCCGTGCCGGGAGTTCTGGCGATTCCAAAAGCGAGAATCAGCTCGCCGTAGTCCGCGAGCTCCGCATCCGTGAGCCGGATGGCCTCGGCATCACACGCCTCCTCACGGGCCAGCGCGTACTCGCGAGCCGCCCGCCGCGCGAGCGGATGGAAGAAGAAGAGCGACTCCGCCAGCGCCGGCACCCAGCCGAGCCACAAGTCACCGCGACGCAGGTGCGCCAGCTCGTGCGCCAGCGCCATGCGCAGGGCCGCCACGGGCAACCGTCGCACCGCCCTCCCGGGCAGCACCACGACGGGAGACAGCAGTCCCGTGGCCAGCGGGCTGGCCACCGATTCGGAGACAAGGAGTCCCGGCACGCGCCGCAGTCCCGCGGCAGCGGACAGCGCCCGCACCTCTGCTTCCAATCCGGGGTGAACCAACGGGCGTGCGGACTGGCGAAGGCGACGCACCGCGAGCCCGCCCTTCACATGGCCATACACCTGCCACAGCACGCCGGCCCCCCACACCGCCAGAAGCAGCCCCACCATGGCGCGGCCCCACGGAAAGGGAGCACCAGACTCGGCCACCGTGCCCGCATCGACAGCACCGGTCTGAAGGGTGCCACGCCGCGCGGCCTCCGCCCCGGACGTCGCGAAGCCCGTGCGCGCCCACGATGAGCCATCCCGCTGCGGAGAGAGCACGGCCCCGTGTGTGGCTGCTTCGGCCACGGACCTCTCGGAGTCAAAGCCCTCCCCCGGAGACACGTGTCGCTGAGCGTCCGCCACCACGGGCTCCGAGACACGAGGCACCGTCTCCCGCGCGGAGCTCCCGCCCCACCAGGCCTCCACCCGCGCCACGCCAGCAGCCACCGACGCGGGCAGTACCGGCAACGCAAGGGAAGGCAGCCACCCCAGCGCCACCACGAACTTCAGCGCCACCAGCCACCAGAGCCCCGCTCGCAGCGACGCCGGCAGCTTCGGCCACGCCCTCGCCACCGCCCACACCAGCACGGCGCAAAGCGCCCCCTGCCACGACGCCCGCCACAGACCCGACGACGCCCACGCCCCTACGTGCGACAGCCAGTCCGTGCCCATGTCGCTATCCCTTCCGCTTCTTCGAACGCAGCCGCGCCACGACGTCCTGGAGCTGCGCCAGGTCCTCGTCGGACACGTCCTCCGCCTCGGACAAGTACGCGGCGAACGGCGACAGCGAGCCCGACAGGGAGCGCTGCACGAAGTCCCCCACCACGTCCCGCAGCAGCTCCGACGCCGGCACGGGCGAGGCGTACTGGAACACGCCCTCCACCTTGCGCCGCGTCAGGTAGCCCTTGAGCCGCAGCCGCTCCATGACGGTGAGGATGGTGGAGCGCGCCAGCCCCTGCGCCTCGCCGAAGCGCTCGGCCACTTCGCCCACGGTCGCCGGACCGTGCTCGGCCACGTACCGCAGCACCAACAGCTCCTGCTCTCCCACCGGCTTCTTCATGGACCGTCCCGTGACGACAACTGTAGTCACGAAGAAGGTACGACTGACTACAACCGTAGTCAAGCCGGGCAAAAAGACAGCGGCGGCAGGCCCCTGAAGGCCCACTCGCCGCTCGAGTCACTGCCGCTCAGCGCTGGAAGTCCACGCCGACGCCGGCGCCCGCGGTGACACCTCGCACGAGCGTTCCGTCCGGTTGTGGGAAATGAACGGTTCCGCCGGAGCCCCAGGCATAGACGTGGTTGACGATGCGCTGCCGCAGTTCCACGCCCGCCGAGTAACGCGGCCGGTCTCCCAGACCCGTCAGCACCACGCGCGCCAGCGCCCGCGTCCTGCCGCCCGGCAGCTCGAAGCCAGCGGACACATCCGTGTCCGTCCTGCCAAAGCCGAAGTACTGCGCCGCCACGCTGCCCAGCAGGAGCAGCTCGTTGGGATTCCCCTTCGCGACGCTCAGCTCCACGTAGCCAGCGAAGCCCGACGGAAGCACCTCGTCCGCGATGGGCGTCTCCGACAGACCGACGCCGGAGAAGCGGCCCAGCTCGTAGTCAGGACCGAACATGCCGAAGCGGAACCGGCCCCCCTGCTTGCGGCCCTGGACCGTCACGCTCACCTGCGTGCCACTGGCCATCTGTCCTGCCAAGGCCACGCCCAGCAATCCGCCGAAGGCCGGCGTGTAGGCCCGCGTGAAGCGCGCGCCGCCGCCCAGCAGGGCCCACGCGCGCAGGCGCTCCCCCTTGTACAGGGCAACGTCTCCGCCCACGGACGCCAGGGTGAGGTCGGGCGAAGTGCCGCCCGCGCGGCCCGCGTCATGCGCCGCGGACAGCCGGATGAGGTAGCGGTCGAAACGATTGGCGTCGTCACTGGCCATGCGGCCGATGTCCAGCAGCGCCTCGCCCGCGAAGATGCGCGCGGCGAGCACGTCGCTGGCCAGAATCTCCGCGCGGACCGCGCCCTTCACGAAGGTGAGCGAGCCACCCGCGGGGTGATAGTCCGGCGCCAGCGCGTTGCTGTAGCGGCCCACGAGATAGCCGCGGCCCAGCGTCTCTTCGGAGAAGGGCTCGACGCGGAGGAAGAAGGGGCGACCCTCCTGGCCGATGCGCAGCATGCGCACCACCTGCCCGAAGTCACTCAGCTCATCCCAGTCCTCACGACGCAGGCCGCCGCTGTAGTCCTCCGTGGTCGTGGGCGCTTCGTCCACGACCCGCAGCCGCAGGTTCGCCCCCAGCCGCAGCACGAAGGTCTCCCCGTGCGTCAGCCCCAACGAGGGGTAGATGCGCGCGAAGAAGTCCTGCCCCCCGCCGCGAGGCCCTGAGGGAAGGCTCAGGCCACCGACCTCCAACTGGCCGCTGAAGCCGAAGCCCACGCCGCCCGTGTGGGTACTGCCCGGAGGCGCGGGCTCATCCAGCCGCGCGGCGGAGACGGGGGCACCTTCCCTCCGCGATGTCGAGGAGACCTCCTCCTCCGAAGAGACCTCCTCCACGGTAGAGCTGCCGTCGTACTGCGTGGACACCAGGGCGAGAAGAGCGAAGAGGGGGGCGCCAGTCATCGTCCCCCGACTCTACCTGTCCATGGCGCGAGACGAAGCAGGTGACTGCATCCGCGTGTGGGTGCCACTGCGGACCGTCGGTACACGCGCCCCCGCCTGGCGTCAGCGGGCGACGTGCGACCTTCACACCGCGTCAACGGTTGCCGTCGACTTCAACCTCGTCGGCTTCCACTTCCCGCGTCTCGACGTCGCTGGCGTCGAGCTCCTTGACGTCGGACTTGCCGTCCACCGGCTCGCGCTGGATGTTGCCGGAGCCGCCCACGCCATCCTTGCGGGCCTCTTCACTCTGCTGGCCCCCCAGGAGCGGGCCGTCCTGCACGTCGTACTTCTCGCCTTCTGGCGTCGTCACCGAGGTGCCCGCGCCCATGCCGGGGCCACTGCCACCGGTGGCCTCGCCGTCGTAGACGGTGGGCGCGTCCTGCCTGTCCCGGCGCTCGTTCTTCGTCACGTCCGCGGCCTCACCCGCGCTGCGGTCATCCCACTCAGAAGACGTGTCCACGGACTCGGGCGCCGTCGTCTCCGTGCCCGAACCACCGATGGCGCTGTCATCCGCGCGCGTGTTCGCCGAGTTGCTCGAACAACCCCAGAAGGCCAGCGCCGCCGCTGCGGCCATGAGAGGAAGCTTCATGGTGAATCCCCCTTGCGTGAGAGAAGTTGTGCTCTCGACAAGGTGGCGTCCCGCGCGGCAGGGACAACCCGCCGGCCGTGCCCGTGCCCCCGGGCCCGTCCCAAGGCAGGCGGGCGGGCAGGCCCTTGGCCGCCTCCCGCCTCCGCGCGCCGCTACCCGTCGTCCTGCGCGCAGGGAAGGATGGCGCGGTGCGGGCGCTCGGTGCCCGTGCCCACCAGCCAGCGCGACAGCAGGCGGACACCGGAGGCGAACAGCCCGTCCTCGGCGCGGTGGAGCGCCTCGAAGAGGGACTCGTCCAACACCGACTGCTCCGGGTCGATGATGAGCTCCTCGGGCTCCAGCGACTTGAGCAGCGGACTCTGGTCGAACACCGTCGACATCGGGTGGACGCGCAGGCGTCGCAGCCCCATGACGGCCACGTCGTCCAGCCACTCCACCAGCCCGCTGTCCGCGGCCGCGAGCAGGCGCAGGGCCGCCATGCCCTCCAGCCCCGCGTGCTCGGCCATCAGCGACACGCGGATGCGGCGGATGGCGCGCGTCGTCGCGTCGTTCGGCGCCTCCGCCTCCCAGCTCAGGTTCAGCTCCGAATCCAACCCGAGGCTGCGGTTGGTGGTGTTCGCGGAGCCCAGCGTGAGGAAGCGGTCATCCACCACCATCACCTTCGAGTGGATGTACGTGTAGATGTCCTCGCCGGTGCGCGCGTCGTGCCCCGCGGAGCAGTACACGCCAAAGGCATGTCCCGTCTCGTGCGCCACGCGCTCCAGCGTGCGCAGCAGCCGCACCTGGGCGATGCCCATGGCCAGTTGTTCGCGCAGCGCCTCCGGCTGCCGCGGCAGCACCAGGACAATCTGCAGCCGTCCCCGCCAGGAGGACCGCATGCGCTTCACCAGCGCCTGGAAGATGGCCCGCGAGGAGAAGTACTGGTTTTCGATGTAGATGAAGCGCTCGGCCGAAGCGATGGCGTCCAGATACAGCATGGCCACCTCCTGCACCGCGGGTTGCGGCGGGAGGAGCGTCTTGCCGAAGGTGCGGCTGATGGCCACCGGTCCCGGCGGCGCTGGCAGGCCCGGCGTGAAGTCCACGTCATCCCGAGACACCCTGGGCAGCCGCAGCTCACCGCCGCCCGAGTGCGCCCAGCGCGCCTCGAACAACTCCGCCAGGCGGTCCACCACCGGCCCCGTCAGCACGGACTGCACGTCATGGTAGGGGCCGTGAGGATCCCTCCCACTGTCACAGCGCAGCTCCGAGTGCACCCGGTGCTCCCGGTCATCCCACCGGCAATCACAGACATCCATGCCCCCGGTGAAGGCCAGCGCGCCGTCGATGACGACCAGCTTCTGGTGATGCGCGCCATACAACGGGCTGGAGGCGTCGAAGCGGAAGCACACCTGCCCGTTCGCCGTCCAATTGAAGATGAGCCGCTGCATCCACTCGCGCTCCATGGCGAGCAGCAGGCTGAAGTCCCACGCCAGCACGTAGACGCGCAGCTCCGGGTTGGCCCGGCACAGCTCGTCCAGCATCGGCAGCAGCCGTGACTCGCCGCGCGCCTCGCGAAGGTCCTCGCCTCGCAGCAGCGCCACGTCGCTGTCGAACTGCCAGCCGGTAATCGCGATGTAACGTCGGGCCTTCTGCGCGGCCCGGTACAGCTCCCGGTAGTAGTCGCGCGCGTCCACCAGCACGCCCGCGTCGCTCGCCTCCTCCACCGTCCAGCAATTCCGTCCGGGACTGATGATGCGTCTCACAGGTGCGTCCCTTCCCGTCCCCGCCTCGGCCGCCCTCACCTGGCGCCACCGCCAGGTCCTCCTGCACCGCACACGCCCCGGATTGGCGTGTGTCAGCCGACGAAGACGATGTGCTTGCCCGTGGCGACCGCCATGTCCTTGGAGGACATCACCTGCGCCACCTTCTTCACCTCGCCGCCCACCGTGTCGAAGGCCGCCGCGATGAGGTCGCCCAGCGTCACCTGCACCTGGCGGGCGCCCCGGCCAGCCCCCTTCACCGCGCTCGCTGCCGACACCTTCATCTGCTGGGCCTCACGACGGATGACCTGTCCACGCTTCTGAGTCTTCGCCATGATTTCGTCTCCAAGGGTGAGAGGGTTGCTTGTGCTGCTCCCTTCAGCAACCGGCGTGCCGAGCGCCAACCCCGCGATTTTCCGAAGGCCGGCTGCCTGCCCCCCCGCCCCAGGGACCGGACTTCTGACTTTTTTTCAGCCCTGTCCCGGCAGGCTTCCGACGGAAGTTCTTCCCTGCCGCCTGATGACGGCGTCCGGCCGCCGGGGCGCTCCGCCGGGGCAGGTTGCCCCGCTGGGGCATCCCGCCCCACGCGGCCCACGGACGCTCGCTCCCGCGCGCCGCGTGGGCACACGCTCACTCACAGCGAACCCAGGTCACCTGGCTTCATACCGACCGCGCGGGTCGTTATTGCCCACGGGGAATCCCATATCGAATATTCCGGAAAATTACAGACATGTAAGTCTATTTGAAAATATAGGAAAAAGCCGCTTCAATACGTGTCACTCCTCACGAGGGCGTAACCCGTATGGAATTGAAGACTCCCATCAGCGCCACCACACCGACCCTTCAACCCATGTCGTTCCAGGGCATCGAAGTCATCGGCCAGTCGATTCTCGCCATCGTCAACGGCATGGAGCTCGCCCAGTCACGCGCGTTGCGCATCCTGGGTGAGAACGGCATCGCGCCGCTGAAGGCGGATGCCTGGTACCCCATGCCCGCCCTGCTGAAGTCGTTCCGGCTGGTGTTCGACAAGATTGGTCCCAGCACGGTGAGGACCATTGGCCGGAAGATTCCGGACAGCGCGCACTTCCCGCCGGACATCGACACGCTGGAGAAGGGGCTGCGCGCGGTGGACATGGCGTACCGGATGAACCACCGCGGCAAGGGCGCCATCGGCGGCTACCGCTTCGAGCCGGTGGATAAGCGAAACGCTCGCATGGTGTGTGACAACCCCTATCCGTGTGACTTGGACCTGGGGCTCATCGAAGCCATTGGCGACCGGTTCCGTCCCAAGGATTCGCTTTGGGTGCGTATTGAACATGAGGCCAAGAGTTGCCGGCGGCGCGGCGACAGCGCCTGCACGTACAGCATCAATTGGTAGCGGAGTCCCGCCAGCGGGCCGGGGGCGGCGCATCACCAGACACCCCAGGGAGGTCCATCATGAAGGAAGTGCTCCAACACATCGCCGTGCGCGAGGCGCGCTTCGCAGCGCACCCCTTCTTCTCCGACATGCGGATGGACCGCCCCATTGAACAGGTGATGGCCTTCGCGCCGCGCCTGACCTTCTGGGTGATGACGTTCCAGGACGTGCTGCGCCTCAACGCACACTTCATCCAGGACGCGCACCTCAAGGCGCTGGCCACGCGGCACCATGCCGAGGAGGGCGGGCATGACCAGTGGTTCGAGGACGACATCTCCGCGCTCACGGGCGGCTCGCTGAGCATCGGCACCATGTACGGCCGCGCGCACGTGAAGACGCGTGACGCGGCCTACGCCATCATCAGCGAGGTGTACCGCCCGGTGGATGACCGGCTGCGCATCGTCCTGCTGTGGGCGCTGGAGTCCACCAGCCATGTCTTCTTCAGCCGCACCGCCATCATCAGCGCGGCGCAGGGCGCGGACGACCGGCTGAAGTACTTCTCCGACCACCACATGCAGGCCGAAGCGCAGCACGCCATGTTCGAACAGGAGCTGGCGGCGGAGCTGGAGGCCATGCAGCTGTCCCCGGAGGTGCGCGCGGACGCCCTGGCCATGGTGGACCGCATCTACGCGGCGTTCGACACCATGTTCGACGGGCTGCGCGTCAACCTGGAGCGGGAGCACGCCGAGGCCCCCGCTCCGGGCCTCCAGGCGCACACCGCCGCCGCCGAAGTCCTCCCCCTGGAGATGGAAGAGGACCTGGAAATCATCGTCCTGGAGGAGGACGGGGAAGCCCGCGCCGCCTGAGGCGGCGCTGGGGGAGCTACCGCGCGGGAGGGGAGAGCACGAGGATGAGCTCCCCGCCCACGTACTTGCCAGCCTTCTGGTAGACGGCGCCCTGGCGGCCCAGCTCCACGTCCAGCGTGGGCTGACGGGGAATGGCCACGCGCACCGTGGCCGTGCCGTCCTTGATGCCCTGCAGCTGCAACGTCGCGTTGGCGCCGTTGGGCAGCTTCACCTCGGAGGCGCTCTTCGCGCTCACCGTCAGCACCTCATTCGAGAGGCGCTTGAACGAGGTGAAGCTGAAGTTCTGCTTCTGGAACTGCTCCTTCATCTTCTCCAGCTCGGGCGGGTCGACCTCGGCGCCCTTCTTCGAGGCGAGCACCACCTCGACCTGGACCTGGACTTTCGCGTCTTGTGCGCTGGCGGCCATGGGCAGCAGCAGGCCCAGCCCCAGCAGCGCCCACAGCATCCGGCCCGACGACACGTGTCTTCTCACAAGGAACCTCCCGACGGCCTGGGGGCGTCGGGGGCCGGGCGCGCGGGGACGTTGCGCCCGCTTGCGTCTGGCTGACCGACACCTGTCTGGTCCTGCCGCTCCCCCTTCTCCGCGCCGGGAGACAGGACGTCCGAGTCCTCGTCCACCAGCCAGATGATGGTGCCCCCATTGTCCGTCTCCATCACCACCGGCGCCACCTGGGCGTTGCGGTAGGGCTGGATGGACTTCACCGTCATGCGCTCGGAGGCGTACCCCACCGGCGCCCGGTCGCTCGTCAGCAGGGGTACCCCCACCAGTACCAGCACGGCCGCGGTGGCCAGCGACGAAATCATCGCGGTGCGCTGGTAGAGGAACATTTCGGACACTGCCAGCTTCAGCCGCTCCATGAGGGGCGGCTTGTCCGGCGTCACCCGCGCCATGACGCGCTGGGTGAAGTCCTTGAAGTCCACGTCGTCCACGGCCATGTCCAGGCCCACTCGCAGCAGCCCGGATTCCGCGCGCAGGTCCGCCGCCCGCCCGGTGCAGTCCCGGCAGGCCGCCAGGTGCCGCTCCACGTTGACGCGCTCGCCGGAGCTCAGCTCTCCGTCGACGTACGGGGACAGCATGGGTACGAAACGCTCACACGCGGGATTACCGGCCATTGGTTCCACCTGCTTGCTGGAAGGGGCTGCGAAAATTGGGACGGGCAGGTCCCTCAGATATTCGAGGCCCGCTCACTCACTGCCCACGCCGCTCTTCGCTTCGTCCAACTCCAGGTATTCACTGAGGATTTTCTGGACCTTGGCCCGGGCATGGAAAAGCCGGCTCATCACCGTGCCCTTGGGGATGTCCAGGGTGCGTGCGAGGTCGTCGTAGGACATGCCCTCGATTTCCCGCAGCAGGAGGATGGCGCGGTGCTTCTCCGGCACCGTGGCCAGGGCCTCCTGGATCTTCTCCGCCAGTTCGCGGCGCAGCGCGCTCTTCTGGGGGTTGGTGCCCAGCCGGCTGCCCAGGGCGCCGATTCGGGCCTCGGACAGGTCCATGGTCTGGCTCTCGTCGAACTCCACGGCCTCGCCGCCCCCGCCACGCTTGCGGATGACGTCGATGCAGATGTTGACGGTGATGCGGTAGAGCCACGTGTAGAAGGACGAGTCGCCCTTGAAGTGGTCCAGGTACTTGTAGACCTTGACGAACGCCTCCTGGGAGACGTCCATCGCTTCCTCCTTGTCCTTCAGCATGCCCAACGCAACGGCGTACACCTTGCGCTGGTAACGCTCGACGAGGAGTTTGAAAGCGCGCTGGTCGCCGGTCCGGACGCGCTTGACGAGAGTGAGGTCGTCGGTTGCCAAGTAGGTGCGGCAACCTAGCACAAGCGGACACAATCCAAGGAGATTCGCGCCGGCGAAGGCGCCGCCGGCGGGCCGACGGGCCTAGAGGCTGACGAGCGCCGTCACGGCCAGCGCGATGGCCAGCAGCACCAGCAGTGCGCCGAACGTCACCCGGTCCCACTGCCCCTCCGCCACCGCCCCGTCGTCCGGCCCCGCGCGAAAGCGGTGCAGCACGTTCCACAGCATCCGCGCGCCCAGGCGGCGGTTCGTCCCACGTCGGCGCGGGGCGTCCCCGGCTTGCTGCGCGTCCTCTGAGGAAGAGGCCTCGTCGCGTGGACGCAGCGCGGGCAGGACGGGGCCGTGAAAGGCCGTGGCCGCGCGAGCGCCGGCCGCCTGGACCAGCGGCTGCTCGGCGGGCCGGGCTGCGGCTTCCTCGGAGTGGCGCACCTCGGGAGGTGGCTCCAGCCGCACCTGGGCGGCCCGCGTCCGGGCTTCGGCGGGGGTGCGGGCTTCCATCACCCACAGGCCCCGCGTCACGCCGTCCTCGCCGGTGTGCGCGTCCCGCAGCTCGGCGAAGCCCTGCCCCTCCAGCGCCTCGCGGAAAGCCTGGCGCGCCTCGGGCTGGGGCGGGTGCCGCGCCGCCGCCGTGGCGTAGGCCGTGTAGAACGCCCACAGCCGCGTGGCTCGCTCCGAGCCCGGCACCTGCGGCGGCGACAGATGCGAGGCCAGCAGCGCCGCGTCCGCCCCGAAGCGCTTCCCCAAGGCCTCCTGCCCCGGCGTGTCCTCCAGGCCCGGTGGCACCAGCTCCGCCACCGACTTCACCGGCGCGCGCTCCTGGCCGCCCATGGGGGGGTGCAGGGGCGGCGGCAATCGCGGGCGGAAGTTGTCCCCCGGCCGGGGCGGCTGCGCCGGCGGGCCCCAGTCCTGGAGCCGAGGCCCCGGCGCGCCCCGACCTTCGGGGCGTCTGGCGCCACCACCGCCCCCCAGCGAGCGGAGGGCGCGATCAATCACGTTGGGGATGCGGAAGGAGGGCATGGGCAATGCCTCATTCTGGCTTGGGGAGGCCCGGCTCCCTGATTTTCGGCGGACGGAAGCGCGGGGTTGCGCGACGGACTATTCGCCCTCGCGCTCCACCTCGATGGGCGTCGTCATTCCGTTGGCATCCAGACGAACGCGGTAGAGGGAGTTCAGCCCGTCACCGTCGAAGTCCCCCCGCGCGATGCAGGACACCTCCGGCTCGCCCACGGGGCTCTCCTGCACCACCACCTGGTACTGGAATCGGACCTTTCCGTCGGGCTCGAAACCAATCCGGTGAAAGGTTTCGTCCTTGGGGAAAGCCACGGCCCTGCCGCCGCGCGGGACCTCCTTCGGCGTGGGGCCCGCGGTGACGTAGACGCCGTGCTCATCGCGGTAGGCCTGGACGGCGTCACACAGCGTGAGCACGTTGACGCGGGCCTCGGCGTCGCTGGGGGGCGCCGCCTGTGTACCGGGGGGGCTTTCCGAACAATGCGTCACCAGCAAGTGGCCCGCGGTCACCGCGATCACGCCGCCGACGACGATGGGATGGGCCCGACTCCTCGTCCTCCGGACCGGCGCATTCCAGTCCGGCTCATTCAAACCCATCTCAGCCTCCTCTCGCCCAGTCGCGTGGCTGGCGCAGCACCTCCACCAACCGAGCCTCCGGCGTTCCGGGCTCGGGGTGGTAGTCGTAGCGCCAGCGGACCTGGGGCGGCAAGGACATGAGGATGGACTCGATGCGCCCGCGCGTCTCCAGTCCGAAGACGGTGCCCCGGTCATAAACGAGGTTGAACTCCACGTAGCGCCCGCGCCGCACCTCCTGCCAGAAGCGCTGCCCCTCCGTCACTGGCGTGTCCTTGCGCCGCTCGGCGATGGGCAGGTACGCGTCCAGGAAGGCCCGGCCGCAGTCCTGGATGAAGGCGAACTCCTTCTCCAGCTCCCCACCCATGTTCTCGAAGAAGATGCCGCCCACCCCGCGCGTCTCCTCGCGGTGGCGCAGGTAGAAGTACTTGTCGCAGGCGCTCTTGAAGCGCGGGTAGTAGCCCGCGTCGTGCTTGTCACAGGCCGCCTGGTGTACACGGTGGAAGTGCGCCGCGTCCTCTTCATAGAGGTAGTAGGGCGTCAGGTCCGCGCCACCACCGAACCACGCCTTCCCGCCCTGATGGATGAAGCGGTAGTTGGCGTGCACGGTGGGCACGTGCGGGTTGCGCGGGTGCAGCACCAGGGAGATGCCACCCGCCCAGAAGTGGCGGCCCTCGCCCTGGAGCTTCTGCGCGAACTGCTCCTCCAGTTCGCCGTACACCACGGACGTGTTGACGCCGGCCTTCTCCAGCACGGCGCCGTCCTCCAGCACCCGGCTGCGTCCACCGCCGCCGCCCGGCCGGGTCCAGGAGTCCTCGCGGAAACGCGCCGAGCCGTCCAGCCGCTCCAGGCCGCCGCAGATGTCGTCCTGCAGCGACCGGATGAAGCCCGTCATCCGCTCCTTGAGGTTCTCCACGTCCACCGTCGTCATTCGCTCTCCCGAAGGCTCGGCGCGCGGGGGCGCCCGCGTCAGGCCTACACCAACTTCCCGGTCCCGCGGAGAACTCCCGCGCACTACTGCTGCATCGAGTATTCGTCCGGGGCCTCGAAGTCCACGGGCGGGACGGCCGGCGCCATCTGTCCCGCCGCGTCGAAGGCCTGGATGCGGGCCCGGTAGCTGCGGCCGTCCTCCATGGCGAAGGTGCCGCTGCAGGCCTCATGGCCGATGAAGGCGGTGTTGTTGCTCACCGGCACCACGTACTGCTGCACGCTGGGGCCAGGACGGCGCGGCTCCAGCTTCACCACCAGGTACGCCGGGCTGTCCTCCTTCAGTGACAGGTTGAGCCGCACGAAGCGGGCGGTGCCCTGCGCGGTGCGGCGAAGGAAGCCCTCGGAGACGGCGGGCCGCTTGAGCCAGCGCGGGGCCTGCTTGTCCGGCCCCTTGCCCGTGCGCCACTCGGGCAGCATGGTGCCCCGGCCGTTGAGGAGCGCCACGTTGGGCAGCGCCTCGTCCACGCGCAGCGTGTAGCGCTTGTCCGCCTCCATGGCCCCGGCGGGCTTGAGGATGACGGTGACGCGGCCCAGGCTGCTCTCCCAGCCGCGCTGCACCGCCACCTCGACGACGTGGCTGTCCGACACCAGCCGCAGCTTCTTCCCCACCAGCGCGGCCACCTGGGGGCGCGCCGTGCCGACGCCTTCCAACAGGAAGCGGGAGTTGGTGGGGATGATGGAGCCCGGTGTGGGGAAGAGCTGCACGCCATCCCCCAGGCACTGGGCCGCGGCGGAAGAGGCGTAGAGCGATACGAGCAAGGGGACCAGGAGTCTCAGCACCATGGCCCCGAGTCTGCGCGCCACCGGGCCCGAAGGCCAGCGAAGCGCCCGAGGAAACACGCGACGTGTGGGTTCCCCCGGCGAAAACGGCGCTCAGTGCATGCCGCCGTCTTCCTCTGGAATCGCGATGGGGCCGAACTTCGCCTCGTAGCGCTGGATGTTGTCCTGCATCGCCGCCACCAGGCGCTTCATGTGCTTGGGGTTGGTGATGATGCGCGAACGCACCCGGGCCTTGGGCTGCTGGGGCTGGACGTAGATGAAGTCCAGGGTGAACTCGGTGTCGGAGTGGTTCACCAGGGCCATGTTGACGTACTGACCATTGGCCACGTCTTCGTCCATCTGAATCTGCAACTGCATGTCCGGGGGCTTCGGAGTGTCCGCCATGAGGCAGGGGGCATAGCGCCTGCGCTCGCGCGTGGCCAGTGTCACGGCGTGAGCCCGTTCCCAGAAGCCGCCCCCATGGACCCGCGAAAGACGGCGCCCTTCGAGCTGGGCCGGGGCGAGGAGGTGTGCCTGCTCCTGCACGGCTTCACGGGGAGCCCCTGGGACGTACGCCCCCTAGGCGAAGCCCTGGCGGTCCGTGGCCTGCGCGTGGTGGCGCCGCGCCTGCCCGGCCATGGCACCACCCCGCAGGCCCTGCTCGACGTCACCTGGCGGGACTGGTTGGCGGCGGCGGAGCGCGCCCTGCACGCGCTCCGGGGCCACCGGAGTGTGTTCGTCGCGGGCCTGTCCATGGGCGCGCTGCTGGCGCTCGAGCTGGCCGCGCGGCATCCGGAGGAGATACGCGCGCTGACGCTGATGGCGCCCGCCGTGCGCTTCCGGGGGCCGCGCATGTTCCTGGTCCGGCAACTGGCGCGCACGCCCGTCCTGGAGTGGACGCGTCCGTGGGTGGCGAAGACGGGCACCGACATCTCGGACCCGGAGGCGCTGGCGGAAGCGCCCGTGCTGCCCGCCTTTCCCGTGGCCCGGCTGCGTGACTTGTGCACGTTGCAGGCGCTGGCCATCCGGGACGCGGCCCGCGTGCGCTGCCCCACCCTGGTGGCGGTGGCGGAGCAGGACCACGTCGTGGACCCGGAGGGCGGGCGGTGGCTCGCACGGCGCCTCAGCGCGGCGCCGTCGGTGCGCGTCCTGTCGCTGCGGCAGGGGTATCACGTCATCCCTCGGGACACGGCGGGGCCCTTGCTGGCGGCGGAGGTCGGAGACTTCCTGGCGCAGCAGCGGAGCGCCCCGTGGTGGGAGTCCGCTTCGCCCGCGGCTGGCGCCTGAGTGGGGTGCGGGCATGCGCTGAAGGTCGAGCGACGGACAGGGCATCCGTGTATGGAGAAGCCCCCATGTCCCCGCCCGACTCCCCTCCCCTGGTCGAACTGCGCGACGTCACGAAGGCCTACGCCGAAGGCGACACGACGCGCGAGGTGCTCTCCGGCGTGCGGCTCTCCTTGCGTCGAGGCGAGTTCGTGGTGCTGCTGGGGCGCAGCGGCTCGGGCAAGTCCACGCTGCTCAACCTCATCAGCGGCATCGACCTGGCCAGTCAGGGCGAGGTCCGCGTGGATGGCCGCGACCTGGGACGGATGAATGAGCGCGAGCGCACGCTGCTGCGGCGCGAGCGCATCGGCTTCATCTTCCAGGCCTTCAACCTGCTCCCCACGCTGACGGTGGAGGAGAACGTGCGGCTGCCGCTGGAGCTCAACGGCCAGGGCGGCGCGGAGGCCAGTGCGCGGGCGCGGGCATTGCTCGAGCAGGTGGGGCTCGGCACCCGCGCCAGCAGCTTCCCGGACCGGCTGTCCGGCGGCGAGCAGCAGCGCGTCGCGGTGGCCCGCGCGCTGGCCCATGAACCACCGCTGCTGCTGGCGGACGAGCCCACCGGCAACCTCGACGAGGCCACGGGACGGCAGGTGTTGGACCTGCTGGAGGCGCTGACCCGGAAGGGCAACACCTGCGCGCTCGTCGTCACCCACGAGCCCGGCCTGGTGGCCCGCGCTCACCGCGTCCTGACGATGGAGGGTGGCCGGCTGGTGGAGGTGGCGCACACGCCCATCCGCGCGATGAAGGAGGCGCTGTGAAGGGGCTGCTGGTCCGCTCCAGCCTGCGCCACCTGGGCCGCCACCCGTGGCTGACGGCCCTGTCGCTGCTGGGCATCGCGCTGGGCGTGGCGGTGGTGGTGTCCATCGACCTGGCCAGCGGCAGCGCCCTGCGCGCCTTCGAGCGCTCCACGGACGCGGTGGCCGGACGCGCCACGCACCAGCTCCTGGGCGGCGCCACGGGCGTGCCGGAGGCGGTGTACCAGGCGCTGCGCGTGCGGCCCGGCGCCCCCGTGGCCGCGCCCGTGGTGGAGGGCTACGTCCAGGCGGCGGTGGGCGACAAGCGCACGCTCACCGTGCTGGGCGTGGACCCCTTCGCGGAAGGGCCTTTCCGCGACTACGCTCGGGGCGAGGCCGTGGGGAACGTGAGCGCGCTGCTCACCGAGCCGGGCGCGGTGATGCTGAGCGCCCGCGCCGCGCGCGCCCTGGGCCTGTCCACCGGCGACACGCTGCCGGTGCGCCTGGAGGGACTGGAGAAGCCGCTGCGCGTGGTGGGGCTGCTGGAGCCCGCGGACGAGGACACCGCACGGGCCCTGGAGGCCCTGGTGCTCACCGACGTGTCCACCGCGCAGGAGCTGCTGGGGCACACCGGCCGGCTGACGCGCGTGGACCTGCGGCTGACCGGCGGCGACGCGCAGGAACGCGCCGTGGCGGCCACGCTGCCGCAAGGCCTGGAGCTGGTGCGCGCCGCCGCGCGAGCGGGCACGGTGGAGCAGATGACGCGGGCCTTCCGCACCAACCTCACCGCGCTGTCGCTGCTGGCGCTCGTGGTGGGGATGTTCCTCATCTACAACACCATGACGTTCTCCGTGGTGCAGCGGCGCGGGCTGCTGGGCCGCCTGCGCGCGGTGGGCATCACCCGGCGCGAGCTCTTCGCGCTGGTGCTGGGCGAGGCGGCCGTGCTGGGCGCGGTGGGGACCGTGGCGGGCTTGCTGTTGGGCGTGTTGCTGGCGCGAGGGCTGGTGGAGCTGGTCACCCAGACGCTCAATGATTTGTATTTCGTGGTGAGCGTGCGGCGGCTGGCGCTGGAGCCCTTCACCCTGTTCAAGGGGCTGGCGCTGGGACTGGGCGCCACGCTGCTGGCCGCGCTGGTGCCCGCGTGGGAGGCCGCGCGTTCGCCGCCGGTGACGACGATGCGCAGGTCCACGCTGGAGGACGTGTCGCGCGGGCGGGCGCCCCGGCTGGCGCTGCTGGGCCTCGGGGTGCTGGCCGCGGGCACCGTGCTGCTGCGGTGGCCCACCCAGGCGCTGCTTCCCGCGTATGGCGGCCTCTTCTCGGTGCTGCTGGGCGCGGCGCTGCTGGTGCCCTGGGCCACGCAGACGGTGTCCTCGCTGGCGGCACGGCCGCTGGGCATGGCCTTTGGTCTGCTGGGGCGCATGGCCGCGCGGGGTGTTCACACCAGCCTCAGCCGCACGTCCGTGGCGCTGGCGGCGCTGATGGTGGCCGTGGCCACCACGGTGGGCGTGGGCCTCATGGTGTCCAGCTTCCGGGGCACGGTGGTGTCGTGGCTGGACACCTCGCTCCAGGCGGACGTGTTCATCTCGCCGCCCTCGCTCGTGGCGCGGCGCGGAGGCGCGACGCTGCTCCCCGGTCTGGCGGAGACGCTGCGCGGTACGCCGGGCGTGGCGGGCAGCAGCACCCTTCGCGTGGCGAACGTGCGCGTGGACGGCGTGCCCACGGACCTGATGGCCGTCGACTTCTCGCGCACGCCGGTGCGCCCCTACACCTTCAAGCAGGGCGACGCGGAGACGGCGTGGCGTGAGCTGGAGTCCTCGCCCGACACGATTCTCGTCTCGGAGCCCTTCGGCTTCCACCGGGGCGTGGAACTGGGGGACACCGTGCGACTGGCCACGGACAAGGGCCCCCGCGACTTCCGCGTGGTGGGCGTGTACTTCGACTACGGCTCCGACGTGGGCACGCTGTTGATGCCACGCACCACCTACGAGCACTGGTTCGACGACCGGGGCATCAGCGGCGTGGCGCTGTACGCGGCGCCCGGCCAGGACGTGGATGCGCTGGTGACCTCGGTGCGCGAGCGCGCCGGAGACGCCCAGGCGCTGCTGGTGCGCGCCAACCGCTCGCTGCGGCAGGCGTCCCTGGACGTCTTCGACCGCACCTTCACGATTACGCAGGTGCTGCGGCTGCTCGCCATTGGCGTGGCCTTCGTGGGGGTGCTGAGCGCGCTGATGGCGCTGCAACTGGAGCGGGCACGCGAGTTCGCCGTGCTGCGCGCCACCGGCCTGACGCCGGAGCAACTCTGGGGATTGGTGTCACTGCAGACAGGACTGCTGGGACTGCTGGCGGGGCTGTTCTCCGTGCCGTTGGGCGTGGGGCTGGCCTACGTGCTGGTGCACGTCATCAACCAGCGTTCCTTCGGCTGGACGCTGCAACTGGCCCTGACGCCCCAGACGCTGGTGCAGGCCGTGGTGCTGGCGCTGGTGGCGGCGGCGCTGGCGGGCCTCTACCCCGCCTGGAAGATGGCGCGCGCCCACCCCGCGCTGGCGCTGCGGGAGGAGTGACACATGAGCAACGGCCGGGGACTCGTCGTGGGAACGGCGGTGGTGTTGGTGGGGCTGGCGGCGGCGGTGGTGGCCATCACCCGCGAGCCACCACTGCCCGCGCTGCGACAGGGCGGCACGCTGACCGTGGCCAGCGCCATGAGCGGCAGCACGGAGGGCTACGCGCGCGCGGTGGAGCCTCGGGACTTCCACTTCCCCGAGGACCACGGCCCGCATCCGGAGTACCGCACGGAGTGGTGGTACTGGACGGGCAACCTGGAGACGGAGGACGGGCGCGCCTTCGGCTATCAGTTCACCCTGTTCCGCAACGCGCTGGCCCCCGAGGCCGCGCCGCGTGACTCCGCCTGGGGCGCGAGCCAGGTCTACATGGGGCACTTCGCGGTGACGGACGTGGCCAGCGGCGGCTTCCACGCCTCGGAGCGCTTCAGCCGCGTGGCGCTGGGGCTGTCCGGCGCCACCGCGCAACCCTTCAAGGTGTGGCTGGAGGACTGGGAGGCAGCCAGCGCGGGCCCGTCCACCTGGCCCATGCGGCTGCGCGCGCGGACCGACGCGGTGACACTGGAGCTGCTCCTGGAGCCGGGCAAGGCACCCGTGCTCCAGGGCGACCGGGGCCTGAGCCAGAAGAGCGCGGAGCGCGGCAACGCGTCCTACTACTACTCCATGACGCGCATGCCCTCGCGCGGCACGGTGCGGGTGGACGGGCGCACGTACGCGGTGAAGGGCCACAGCTGGATGGACCGCGAGTGGAGCACCAGCGCGCTCGGCGCGAACCAGGTGGGCTGGGATTGGTTCTCGCTCCAGCTCTCCGATGGCAGCGAGCTGATGTACTACCAGCTCCGTCACCGGGACGGCTCGCCGGACGCGTTCAGCACCGGCCTGTGGGTGCCCCCCGAAGGCACGGGTGAAGCGGTGCGCGTCGGCCGCGACGACATGAAGCTCACGGTGCTGGACACCTGGAAGAGCCCGCGCAGTGGCGGCGAGTACCCGTCACGCTGGCGCATGCAGGTGGATTCGCTGGGCCTGGACCTCACCGTGACACCGCGCCTGGCGGACCAGGAGCTCCCCGTCAGCGTGCTGTATTGGGAAGGCACGGTAGGCCTGGAGGGAACGCGCGCGGGCCAGCCCCTCACGGGGCGCGGGTATGTGGAGCTGACGGGCTACGCGGACACGCAGGGGCCTCAGCGCAGGGAGTCCCAGGCGCGAGGCACGCCGGAGGCGCAATCCACGCAGAACATCCGGTAGCGCATCCTCGCCTCCAACCCGGGGGCATCCCGTTCGCCAACTCCAGACAGCCGGAAGCGCCGAACGGCCAGGGCAAACGCTTTGCCGCCTGCCTGGATTGCCCGGGCCTCCGCTCCAGTGGCACGAAGCAGGTGCCAGGGCCTTCACCGGCGCGTGCCCGGTGAGAACGGGAGCGGACCATGCAACGGATGCGAGCGAGCTTTCTGATTCGGGGCGTGGACGGAAGATTGCGACACGGCAAGGCGCTCTTCTCGGGCCTGGCGTATTCGTTGAGGCACGACGGCACGCTGGATTCGCTGATGGCGGCGTCGGAAGGTGTCATCACCGGCCCCTCCCCCGACTGGCTCCCGCTGCCCGAAGGCGGGCTGCGCGTGAACAGCGCGCTGCTGGAGATGCCCGAGGACTACGGCCCTCGCCTCTTCCAGGGCCGGCCCTTCACGGGCGTCGCCTATGCCTTCACGCGCAACGGCTACTGCACCTCCGAGGTGGAATACGCGGGCGGCTTCGCCACCGAGGTGGCCGAGCGGCGCTGGTACGTGTCGGGACAACCCAAGATGCACGTGGACGGCGGTGAGTACACGTCCTGGTTCCCCGACGGACGCATCCAGCGCCGGGGCTTGAAGGGTGAGCTCGTCTACGGCCTCAACACGCGGGACGACGGCCACCTGCGGGAGCTGGTGCTGCGGGACGCGAGCTTCCTGGACATGGAGATTTTGAGCGCGCTGACGCCGACGGAGGAGTTCCAGATGCTCGGCGGCGCCGTCGACACGGCGATGCTGCACACGCTGCGGGAGCAGACGGACATCGGCGCCGTCCCAAGACTCCGGCTGGTGCAGACCCGCGTGGGCGCGGAGGGCGTCGAAATCCTGGCCGCCTTCAAGAACCTGCGGGAGGTCTGGTTCGACGGCAACCCGGGCCTGGGGCTCCAGGAGGCCCGGAAGCTCGAGCGGCTCCGGCCCGGCTGCGTGGCGCACCACGTGGACCCCGACGCGCTCCCGCTCGTGCGCAGGCCTCGCGTCCTGTCCTCCGCGGCCAACGGACACACGGCACGTCCCCGAGGGTGAGGCGTCCGGGTTCCCGGTGAGGGCAGCGCGGAGCCCTGCCGATTCCTCGGCCATCCCCCTGCCCCACCCCACGGCCCGGCATTCCCCCCTGGCACCCTGCTTGCCTCTGGAGTCAGGACGCGAAGTGACGCGTCCAAAGACAGACGCCGGAGGCGGACCCAGGTATGAGCGGACTTGGACAGGGCAGGTGGTGGGCGGGCGTGCTCGGGCTGACGTTGCTGCTGAGCTGTCATGGCGGCGAGCAGCTCCAGTCGCCGCCGTCCACAGACGATGGGATTGGCGAAGGGAACGAACCACCCCCCACCGAGCCGCCCGGAGAGCCACCACCGGGCGAAGGCGAGGAGCCGCCGCCCGTGGGTGAAGAGGTTCCGGACTCGGGGACGCCCGTGGACCCACCCCCGGTGGAGCCCGACGCGGGCACGAACGGTCCCGTGGGCGGCGAACCCATTCCTCCTGACAGCGCGAACTGGCGCTTCTGGGGTACCGCCGAGGGCGGCCCTCGCGAGGTCCTGGGTGTCACCCAGGACGAGGGAGGCAACATCTGGGTCGCGGGCGGCGAGGATGGCCTGTGCCTCCTGCGTCCGGGCGCCACCGCCCTGCGTTGCTACACCCTGGCGGACGGCCTGAAGCCCTGGGCGCCGTGGAAGGGCAAGGACCCAGCGCCCGAAGCGCGCTACCTCAAGGTCCTCTCGGTGACGGGTGGCCCCGCGGGCACCGTCTTCGTCGGCTACGAGGGCCGGCCCAACTGCGAGAGCGAGTTCTACAAGGCCCCCGGCGTATTCGAGGACCCCGCCATCTACAAGAGCGGTGACGCGGACCGCGTGGAGCTCCAGCCGGACGGAACGCTCCGCGTGGTGCACTACGACATCCACTCGCCCGCGCACTCCGTGCCCGGTTACGGCCACCGCGAGAAGCTCTGCTCGGTGAACCGCATCATCTGGGACAAGGCACGCAACAGCCTGTGGTTCGCGTCCAACCACGGCCTGGCGTGGGGTGAGCCCGACTATCAGGGCGGCGAGGCGTGCGCCAACGCCGAGGTCGTCGCCGCCAACGCGTGGGTGTACACGGGGGGCGAGAAGCGCCAGCGCTGCAAGTTCGGCGTCATGGAGCACGTCCATCCCGCCATCGCGATGGGCGACGGCACCAGCGAGGACAGCCGGCTCGCCGGAGACGTCTGGGGCGTGGCGGTGCGGCCCGACGGCGACGTCTGGCTGGGCACGCACATCCGGACCACGCGGTTCAAGATCATGACCAACGCCGTGGGCCACGAAGGCACCGGCGCGCCATGGAACTTCGAGATGGCGCGCAAGCAGAGCGAGGAGAAGAAGCACGTCGCCAACCGCATCGACCTGTGGCCGGACGCCGTGGCCGAGCCCCAGTTCCCCACCCATGCGCAGCGCAAGGACGACCTGGTGAGCGACCTGGTGCTGATGCCGGACGGCACCGTCTGGGTGTCCAGCTTCGCGTGGGGCCTGGCGAAGCTGAGCGACGCCGGGCTGGTGACGGGCTACCTGCTGGAGGGCGACGGCGACCGCAACATCTCCTCGCTGGAGCTGGACACGCGCGACGGCAGCCTCTGGATTGGCCACCGCTGGGGCAAGGGCCTGAGGCGCATGCACGGCGAGGGGGCCTTCGTCAGCCACAACCCGGCGCTCGGAGGGCTGTCCGCCCTGCCCGTCTGGGACATCCAGATGGTGGGCAGCGGTGACGCGCGCAAGGTGCTGGTGGCCTTCAGCGCCCAGCGGGACGCGACGGGCGCCATCGTCCGCCCTGGGGCCATCGGCGTCTACAGCGGGAAGTAGGCAGACCGGCTGGCTGCCTCCCGTGCCTGCCAGGGGGCCCGGGAGGCACTTCCTTCGGCCAGGGCTGCCCCCGGCGGAGGGAAGCGTCAACTTGAGGGCACTCCGCGCCCACGGGGCATCTCCGCCTCGGCGGGAGCGCTCAACGCATCGACGAACAGAGGAGCCACCATGTCGCTACTGGACAACATCTTGGGGAATCGTCGCAGCTCGGGCTTCGGTGGATGGAACCGGGGCCGGAGCAGGTATGGGCGCCGGGGCCACGGTGGTTATGGCCGCGGCCGGGCGGCCTCGAGCGGCGTGTTCGGCAGCTCGCTGGGCCGCATCGCCCTGGGCGGGCTGGCCGCGTTCGGCCTCCGGAAGGTGCTCGGAAACCGGCGCCCCTACGGCTACTAGCCGCGCCGCCGGGCAGGAAGCTCGCCTGCCCGGCCCCTCGACTGGAGTAGGGTCCCTCCCCGCTGGCATCCACCATAGGGAGGGCACACCCCATGCCGAAGGCGAAGTACGTCCTGGCCCTGGACCAGGGCACCACTGGAACGCACGTCTCCATCCTCGACACGAAGCTGCAGGTGGTCGGCCGCTCCTACAAGGAGTTCACCCAGCACTTCCCCAAGCCGTCCTGGGTGGAGCACGACCTGGATGAAATCTGGGCCAGCAGTGAATGGTGTATCGCCCGGGCGCTGAAGCACGCGGGCCTTCGCGGCAAGGACATCGCCGCCATCGGCATCACCAACCAGCGCGAGACGACGGGCCTGTGGATGCGCGGCAGCGGACAGCCGCTGTCCCACGCCATCGTCTGGCAGGACCGCCGCACCGCCGAGCAGTGCCGCCGGCTCAAGGAGCAGGGCGTGGAGCCGCGCGTGCGCGAGGTGACGGGGCTGGTGGTGGACCCGTACTTCTCCGGCACCAAGCTCACGTGGATGTTCGACCACCTGAAGGGCGCGCGCGCGAAGGCGGAGAAGGGCGACGTGTGCTTCGGCACCATCGACACCTGGCTCGTCTACAAGCTCACCGGCGGCGCGGCGCACGTCACCGACGTGTCGAACGCCAGCCGCACGCTGCTCATGGATTTGACGACGCTCCAGTGGAGCGACGAGATGCGCGCCATGCTGTCCGTCCCGGCCGCGTGCCTGCCGCAGATTCGCGGCTCCGCGGAGGTGTACGGCACCACGCGTGGCATGCGCAGCCTGCCGGACGGCATCCCCGTGGCGGGCATGGCGGGAGACCAGCAGGCCGCGCTCTTCGGCCAGGCGTGCTTCGAGCCCGGCGAATCCAAGTGCACCTATGGCACCGGCGCCTTCCTGCTGATGAACACCGGCTCGGAGCCGGTGCGCTCGTCGGCGGGCCTGCTCACCACCGTGGCGTGGCGGCTGGGCGGCACCGGCACCACCACGTACGCGCTGGAGGGCAGCAGCTTCATCGCCGGCGCGGCGGTGCAGTGGATGCGCGACGGGCTCAAGGTCATCAAGCGCGCGCCGGACATCGAGGCGCTGGCCGCCAGCGTGAAGGACTCCGGGGACGTCGTCTTCGTGCCCGCGCTGGCCGGACTGGGCGCGCCACACTGGCGGCCCGAGGCGCGCGGCCTCTTCGCCGGCATCGACCGCTCCACCACCGTGGCCCACATGGCGCGCGCGGTGCTGGAGGGCATCGCGCTGCAGATTCATGACCTGGCGGAGGCCATGCGCCGCGACAGCGGGCGGGACATCCCCGTGTTCAAGGCGGACGGCGGCGCGGCGGCCAACAACCTCCTCATGCAGTTCCAGGCGGACGTGCTGGGCGTGCCGCTGGTGCGCCCGCGCAACCTGGAGACGACGAGCCTGGGCGCGGCCTTCCTCGGCGGCCTGGGCGCGGGCATCTGGGACAGCCCCGAGGCCATCCGCCGCGCATGGAAGGCGGAGAAGACGTTCAAGCCGAAGATGAAGTCGGATGCCCGCGAGCGGCACCTGGCGAAGTGGAAGCGGGCCGTGGAGCGCGCGTGAGACAGGCCCCCCAGGTCCTTCGGTTGCTGACGGCGCTTCTGGCGGTGGGCACGGGGGTGGGGTGCCCCATGGGCCCTTGCGAGGAGCACGCGCCCTCCCCCCTCTTCGACGGCGCGATGGTCGGCGTGGGCCAGCCGCAGGCGCTCACCGTCCACGGCGTCTTCAGCAGGTGTGGCTCCTCACAGGAAGACCGGGCGCAGTCCGTCTCCGTGGAGGTGAGGGACCCGCAGAACCGCGTGGTCCCCGCCACCGCGGAGCTGGATGTGCATGGGACGTCCGCCATCGTGCGGTTCACGCCGGAGCAGACGGGGCGCCACCACCTCGTCGTCTCCTTCTCTCCGGTGGGCAGCGTCCGCCAGTCCTCCCTCTACGTGGTGGAGGACCACAGCGCCCAGGCGCCCCTGGCGGAGTTGTCCACCGTGGTGGAGTGCCTCAGCGTGGACCGGACGTCGTCGGGAACGTGGCTGTGCGGCAGCCAGGCGCTGCGCACGCCGGACCAGGAGCCCCAGCCCCTGGGTGACTACTTCGCCCCCGCCGTCGTGGCCGGCGACGTGGTGTGGGTGACGGAGGCCGCCCGGGTGCGCCGCTATGTCGACACGGGAAACGGGCCCCTCGCGACCTCCGCCGATGCGCCCTTCCCCGCCACGGGCGCGCCCGCCGATGCGCCGCCCCATGCGCGGCTCGCCACCGCGACTGAGTTGCTGCTGCTGGATGAAACGCATCTGCACCGCTACGCCTTTTCGGAGGAGGAGGGGCTGCGCGCCATGGGCTCCACGCCCGTTCCCCCCTCGCGGCTGGCCACGTTCAGCGATGACCTCCCCTCGCTGCTGATGCGCGCGGGCGAGCGGCTTCTGGTGGTCCGCATCGCCGAGGCGCCAGCGCCCGCCACCATGGCCATCGAGGCCTGCCCCTACCAGCTCGACGCCGCGGGCGCGCCGCGGCCCGTCCCCGACGAGCCCTGCCACAGCGTCCCCGGACTGCCCGTGGGCCACGAGGAGGGGGTGTTGTGGGCGCGCGCCGCCTCCGGCACGCAGAACCTGGAGCTGCTCCGGTATTCGGCGGCGAGCGGCCGCCTGCGCCTGGACGGCGTCCTGGAGATGACCTCCTCCTTCCAGTTGCAGGGCGCCGAGCGTCTGCGGACGACGGGCTTCGGAGTCCCCGTGGTGTCGCCGGCCGTCGGTTACTCGAGGCCCTCCGCCGTGCCCCGCTGGCGCGCGGAGACGGGCACCGTCGCCCTGGAGCTGCTGCCGTCCCCTGACGGGCGCCAGCCTCCCTTCGTCGGTGGGCGATACTTCCACCTGGAGCACTGGAACATTCTGTACGGCGTGAAAGTGTATGCGCGGCCGTCCACCCCATGACGATGGACGGCGGGTGTCTTCCCTCAAGCCCGGGAGCGGGTAGAAAGGCGGCCATGGCTTCCAAACCCACGCTGCTCGCACCCGAGGCGCTCCAGTCCTTCCTCTCGCAGCACACCGAGTGGAAGCACGAGGGCGGGATGATTCGCCGCACCTTCGAGGCCCCCACCTTCCTCGCCGGCATCGCCTTCGTGGAGCAGGTGGCGCAGGCGGCGGAGAAGGCGGACCACCACCCGGACATCGACATCCGCTGGCGCAAGGTGACGCTGGCGCTCGTCACCCACGACGCCGGGGGCCTCACCGCCCGCGACACCGCACTGGCCGCCGAGGCGGACCGTCTCTTCACGGAGGCCACGCGCGCTCGGTGAGTCCCTCCAGGTCGGTGGCGCGTCCGGCAGGACGCGGTGGCGGGGGGGTGAAAGCGTTCGGGTGCGCGCTGGTGCTGGGCGCCACATCCGCGGCATGGGCGCAGGAGACGCCCCCGCCGCTGGAGCCGCGCCCGGAGCGGCTGTACCTCAACCCCGGCGCGCTGCTGGGCTCCGCGCGCATGGTGGCAATGGGCGGCGCGTACGTGGGCATCGCCGAGGGCGCCGCGGGGCTGCCCAGCAACCTGGCCTCGCTGGCGCACCGGGGTCCGGCCTTGGAGAAGGACTGGGATTTGGGCGTCACCCTGTCCTGGTTGGACCTGCCCTTCACCGGCTCGCGCAAGCGGGACGTGGACAACGACGGGCAGCCCGACGAGTCCCACGACAGCCGGCAGCTGCTGGGCGGCCTGCTGCTCCAGTACAAGCGCTTCGGCATCGGCTTCGCGATGCGCAACAGCGTGGTGTCCTACTGCGCCACGGCCGCGTGCGCGGGGCCCGGTGAGCGCATCCGCGTGTCGCTCACGCAGTCGGTGCTGGCGGGGGCCATGTCCTTTGGCCAGGACGACTTCATCCTCGCGCTGGGCATCTACGCGGCGCAGGCCTCCTTCCGGCTGGACTCCGGAGGCACGGACCTGCGCTACGGCGACACGGGCGTGGCGGTGGACATCCTGTACCGGCCGCATGGGCGCCCCTGGCGCATGGGCGTGACGGTGCGGCCGGAGGTGGTGGGAGACTGGCGGCGCGAGCCGAACCAGCTCCCGGAGCTGGCGGGGCGGACCCTCTTCGGCGCGGTGGTGTCCCCCGCCGTGCTGTCGGTGGGCGCCAGCTGGCGGCTGGGCGAAGGCGCGGAGCGCTACAACCGGCTGTCCCCCGCGGCACGGCGGCAGCTCCTCGTGGAGGGAGACGCGCTGCCGGTGCCGGAAGCCGAGCCCCTGGACGCGCCCGCTGGCCGCTGGCTCATCAGCGCCCAGGTGGACCTCATCTCAAGCGTGGACAACGCGGTGCCCGCGCGCACCTTCGCGTCCACGGCGGACGAGGCCATGGTGGGCAAGGGCACCTCCTTCGCGCCGCGCATCGGCGTGGAGCATGACACGGTGCCGGGCATGATTCGGCTGCGGGCCGGCGCGTACGCGGAGCCGTCCCCGTTCGACAAGCGGCCCGCGCGCCCCCACGTCACCGGCGGCTTCGAGGTGTTCGTCTTCCGCTACTGGGAGGACTGGTCCGTGACGGCCTCCTTCGACCTGGCGCGCCGCTACACCAACGTGGGCCTGTCCGTGGGCTTCTGGCGCTGAGGCACCTCGGGCGCCACGGCCATGGCATGCCAGGCCCCTGATGGGGCAACGGGAGTGCCACCGTTGGGGCGGCATTTCCCACGGTCAGCGGGGCCGCCTCGCGCATCCGGGCGGCCAGGCAGGCAAACGCCCCAGTGGGTGTTGCTGACACAGACACGCATGCCGACCCTCCCCTGGGCGAAGCGGGGGGACTGCATGCATCCAGCGTGGCGATGGGTCCGGACCGTCGTGAGTGCGGCGGTTCTGGGTGGGGCGGGGTTGTGGCTGGGCTGTGGTGGGAAAGACACGAGCGAGCTTCCCGGCGAGGAGCGCTGTACGGAGGCCCCCCCGGGGGACTGCGTCGCGCCTCCCGAAGAAGCACCGGGTTCGGAGACACCTCCTGAAGAGAGGCCACCCGGCGTGCCACCGCCACCCGCGCGTCCGCCACCGCCACCACCGGGGCCGGGCAGCACGCTGTGGATGCAGCGCGAGGGCACGCCCCAGGACGACCTGGCGCTGGGCGCGGCGGTGGATGCCAGCGGCGACCTCCTCACGTTGTCGCTGCATGACATCGATGACCTGGACAGCCTTCAGCCCACGGATAACCGGGCGAAGCTGGTGCTGACGCGGCGCGCGCCCACGGGCGAGCCTCGCTGGCAGAAGGCCTTCGACGTGAGGGCCCCGGAGGCGCCGCTGGAGGTGCGCGCGTTCGTCCGGGGCCGCATCGCCGCGGACCCGGCGGGCGGCATCGTCATCGCCGGCACCACGGAGGGCATCCTGGACCTCCTCAGTCACAAGCTGGGGGATGGCACCTTCGTGGTCCGGATGGACGCGGACGGCAACGTCCTGTGGACGAACACGCCCGCGGGCACCGGCCTCGCGGTGGCGGACCTGGCGGTGGACACCCAGGGACGGACGCTGGTGGCCTTCAACGCGCCGGGCAGCACGGACTTTGGCAACGGCGTCACCGGCGCTGGCGCGGTGGTGGTGACATATGCCCACGGCGGGCTGGCCGAATCCGCCGTGTCCGTGGGCCAGCCCCAGGCGGGCGGGCGCGTGGCGCTCACGACGCTGGCGGTGGATGGCGCCGGGCGCATGGCGGTGGGCGGCCAGTACGAGGGCGCGGTGCGCTTCGGCAGTCAGCAGGTGAGCGCCGCCGAAAGCGGCAGTCCCTTCGTCGCGCTCTACCAGCAGGGCTCGCTGACGTGGACCAAGGCCATGAGCCAGGCACGCGGCACCATGCGCGACGTGGCCATCGACGGCGAGGGCACCGTGGTGGCCGCGGGCCCATTCCTGGGCACCGTGCGCTGGGGTGACATGCAGGTGCCGGGGCATGCGTTCCGGGACACCCCCTTCGTCGTCTCCGCCAAGGCGGAAGGACAGGAGACCTGGGCCAAGGGTCTGGGGGACGGGCTCCAGGTGGACGCGGTCTCGCTGGCGCCCTCCGGAGAGCTGATGGTGGCGGGCTTCACCTTCAACCGCATCGAGAACGGCGTTGCGGGCAAGGACGGCATGGGCTCGGCGCAGCCCGTGGCCCTGCGCTACGACGCGGCGGGCACGTCGCTCCTCACGACGATGTTCCTGTCGGACCCGCCCCAGCCGAGAGGCGAGCTGTATGGCATGGAATCCATTGCCTCCATGGGCGTGCTGCCCGACGGGGACGTCTTCCTCTTCGGTCACACGGACCGCGAGACTGACTTCGGCACCGGACGCCAGAGCCCCGCGCGCGGCGATGTCTTCCTGCTGCGACTGAAGCGCTGAGCGGGCGCCTTCCGAAAACACCAGGGGCCATGGGAGTCCAGCCCCCATGGCCCCGAAGTGCGTGTCCGCGGAACGCCTCAGCGGCGCGTCGTGCGCCGGGCCGGCGACTTCCGGGCGCCGCCACGCGTGGTGGTCCGCTTCGTCGCGGTGCCGCGCGTCCCCGTCTTGCGGGCGGTCCGTCCCGCCGTCCCCGTCTTCCGCGTGGTGGCCTTGCGCGCGCCGCGGCCGGTGGCACGCGTGGCGGACTTGCGCGTAGCGGACTTGCGGGTGGTCGTCTTCCCGCGTGCCGCCGTCTTCTTCGCGCGCGGAGTCCCCCGCTTGGTGGTGGCCTTGCGCGCGGACTTCCGCGTGCTGCCCGTCCGTGAAGCGCTCTTGCGCTTCGTGGCGGTGCGGCGCCGCGGCGTGGGCGCGAGGCCCGCCTCCGCCGGGGAGGGAGAGACATCGTCGGTCAGCTGCGGATTGACGGACTCGTTCGTCATTCAGTCGGCTCCGGTTGGGGAAGACTGCAGGCGATGCATGGACAGGGTACGCCCATGCACGCCAGGGCGTGTGCGGTGAAGGCACGCAGATGAACGACAGCGGACGAATGACGTGCACCGCGCGCGGGCGTCATGCCCCGGAGGGCATGTCCCGCGACGAGTCCTCGTCAGCTCGCGCCCTTGAGGAAGGCCGCGAGCTTCTCATACGCGTCCGCAAGCGGCGGGATGGGCGCGCTCTCGTTGGCCTGATGCGCCTGGGCCGTCTCACCGGGCCCGAAGTTGATGGCATCCACGCCCCACTCGCCGAAGCGCGCCACGTCCGTCCAGGCCTGCTTGGAGGCCGCGGGCAGGCCGGTGAGGGCCATCAACTTCTGGAACAGCGGGTTGCCCGCCACCACCGGGCCGCTGGGCGACGCATCGGTGAACTCCACCTCGGCCCGCCCGGCGACGAGCGCGTGCACGTCCGCCTTAGCCTGTTCGATGCTCTTGCCCGGCGCGAAGCGGTAGTTGAGGTTCAGCTCGAAGGCCTCGGGGATGACGTTGCGCGCGCGGCCCCCCTTGGCGAGCGTGGCGTTGATGACCTCGTAGAACGGGAAGCCGGCGACGTTGACCTCCACGCGCTGACGCCCGAGCAACTCCGCGAGGAACGGCCCCGCCTTGTGGATGGCGTTCTCCCCCTGCCACGGCCGAGCGGAGTGCGCGCTGCGCCCGGTGAAGCGCACGGTGACCTGCATGGAGCCGACACAGCCCACCTGCACCACGCTGTCGGTGGGCTCCATGGCGATGCCGAACCGCACCTTCGCCAGGTCCGGCCGCTTCTCGTACAGCGGAATGAGGCCGCTTTCGGCGTAGGCGCCCTCTTCGCGCTCATAGAAGAGGAAGGCCAGATTCACGGGCAGCGTGTCGCGGCGCAAATCCTCCGCGAGCGCCATCATCACCGCCAACCCGCCCTTCATGTCCGAGGCGCCCAGCCCGAAGACACGCTCGCCCTCGATGCGCGCCTCACGGCCCGCGTCGCTGGGGTGCGCGGGCACCGTGTCCAGGTGCCCGATGAGGGCCACCGTGGGGCGCGCATCCTCCAGCTTGCCGAG
The DNA here is from genome assembly GCF_900101905.1 of Myxococcus virescens. Taxonomy (NCBI): domain Bacteria; kingdom Pseudomonadati; phylum Myxococcota; class Myxococcia; order Myxococcales; family Myxococcaceae; genus Myxococcus; species Myxococcus virescens. The sequence goes on along the minus strand of NZ_FNAJ01000002.1, from coordinate 332,948 downwards.
GAGCAGCGTGTGGCCGACCCGGAACACCTCTTCCCGCGGGAAGTGCTGGAGCGCCCAGCGCTCCACATGGTCGGCGATGGGCCCTTCCTGGGTGATGGGACTGGGGATGCGGCACAGCTCGAGCGTGGTGCGAGCCAGCCGCGTGGCGAGGTCGATGGAAGCCATACGCCTTCCACCATAGCCCCGGGCGTCAGCCGTCCGCGAACGCTTCCTCGAAGCGCGTCACGCCCTCCAGGACGGAGGCACACAGACACGCCGGCCCTTCCGTCAGCGCCGTGAAGCCATGCGCGCTGCCGTCCGTCTTCTCCAGCTCCTCACCGGGCAAGACCTCGTGCCCTTCATCCTCGCGGAAGCCGCCCTCCAGCACCAGGTTCCACTCGCGGCCGTGGTGCGTGTGCCGGGGGTAGCGCGCCCCCGGGTGGAGCCGGAGGATGGCGGCCATCGTCCCTTCGCGCGCGGGGCCCGTCTCCACCGGCATCAGCTCCGAGCCCTCCACCGGTCCGGGCATCCACGCCGCCGGGTCGCTCACGGCGTCCAGCAGCGCCAGCGCTCGCTCGCGCGACAGGTCGAAGAAGGCCGCCACCCGGTCCGCGAAGCGGGCAAGCCGCCCCGGACCTTCCATCCGGTCCATCAACCGCGCCAGCACCGCGGGCGGCGGCACCACCAGCGACGCCAGCGCCGCGTGCGTGGACACCAGCCGGTCCGCCACCTCGCGGCACCTCGCGCACTCCGCGAGGTGCTGCTCGACGGACGCCCGGACTGGGGCCTCCAGCATCCCCAGTGCCCATTCGGGCAGGATGTCGTCCAGATGGTGCGCCATCGTCACGTTCCGTGCCGTCACACGCCTTCTACGGCGCGCGCGGGCTGCTGGATTTCAGCCTTTACACCGCCACCGCGAAGTCGCGCAGCGCCGCATTGAGGCTGGTCTTCTGGTCGGTGGACTTCGTCCGCTGACCGATGATGAGCGCGCACGGCACCATGTACTTGCCGGCCGGGAACTGCTTCTCCCGCATGCCGGGAATCACCACGCTGCGCGCGGGGACGCGGCCCTTGAAGACACGCTCCTCGGGGCCGGTGACGTCGATGATTTGAGTGGACGCGGTGAGCACCACGTTGGCGCCCAGCACCGCCTCCTCCTCCACCACCACGCCCTCGACGACGATGGAGCGGCTGCCCAGGAAGGCACCGTCCTCGATGATGACGGGTGACGCGGAGGGCGGCTCCAGCACCCCGCCCAGCCCCACGCCGCCGGACAGGTGGACGTGCTTGCCCACCTGGGCGCAGCTGCCCACCGTGGCCCACGTGTCCACCATGGTGCCCGCGCCCACGCGCGCGCCGATGTTCACATAGCCCGGCATCACCACCGCGCCCTTCTCCACGAAGGCGCCGTAGCGCACCGTGCCCGGGGGCACCACGCGCACGCCCGCCGCCTCCAGGCCCTTCTTCAGCGGCACCTTGTCGTAGAACTCGAAGGGCCCCACCTCCATCACCTTCATCTCCGACACGGCGAAGAAGAGGAGGATGGCCTCCTTCACCCAGGCGTTCACCTTCCAGCCGTCCACGCCCTTCTCCGCCACGCGGAGCTCACCCGAGTCCAACCGCGCCAGCGTCTCGCGCACGGCGGCCACGTGGGCCGCGTCCTTCAACAACGTCCGATCCGCGAACGCGGCGGACACCCTCTGGGACAGCTCTTCGATAGGGGCCATGGCGCCTCCTTGAAGCACAAAACCCCGCGCGGCGCCGCACCTGGTTGAAGGGCTCAGACGGGAGTGGACGCCTCGTCCAGCTCGGCCAGCGGCAGGGTCTGCGTGGGAATCTCCGCGTGTGCGCCCTTGTCGGCCGCCACCACCCGGCCCGGCATCTGCCCCTCCAGGAACACCGAACCTCGGGAGACATGCCGCACGCGGGCCAGCGGGAACTCCGTCCACTGCCGGCTGAAGGGCCAGCGCCGCGCGTAGAGGTGTTCCCGGCCAATGAGGGCCACGTAGCCCAGCATCGCCCCGCTTTCGTCCCGAACCCGCAGTCCACTGGTGAGGGAGCGCCGCTCGTAGGGCGACGCGACTGTCGGCCACGCCATGAGTGTCACCTCCTGTGCTCTAAAGCTGGGTGCCCCAGGCCATGTCCGGGAGCGGTCCACCGGGGCCTGATTGCCGCCCGCCTGCCCGGCCGCCTGCCCCGCGTAGTACTCGATTTTTCCTGCCTTGCTTGGGTTGTCGACTGGACGCTTGCATACCCACGGCGAGGGAGTCGGAACGTGAGCGAGCCGTGAGTGGTGCCGTTCACATTCTTGTGAGAGGCATGTCAGGGAAAACCGTCGAAGGGGATGATGAGCGAGTCCCCCCCGTGGCCTCCATGCGCAACGGGCGTGTCCCTGCCTTTGACTCCATAGATGACCGATACGTTCATCAACGGGGGACGGCCCTTCTCGAGCTCATACCGAGCGCAGCAGACCTGCAGCCACGCGACACCGAGCCTCCAGTCATGGCAGCGCTTATTCAGCCCGCCATACTGCAGTGGGATATGCGGTTTCAAACTGCGTGGCGCGCCGAAATCCTGCTCCAGGTACTGGCGCACGCTCTCCAGCGCCTCCGGACAACTCCCCTGTCGGAACGTGGCAATCGCGCCGACGCTCTGAAGCGCACCTTCGCTCGTGAACGAGGACATGAGATGCCCCTGGTATGCCCCCAGGGATACCTTGTTCCCGAGCTTCTCGACCTCGGCGCGAGTCATTGCAGGATGCAGTCGTGCAAAGACAGACTTCTCATCCGCCGCCAGGGTCGTAACCCCAAGAAGAGCAGCAACGCCCAGGACTCTCGTGGCACAGCGCCGTGCAGACATTGAAGGCCCCCCTGCTCAACCATGGCGAATCTCGTCCGCGCGAAGTGGGCGCGTCGCTCGCGCCCAGCATCGCACGAAGCGGCCAAGGCATCCTGCCCGCTACCGCCCCAGCACCTTCGCCACCGCGTCCACCACCTCGTGGTCCGTGGGAAATGCGAGCGACGCCTTCCGGATGACGACCTTGCCATCCACGGCGACCTCGTAGCTTCCCGAAGGGCCCGGCAACAGCTCCGCCTCTACCTCCAGCTCATCCTTCAATGCGGCCGCCGCACGGGCGGCCCGAGGCCTGTAGCCTCAAGCGGTACAGTAGGTAATCGTCACCTTCGGGTCGGCCATGGCCATCCTCCTCACGTGAGCAGGGCACACGGCATGCGCGCCCCATGCGCCAGACTTAGTGCGCGCCGCCACCACACGCCACCCCGCCTGCTCACTCGCCCCTTCTTACCAAGGGTTCTCCGTACACCCGGTAACGGACGAAGGGACCATTCCGCCCTCGAACCGGCACCGCTAGGGTCCGCCGAGCCATGACGGACTTTCGAGCGCGAATCGCCGCCGCCTACGACGCTGACACCTTCCGCCGTGAATCCCACCAGCTGATGGACATGCTCTCCGACTACCTCGCGCGCACCACCCGCGCCGAAGGTCCCGTGCTCCCCTGGGCTGCCCCCGCGGTGAACGTGGACCGCTTCGCCGCGGCCTTCCCCGAAGCGCCCACGGGCGACTTCGCGGACCTCATCACCCGCGTGCTCTCCGGCTCCAACCACCTGCACCACCCACGCTACGTGGGACACCAGGTGACGGCCCCCGTGCCGCTGGCCGCCCTGTGCGACGCGGTGTCCTCCCTGCTCAACAACGGCATGGCCGTATACGAGATGGGCCCCGTCTCCACCGCCATGGAGCGCAACGTCCTGCGCTGGATGGCCGCGCGGCTCGGCCTGCCCGAAACAACCGACGGCGTGCTCACCTCCGGCGGCTCCCTGGGCAACCTCACCGCCCTGCTCGCCGCGCGGCAGGCCAAGGCCGGCTACGACGCATGGAACAGCGGCGCCCACGCCGGCCCGCCCCTCACCGTGCTGGCCGCCCAGACGACGCACTACAGCCTCGCCCGCGCCACCCGCATCATGGGCTTCGGCGAAGGCGGCGTGACGCCCGTCCCCGTGGACGAACACTTCCGCCTGCGCCCCGAAGCACTCGACGCCGCGCTCGATTCCGCCACGCGCGCGGGACGCAAGCCCATCGCCGTGGTGGCCAACGCCGGCTCCACCGCCACCGGCGCCTTCGACCCACTGGAACCCGTGGCCGACTTCTGCGAACGCCACGGCCTCTGGTTCCACGTCGACGGCGCGCACGGCGCCTCCGCCGTCCTCAGCCCCGCCCACCGGCACCTCGTGCGCGGCATCGACCGGGCGGACTCCGTGGTGTGGGACGCCCACAAGGGGCTGCTGATGCCCGCGCTGGTGACGGCCGTCCTCTTCCGCGATGGCGCCCGCTCCTTCGAGTCCTTCTCCCAGGAGGCCAGCTACATCTTCCACGGCGACGCGGAGCGCCCCTGGAGCGACGTGGCCCTGCGCACCCTGGAGTGCACCAAGGAGATGATGGCCCTCAAGGTGTACGCCTGCCTCGCCGTGCTGGGCACCCGGCTCTTCTCCGACGCGGTGACGGAGTCCTACGAGCAGACCCGCCGCTTCGCCCAGCGCCTCGCCGCCGCCAGCGACTTCGAGGTCGCCGTGCCGCCCGAGTGCAACATCCTCTGCTTCCGCCACACGCCCGCGCACGTCCCCGCCGAGCAGTGGGACACCCTCCAGACGAAGCTGCGCGAGCGCCTGGTGACTCGCGGAGATTTCTACCTGGTGCAGACAAAGCTGCCCCGAGGCGTCTATCTCCGTGTCACCCTCATCAACCCGCTCACCACCGACGCGGACCTGGACGCCCTCATGGACACGCTCCGGGCCGCGGCGCTCCGCTGAACGCCGCGCCCCACCCGGCCCACACCTTCCGTGCCAGAAGGTCGCCCCGTGACGCAAAATGCGGTACAGCCGCAAAACGCCATGCTCGTCTCACTCGTCATCCCCGTCTACAACGAGATTCCCACCCTCGCCGAACTGCTGCGCCGCTGCGTCGCCGTCGACTTCCCGAAGGAGCTCGTCCTCATCGACGACTGCTCCAAGGACGGCAGCCGCGAATTCCTGCGCCAGCTTCAGGAGCAGGGCGTGGGCCTGTTGGGCGGTACACCGCGCAATCGCAACGAGGTGCGCGTCCTCTTCCAGGAGAAGAACCAGGGCAAGGGCGCGGCGCTGCGGCGAGGCTTCACCGAAGCCACGGGTGACATCATCATCGTCCAGGACGCGGACCTGGAATACGACCCGCGCGACATCCCCAACGTCATCCAGCCCATCATCGACGGGGTCGCGGACGTCGTCTTCGGCAGCCGCTTCACCGGCACGCCCCGGCGCGTCCTCTATTACTGGCACACCGTGCTGAACAACGTGCTCACCACGCTGTCCAACATGACCAGCGGCCTGAACCTCACCGACATGGAGACCTGCTACAAGGCCTTCCGCGCCGAGGTGCTGCGCTCCGTGCAGGTGGAGGAGGACCGCTTCGGCTTCGAGCCGGAAATCACCGCCAAGGTGGCCCGTGGCCGCTGGCGCGTCTTCGAGGTGCCCATCAGCTACCACGGGCGCACTTACGAAGAGGGCAAGAAGATTGGCTGGAAGGACGGCGTCCGCGCCCTCTACGCCATCGCCAAGTACAGCGTGAAGCGGTAGGCCCCGGGGGCGGAGCGTACGCCGCCCCCAGGCCCGTGTCCCTACACCTGGGCGCCCGTCGGCTCCGGCTCCGAGGCGGGCGCCGGTGCGCCGGTGAGCAGGCTCTTGGCGGCCTCCACCGCGTCCTGCGTGCCCGTCAGCGCCAGCACGTCACCCGGCTGCAGCACCTCCTGCGCGGACGGCACGGACACGCTCGAGTCCCCGCGCCGGATGGCCAGCACCGTGGCCCCCGTGAGGCCGCGGAGGTTCACCTCGGCCAGCGTCTTCCCCGCCGCGGGACTGGAGGCCTCCAGCCGCACGGGCACGGGCTCGCCCAGGCCCGGGAGCACCTTGGAGACGTGGTCCAGCGCGTGCTCATCCGCGCCCGGCTCTCGCGAGTGGGACTGCGCCGCCAGCGCCTCCACGATGACCTGCGCGCCCGCGCGGACGTGGCCGTGCAGGTTGGTGGCGCCTCGCCAGAACGTCACGCCCAGCGCACCAATCAGGGCCAGCACGACGAGCGGGCCCATGGCGCCCCGGAGGAAGGGCTGCGTAATCGCCACCACGGGCACGCTCACCAGCAGGATGATGCCCAGTTGCAGCGTCACCAGCAGCACGCGCCGGGGCGCCGCCGCCAGGTCCACCCGCCCGTCCTTCCGCCCGGGCAGCGCCGCCTCCGCCAGCTCCTCGCCCAACCGGCGCGCCACCTGCACCACGCCCACCAGGAACGGGATGGAGAGCAGCACCGCGCCGCCCAGGATGATGTAGCGGGACAGGTTCTCATCGATGCCCAGCCGCTGCTCGATGAGGGAGCCCAGCTTGCCCGCCGTCAACGACGTGCCAATCACCAGGACAATCAGCAGCACGGCGTCCAGCACCATCAACCGCGCCAGCCGCCGCACCGAGGCCCCGAACGTCTGGCGCCGGGGCGCGTCGCGCAGCCGCTCGACCCAGGTGCCGTACAACGTCGCGAACGTCTGCAGCGGCTTGGGCAGCTTGCGGTCCACATAGCTGGCCACCGGCCCCGACACGCGAATCAGCAGGGGCGTCGTGAGCGTCGTAATCGCGGAGACGGCCACCGCCACCGGGTAGATGAAGTTGCCCGTGGCCTTCAGCGACAGGCCCAGGCCCGCGATGATGAAGGAGAACTCGCCAATCTGCGCCAGGCTCATGCCCGCCTGCACGGAGGTCCGGGTGCTGTGCCCCGTGAGGAACGCGCCCAGCGTCACGCTGAAGAGCTTGCCAACGATGACCACGACCGTGAGCACCAGGATGGCGGCCCAGTGCTCCGCGATGAGCGCCGGGTTGATGAGCATGCCCACGGACACGAAGAAGATGGCCGCGAAGATGTCCTTCACCGGCTGCACCAGGTGCTCCACCACCTTCTCCTCGCCGGACTCCGCCACCAGCGAGCCCGCCAGGAAGGCCCCCAGCGCCACCGAATACCCGAAGGCCTGCGCCAGCAGCGCCACCGCGAAGCAGATGCCCACGCTGGCGACCAGGGTCGTCTCCGGCTTGTTGAGCTTCACCACGTAGCGCACCGCGCGGGGGATGATGAACAGCCCCACCACCACCAGCCCGACGAGGAACGCCACCAGGCGGCCCGTCGTCAACGACAGCTCCCCCACGGACAGGCCGGTGCCGGAGGAGATGGCCGTCAGCGTCGCCATCAGGAGGACGGCGATGAGGTCCTCGACGATGAGGACGCCCACCACCAGCTCCCGCAGCCGGCCCCGGATGTTCTGCTCGTCGAAGGCCTTGGCGATGATGGTGGTGCTGGACACGGAGATGAGCGCGCCCGTGAAGAGGCTCTCCAGGGTGGTCCACCCGAAGGCGCGCCCCACCACGAAGCCCAGCCAAATCATGATGCTGCATTGGATGACGGCGGTGACACCCGCCGTGGGGCCCACGGCGAACAGCTTGCGGAGGCTGAACTCCAACCCCAACGAGAACATCAGGAGGATGACGCCCAGCTCCGAGAGCGTCGTCACCACCTCCGGGTTGGCGACGAGCGGAATCGGCAGGTACGGGCCGACGACGAGGCCGGCCAGGATGTAGCCCAGCACCACGGGCTGGCGAAGCTTCTGGAAGAGGACCGTCGTCACTGCCGCGACGCACAGGACGACGGCAATGGCTTGGAGGACCTCGTGGGCTCCATGCATCGGTACACCTCGAAAAAAACAACCTAGCGGAAGATTGAGGTTCGGCCCGGCCCGGCGGTATGCGTCGGACCGCGCATCATGCGGGAGGAAACAAAGAAGGCAGGCGCGTTACCCGCCGGCCCGACTCCGAGCGAAGTCTTCAGCCGCGCCCGGGAGGCCCGCGCAACGACTGGGTGACGAGCGTCGGCCGGTCACCGGCGTTGCCTGCTCGCACCATCCGGGCCGCGGAGCGCAGCAGCCGGACGGTGTCGGTGGCAACGGCCCGCCGCCGTTCTCGAGCCTGACGGTGGGCTTCATGGAAGCCCGGCTGGAAGGACTCTCGTACCCGGCCCAGGGTCGGTTTCGTCTTCACCCCGGCCGAGGCGCTCATCACCGCGGCCCAGGTGTCGCTCCCCACCCCAGCCAGGCGCCCACAGCGCAACTGGCGGGTGCGCTTGCCCACGAAGGCCACGCCGCGCCGGTCCACCCGCGCGCCGTTTCTCTCAGAGGGCCCGTACTCGGCGTGGGCCTCGGCGGCCACCACCCATTCCAGCGCGTTGATCCCCGGCACGGACGCAAGCGCCGTGCCCAGGGCGATGGCCAGCAGCATCCCGCGCGCGCGTCGCCCGGGTGGGGATAGCGGGGCTGTCGGGCTCGCGGGGCACATCCGCTTCTCCTGTATTACGCGGGTGCCACCCAGTAAAGCGCTCCCCCGCGGCGGGAAAACGCCAATCCAGCGCTCGGCGGCCAGGTTTCTGCCGCGCCGACGAAACTCTTCCGCCTCATTTCCTGAGAATCCCCGCAGCCCTCACAGCGTACCCGCTCTTTCTAAAGGGCAGGAATCGTCCATGCCTGCTTTCAAGACTCGACACTGCTGAGGGCTTCGGCTGGCCCGCCACAAGGCCCCAGCCGGCACCACACCCTGAAGCGCGCACGCGCCGCGTCCCGCCCCCGCGAGACGACCCACGGCCGTGACAGCCTGGAGAAGGAAGCCCCCATGGGAATCGGAAAACTGATTGGCGGAGCGGCGGACGCGGCGAAGCGGGCCGCCGAGGCCGCGGCGAAGCGTGCGGCGGAGGCGGCCCGGCGCGCGGCGGAGGCGGCGGCGCGCAAGGCCGCGGAGGCCGCGGAGCAGGCGGCGGCCAAGGCGCAGGAGGCCAAGGAGAAGGTCTCCAACGCGGCCCAGGAGCGGGCCCGGGACGTCTTCGAGGGCGCCAAGGACAAGGCCGGTGACGCCGTGGGCGGCGTGGCCAACGCCACCAAGAACGTCGTGGGTGGCGTGGCCAACGCGACGCAGAACGTCGTCGAGGGCGCCAAGGACAAGGCCGGTGACGCCGTGGGCGGCGTGGCCAACGCCACCAAGAACGTCGTGGGCGGCGTGGCCAACGCGACGCAGAACGTCGTCGAAGGAACCAAGGACCGGGTGCAGGACGCGGCGGGCAACGTGCGCAACGCCGCCGGTGACGTGTTCGAGGCGGGCCGCACCGCGACCCAGCGCACGCTGAGCGCCACGGGCACCGCGGCCGCCGTCACCGCGAATGGCCTGGGCAATGTCCTCAAGGATGCGGCGGAGCGGGCGGGCCCGGTGCTCGACAAGGCGACCGACATCGCCGCGGACGGCCTGGACGTGGCGGGCCGGGCCATCCAGGACGCGCCCACGCTCAACCCCCTGCAGGGCATCACCAACGACATCATCGGCGGGGCGCTCCAGGGCACCGCGGACGTGGTGCGGGACCCGGTGGACACGGCCCGGGCCATTGGCGACGCGGTCAACCTCAACCGGCAGGTGGACCAGCTCAAGCCGGGTGAGAGCACCTCCATCAGCCTCTACGCCGAGGCCAACGGCGCCACGCTGGCCGGCAAGGTGAAGGGCACCCTGGGCGTCAGCCGCAGTGAGGAAGAGGGCGGCGGCTACACGGTGTCCGTCACCGGCGAGGTGGGCGCGGGCGTCGCGGCCAAGCTGGGCGCCAAGGGCGCGGCGGACGCGGGCGCGGAGGCCTTCGGCACCGCCGGGGCCACGGTGGAGTTCAAGTTCGACACGGCCGAGGAGGCCAAGAACGCCACCCGCATCATCGCGGCCTCCACCGCCACCGCGGGCGCCACCGCGAGCAACCCCGTGCTGGGCGCCGGCGTGAACCACGTCCTTGGGGATCCGCTGTCGGACCTGGCGGGCCTGACGAAGAACATGAGCGCCGTGGAGTTCAAGCTGGGCGCCGAGGCCAGCGTCAACGCCGAGCTGGGCATGAAGGGCCTGCCGGAGGCCATCAGCGCGGGCGCCGGCGCGAGTGCCGGAGTCAACCAGAGCACCACGGCCCGCATCGAGATGGAGGGCGGCAAGCCCCAGAAGCTGACCCTCAAGCAGAGCCTCGAAATCAACGCCAACGCCAGCGCGTCCGCGGGCGTGGGCATCCCCACCGGTGGCGGGGACTCCGTGTCGCTGCCCACCAACGCATCCGCGGGGGTGTCCGGTTCGCTCGGCGTGGAGCTGGAGCAGAGCGTGGAGCTGCCCGAGGGCTTCAACCCGACCGACTTCATCAAGGACCCGAAGGGCACCGCTCGCGAGATTGGCGCCAGCGTGCGTGACACCCATGAGGCCAAGCTGACGCTGACCGACTCGCGTCAGGCCAACGCGTCCGCGCTGGGCCTGGGCGGCGCGACGGGCCGCGAGGTGAAGGCGGAAATCAGCGGCAACATCAACGACATCGCCACCAGCGGCGCCTTCGGCAGCATCGCCCGGGGCGACGTGGGCCAGGCGCTGAACCAGCTCAAGGACAAGGTCGAAATCAAGGCCACCGTCCAGGACAAGCACAAGGTCACCGGCGACTTTGGCGTGGGCGTCCACGCGGGCGTGGGCGGCGGCGAGGTGGGCCTGTCCACCGAGCGCACCTACGCGGGCGAGTCGCAGGACCTCAACGCGGCCCAGCTCGCCGAGCTGTACCTCACGCAGCGCTGGTCGGCCGGCATCCCGGGCTGAGCCGGCGCTGTCGGGGGCCCGCCCGCCCTGGGCGGGCTCCTGGGCGTGTGGGCCCGTGTCGTCCGAGTTGGAGTCCCCCTGGGGACAGGCACACCGTCCGCCATGGCACAGCCGAGGCAGGCGGCCAGCACCGACCCCAGGGGGCGGGAGTGCCCCTTCTGCGGGGCAGCCTTAGCTTTCCGAAGTGCTTTCAAGATTCCTCGTCTATGGGTGCGTGGGCTGGGTGCTCGAGGTGATGTTCACCGGCACGGGGGCCGCGCTGAAGAAGGACCGGAACGCCACGGCGCGCACCTACCTGTGGATGCACCCCATCTACGGAGGCACGGCGCTGGCGCTGGAAGAGGTCTCCGCCCGGCTCAAGCCCCTGCCCCGGCCGCTGCGGGCCCTGGTCTACACGGGGCTCATCTTCGGCGCGGAGTACGGCACGGGCTGGTTGCTCAAGCGCCTGCTCGGCCGCTGCCCGTGGGACTACGCGCCGCACAGGTGGAGCGTACACGGCCTCATCCGCCTGGATTACGCCCCGGCCTGGTACCTTACCGCCCTGCTGTTCGAGCCCGTGCGTGACACGCTGCTCCACGTCACCAGCGAGGCCCTGCGCCAGACGCCGGAGTACCGCGACGCCGAGGCCCAGGGGACGCTGCCGCCCACGGCGCTCCCCGAGGAGAAGCCGCTGGAGGCGGGGCTGGTGGCGGCGCGCTTCGAGTCGGCGCAGGCCGAGCCCACCCCCATCCCCTGAGCGCTGGAAGCGCCGCGCCTGCGTCCGCTGGCCGACTGCCCCCCAGGCGGATGTGAACGCCGCTACCGGCTTTTCTTCCTCCGTGCTGCGTCGCGTAGTACCTTGGCCCGCGCCTGCCCCCGCGATGACGGGGAAATTCCGCCGACCCCCCGAAAGTTCCCGCCCCCGTATGTTTGACTGGCTTCACACCCTCTTCTCGCGTGACCTCGCCATCGACCTCGGCACGGCGAACACGCTCATCTACATCCGCGGCCAGGGCATCGTCTCCAACGAGCCCTCGGTGGTGGCCGTCCAGCAGGACGCGCGCGGGGGCAAGAAGGTCCTCGCGGTGGGCAAGGAAGCCAAGGAAATGCTCGGGCGCACCCCGGGCAACATCGTGGCCATCCGTCCGATGAAGGACGGCGTCATCGCGGACTTTGAAATCACGGCCGCGATGCTGCGCTACTTCATCCAGAGCGCGCACAACCGCAAGACGCTCGTCAATCCGCGCATCATCATCGGCATCCCCTCCGGCATCACCGAGGTGGAGCGCCGCGCGGTGCGCGAGGCGGCGGCCAACGCGGGCGCCCGCGAGGTCTACCTCATCGAGCAGCCCATGGCGGCGGCCATTGGCGCGGGCCTTCCGGTGACGGAGCCCAGCGGCAACATGATAGTGGACATCGGCGGTGGCACGTCCGACGTCGCGGTCATCAGCCTCGCCGGCATCGTGTTCGCCAAGAGCGTGCGCATCGGCGGCGACAAGCTGGACGAGGCCATCATCCAGTACGTCAAGCGCAAGTACAACCTGCTCATCGGTGAGCGCACGGCGGAGCTCATCAAGATGGGCATTGGCACCGCGTACCCGACGGACGAGGTCATGACCATGGAGATCAAGGGTCGCGACCTGGTGGCCGGCGTGCCGCGCACGCTGACGGTGTCCAGCGACGAAGTGCGTGACGCGCTGGCGGAGCCCGTCAACGGCATCGTCGAGGCGGTGAAGCTCACGCTGGAGCGCACCCCGCCCGAGCTCGCCGGCGACATCGCCGACCGCGGCATCGTCCTGGCCGGTGGCGGCGCGCTGCTGAAGAACCTGGACACGCTGCTGCGCGAGGAGACGGGCCTGCCCGTGTTCCTGGCCGAGGACCCGCTCTCCGCCGTCGTGATTGGCGCGGGCAAGGCGCTGGAGTCGCTCGACATCCTCCGGCAGGTCTGCCAGCCGGGCTGAGCCTCCGGGCTTCGGCTCCACGGCGCCACCTCTCACGAGGCTGGCGCCGTTTCGCGTTTCAGGGTGCTGTCTGGCAGGTCCGCGCGCGCGTGGTTCAGGGGCGGCGGTGCTTCGCGTAGAGGCCGTCCCGCCACTCGAGCAGGTCCGGGAAGCGGGCGGCGAGCGCCGCGTCGCTCCACACCGCTCGCGTCCCAGGCCCCAGGGGAAGGTAGCCGTCGTCCACCGCCCTCACGAACTGGAGCATCAGCGCGGCCGTGATGTCCGCGTAGCTGAAGCGCGACAGCAGGTAGTCCCGGCCGCCCAGGGCTTCACGCAGGCGCTCCAGCGTGGGGATGACCTTCTCATGGACGGCGGCGGCGATGTCCACGGGAGCCTGGTGCTTGCGGGCCACGAAGCGCGCGCCCAGCCTCGCGGACGGTGCCAGGACCGACCGGAGCCCCGCGGGCAGGAAGGCGGGAAGGCTCTCCACCTGGGCCTGACGACTCTCCAGCAACGCCGCTACCACCTTGGCGCGCGCCGCGGAGAGCACCTGCTCGCTGTCGTCCTCCCAGCGCTGAATCACCGGGAGGTCCGCGGCGGGAAAGAGTGGCTCCCCCTGCCCCAGCTCCTCCGCGCGCCGCGCGATGACGAACGAGCCGGGAAAGGCCTCGCCCTCGTCGATGAGCAAGGGAACGGCGGGCCGCACGCCACGCGGCGTACGCCAGCGCAGCAGCGGCTCGCCGATGAGCGGCAGGTGTTCGCGGTAGCGATAGGCGACACGGTGGTGGTCCAACGCCCAACGGGTCTTCTCCGTCCAGGGCGAGTAACTGAGTCCATGGAGTGTGCGCATGCCGCCCGGGACAGTACGCCCGGGCGCCTGCGCCACTCCAGGCCCGCTGACGCTTCAACCCCTCGCAGCGCCGCCTGAACCCATCGTTATGTCTTCCACCAACGCATGGCGTGGTCTTTCACCCTCGCACGCGTCTGTCTTTCGTCCTGGAGCACCACCACCGGCCCCCCCCGGTCGCGTCGGGGCGCACGATTCGCCGTGGGTCCAGGTCAAGCCGTGATGACCAGCTTGCCAAACGGTCCGCGGTCCAGGTGTTCGAGCGCCGTGGGCAGCGCATCGAGTGAATAGACAGTGTCGACCACGGGCTTCAATGCCAGCCGGTCCACCGCGCGCACCAGGTTCTCCAGCCCGCGCCGGTGTCCGACGAAGATGCCCTGGATGACGCCGGAGCTCAGGAACAAGGGCTGCACCGGGAAGCGGCTCTCGAAGCCCTCGAACACGCCGATGAGCGAGACGCGCCCATCCGACGCGAGCGCCTTCACCGACCGGCCCAGGTTCTCCCCGCCCACCAACTCCAGGATGTGGTCGGCCCCCGCGCCTCGCGTCAGCTCGAGCACCGCCGTATGCCACTCCGGAGTGTGGCGACGATGGATGCCGTGCGCGGCGCCCAGGGCCTTCACGCGGGCCAGCTTGTCCTCGTCCCCCGAGAGCACGATGACCTCCGCGCCCATGGCGGCGGCAAGCTGCACCGCGAACAGGGACACGCCGCCCGTGCCCTGCGTCACCACCGTGTGCCCCGGACGCAGCCCGCCCAGCTCCACCAGGGACGTCCACGCGGTGAGGCCGGCGCACGGCAACGTGCTCGCCTGCACGTCATCGAGTGTTTCGGGAGACGCCACCAGCCACTGCTCCGGCATGACGACGTACTCGGCCAGCACGCCCGGCGCGTTTCCGCCCAGGCTGCGCACCGTCCCACGCGGCACGGGCCCGTCCACCCAATCCGTCTGGAAGTTGGCGATGACGCGCGCCCCTTCCTTGAAGCGCTGCACGCCCGCGCCCGCCGCGACCACCACGCCCGCCATGTCCGAAGCCGGCGTGAAGGGCTGGTGCGCCGTCAGGGAGCCACCTCCGTCGAGCATCAGCTTCTCGCGGTAGTTGAGGGAGACCGCCGACACGCGAATCAACACCTCACCAGCACCCGGAGAGGGAATCGCCACCTCCGCCAGTTCCAGGTGCGCCCGTCCCGCCTGCTTCGCCTGCCAACGCTTCATCGTCGCGCCCATCGTCCGCTCCGCGTCCTGCATGAAAGTGATGCGGGAGCTATACGGACGAGGCAGCGTCGTCAGTGGCGACACTTTGTCGAGTCACTGGAGACGCGCAGGCACCAATAGGAGCAGCGTCATGAGGGACCGCCTTGGGGGCGTCTTCGCCTTCGTCCAGGCCGTGGAGGCAGGGAGCTTCGCGCTCGCCGCGGAGCGCATGGGGCTCTCACGCTCGGCCGTGGGGAAGAGCATCGCGCGGCTGGAGGAGCGTCTGGAGACCCGGCTGTTCCAGCGCACCACGCGTCGGCAGAGCCTCACCGAGGACGGCCAGGCCTTCTACGAGCGCTGCGTGCGCGCATTGGCGGAGCTCGAGGCGGCGGAGACGGCGCTGGACTCCGGACGGCGCGCGCCCACGGGCCGCCTGCGCGTCAGCGCGCCCGTGATGTTCGGCCGGCACTGCGCCGCGCCGCTGCTGCGCGAGCTGGTCCTCCAGCATCCGGGACTGGAGCTGGAAATCGCCTTCAGCGACCGGATGGTCGACCTCGTCGAGGAAGGCTACGACCTGGCCCTCCGCGTCGCGCCGCTGGCGGACCACGCGGGACTGACGGCGCGCCGGCTGGGCGTCCAGACGATGTCCGTCTGCGCCGCGCCCGGCTACCTGAAGCGCCACGGCCGCCCGAAGACACTGGAAGACCTGGGCGAGCACGACGCGGTCGTCTACGGCCGCAACGGCGTCAACAAGCCCTGGCGATTCCCGGACGGACAGGGCGGCGAGCAGCGCATCGCCGTCCAGGCGCGCCTGCGCTTCGACGACGTGGAGACCATCATGGACGCCGCGGTGCAGGGGGCCGGGCTGGCGTGGCTTCCTCGCTGGCTCATCGCCGAGCACCTGAGCAGCGGCAGGCTCGTCGAGGTGCTGGAGACTCAGCGCCCCTATGGCAACGAAATCTACGCGGTGTGGCCTCAGAGCAAACACCTGACCTCGAAGGTGCGCGCGGCCATCGACCTCCTCGTCGCGCGCATTCCCGAGCGACTGGTGGATACCCACTCCCGCTGAGCCGCATGGCGTCCGGAGCACCGAGCCGGACAATCGGTGCCGGAGGAGTAGCCAGGACGCGTCCGGGCAACACCTTATCCGGGAGGCATCACCCACCTGCACGGGTGGAACACACCTAGCCAAGGATACGAGCCATGGAACGAGCGGATGCGGACCGAACCAGAGGAGGGCTCGCCAAGGTGATGGCCGTCCTGGCCATCATCGGCGCCATCAACTGGGGCCTGATTGGCTTCTTCAATTGGAACCTCGTGAACGCGCTTTTCGGCGGCGAGACACGGACGGCGATGAGCGCGCTCAGTCGCCTCATCTACTCCATCGTGGGTCTGTCGGGCGTCGCGCTGGCGCTCACCTTCCCGTGGAAGAAGAGCATTGGAACCACCACGACCACCACGCCGAGAACGGACGTGGGGCTCCACCGCAGAACCGAAGTGCGTCCCTGACGCTGGAGGGCCCGCGGTACCCACGGCCCCCTGAGTCCACCTCGGGCGATACGTTCGGCGCCCCGCAACGCAGCGGTTCCGCCTCGGCCCACCAGGACAGGGCCGGGGCCTCCGCACGAGGAAGCCGTCACCATCGAAGACCTCGCCGGCAACAGCCGCGAGGACTTCATCGCGGTGGCCTCCGATGGATACGCCGCCCCCTTCAATACGCCGCTCGACGGAGCGCGTGACTCCTGGGGCATCGCGGCGCACCAGGGGATGCTCTACGTCGCGCATGTGGCTGGCATCGACCATGCGTCCGGGCAGACGCTGCGCGCCTGGAACTCCCGAAAGAAGCGCCGTTGCAGTTCACCGTCCTGCGAGGTGCCTGCGACGGCGTCTGATCGTTCGCGGACCACACCATCGAGCGGATTCACGACGGACCGTGGCACACGCTTACCAGCGGGCCCCGCTCCCCCTAATCGCCTGAACAGGCCCCCAAGAGGAGCGCTTGCGACCCGGAGGCATTTGGCGCAGGAAGGTCCCTGCTCGTGATTGTCCGTCCTCGCCTCAGCTCGCTTCGGCTCCTCTTCGTTGTGCGCGGGACCATCCTCCCGCGCGTCCTGCCCCACGTCCTGGGCATCGCGGCGCTCTCCGCGCTCGTCGTCTGGGCGTACCGGCAAGGCTATCTGGATCTGCAGATCTCCTCACCGGCGCCGCTGTCCCTGCTGGGCATCGCGCTCTCCATCTTCCTCGGCTTCCGGAACAACGCCTGCTACGACCGGTGGTGGGAGGCCCGGAAGCACTGGGGCGCGCTCATCATCGAACTGCGTTCATTCTCCCATGAGGCCATCGCGCTCCTGGGGGACGACGGCAGCGGAGCGCAACAGGCGATGCGCAGGCTGGTGAGGCGGAACATCGCCTTCGCCCACGCGATGGCCGCACACCTGCGCGGGCATGACGCCCGGGAGGACATCAGCCGCCTGCTGCCAGAGCCGGAGGCCGCGCGCGTACTGGCCAGCCAGAACCGCCCCAACGCCCTGCTTCGGGAGCACGACCGGGAGCTGGCCTCGCTCCTCCGGGAGAAGCATCTCACCGACATCACCTGGAGCGAGCTGCGGACGCACGTCCATGGCTTGATGAACGTGCTCTCCGCGTGTGAGCGCATCCGCTTCACGCCCCTGCCCTTCACGTACACGGTGCTGCTGCACCGCACCGCCTACCTGTTCTGCCTGCTGCTGCCCTTTGGTCTCGCGGAGGCGCTGGGCTGGTTCACGCCCTGGCTCGCGGCGATGATTGCCTACACCTTCTTCGGGCTCGACCGGCTGAGCGACGAACTGGAGGAGCCCTTCGGCACGGAGCCCAACGACCTCTCCTTGCTGGCGATGGCGCGCAGCGTGGAGATGAACTTGATGGAGGCGCTGGGCGAACCGCAGCCCGAGCCGCTGAAGCCACGCGACTTCGTCCTCCCATGACGGGCCCGCGTCACGCGTCCATCACATCGGCTCCGTAGGGTGGCTTTCGCAGTCCTTCCTCGATTGCTCGCCCCAGAGTCCCCAGGACAGCACACTGCTCAGGCCGGGCCCTGGCCCTGCAAGACGGACAGCACGTTGCCTGAAGGGTCCTTGAACCAGGCAATGGGCGGCCCCGCGTCACCCCGGACGATGCCCTTCGCATCCGCGTCGAAGCCGTCGTACCGCTCGAAACGCACGCCGCGTTGGGACAGCGCGTCCACCGCCTTGTCGATGTCCTCCACGGGGAAGTTGAGAATCGTGAACGACGCCGGGGTGTGGTTGTCCTTGGGATAGACGAGGATGTCCCTGCCGCCCGCGATGTGCAGCGTCAACATGCCGTCCGACTCGGACGTCTTCAGGCCCAGCGTCTCGCCGTAGAACTTCCGGGCCGCCGCCACGTCTCGCACTGAGAAGCCGCTGAACGCCTTCGTATCTCCGAACATGCCTGACTCCCTGACTGGATGGCCGCCGTACCCGGCGCTCTCCTTCAGGTGGACATGGACCGAGCCCGACGCAACGACGCGGCCCGCGGGGAATAATCCATCACATCGGGTGGAACTGCTCGATGGTGATTTCCTCCACCAGGGCATCCTGGGGGGCGCCGAAGCTGGTGAGCGTGGTGTACCAGTGCGTCGTCGCGCCATCGCGGGTGAAGGTCAAGGGCACCAGCACCGAGCCGGCGTTGGCGGGCCGCAGCGCGGTCAACGCCTCGACACCTGGCTGAGCCAGGACACGGGCCAGGACCGATGCCACGGGTGAGCGGGGGCCCCGCATGCGAGCGCCCTCCCGCAGCCGGTGGAGCAGATACCCGGCAATCTCCTCCCAGTTGCCAATGGCCGAGCGCACGGGTCCGGGCACGAAGACGAGGTCCATCAGGTTGACCTGTCCGAGCGCCTCACGCGGCTGCCCCATCATCGCGAGCGCGCCCGCATTGGCCTCGAGCACCGTCGAGGACGAATCCACCACGATGGCGGGATACGGCTCATGCGACGCGAGGATGAGCCCCGCGGCCCGCCGGACCTCCGCCAGCTCCGCGCTGTGCCAGCCGCGCTCGCCGAACTGAGGCGCGAACCCCGCCGCCACCAGCAGGGCGTTGCGGTCCCTCAGCCCCAGCCCCAGGGCCTCCGCCAGCCGCAGCACCAGTTCCTGGCTGGCCCCGGAGCGGCCCGACTCCAGGAATGACAGGTGACGCGCCGATACCTGCGCCTCCAGCGACAGGGCCAGCTGGCTCTTGCCGCGCAGCGTTCTCCATTCCTTGAGCAGGGGTCCAATCATCGCCGTGTCCCTTTCCGAGCCCAGACTGCCCCAGGCCGTGACGCGGGACGATGACCTTCGAGGTAATTGAGAACATTCCCTGCCAGGAACACTGTGCTCCCGTTCCCAGCCACCCGGAGAGCCCAGATGATGCCCCAGCTGCTTCGCAATCCCCGCTTCGTCTACCGCTTCGACGCCGCCGCCTCACTCCTCATGGGCGCGGCCTTGTTGCTCCTTGCTCCCACCCTCACCCAGCTCGCGGGCTGGCCCCTGCCGTCCACCTTCCTGTTCAGCGTGGGCCTCTTCCTGCTGCCGTGGTCGGCCTTCAACCTCTGGGTCGGGTTCAAGCAGCCCGTCCTGGGAGCAGCCCTGGTGCATGTCCTGGTGGACGCCGCATGGGTGGTGGGCAGCGTGCTGCTCATCGTCATGCACGCCCAGGAGCTCACGCCCCTGGGGACCGCGCTGCTCGCCGGGCAGGCCTTCGCCGTGGCGGGCGTGCTGGCGCTCAAGGCCGTGGGTCTCACGTCGCTTCGCGCGGCGGCGTGAGCACCGCGGCGGAGCGTCAGCCCGTGATGACCTTGAGGGCGGGCTTCCCGTCCTCGTGTGTGGCACCGTCTGAAGACGGTGACTCGTCACGCACCGTCTTGGACACTTCCAGGCTCCGGGTCACCAGCGTCTTCAGCGCCCAGACCTGGGGCACCGATTCGATGAAGACGCGGCTGGTGCCCAAACCCGCGGGCGCCGCCTCCACCTCGAAGCCCGCGGCAATGGCGCGGGCCTCGTCCACCGGCACCCAGGTGACGATGCTCTTGCGCTTGCCATTGCTGAAGAACCGGGCGAACCACTTCGTGGGCCGCTTGAAGGACACGTTGAAGTAGGACGCCGTGTCCCGGTAGAGGATATCCTCGACGGCGGCGCCGTTCTTGACGCAGATGTCCCGCACCACGCCGAAGAACTCCAACTCCGTCTCGGTGGTCTCCGCGGCGGCGCGGCCCTTCTCATCGGGCGCGGCACGGCCATCCGCCTCGAAGGGCCTGGCCGAATCCGGCTTCACCCCATTGGCGCCCTCCTGCGCCACCGCGGGCTCCGCGCCCTCGTTGAGCCGCTGGATGCGCTCCTTGAGCTTGTTCAGGAAGTCGTCGCCCATGACCCGCAGCAGCGTCGGCTCGATGGCCTCCTTCGCGACGTCCGCGAGCCGCTCCATCACCGCGGTGGTCCGCTTTCCCTTGTAGATGTCCTCCGTGAGCCACTTGAGGAAGGCTTCGTGCTCACCGGGCGCCTTCAGGGCGGACGCGAGCTTGTCGATCATCCCCTGCCGGTAGTTTGACCAACTCCAGCAGATGGTTCGCGTCCATGGCACGTCCCCTTGCCCGGGCATGCGAGGCGTCCGGGCGCGAAGGTGATTTCAAGGCGCGGGGGCCTTGGCGGCCATCCCCCCAGGGGTGAGTGAGGCCCGACCCTGTCACGCCGCGACCGCTTCGAGGAACGCGCGCACGGCTGGCCGCCCCAACGTGCCCGACGAGGCGCTCCGTGCGCATCCTCCATCCATGGACGCCGAGGTGACCGCCGCGCTGAGCGTGCGGGACGGAGTCGAGTTCGCGGTCCGGCACCTCGTCGTGCTCATGGGGTTCGTCCTCGGGCTCGCCGTCGACGTGAGCGCCGTGAAGCACGCCATGCGGCTGCCTGCCTACGCGCGAGGTCTTCCCCTCATCCTGTTGGGAGTCCCGCTGCTCGCCCTGCTCGTGGTGAACCTCCTGCCCCTGCCCCCCATCGCCGCCGGCATCCTGCTGTTGATGGCCGTCAGCCCTGGCGTGCCCAGCGTCGCGGTCGCGGCCTACCGGCAGCGCGGCGACTTGAGCCTCACGGTGGCGCTGTCTCTCACCCTGTCCCTGGCGGCCATCGTGTGCCTGCCGCTCTCACTCCGGTTGCTCAGCGACTTCTTCCCCGCCGTGTTCAAGGCCCCCACCACCGTCCAGCTCCTCGAGCGGGTCATGCTGCCCTTCCTCGTGCCGCTCGCGGCGGGCTGGGCACTGCGCGCCTGGCGGCCAATGCTGGCCAGGCGACTGCTGCATCCCATGCTGTGGCTCTTCAAGGTGGTGTTCGTCGTCGCCATCCTGCTCCTGCTGTTCATCAGCGGCCCGAGGCTGCGCGACGTGGACGGCTGGATGGTGCTGGGCATGCTGGTGATGACCCTGGGCTCCGCGCTACTGGGCCATGTGGCGGGAGGGCCTCGGCCTGAAGACAGGACCGCGCTCGCGCTCGCGGCGGTCTTCGGCAATCCCTCCATCGCGCTGGCCGTCGCGACGGCCACCTACCAGGACTTGCGGCTGACGCCCTTCCTGGCGGTCTATCTGATGCTGCGCACGTTGGCGCTGCTCCCCTACCTGCTCTGGAACAAGCACCACCTCCGGCACGGAATGCCCCACCCTGGCAGGACCTAACAGCCCTGGAGCGTCGCCCGCTTCGAGGCCGCCAGCAGCAGCCGCTGCTCCGCGGCGGCAATCACCCGCTGCGTCGCGAGCACCGCCGCCGGGTCCACGGAGATGGACGTAATCCCCGCGCGCACCAAGTGCTCCGCGAAGTCCGGCCGGTTCGACGGCGCCTGTCCACACAGCGAGGACGTCAGGCCCGCTTCCTCGCACCCGCGAATGATGTCGCCAATGGCGGCCAGCACCGCGGCGTCCGCTTCGTCGAACAGCTCGGCGCATGACTCGGAGTCCCGGTCCACGCCCAGCATGAGCTGCGTCAAATCATTCGAGCCGATGGACACGCCATCAATCCCACACTTCGCATAGTCGTGGAGGCGGTAGACGATGGAAGGCACCTCCGCCATCACCCACGTCTTCAACCCCCGCTGCCGCCCCAGCGGGCTGCGGGCGATGAGCTCCAGACACGCCTCCAGCTCCCAGAGCGTGCGGACGAAGGGCAGCATCACCTGGAGATTGGGCGTCTGCTCACGAACCCGCGCGAGCACCTCCAGCTCCAGGTTGAACACGTCGGGCTCGCGCAGGTACCGGTAGGCGCCCCGGAAGCCAATCATCGGGTTGGACTCCTCGGGCTCGAACTCAGCGCCGCCTTCCAGTCCGCGGAACTCGTTCGTCCGGAAGTCCGTCGTCCGGTACACCACAGGGCGCGGATGGAAGGCTCGCGTCGTCTGGAGCAGGGCCCCCGCCATGCGCTCGACGAACTCACCCCGCCGGCCCTCCGCAATCAGCTTGCGTGGATGCACGCCCCCCAGGGCCTCCGTGAGCATGAACTCGGCGCGCAGCAGGCCCACACCATCCACCGGGAGCGCCGCGGCCTCGCGAGCCTGCGCGGGCAGGGCCAGGTTGACGTAGAGGCGCGTGGCCAGCACCGGGGCCGTTCCCACCGTGGATGCGGTGGCCGTGGCCTCCACCGCGCGTGGACGTGGCGCCTCCTGTCCCTCCCGGACTTCTCCCGTCGAGCCATCCACCGTCACCGGCTCGCCGGCTCGCAGCGTGCGTGTGGCGGTGCGTGTGCCCACCACGCAGGGTTTGCGCAGCTCCCGGCTGACGATGGCGGCGTGGCACGTCATGCCGCCCCGGTCCGTGACAATGGCGGCGGCCCGCCGCATGGTGGGGACCCAGTCCGGCGACGTCATCTCAGCCACCAGCACCTCGCCCGGCTGGAGCTGCCGTCCCTCCGCCGGTGACGCCAGCACCCGCACGCGGCCGGCCGCCACACCGGGCGACGCCCCCAGGCCCTGCACCAGCGCCTTGCCCGCATGGCCTTCCTCTGACGGAGGCACGGCGGACTTTCCCAGCGTGGTAATCGGGCGCGTCTGCACCAGGAACAAACGTCCGCGCTCCTCCGCCCACTCGATGTCCTGCGGCGCACCGTAGTGCTGCTCCACCCGCAATCCCAACCGCGCCAGCTCCAGCACCGCCACGTCGCTCAGCACGCGCTCATGGGCCTGTTCCGGACCCAGTGTCTCGCGCTGCGTGTGTCCTTCGGCATCGCGCACCAGACGGACACTCTTGTCGCCCACCCGGACCTCGCACACGCGAGGCTCCTTCTTGGAGACACTGTACGTATCCGGCTCCACCTGCCCGCCCACCACGACTTCTCCCAGCCCCCAGGCCGCCTCGATGACGATGCGGCCGGTATCTCCCGAAGACGGGTCCGCGGTGAACATGACGCCCGCGCAAGCCGCATCCACCATGGCCTGAACCACCACGGCGATGGCGGGTTCCTCGGTGAGCCCTTCCGCCTTGCGGTAGGCCACCACGCGCTCGCCGTAGGCCGAAGCCCAACATGCCCGGAGCGCGTCCATCAAGGCGTCATCACCCAACACGTGGGTGAAGGATTCGTGCATGCCCGCGAAGGACGTGGCCGCCGAGTCCTCCGAGGTCGCCGAGGAACGCACCGCCACGGCCCGGTCCGCGCCCAATTGCTGATACGCCTCCAGGATGGCGGCGCGCAGCCGCTCCGGGACGGGCGCGCTCCGCACGCGCTCACGGAGCTGCTGCGTGACCTGGGTCAGCGACGAAGGGTCATCCGGGTCCACCTGCGCCCAGAGGCGGCTCAGTTGGGCACGTACCGGCGCCATGGCCTCCTGGAAGGCGGCGGCGGTGATGACGAAGCCCGGCGGAACAGGCAGCCCCGCCCGCGTCATCTCGCCCAGGTTCGCGCCCTTGCCCCCCGCCAGCGCGACGTCCTCGCGGGACAGCTCGCTGAACCAGAGCAGACGCGGCGCGGCGGCCACCTCCGGATGCTCGGCTTCCCGTGGCTTCTCCGTGTCCGGTGAGACGTTCATGGTACCGCCCCCTGAAGCAAACGCCTGATTGCGCGGACGCTGCGCACCGGCGCTCGCGCACGAGGTCCTCATTCCCGCGTGAAGCGGGCGCGACTCACCGAGGACGATGCGGCCGGTGCGAGGTGATGACATCCATCCGGGCCCGGAGCGCGCGGGCCCGAGCCGCCGTTACGGCCACATGCGCCCGAGCATGCGCTCGGCATGAACTCCACCGCCGCCGCTCCACGCCCGCGCGGATGACGCCCTCCGACACCGTGCCGAGACTTCACGAGTGGACACCCACGAACCCCCGGGAGGGAGCATGCGAGCCAATGTCTTTCAGGCTGTGAACCGCTTCGGCATCGAAGAGGTGGAGCGCCCACGCGCGGGAGCCGGCGAGGCGGTCATCCGGATGACGATGACCACGGTCTGCGGCACGGACCTGCACATCGTCCGTGGCGAGTACCCGGTCCGCCCGGGGCTCGTCATCGGTCACGAGCCCGTGGGTGTCATCGAGGAGCTTGGCCCCGGCGTGACGGACTACCGCCTGGGACAGCGTGTCCTCGTGGGTGCCATCACCCCGTGTGGACAATGCGGGGCCTGCCTGTCCGGTCACCTTCCACAGTGCGGCCACGGCGGTGGCTATAAAGCCCTGGGAGGCTGGCGCATGGGCAACACCCAGGATGGAGCCCAGGCCGAGTACATCCGCATTCCCGCCGCGCAGGCCAACCTCGCGCCCATTCCAGATGGACTCACCGACGAGCAGGTCGTCCTCCTGTCGGACATCGCCTCCACGGGCTTCAGCGGCGCGGAGGCAGGCGGCGTACGCATCGGCGATGCCGTGGTCGTCTTCGCGCAGGGACCCATCGGCCTGTGCGCCTCCATTGGTGCGCGGTTGATGGGCGCCTCGCTCGTGGTCGGCGTGGACGGCGATGAGGCGCGGCTGAAGCTGGCGCGGAAGATGGGTGTGGACGTGGTGCTCGACCACCGTCAGCAGGACGTCGTCGCCGAGGTGAAACGGCTCACGGGCGGCGGCGCCGACGTGGCCATCGAGGCGCTGGGCACCCAGCAGACTTTCGAGAGCGCGCTGCGCTGCCTGCGGCCCGCGGGCACGCTGTCCAGCCTGGGGGTGTACTCGGGCAAGCTCCAGTTGCCCTACGACGCGTTCGCCGCCGGCCTGGGGGACTACCGCATCGTCACCACCCTGTGCCCAGGAGGCAAGGAGCGCATGCGCCGCCTCATGGACCTGGTGCACCACAAGCGCATCGACCTGTCGCCGCTCATCACCCATCGCTTCAAGCTCGCGGACATCCAGGAGGCCTACGCCCTCTTCGGCGAGCGCCGTGACGGCGTCTTCAAGGTGGCCATCCAACCGTGAGCCCCGCCCCACTCCGTGGGGCAGCCACGCGAAGGCGAATCCTACAGACGTGGTGAGTCTCACGCTGGCTGCGCTGAATGCCAGCAAGGAGGAAGTGCTCGCCGATGCCGTGAGCCGCATGGCCAAACAAGGCTTGTCCTCCGGTGGCGTTCCTGGTGCGCTGAGCGCGTGAGGTGACGTCCCATGGGTGACGCAGCCAGCAGCGACGCAACCCCGGTACAGGATGCAGCGCCCGGGTCCACACCTTCCGCGCTCCCCGGACGCGCATCACTTCAAGACGCGATGCTGCGGGGCCCTCTGCTGAAGCCCCTGCTCCAGCTCGCCGTGCCCACCACGCTGGTCCTGATTGCCCAATCGTTGGTGGGCGTGGCGGAGAACTGGTACGCGAGCTTCCTGGGCACGGAGGCGCTGGCGGGCGTCTCCCTCGTCTTTCCCGTCGTGATGTTGATGACGATGATGTCCAACGGAGGCGTTGGCAGCGGCGTGGCCTCCGCGGTGGCGCGAGCCCTGGGCGCGAACCGGCGGGACGATGCGAATGCCCTGGTCTGGCATGCCGTGGTGCTGGCGTTGGCCATTGGCCTTGTCTTCAGCGTCCTCGCCTGGATGACCGGCCCCGCGTTGTACACGGCGCTGGGTGGACAGGCGGGCGCGTTGGACGCCGCGCTCCAGTATTCGAACTACGTGTTCGCGGGCTCGATTCCCTTCTGGCTGGTGAACCTGCTCGCGGCGGCGCTGCGCGGCGCGGGCGAAGTGCGCGTCCCGGCGCTGGTGACCCTGGTGGGCGCCGCTGTCTTCCTCGTCGTGACGCCAGGGGTCATCTTCGGCTTCGGCCCGGTGCCCGCGATGGGGCTGGCGGGCGCTGGGCTCGCGATGACGTTGTTCTACGTGGGCGCGGCGCTCTGGCTGCTGCGCTACATGGCGTCCGGACGGGCCGCGGTCCGCCTCACGAAAGGGCCGCTGGAGCCGCGGCTGCTTCGCGACATCCTGCGCGTGGGCCTGATGACGGCGTTGAGCTCGCTACAGCCCAACCTGATGGTGATGGTCATCACCGGTGCCGTGGGCCTGTTCGGCGTGGAGGCGCTGGCCGGCTATGGCATGGCGTCGCGCCTGGACTACCTCATCATCCCGATTCTCTTTGGCCTGGGCACGGCCGTGCTGACGCTGGTGGGCACCAACGTGGGTGCGGGACAGCACGAGCGCGCCCGGCGCATCGCCTGGTTGGGCGGAGGGCTGGGCTTCGTGGCCGCGGGAGCCATTGGACTGGCCGCGGCGCTGGCGCCCGAAGTCTGGCTCCATGCCTTCAGCCGCGAGCCCGCTGTCGTGGCGCCGGGCCTGGACTACCTGCGAATCGTGGCGCCGTTCTACGGACTGCTGGGCCTGGGCTTCGTGCTCGCGTTCGCCGCACAGGGCGCGGGCCACGTGCTGTGGCCCTTCCTGGCGGGCACCTCGCGTCTGGTCATCAGCGCGGGCGTCGGATGGTTCGTCGCCGCGCGGCTCGATGCGGGGCTCTCCGCCTTGTTCGCCATGGTGGCCGCGGGACTGGTGGCCTATGCCGGCGTCACCGTCGTGGCGGTGCTCGCAGGCGCCATCTTCCGACGAGAGGCGGCGCCGCGCGGCACCTGAGCAGCGCCGTCCATCCCACGCCCGCATCCCCCACTTCGAATTCCGGACTTGACCGCCGGCCCGACCTGGAGATATTGAAATTGATACTGATTATCAACTTCATCTCCATTTCAGGCACCGGGAGATGGTCGGAGGAACACGTGGCACGCGACTTGGGACCGCGGGGGAAGATGTGTCGTCGGCTGGGGATTCCGCTTTCGCGCATCACCGCGAAGGACCCGGACAAGGACCCGGTGCTGCGCCGGCCCTATCCCCCTGGCCAGCACGGTGCCACCGCGCGCACCAGCGTGAGCGACTTCGCGCGCCGCCTGCGAGAGAAGCAGAAGCTGAAGCTGTACTACGGCCTGATGGAGAAGCAGTGCCGCGCGGCCTTCCAGGAAGCGAGCCGGGCGCCGGGCAACACCGGCACGGTGCTGCTGCAACTCCTGGAGAGCCGGTTGGACTCGCTGGTGCTTCGCGCCGGTCTGGCGACCAGCATCCGCCAGGCCCGGCAGTTCGTGCGCCACGGCTACCTTCATGTGGACGGCAAGCGGGCGGACATCCCGAGCTTCCGCGTCAAGCCTGGCAGCGAAGTCCGCTTCCACACGGCGCAACTGAAGCTCGCCGTGGTGCAGGAGTCCTTCAGCCGGATGAAGTCGCGGTCCGTGCCCGCCTACGTCCAGGTACTGGGTGAGGGGGAAGGGCTGCGCTACGTGCGCCTGCCGGAGCGGGAGGAAATCCCCGTGGACGTGAACGAGCCCTTCATCGTGGAGTACTACGCGCAGCGGAGCTGAGCTGTTCTCCGCGGCTGTCTGTCCGGGCATGTGGCTCGGACAGACAACGCTGGCGGGGGCGTGCTACGGCGCGGCGGTGGCGGCGAAGAAGTCGCGCATCCGCGTCACCACCTCCGCCCGGTTCGTCAGCCAGATGTAGTGCCCCGCGCCTTCCAGTTGCAGGTGCCTCCAGCCGGGATGACGCCGCAGCGCGTCCTCCAGGTCCGTCTCGTGCTGCTGGATGTCGGGCAGGAAGTCGCGGGCTTTCTCCCGGAACTCCAGCGGCAGCGACTCGGCCGCCACCAGGGCCTCTACCCAACCCGCGAAACCCTGCCCATCCGACAGGGACAACACGGGCCCCTGCACGCGCCCGAGGTCCATGATGGCCGCGCCCCGGACGGACTGCTCCGTGGCACCAGGATGGCGGCGCTCGCGCAGGTAGGCCCCTGTCGCGGCGTCAAACACATACGCCTGTTCGACTTCGTGCGCGGGAAGCCCTCCGCCCAAATCTCGCGCCAGCCGCTCCGCTACCGCCTGCCGCGAAGGAAGGCCGTCGAGCACGGAGAACGGCAGCGGCGGCAACGGCTCGCCCTCCAGGAACGCGGCAATCTCGCCCCGGCTGTCGGTGGCGTCCAGGTAGACGAGTGCCTCCACGCGCTCGGGGTGGTGGAGCGCCAGCCACGTCAGCTCGTCCCCCGCCAGGGAGTGGCCCGCGAACGACGCCTTCGACAGCCCCAGCGTGTCCAGCGCCCCCAGGACGTCCGTGGCCAGCGTGGCGGTGTCATAGCCGGTGTCGGGCCAATCCGAGGCGCCGTAGCCACGGCGGGTGAGCGCGTAGACGTGGTGCGTGTCCCGGAACTCGAGCGCCAGTTCGTCGAAGATGTGGGCCGTGCTGCCCATGCCCGCGAGGAACATGAGCGCCGGGCCCTTGCCGCCATAGTCGAGCACCTCCAGCTCGACGCCCCGGGCGGCCTCCACACGCGTCACCTGGTGCAGGGAGGGCGTGTCATCGGGCCCAGGGGCCAACGGAGCGGAATCACAACCAGCCCACAAGAGAAGCGCGGCACCCACGAGGTTCGTTCGCATGCGCTTGGGAATACTGACGAGCGCCTTCGCCAAGCACCAGCGCACGCCGGGGCTACCTCTCCCCTTGCCCGCATGGGGCGGGTGATGGTGCCGCCATGCCTTCTGGCCTTGCGGGGATGAGCCCCCCTCAAGGTGCGGAGCCAGGCTCACACCCCAGAAACACAGATATACGAGTATTCCAAGATTTCAGCTTTGACACTACCATTGCTCCGGCCAACGGTTCCCACTCACAGCCGCCATTGGATTTTTCATGCATATTCATGACCGCATCAAAAAGGCAGTCTTCGCGCTCGCAATGATTGCCGGGTGTGGCAGTCCCGAAGCCGTGGACCCTTCCGGCGACACCACCGCGACGGCGCCGCTCCTCACGAGCAGCAAGCTGACCCTCACCGCGTCCATGGTGCAGCCCGACGGCGTTCGTCCCGTCGCGGGTCCTTACCAGAACCTCTTCGATGAGCAGGCGCTCATTGGAGACCCTCGCGCGGGAACGGGCGCCGCGCCCGTCACGACCTGGGGTGACGTCATCTTCGACGATTCCGCGTACCCCATGGGTCTCATCATCGACCTGGGCGCGCTGTATGACATCACGGAGATTGGCGTCTTCGACACCTTCGACAGCGGCAGCGTCTCCTTCGCGGCCGGCGAGCCGGGGGCCTGGACGCCCGTGACGAACATCACCCTGACCCGGTGGCAAGCCTGGTGGGTCGTGCCCGTCACCCAGCGCACGCGGTACCTCCACCTTTCGAGGACCCGCTATGCGGGCATGAACGAAGTCGTCATCTACGGCGCCCCCGTGACGGGCGAGCCGCCCGCCAACCTTCCGCCCACGGTCTCCGCCGGAGCGGACCAGACGGTGATGCTGCCCACGAATGCCGCGCCCCTCACGGGCACCGCGACGGACAGCGATGGAACAGTCGTGACGCGGCAGTGGACCCAGGTGTCCGGTCCCAATACCGCGACCCTGACGGGCGCCACGACGCTCTCCGCGACGGCGTCCGGGCTGGTGCAGGGGCTCTACGAGTTCGAGCTGACGGTGACGGACGATGACGGCGCTACCGCCAGCGACAGAGTGAAGGTCCAGGTGACACCCGCGCCCACGGGCCGTGGCACCACGCAGGAGGTCTACAAGTCACCCTCGACGCCGGGCGGCTACGGCTATGTCGTGTACCTGCCTCCCGGTTACGAAGAAGGCTCGAACTGGCCCGTCGTCTTCTTCCTCCACGGGATGGGCGAGCAGGGAGATGGAGGCGTCAACCAGCTCAAGAAGGTCCGTGCGCACGGGCCTCAGGCGTACATCGATCAGGAGGGGAAGGACTATCCCTTCATCCTGGTCTCTCCGCAGACGAGCACGTCGGGATTCTGGAGCGCCTACGAAGCCCAATACAACCTGGACCCCTTCTTCGAGCACATCCTGGCGACGTTCAAGACAGACAGGAAGCGCGTCTACCTGACGGGCCTCAGCATGGGCGGCGCGGGGACGTTCAACTACGCATCGCTCTTCCCCTCGAAGCTCGCCGCCGCCATCCCCGTCTGCAACGGAGGCTACGGTTCGAGCGCCGCGGATGCCCTGAAGATGGTTCAGGCGAACCTTCCCATCTGGGGCTCACACGGCCTGCTCGACAACGACATCTACTACACCGCGACCGCCGGCTGGTTCACGCACCTGGGACACGCCATGGGCGGCACCGGTGGCGTCATGGATACCTTTCCCTCCCCGGCGCGTACAGCGACGGCGCTCTTCCGGCCCGGGAGCGGGCAGTGGGAATGGATTGATGGACAGACGAACACCGACACCACGGGCGCCGAGCCGGCGAAGCCCGTGCTCTTCACCCTCTTCCACGATGGCAATCACTACATCTGGGACCGGGTCTACAAAGAGCCCAAGGTGTTCGCCTGGATGCTGGCCCAGCAGCGCCCCTGAGGGGCGCACCGCCACGGACTTCAGCGCGGCTCGCGCGGCGTAGGAGGCTCCTCGCGAGCGTCATACGCGGCGCGAGCCTGCTGCACCGCATCCCGGCGGTGCAGTGCCCAGGTCGCCAGAGCAGCTCTCAGACTTCCTCGCAGACATCTGGCGGGAGCCGGGCCAGGAGCACGTCCCGCGCATCCCTGGGCGACTGAGCCCGACGCGCATAGGCAATGCCGCCCACGAGCGCCACCAGGGCCAATCCAAACCAAGGCCACCGGATGAAGTACGAGAACGACGGCTGCCCCTCCATCACCACACAGTGAGGAACGAGCGAGTCGGTCGCCACCATCCCAGCCGTGACGAACACCATGGGGCCGATGAAGGCAGTCGCCATCACGGCCCACGCCACAGCATCCCAAACCCGCCGGAGACGGCCGATGACAGGTGCAGGTGCCACCGTCAGAACATCCCCAGGCTGACGTGGGCCCCACAGCAGCCAGTACCACACGCCCAGCCCGGCGGACATCGCCAGCGCGAGCACCCACCACAGGTTGGACTCCCACCAGAGGAACGGGGATGGCTCGTCGTAGAAGTTCATCCACATCCCTCCAGTGGGCGACTGTCGCTCCCGCCCCCGAGCCTACATCAAAGCCGAGGGTCCACCGGCTCACTCTCCAGGGCGAGGACACCAAAGACACACTCATGTACACGGCGCAGCGGCTCGCCTCGCGCGAACCGCTCCAGTCCTTCGACCCCCAGCGCGAACTCACGCAGCGCCAGGGAGCGCTTCGTGGACAGGCCCCGCTGCCGCAGCCGCTCCAGGTTCGCGGGCGCGGTGTACTCCGGGCCGTAGATGATGCGCAGGTACTCCGGACCTCGTGACTTGATGGCCGGCTGGAGCAGCCCCTTTCGCCCACGCACCGCGAAGTCGAGCGGCTTGACCACCATGCCCTCGCCTCCGCGCGCCGTGAGCTCCTCCCACCAGCGCACGCCCTCCGCCACCGCGGCTTCATCCTCCAGCGCCACCACCCGGAACGGGGTCGCCACCAGCAAGGTCGCATCCGCCTGGCACACCCGGGCGAGCGCCTCCATGTGCCACACATGGTCCTTGTCCATGTGCGCCACCCCTTCCGTCGCCAGCAGGTGGAACGGCGCGAACCGCACGTCCTCCAGCGAATGCACGGGCCAGCAGTAGCGTCGGTATGCCTCCACGTACCGCTCCACGCTGCGCGCCTTCTCGCCGAAGCGTGCGGCCAGCTCCCCTACTTCCAGCCCGCGCCCCACCGCCTGCTCCAGCACCGACACCACGTCCGTGAGCGCCGCGCGTGAAGCCGCCCCCACCGACGCGTATTGGTCGCGCAGCAACTCCTGGGCCTTGAAGGACCAGGGCATCAGCTCCCCGTCGAGGCACGCCCAGTCCGTCTGGTGCGCCTCCCAGAAACCCGACGCGGTGAGCGCCGCGCGCACCCGTTCGAGGAACGCCGCTTCGAGCCCTGTGTCCGAGAAGAAGCGGCGCCCCGTGCGCGTGTAGCAGATGCCCAGCTCGCCCGTCGTGACGCCGAAGCGTCGGCGCGCCGCGGCCTCGTCGCGGGCGACCACGACCACCGCGCGCGAGCCCATGTGCTTCTCCTCGCACACGACCTTCGCCACCCCCTCCTTGCGGTAGTAGGCGAACGCCTCCGCCGGGTGCTCGAGGTAGCCCGGCGCCTTGCTCGTCTCCGAGGGCGACATCGTCGGCGGCAGGTAGATGAGCCACTTCGGGTCGATGGCGAACCGGCTCATCGCCTCCAGCGCCGCCGTGGCGTTCTCCTCGCGCACCGTCACGTTCTGGCTCAGCCGCGTCGTCACCACGCGCTTGCCCCGCACGTCGTCGATGTCCAGCAGGTCGTCATGCACCTGCTGCGCGCTCAGCCCGCCCCCTGGCGTGACGGCACCGCCCAGCGGCCGGATGGACTCCGCGTAGGCGCGCGCCGCGGGCACCGAGACGAGCGCTCGCTCCGGATAACGCAGCGCCGTCAGCTTGCCGCCATACACACAGCCCGTGTCCACGCAGAGCGTGTTGTTGAGCCAGTCCGCCTCCAGCACTGGCGTGTGCCCGTACACCACCGCCGCCTTGCCCCGGTACTCCGCGGCCCAGTTGAAGCGCACGGGCAGACCGAACTCATCCGTCTCGCCCGTCGTCTCCCCGTACAGGGCGAACTCACGCACCCGGCCGGAACCACGGCCCTGCATGGACGCCTTGAGGCCCGCGTGCGCCACCACCAGCCGCCCTTCGTCGAGGACGTAGTGCGAGACGAGCCCATCGATGAAGTCCACCACCGCCTTGTGGAACTCAGCCGGCTCGCGCTCGAGCTGCTCCAGCGACTGGGCAAGCCCGTGGGACACCTTCACGTCCCGGCCGCGCAGCTTGCGCATCAGCTTCACTTCGTGATTGCCCGGGACGCACAGCGCGCTGCCCGCCGCCACCATGTCCATGACGAGCCGGAGCACGCCCGGGGTATCCGGCCCCCGGTCCACCAGGTCTCCCACGAAGATGGCCTTGCGGCCCTCGGGCGGACGCACGTCGAACCCTGGCGTCCCATCCGCCCGTGGACGCACCTCGTAGCCCAGCTTGCCCAGCAGCGCCTCCAACTCCTCCCGGCACCCATGGACGTCGCCGATGATGTCGAAGGGCCCGTGCTCGTGCTTGCGGTTGTTCCACAGCGGCTGCCGCACGAACTCGATGGCCTCCAGCACCTCCGGCTTCAGCACGTGAACGTGGCGAAAGCCCTCGCGCTCCAGCCCTCGCAGCGAGCGGTGCATCTGCTGGAGCTGGTTGCGCACCACGTGAGCACCGAAGGCCCGGTCGGGCCGCTGGCTGTTGCGCTCCTGGCACGTCTTTTCGGGGACGTCGAGCACCACCGCCACTGGCAGCACGTGGAACTCGCGCGCGAGCTCCACCAGGGGCTTGCGCGCCTCCGGCTGCACGCTGGTCGCGTCGATGACGGTGAGCAGCCCCCGCGCCAGCCGCTTGGCCGCGACGAAGCGCAGCGTCTCGAACGCGTCCTTCGTGGCCTCCATGCTGTTCTCGTCATCGGAGACGATGCCCCGGTAGGTGTCCGACGACAGGACCTCGGTCGGCTTGAAATGCCGGCGCGCGAAGGTGGACTTGCCCGCGCCGGATGGACCGATGAGCAGGACCAGGGAGAGTTCAGGAATCGTGAGCTTCATCGCGCGAACACCGCCATCTGGGTCGGCGCACCGACGTCCGGGTCCAGGGGACCCACGGGGAGGAAACGAACGCTGTAGCCGAAGCGCTCGCAGATGCCTTGGGCCCAGGATTCGAACTCGGCCCGGGTCCACTCGAAGCGGTGGTCGCGGTGGCGGAAGGTGCCCGCGGGGAGCGATTCGAAGCGCACGTTGTATTCGGCGTTGGGCGTGGTGAGCGCCACCACGTTGGGCCGGGCGGACTCGAAGAGGACGCGCTCGAAGGCCGCGAGGCGCGGCGGGTCCAGGTGCTCGATGACCTCGATGACAGAGGCGGCCTCGTACCCGGCCAGCCGCGCGTCCCGATACATGAGGGAGCCGTGGAGCAGCTGTATCCGGCGGCGCTGAAGCTCCGGCATCCGGTCCAGGTCCAGCCTGTCCCGGGCAATCTCCAGCGAACGGAAGGACACATCCATGCCGAGGATGTCGGTGAACTGCCGCTCCTTGAGCAGGGCCCGGAGCAGCTTGCCCTCGCCGCAGCCCAGGTCCACCACGCGCGTGGCACCGCTCTCCTTGAGGACGGCGACCACCGCCTGGAGCCGCTGCTCGTTGAGGCTCAGCCGCGACTCGAGCGCGGCTTCCTCCTGGTTGCGCGCCTGCGTCCCCTCCTCCGGCTCGGGCGCTTCGTCACCGGAGAGCCGCTCCAGCGCTTCGCGCGCGAGGCTCCTGCGGTGACGCAGGTAGCGCCGGGTGATGATGTCCCGTTCCGGGTGCGCCGCCAGCCAGCCCTCCCCGTGCCGCAGGAGCTTCTCCACCTCCTCGTCGCCCACCCAGTAGTGCTTGTCGTCATCCAGCACGGGAATCAGCACATAGAGGTGCGTGAGCAGGTCGCTCAGGCGCGTGTGGGCCTCCAGCGTGACGGTGAAGTAGCGGCTGTGGCCCCAGTCTGGGACCGTCTCGTCCAGCGCATGCCGCGTGGCGGTGACGGTGTAGCCCAGAGGCTCGAAGAGTTTCCGCAGGAAGGGCTCGCCACCGCGACAGGGGAGCACGGAGAGGCGGGCCACCAGTGGCAGCGGCTGCCTGGCCAGGTCCGGCCGCTCCTTGCTGCTGCCTGACATCGCGTTGCGAAAGGTGCGTGCGAGCGCGACGCTCAGGAACGACGAGGCCACGTAGGGCCGGTCATTCACGTACTGCGCCAGCACACCGCCTTCGCCCGAAGGGCCGCGACGCTCCCTGACGAGCCCGACGGGGTCGACCTCCAGCAGCAACGCCACCGTGGTGCGCGCCTCCGTCGCCTCGGGATAGAAGACGTGCGCGTGTCCGAAGGACAGCTCGAAGGACTGCGGGCGATGCGGGTTCTTGTGGAGCAGGTACCCGAGGTCGGTCGCGGGATGATGCGTCGTCGAGAGCGTCAGCAGCATGGCCTTCCCAGCTTCGGTTCCACGGCGTCAGGGAGGTTTTCCATGACGCGGGAATGTAGCGCGGTGAAGACCAGGGGCTCCGGACGTTCCTGACAGCCTAAGCCTGCCCGGCCGCATGCCCCCGGGCGTTCAGTCCATCAACTGCCGTGACAGGTACACGTGGTGCAGTGCCCACCGGCGTGCGTTGAGCATCGGGTCCGAGTCGTTGGAGTGCCCGCCGTCGGTGTTCTCGTAATACAGGTACGGCAGCCCCATGGCCTCCAGGCGCGCCGCGAACTTGCGCGCGTGGCCCGGGTGGACGCGGTCATCCTTCGTGTTCGTGGTGATGTACGGCGCGGGGTAGCGCACGCCCTCGCGGAGGTTCTGGTACGCGGAGTACTTCGAGATGAACGCCGCGTCCCCGGGCACCTCCGGGTTGCCGAACTCCCCTACCCACGACGCGCCCGCTGGCAGCAGGTGGTAGCGCATCATGTCGATGAGCGGGCTTTCGATGACGGCCGCGTTGAACAGGTCCGGGCGCTGCGTCATCGCCACGCTGGTGAGGACACCGCCGTTGGAGCGGCCGTAGATGCCCATGTGGCGCGGGGAGCTGACCTTCCTCCGCACCAGGTCTTCCATCACCGCCGCGAAGTCGTCGAACGCGCGCTGGCGGTGCTCCCGCAAGGCCGCCTGGTGCCAGCGCGGACCGAACTCGCCTCCGCCCCGGATGTTGGCGACGACGTAGGCCCCGCCGCGCTCCATCCACAACTTGCCCTCCTCCGGCAGGTAGACGGGCGGCTTGGACACCTGGAAGCCGCCATAGCCATACACCAGCGTCGGCAGCGTGCCGTCGAGCTTCCGCGCCTTCGGCCGCACCAGGAAGTACGGAATCCGGGTGCCGTCCTTCGACTTCGCCCAGAACTGGTCCACCTGGAGCTTCGAGGCATCGAAGCGCGCGGGCAGCGACTTCACCTTCTTCACCGTGCCCGCCTTCGCATCCGCCAGCCACAGCGACGTCGGCGCGAGGAAGCCCTGGGACTTCACGAAGAAGCGGTCATGCGATGACGACGTCGCGGTGATGGCGACCGAGGCGTTCTTCGGCAGCGCCAGCCGTTTGCGGCTCCAACGGTTCTTCCCCGGCGTGTAGACATCCAGCGCGCCCTTCACGTCCTCATAGAGGCTCACCAGCACCTGGCCCCGCGTCGCCGCCACCGATTCGATGGCCTGACGCGCTCCCGGCTGGAAGAGCAGCGTGGGCTTCGCCTTCGCCGGGTCCGTCTTCAGCGCGGACAACGGGTATGCCAACAGGGCGCCCTGCTTGAAGCGGCCCCAGTCCTCTTCAATCGTGAAGACGACCTGCCCGTCCACGAAGGCCTGGAGGGAGGACTTCCGGGGAAACGGGAGGCGCACGGGCGCCGCGTCTCCCAGCAGGTAGTACTCCGACTCGAAGAAGGTCACCGCGCGGTTGACCAGCACCGCCTGCAACGCGCCGTCCGCGTCCCGCAACAGGAAGGGAGACGCGGAGACGTCGGTGCGCTCACCCCGGAAGGCTTCCTGCGCCTCCGTCAACGGCGTGCCACGCGTCCAACGTTTGAGCACAAAGGGATAGCCCGACTCCGTGAGCGTGTCCCCGCCCCAGTCGCGCCCCACCAGCAGCGTGTCCGAGTCCAGCCAGGACGCGGACAGCTTGCCCTCCGGGACCCGGAAACCGCCTTCCACGAAGTGCTTCGCGGCGGCGTCGAACTCGCGCAGCTCGACGGCGTCCTTGCCTCCGTTGGACAGGGAGACGAGGCAGCGCTGGTCCGCGGGAGG
The DNA here is from genome assembly GCF_900101905.1 of Myxococcus virescens. NCBI lineage: Bacteria > Pseudomonadati > Myxococcota > Myxococcia > Myxococcales > Myxococcaceae > Myxococcus > Myxococcus virescens. The sequence goes on along the minus strand of NZ_FNAJ01000002.1, from coordinate 296,134 downwards.
CAGGCAGTTGCTGCCCTTCCAAATCCAGTTGGCCTTCTCGGCCTTCGCCAGCGCGTCCACGTCCAGCACCGTCTCCCACGGTGTCTGGGCGCGCGTGTAGCCGTCCAGCGAGGTGTGCCGCCAGATGCCTCGGGGATTGCCGCGGTCCTGCCAGAAGTTGTCCACTCCGCCAGCCCGGAAGCCGGGCGAGGGAATGCGGTCGGTGGAGGTGAGCAGCTCGAGCGCCTGGGCGTGGAAGGTCTCGAAGCGCGGGTCCTTCTCCAACACCGCGAGCGTCCGCGCGTTCTGCGCGCGAACCCATTCGAGTGCCTTCTCGCCCTGGACCTCCTCGAGCCACAGGAAGGGGTCCTGGGGTGGGGCCTCGGCCGTCGCCACGGAGGAGGTCAACAGCCCGGTCAGCAACGACGCCACGTACGCCCTTCTCATGTCCTCATCTCCCGATGCCCGAGGTGGCCACCCAACAGACCGAGCCGCCGCCCATTCCCCCGACCATAACGCCTGAGCCACGGCGACCGTGCTGGCGGGGCCGCGAGCGCCCGTCGCGCGTCATCGCCTCGGGACTGGCGGTGATGGCCTGCAAGGGAGTATGGGTCCCGCCACATACGCCCCCCGGAACGGCCGGCTCCGCGCGTGGTGACCTCAGGAGTGGAAGCAGGTGGTGATGACAGGACCCAGCGACAAGGGGGAGCGGCTCTGGCCCCGGGTGGGCGCGGCGGGAGAACGCCTTACGCCGCCGCGCTTCCAGCGCCTGGGCGACCGCGTCACCTGCGGCGTGGTGGTTGGCTTCACCGTGTGCGTCCCCGCCCGGGACAGCGACTTCCGCGAGGCCTTGAAACGCGCGCCTCCGGCTCCCTTCTCCCAGCCCCTCCCCGCTTCCGCGGGCCCGTCTCACTGAGTCCGACGCCCATGAGCTTCCAGCCCCCCGTCACCCCCACGTCCGAAGTCCCCACGGCCCTCCGCGAGCATGGCTACGCCGTGCTCACCCGCGACGGCCTCTGCGAGTTCGCGGGCATCGACTCGCCCGCGCTGGACGCACTGCGGCCGTCCTGGAACGAGCTGCCGCTGGATGGCTTCCTCCGGGATGGTGGCCGCTACCGTTCACGACGGCACTCCTGCTTCATCGTGGACGGCGGCTCGGTGACACAGGTGCCGCACCGCGCGCACTGGCAGCCGGTGGAATACAACGCGCTTCACGGCGGCATGGAGCGCTGGTTCGAGCCCGTGCAGCCCGACATCGTGTCCCAGCCGGTGTGGGCGGGGCTGATTCGAGGCATCGCCGCGTGCTGCTCCCAGCTCAAGGGCGAGCGCCCCTGGTACGTCGAGGCCCACCAGTTCCGCATCGACACCACCGACGGTATCGGCCGGCCCACCCCCGAGGGCGCGCACCGGGACGGCGTGGACTTCGTGGCGGTGCTGCTCGTGGGCCGCGAGGGCATCAAGGGCGGTGAGACGCGCGTCTTCGAAGCCGACGGTCCCAACGGCCTGCGCTTCACGCTGACGGAGCCCTGGTCCGCGCTGCTGCTGGATGATGCGCGCGTGATTCACGAGAGCACGCCCATCCAACCGCAGGGAGACACCGGCCACCGGGACACGCTGGTCCTCACGTTCCGGGCCGGGGGGTTCCAGGGCCCCGAGTAGCGCCCGGGAGCGCCGCTGCTCGCTCCAGGACACTTGCCTCTCCGGTCCGCGTGCTTGCCTGACACACGCGCGCGGGCGAGCGGGGTGCGTGTGCCGAAACGGAGCGCCCCCCTCCCATTCAGCCTCGAGATGGGCTTCTCTCCTGAGGTTGTGACGACCGCTGGCCGCATCCCGCTGTTCGAGAACGTGCGAGGCATCCTCATCACCCTGGTGGTGATGGGGCATGCGCTCGAGCCCCTGCTCGGCCGAGAGCCGCTCGCGAAGGCGCTCTACTCCGGCCTGTACCTGTTCCACATCCCCGCCTTCGCGTTCCTCTCCGGACACCTGTCCCGCGCGGACAGCGGGCCCCGCGCGCTGAGCGCCATCGCCTGGGGGCAGCTCGCGCCGCTGGCCGTGTTCCAGGTGCTGTACGTCGCCTTCGACGCGTGGGTGCTCGGCCGGGGCTGGAGTTCCCACTGGCTGGTGCAGCCGTACTGGCTGCTGTGGTTCCTGCTGAGCCTCGGGTGCTGGCGGCTGATGCTGCCCCTGCTCCTCCGCCTGCCCAAGCCGCTGATGTGGGCCGTGGCGCTGGCGCTCGTCGCGGGCCTGCTGCCCTGGGTGGGCTACCTGTTCGGCCTGTCGCGGACGTTCGTGTTCCTGCCCTGCTTCGTCGCCGGTCACCTGACGCGAAGGGAGTGGCTGCTGGCCCCTCGAAACACCCGGGGCTGGCGCCTCGTGCTCGCGGCGTCCCTGGCCGGGGGCCTGGGCGCATGTGTCGGGGCGGTGGCCACGGGAGCACTGCCCGCGCCCGCGCCGCAGTGGCTCTACGGGAGCAGCGGCTACGCGGTGCTCGGAGCCACGGCGCTCACGGGCATGGCGGCGCGCGCGGCGCTCTTCTGCGGTGCACTGGCGCTGACATGGGCACTCTTCACGCTCAGCCCGCGTCAGGAAAGCGCGCTCACGCGGCTGGGCGGACGGAGCCTGGCGCCCTTCCTCCTGCACGGCTTCGTCGTGCGAGCCGCCGAGCACGTGGGCGCGTACGCGTTCCTCCAGGGGCCCGTGGGCGTCGCGCTCGCGCTGGGAGCGGGGGCGCTGCTCACGGTGCTGCTGGGCCAGGCTTCCGTCGTCCAGGCCACGCGCCCGCTGTGGGAGCCTCGGTGGCTCTTCCAGCGGAAGCGTGACGCCGTGCCGGGCCTGGGGCGCTGAGCGGGCCTACTTCTTCCCGTAGTCCAGCTTCACGCCCTTGCGCTTGGCGTAGATGTACGCCTCCATGGCGCGCATCCGCGGGTCACCATCCGCCAGCGGCTTGCCGCGCGCCGGGTTCTCGATGCACCAGTTGATCATGTCGCGCAGCAACGCCACGCGGCCCAGCTGCACCTGGTACTTCGGATACGTCTCTGGATGCGTGTTGGACGCGTCCGGGTGGCACATGTCACAGGAGATGCCCACCGTGCCGCCAATGGCCTGGGCGTCATGGAAGACGCGGTGGCCTTCGTCCACGAACTGCTCCGTGGAGGCGGCCCAGATGGCCTCGTCCCGGTCGGAGAACGCGCCGTAGGTGTGGCCGTCCTGGATGGGCGTGGCAATCTGCTTCTTCACCTGCGAGCCGCCGCTCTCCGGTGTCACGCCGCCCGGACGCACCGACGCACCGACCGAAGGCGCGGGTGTGCGCGGCTGCTGCGTGCGCGGCGTGGTGGAGCCCGGCGCGGGCGCCTGCGCCATCATGGGCGCCGGGTCCCAGTTGGCGTTCGGGTTCTTGCGCAGCCACTCCTCCATCAGCGCGCCCGACACATGCTGCGCCTGCGCGCGCGTCAGGGACTGGCCGGCCTTGACGCCCTTCACCTCCATGGACGTCTCGCCGTCACACAAGCCCACCACGAGGTTGCCGTCCTTCGACACCGGCAGCTCGTGCTTCTTCACCTCGGAGCCCTGAGCGGCCGTTTTCGGCGGCGACACGGGGCCGGTGGCCAGCGCCGCGCCTCCCACGAACGACAGCACGGCACCCGTTCCCACAAGCAGCTTCATCCGGAAGGTCATGGTGTCCCTCGTGCTCAGTAGCTCGGCAGCTTGGTCCGGGGCGGCACATCCTGCTTCCCACCCGACGCGAGATAGCTCGCGCGCACGGTGATGGGGTTGCGCTCCCAGAGGTTGTACAGCTTGTCCACCATCCCCGCCTCCAGCACGTCCATCCGCCCGTCTCCGCAGCCGTCGAACTGGCTGAAGGGGTCGGAGCGGTTCATCTGCACCGTCAGCCGCGGCAGGCCCTCCGGCGCGTAGGGCCAGGGCCACGCGGTGGACAACATGCCGTGGAAGCTCATGTTGCCAATGCGGTTGCTGAGGAGCTGGTGCGTGTGGCCGTGAATGACGGTCACCGTCTGGAACGGCTTGAACAGCGCCTGCACCTCGTCCGCGTCGTCCGTCCAGAAGTTCCAGGGCCGGTAGTACTTGTAGAGCGGTGAGTGGCTGAAGACGATGATGGGCGTCGCCTTGTTCACCTTCGCCAGGTCCTGACGCAGCCACTCGCGCTGCGGCGCGCCAACCTCGAAGCGGGATTGGATGCCGTTGTCCAGGCCCGCGACAATCTGCATCCGCTCCTCGGGCGTGAGCCTGCGCTCCGTCCAGAAGTCCTTCTCCAGGATGGAGTTGAGCACCACGAAGTGCACGCCCTTGTGGTCGAACGAATAGTTCGGCGGGCCGAACAGGTCCGTCCACAGCTCGCCCATGTCGAGGAACCAGTCGTGTTCGCCCACCATCAGCCGCACGGGCGCCTTCACGGCCTTCAGGATCTCCGCGCCCAGCTTCAGCTCGCCCGGCTTGCCCAGCTGCGCCAGGTCGCCCCCGAAGAGGACGAAGTCCGGCTGCGGATCCAACCCGTTCACGTCATCCACGGCCTTGAGGATGGCGCGCACGAAGCGGTCGTTGAGCTTCTTCTCGTACAGGTGCGTGTCGGAGATATACGCGAAGGAGAAGCGCGGCTTCGCCTCCTGCGCCTCCGCGACGTTGACCCACTGGAAGCTGTGCGGCGTGCGCAGGCCCATGCCCGCGGCGATGCCAGCGGAGATGCCGGCCACGCGCAGGAAGGCGCGGCGGTCCAGCTTCTTGAGGTCGTCGAAGAAGGCGTCGCGCTCTGCGTGGTGCTTCGTCTCGATGCTGCGGAACTTGTTCCCCATGGCGGCGTCTCCTAGGGCTTGGACGTCGAGGCGGGCTTCACGAGCGTCTCGGTGCCGTACACACCGATGTCCGCCGGGTTCTTCACCGACAGGTCCGGGTTGGGCGCCAGGTCTCCCAGGCTCCCCTTCTTCCCCATCGCCACCGCGGTGTCTCGCTCCGGGCGCTTGTTCTTCAGTCCGCGCTGCCGGGCCTGCTCCTTGGTGGCGTACTTCGCGAACTGCTCGTCGGTGAGGGTGTTCAGGAAGGCCACCACGTCGTCAATCTCCCCCTCCGTCAGCCCCAATCGCTGCATGCCGCCATCCAGGTATGGGTTGGGCACGCCGCCCTTGTTGTAGTGGTCCATGACGTCCCACAGCGTCGCCAGGGAGCCGTCGTGCATGTACGGACCGGTAATGGCGATGTTGCGCAGCGTGGGCGTCTTGAAGGCGCCCACGTCGTTCTCCTGCTTCGTCACCAGGAAGCGACCCAGCTCGGAGAAGCGCGTCTCCAGCGCCAGCTCGTCAATCTGCTGCTCGTCGCCGGTGCGGACCACCTTCAGGGCCTCGCGAGCGAGCTTCACGAAGTCCTGCTTGTGCGCCGCGATGCCGATGTTGTGGAACTTCTGGTCGCTGAACAGCGGCGACACCACGTTGCCTGCGTGACAGGCATTGCAGCGGGCCTTGCCGTTGAAGAGCGCCCAGCCCCGGCGCTCCGCGGCGGTAAGCGCCTTCGCGTCGCCGGTGATGAAGCGGTCGAACCGGGCGTTGCCGGAGTACAGCGTGCGCTCGAAAGCGGCGATGGCCGTCGCCAGGTCGTCGAAGTTCACCTCGCGGCCGAAGACCTTCTGGAAGTCCCTCACGTACTCCGGAATGGCCTTCACCTTGGCCACCACCGCCGCCTCGTCGGGCATGCCCATCTCCCGCGGGTTGAGGATGGGCAGCTTCGCCTGGTCCTCCAGCGTGGACGCGCGGCCGTCCCAGAACTGGGAGGCGCTGAAGAGCGCGTTGAGGAGGGTGGGGCTGTTGCGCGTCACCTTCTGGCCCTTCACGCCCTCCGACACCGGCTTCGCGTCCGTGAAGCCGAAGCGGGCATCGTGGCAGGTGGCGCAGGACACGGTGTCGTCCACCGACAGGCGCTGGTCGTTGAAGAGCTTCTCGCCCAGCAGCACCCGCTCCGGCGTGGGCGCGAGGCGGGCTGGGACGGACAGCTTCCACAGCACCGCGGACACGCCTGGTGCCAGGTCGGCGGGCGGAGGCGCCGCTTCCTTCGCGGCGGTCTGGGCCTGCCCGGCTTGGGCGAACAGCAGGACGGCGAGCGACAGTGCAACGCCAGACGGCGGGCGCATGGTCTCCCCTCCCCACCAACCACGTTGCACGCCACGAGGAATCGAGACGCCGGGCTGGGTCAGTTCTTTCCGGAAACCACCACTATTCCCGCGCCGCGGTCCAGCTTGTGTTCGCTGGAATGTCCATCAATGGAGCAATGGCAGACACCTTGCGTGGGCTGCCGAACATCCCGGGCGCGTGCATCTTTCGCGAAAGGAGGGCGTCATGTGGGACCCAGGAGAGCTGCGCGAGGGCATGGCCGTGAGGGACGAACACGGGCGGAGGCTCGGCACGGTGGTGCATATCGGAGACACGCACTTCGAGCTGGAGCAGGGCTGGCCGCCCAGCCGCGACTTCATGGTGAGCTTCCACCTGGTGGCGCGGGTGGACCATGGTGAGGTGTTCCTCCACCCCGGCCATGGCGCCACCGTCCCCACGGAGGATGAGATGCCCGACAGCGGCGCGTACATCTGACGGCTAGCGTCCGGGCAGGCGCAGGTCGCGGGAGCTGAAGAGCAACCCGGACGCCGTCGCTGGCGCGAGCACGGCCAGGGCGATGAGGGCCCCGTCCAGCGGGCTCCGGGCGAGCGGCACGTTGTAGGTGACGGCCTGGACGAACGTCAGACACGCGTCCGCCGCCGTCAGCCCGCCCAGCACCGTGGCCAGGGCGTCCCGCCAACGCCGCACCAGCGAGAAGAGTCCCACCGTCAGCCCCACGTCGAACACCACCCACGCCCACTGCACCTGGACGGACGGGAACCAGCGCGCCGTGGAGGGCAGCGCCAGCAGCGCGGTCCACGGAACGAGCAGCACGGCGAGCGCGTGCACCAGCAGGCGCGGGCGCCGCAGCAGCGTGGCGATGCCGAAGCGCAACAGGCCGCCCTGCGCGAAGGCCCGCAGCGCGTCGTACACCGCCGCCAGCCCGCCCCCGGGCTCGGGATAGGACAGATGGATGGGCACCCAGGCGTCGGGGCGGAACTTCCCCTTGAAGGTGCGCAGCCCCTCGAAATCGAAGAGCGGCCGGCCGCACGCCCGCGCCAGTCGCAGCCAGGGCCGCACCGGCCCCGCGAGCGGCGCCAGCCCCAGCGTCACGTAGCGCCGCCCGGTGGCGGCCGCCGCGCGCATGGCGGCGTCCACCAGCGCCTCCGCGGTGCCATTGGGCGCCTCCGGGTCCCGGAGCAGGTCCTGGAGGAACCAGCCTTCGCGGGCATACACGGGCGACACCGACAGGAAGCCCACCACCTCGCCCTCCACCTCGGCGACGAAGGCGTGCCGCTCGCTCGCGAAGGCATGCGGACGAAGCTGGACCAGGAAGCCCATGGGCGCCATGCGACGGGACGCCAGCCAGCGGGCCTTCAGCAGCTCCACCGCTCGCCGCGTGGGGTGCAGCGGGTCCCCCAGCTCCGTGACGGGCACCTCACGGACCTTCACGCCTCGCGCGCGGGCACGACGCAACTGCTCGCGCAGGCTGCGGCTGCCCCGCACCACGTCGTCCCAGTGGACCGGGTCCCAGACGGGCTGCTCGCCGATGGGCAGCGACGCCATGGGGGCCAGCTCCATGAAGCGCGGCTCGGTGGCGAAGAAGCACACGCGCCGGTCCACGGCTCGCGCGGCCACGCGGAAGCCCTCCGCCACCGAAGCCAGCCGCTCCGGCGCGGCAATGGGCACCCCGGCCGCCACCCAGGCACCGCCCGTGTCCACGTACGCCACGCACGCGTCGCCCGCCGGGTCGAACCAGTACCGGAAGCCGGGCTGCAGCACCTGGAACGAGGTGGCGTTCCAGCCGTACTGGCGTAGCAGCGCCAGCACCCGCTCGCGCGGCTCCGGGTCAGCCGGGGCCTTCTTCTCTTGAGAACGTCCTTCCACGCGCGGCAGAAGGTATGTGCCCCACCCCGTGGGCCGCAAACGAGAACACGGCCCGTCCTGCCGTGGAACACGTGGCTCATACCGCGTGCGTGTGCGGGCGCGACGCGGGGAGGTCTCCGGGGACCGCTCGCGCGCACCATCCGACGGTCGAATCGCGCGAGGGCAGGCAGGCACTCGCATCAAGAGAAAGTCGGCCTAACGTGCGGGCCCATTCCTCCACCAGGAGCCCGTGGATTGAAACCTCCCTCGATCGCCGCCTGCGCGCTCGCGATTCTGCTCTCTCCCAGTCTGGCCGCCGCCGATGAAGACAATGCCGGTGGCGTTCGCACCAACACCGCGCGCCTGCTGACGACCGATGCGGCGGAGCTCATCGACGCGCCCGTGCTGGGGCTCCAGCGCGCGGCGCTGCCGCTGTTCGCGGGACTGGCCGTGGACACGTCGATGTATGCCAATGCCTTGCTGGCCCCCAACGTGGGGCTGCGCTGGGCGATGGCCGCCGGTCCACACCGCGTCGTCGTGGGGGCGCGCTACACGCACTTCGTGGGCGCCTCCGTCTACTCGGACATCGTGACGTCGGAGGCGGACACGCCGGCGCTCCAGCGCTTCGAGCCCGAGCTGTCCGGCCCGTCCTTCTACGGCGTCTATGGCCTGGCGCTGGGCGCCGTGCTGGTGCAGGGCGAGGCGCGCTACGGCGTCTACACGTCCGACTACCTGTCCTTCACCGGCGCGCTGGCCTTCAACTTCGCGGGCCACTGGTCCGTGGTGGGCGAGGCCGGCGTCCGCGTGAAGGGCGGCGCCACCCTGCGCGCCGCGGCGGGCATCCGCTACGGCGGAGAGCACCTCGGCCTGGGCCTGGGCGCCACCTACGTGGACATGAGCGACCCGGCCCTTCCAGGAGAGAGCCTGCCCGTCCTTCCCGTCGTCGACCTGTCGTGGAGCTTCCGATGATGATGCGCGCCCTGCTGCTTCCCTGTGTGCTGCTGCTGTCCGCGTGCTCGGCGGAGATCGCCATCCAGACGGAGCCCTTCGACCAGGTGGTGCCCGTCACCTCGCTGCTCGAGCCCGTCTACGCGGAGGTGGCGCTCGACCTGCCGGAGGAGTCCGTCAACACGCAGGACCTGGACATCATCGTCAACGAGGTCGCCGCCACCCTCGTGGTGGTCAACCCGTCCCCCACGCTCACCGTGCGCACGTCCGCGCGCCTGTCACTCACGGGCAGCGCCACGCCGGACAACCCGCGGCTCTACACGGACTTCAACCGGCCGGCCTACTACGACAGGGCGGCGGAAATCCTCGCAGAGCGGACCTTCCAGCCCGACTCTCGCACGCCGGTGCGCATCGACTCGCCGGCGCTCAAGGAGGCCATTGGCCGGCGGCGCGTCTGGGTCATCGTCAGCAACACGGTGGTCCGCTCCGGCCTCACCCTGCCCCAGCTCCCGGCGCAGATTCGCCTGGAGGACATCGTCTTCCAGGCCCTGCTCACCAAGCCCTTCCCCGGGCTGGGCGGCGCGCTGGAGGCCGGCGGCCTGTAGCCAGTGGAGGGCGCGGGTGGGAAGCTTCCGGCTGGACCGACTCGCCCGTGCCCTTCGCCTACTACGACAACCTCACGCCCGCCCAGCAGCGCGTCTACCGGATGAGTGATTCGGTGAGCGCGCTCCGGCTCCGCGAGCCGCGGACACTGGAGCCCCTGGTGGCCTCGCTGCGCGAAGCCCTGGCCACGGGCCGGCAACCGGAGACCGAGCACGCCACCGCCCGGCTGAGTGATGCCCTCTGCGAGCGGCTGGACCTGTTCGCGCCGCGGGTGGAGGTGCTGGAGGTCCGCCCCTCCTCCACCACCGGCGAGCTGCACGGCATGTACACCCTGGAGCGGGGCCATCGCCCTCGCATCCAGCTGTGGATGCGGACCGCGAGGCACGCGCGGGTGGTGGCCTTCCGCACCTACCTGCGCACCCTGCTGCACGAGCTGTGTCACCACCTGGACTTTCTTCTGCTGGAGCTGCCCGCTTCCTTCCACACGGAAGGCTTCTTCCAGCGGGAATCCAGCCTCTTCCACCAGCTGGTGCCCCGCCCGGCCCGGCCCCGGCGTTCCGGGGCCAGGAAGGGTGTGACGGCGGACACCCCTGACATAAGTCCAGGCAGGCGGCGGCGCGGAGGCTAGATTCCGCATCCCTATGGCGCATCCGACCGAAGACAAGAACTTCCGCCTGCCGACCTCCATCCGTCCCCGCCGCTACGCGGCCACGCTGACCCTGGACCTGGACGCGAAGTCCTTCTCCGGCCAGCAGACCATCGACCTGGACGTGGCGGCGCCGTCGAACGAAATCATCCTGCACGGCATCGCCCTGGCGCTGAGCGATGTGACGTTCCGCGCCGGTGGCCAGCAGCGCAAGCCGGCCTCCATCCAGCCCGCGCAGGCGAGCGAGACGGTGGTGCTCCGCTTCGATGAAGCGCTGCCCACGGGCGCCGCGTCGCTGGACGTCGCGTGGACGGGGCGCTTCACGGAAGGGCTGCGCGGCCTGTACCAGGCGGGCAAGGTGGCGGCCACCCAGTTCGAGGCCGCCGACGCGCGCCGACTCTTCCCCTGCTTCGACGAGCCCGCCTTCAAGGCGCGCTGGGCCCTCACCGTCCGAGTCCCGGCGGGGCTCACCGTGCTGGGCAACGGCCCGGTGGTGAAGGACACGCAGGAGGGCAACCTGCGCGCGGTGACGTTCCAGGAGACGGAGGTGCTCAGCAGCTACCTCATCGCCCTGGTGGTGGGCCCGCTGGTGGGCACGGACGCGCAGGACGTGCAGGGCGTGCCGGTGCGGACCTGGGCGCTGCCGGAGAAGGCGCACCTGACGCGCTTCGGCCAGGACGTGGCGCTGGCGGTGCTGCCCAGGCTCCAGGACTACTTCGGGCTGCCGTATGCCTTCACCAAGCTGGACCAGGTGGGCATCCCCGACTTCGAGGCCGGCGCCATGGAGAACGCCGGCCTGATTACCTACCGCGAGGTGGCGCTGCTGCTGGACCCGGCCACCGCGCCGCTGTCGGTGAAGAAGCGCGTGGCGGAGGTGGTGACGCACGAACTGGCGCACCAGTGGTTCGGCAACTGGGTCACCATGGTGTGGTGGGATGACCTGTGGCTCAACGAGGCGTTCGCCACGTGGATGGCCTTCAAGATTGTCGACCAGTGGCGCCCCGAGTGGCGCATGTGGCTGGACTTCGACGCGCACCGCGCCAGCGCGCTGCACCTGGACGCGCTCAAGTCCACGCACCCCATCCACGGCGAGGTGCGCAACGCGGGCGAGGCCGGTGAGAGCTTCGACGCGATTACGTACGAGAAGGGCGGCGCGGTGCTGCGGATGATTGAGGGCTTCCTCGGGGAAAGCCCCTTCCGCGAGGGCATCCGCCAGTACATGCGCAAGCACGCGCGCGCCAACGCGGTGAAGGAAGACTTGTGGAACGCGCTGGGCGACGCCGCGAAGCAGCCGGTGGAGGAGCTGGCCACCGCGTGGGTGGGCCAGAGCGGCTTCCCGTTGGTGACGGCGGCGCTGGACGGGCGCGGGCTGTCGCTGTCGCAGCGGCGCTTCTACACCGAGCCCGGTGTGCAGAGCGCTGAGGTGTGGCCGGTGCCGGTGGTGCTGCGCTACGAGGACAGCACCGGCGTGCGCGAGCAGCGCGTGCTGCTGCGGGACGCCCAGGCCACGGTGAAGCTGGAGGGCGAAGGCGCGGTGAAGTGGCTGACGGCCAACGCGGGCTCCACCGGCTTCTACCGGGTCGCCTACGACAAGCCGGGCCTGGAGAAGCTGGCGACGAACCTGAAGTCGCTGGCCCCCGCCGAGCGCACCGCCCTGCTGGCGGACCAGTGGGCGCTGGTGCGCGCGGGACAGGCGTCGGTGGCGGACCTGCTGGACCTGACGGGCCGCTTCGGTGACGAGGAGGACGACTCCGTCCTGGACGAGCTGGTGGGCCGGCTGGCCTACATCGAAGGCCGGCTGACGGACGGCGAGGACCAGGTCCGCTTCCGCGCGTGGGTGGAGAAGCTGCTGGCGCCGGGGCTGAAGAAGCTGGGCTGGCAGTCCGCGCCGAACGAGGCGGACCGGGTGAAGCTGCGGCGCGCGTCGCTGGTGCGCGCGGTGGGTGGCCTGGCGCGCAGCCAGGACGCGCTCGCCGAGGCCCGGCCCCGCGTGGAGCGCATGCTCCAGGGACAGCGGGACGCGCTGGAGCCCAACCTGCTGGACGCCGCGGTGGGCATGGTGGCGCGCGCGGGCGACGCGGCGCTCTTCGACACCTTCCTCCAGAAGATTCCGTCCGAGCCCGACCCAGCCACGCAGCGCCGCTACCTCATGGCGCTCACCGCCTTCGAGGCCCCGGAACTCACCGAGCGCGCGCGCGGGCTGCTCTACACGGACACGGTGAAGACGCAGGACGTGGCCAGCTTCGTGGCGGGGCTGCTGGGCAACCGCGCCGGCCGTGACGCGTGGTGGGCGCAGATGCGCACGCAATGGAAGGACGTGGTGGCCCGCACCGGCGGCGCCCCCATGCTGCTGCGCCGCATCGTGGAGGCCATGGGCATGCTGCGCACGCGCGAGCACCTGGAGCAGATGCAGGCCCTGCTCAAGGCCCAGCCCATCCCCGAGGCGCAGCAGGCCACGGCGCAGACGCTGGAGCGGCTGTCCCAGGATGTGGCGCTGCGTGAGCGCTGCGTGCCCGAGGTCTCCGCGTGGTTGAAGCGCCAGCCGTGAAGACGACGCTGACAGAAGCGAGCCTCTCGGGTGTGCGGGAGGCCCTGCGGCAGGCCAACGCGGGGTTCGAGCGCGCCTACCCCGGGGACTCGACCCAACGGCAGCCGGTGCACGTGGTGTACGGCGGCGCGCACCTCTTCCGGGCGGAGACGGCCCGGAAGCTGGGCGGCATCGCGCTGAACACGCTCAAGTCGTACGCACCGGATGCGCCCGTGCTGGCCCACGGGCTGGGACTGCCCCAGCGCGGCCGCTTCGCCCAGCGCGTCTACGCGCGCGTGGTGGCCAAGCTGGAGCACGAGCCGGTGGAGGACCTGCGCATCGACTTCGAGGATGGCTACGGGCACCGCTCCGACGCGGAGGAGGACGGGCACGCCGTGTCCGCCGCGGAGGAGATGGCGCGCGGGCTGGCCCAGGAGCTGCTGCCGCCCTTCATCGGCATCCGGGTGAAGTCCTTCACCGAGGAGCTGTTCGACCGCGCCACGCGCACGTTGGATTTGTTCCTCACCACGCTGCTGGAGCGCTCGGGTGGGAAGCTGCCACCCGGCTTCGTCGTCACGCTGCCCAAGGTGTCGCTGCCGGAGCAGGTGGCGGCGCTCGCTCGCGCCCTGGAGGTGCTGGAGACGCGGCACGGGCTGCCGGTGGGCACGGTGGGCATCGAGCTGATGGTGGAGACACCCCAGGCGCTCTTCGACCCGCAGGGCCGGCTGCACCTGCCCACGCTGGTGGCCGCGAGCGCGGGCCGCTGCACCAGCGTCCACCTGGGCGTGTACGACTACACCGCCGCGCTGGGCGTCAGCGCGCATGCGCAAACGATGCGGCACCCGGCCTGCGACTTCCTGCGGGATTTGGTGCAGGTGTCGCTGGCGGGCACGGGCATCCGGCTGGCGGATGGCGCCACCAACGTCATGCCGGTGCCACCGCACCGGGTGAAGCAGGACGAGCCGCTGCTGCCCACCGAGCGCCGGGAGAACATGGAGGCGGTTCACCGGGTCTGGCAGTTGTCGTACCGGCACATCCGGCACTCGTTGGAGCGGGGCTGGTACCAGGGGTGGGACTTGCACCCGGGCCAGCTCCCCGTCCGCTACGCGGCGGTGTATGCGTTCTTCCTGGAGGGGCTGGACGCGGCCTCGCGCAGGCTCAGGGCCTTCATGGAGAAGGCCGCGCAGGCCACGCTGGTGGGAGACGTCTTCGACGACGCGGCCACCGGGCAGGGCCTGCTCAACTTCTTCCTGCGGGGCCTGAGCTGCGGCGCGCTCACCCAGGACGAGGTGCTGGCCGCGGGCCTCACGCTGGAGGAACTGCGCAGCCGCTCCTTCCGCGACATCGTCGCGTCACGCCGCGCCCGGGCCACCTGACGGAAGCGCCCGGAGGAAGGGGGCCTCGCCCTTCCTCCGGTGACTCAGAGCAGTTCGATGGAGAGCGTCAGGTCGCACGTGGAGTACGAAACCTTGGAGCGAGACATCTCCAGGACGATTCGGATGCCCTCTTCGCTGGTCCCCGTCACCATGCGGCGCGGGTCGTAGGAATGAACCCGCGAGTCGTTCCAGCTCCAGGTCGGCTTGCACGAATCCATGAGATAGGCGGAGTAGACGTGGAAGCTGTCCTGCTGCGTTCCACACTCCAGGTTGGACTGGACGCAGTAGACGTAGTCACCCAACGTCCGGGTTCGGTAGACGAAGCAGCGGAAGTCCTGGGGCCCCTGCTTCGACTTCCAGATGGAGACTTCGTCCGTCGAGTTCCGCTCCGCGGCCCCTCGCAGGGAAACAAAGCCGTTCGAAGCAGCGCCCAACAAGCCCTTCACCGACTTGCAGAACGCCCCCCGCGCCGGGAGCGCCGAGCGTGAAGCACCCGAGGAGTCCCCCACCTGCACGCCCCGATTGGGCAATTGCTTGTACGGGACGACCGCGCGAGGTCGGGCGTTCGAATAGGACTGAGCATTGACTGCCGGGCTCACCAGGAGCAGCGCACTCAGTGCGAGCAACCGAGCACCGGGCTTGAGTTGCAATGGCATACCTGAACTCCCCCTCGTCCCTGAAGTCGGGTCGCATTGACCCCAGCCACCCCAGGCCGTGCACGAGCGCAGCCCTATACGTAGCCCGCGTTGCCGAGTCAATGTCACGACCTGGAGGACAACGAGACACCCCCTGACTGAAGGTGATTCATGTCCTGACAAGCTTTTCGGTTACAGTCCGCGTGCTCCACCCGAGGGGGAAATGTTGTCAGGGCCCGACCCAATTCAAGCAATTCAAGACACACCTTCCAGTCCCTCAACCCCTCGGTTCAAGCAGACAGCCATGCTGCTGAAGTTGCTGCTCGGGGTCGAGGCGGCATTCGTCGGCGCGCGGTTGCTGCAAATCGTGTTTCCTTTGCAGGTTCCTCGCGTCCTCCAGGCCTGGGTGCTGTGGCCCACGCTCTGGGACACCCCCCTGGACCCGCGCCGGGTTTCGCCATTCACGGCCTTGATTCCCTGGCTCTTGTGGGCCGCCGTGCTCGTGCTCTGGCTGGAGGTGTTGCGGAGGGCCAGTGGCCAACGCGTGTTCACCCGGATGCAGGCCCTCGCCGTGGCGCTCGTGCCGGGATACGCCGTCGTGGGCTTGCCGCGGCTCATGGCCCTGATGGCGGCCGTCCTGGGCCCGCTGGCGGCCGGCTTCAAGGCGGGCGCTCGCGCCATCGTCGGGCTCCACGTCCTGGTGGCCTTCGCGCTCGTGGTGGAAGCCCGGAGGGACACACCCGCCTGGGGACTCGTGGTGCTCTGCGCGGATGGCGCGCTGCTGCTGGCGCAGTGGCTGACGCTGCGCACCGTCGCCCGGGCGCTGCTTGCCCGCACGGCCCATCCCCCGGAGGTGGCGCAGGGCCACGACACGTCCGCACCACTCCAGCAGGCGCCCCCGGCTCCCGACACGGGACTCGACTGTCCAGAGTGCCCCGCGCCCGCGCCGCTGCGACAGGACGCGGGCCAGCCCGGCCATCACTGCGGTCGCTGCGAAGGCGATCTGCTCTCTCCCACGGAGAGGCGACTCCTCCAGCCCCCGCCGGGAGAATCCGCGGCGATGGAGACGACGGGGCGGCACGTGAAGTGCGCCTCCTGTGGAGAAAGCGCGGCCACGATGTTGTTCCGGGGCGCGGCCGTCTCCGCTTGCGCGAGCTGCGGCGTCGTGTGGATGCGCGCGGGCGTGCTCCACCGGCTCACCCAGGGCCAGCACGGCCGCCCCAGGGCCCGCCCTGGAGTCCCCCCCGCCGCGACCCGCCCCCCCTCGCTGCTCTCACCGCGTGTCGGTGGACTGGCGATGGTGGGCGTCATCCTCGTCGGCGCGCAATCCATGTACGTCTCGCAGAGCTCCCCCTGCACACCCACCACGCAGGCGCACCGCGTGGTGCGACCTGATGGCTGGGTGCTCGACAGGTGCGCGTATACCGAGGACAAGAACGAGGGCACTTCATGGCTCCGGGACGAACGAGGCCGGTTGCGCGAGGAGACCACCTGGACGCAGGGCGAGCGAAAGGGCCCCTATCGCCGCTGGGATGCCACCGGGCGACTGCAGGTGGAAGGTCAATACCGGGGCGACCAGCCCGCTGGCGAATGGCTCCATTACGCCGAATCGGGCGCCCTGGTGATGAGGCAGGCATTCGCCGGGGGCAAGCTCCACGGCGCGACGCAGACGCTGGCGGAAGACGGTGTCCTCCTGGAGCTCCAGAACTATGAGCACGGGCGCCTTCACGGCCCCTACGCCCTCTTCTTCCCCACCGGACGCAAGCGGGTGGAAGGCCACTACGAGCAAGGGAGGCGGAGCGGAGACTGGACGACCTACGACGCCACCGGGCAACGGGTGGACGCCACGACCTGGCACGAAGGTCAGCGTACCCTCGTGTGGGTGAACGGCGCGAAGACGCAGGACGCGCCCGCCGCCGCGGCGAGTGGAAGCGAGGTTGCCGAAGCCCCCGCCCTCCCCGCGCCCCAGGACGCCCTCTTCAGTGGGCATGACCTCGAATGGTGGGCGCAGCGGCTCAGACACCTCTGGCCTCGCAGGCAGGACCCCGAATGGGCCGCGCGTTACGCGCTCACGGTGCACCGTGCGAGCCTCAACGGCCTGACGGTCGAGGAGACCGCCGCGGGCCCCCGGGTGACGCGAAGCCCCTCCCCGGACGGCGCACAGGCGGTTCGAGGCACACCATGAAACGCGCTTCACTCACTGCGGCCCTCTGCATGCTGTTGTCCGCGGGGCTCGCCACAGCCGCCCCCTTCGAGGTCCTGCGCTCACGCGAGTCCCCCGAACACGCCCAGCTCATCCTGGCGCCCCGCGAAGGCGCCCGGACGGCCACGCTGGTCGTGGCCTTCCAGAGCGGCCGGTTCGACGAAGCGGGAAGCCACGGGCTCACCCGCCTCACCCAGCACGCCATGCTGGAGGCGAACCGGCGTGGCCGCTACGACGACCTGGTGCGGGACTTGTTCGGGGCGGGCGCCTCGCTCGAGCTCGTCACCGGACTGCGGCAGAGCGCCTTCATCCTCGAAGTCCATCACCGCGACTTCGACCGGCTCGCCCAGCGGCTGCTGGGCATGTTGCTGGACGCCAGGCTGGACGCCTCGAAGTTGGAGCAGGCCATCGAGCGGACCGCGCAGGACCCCGGCCTGACGGACATGCACGACTTCCTGGAGGCACGACTCGCTTCAGCCCTCTCCAGTGACACGCGCTATGCGGCGCCGCCTCCCCCGTTTCCCTCCAGCGTGCAGAGCCTCACGGAACGACATGTGGCCATCCACATGTCGAGCGCCTTCACTCCCCGGAACGCGACCGTCATCGCGGCGGGGGCCTTCGACGCCCCCGCGCTCCGCCGGGCCGTGGCGAGTTATCGCGGCGGCATAGCCGCTCCGGTGGCCCGACTCACACCGAAGCTGCCCAGCAAGGCGCGGCTCCCTGCGATGAGCGACGTGAACGTCCTCGCCTACCCGGTCCACATCACCCAACCCGAAGAGGCCGCCGTCCTGCGGGTGGTGGGGCCGCTGCTCCAACGCCGCATGGAGCGCAGGTTCCGGACCATGGGCGTCGGCTACGCCCAGGAGGCGGCGCCCATGCTGACTCCCTGGATGGATGCGCTGGTGCTGACACTCCCCGCGAATGACCCTTCGGCCCTGGACCTGGGGCCGTTCCTTCTGCAGGAAGTGGCCGCGGTGCGCGAAGGCCGGGTGACACCCGAGGAGTACGCGACCAGCCATGGCGCGGCGCTGGCCCGCCTCCGGCTCGAAGACCCGAACCCGCGGGCGGTGGCCCTCCAGCTCGCCAGCAGCATCCAGACACCGGCATGGTACTCCCCGGAAGTGGAGACCTCGCTCGCCGCGCTCTCGGCCGAGGAGTTCTCCCGGCGCGTCCAACCCTGGCTGAGCGAGAGTCGGCTCGTTCATCTGCTCTTCACGCCGTATCAGACGCCGCGGCCCGCTTCGAAATCACGCATCCGTGGAGGGGGACGGCGATGAACATGCCCCGCGCTCGTCATTGGGCCTGCTTGCTCGCGCTGCTCTGCGCGGCACCTTCCGCCGAGGGCCGGACCCCACCCGTGGCCGATGCCCCGGCCCTCACCGCCGAGTGGCTGCCCGACGGCACGGAGTTCGTGGTGGTGCCCCAGACAGGGGTGGCCACCGCGTCCCTGCGCCTCGTGGTGCGCACGGGCGCATCGCGTGACCCCGTCGGGAAGGAGGGGCTCGCGCACCTGCTGGAACATCTGGTGTTCCATGGCAGCCACGACCTGTCGGGCACCGAACTGCGGAACCGGGTCGAGGCGACGGGCGGCACACTCAACGCGTTCACCTCGGCGCAGTCCACCGTCTACGCGCTCGACGTGCCCGCCAAGGAATTCCCTGCGCTCGCGCGCGACGTGCTGCGCATGGTGACCAGTCCCGAGATTCCCGGGGGCAAGCGCCTGGAGCGCGAGCTGGGCATCATCAAGACGGAGAGCATCTACCACTTCTCCCGGGAGAGCCTGTCCACACAGGTGGAGGAGGCGATGTTCCAGAGCGTGTCGATGGAGAACGCCCTCATTGGAACCATCGAGTCGCGCGCGCGCATCACCCGTGACGACCTCCTGGCGTTCTACACCCGGCATTACGTCACCTCGAACATCTCGCTCGTCTTCACGGGCGCAACGACCGTCGAGGAGGCGCGCCGGCTGGTGGACACGGCCTATCGCCTCCCTCCCGCGCTGCCCGAGGAAGCCGTGTCCTCCGTGACCGAGACGGCCATCTACCCCGTCGAGCAGCACACCCGCGCACCGAGCACCTTCATCGCGCAGGGGTACCCGATTTCCCGCGAGGACCGAGGCACGTGTCGTGTGGTGGCGGACCTGATTCAGCTCCGGTTGCTGCGCGAGGTCCACCTGAAGGAGCCCATCGTCTCCAGCATGCGGGTGCTCTGCATCAACCTGCGAGGCAACGACCTGCTGCTCGCGTTCGCCTACACGCGCTCCATCGACGGTGCCCGGTTGCCCTACCTCATGCAGGAGACGTTCGACACGCTGGCGCTCCGTCCCCCGAGCGCGCCCGAACGGAAGCTGCTCGAGCAACGGAGCCAGCGCCTGTCGGAGTTGCTGCTTGCCGAGGGGCCGGAGCTGGCGGATACCGTGGCGGCGCTCGCGTCGGAGCCTCGTCAGGGAGAGCTCGTGAACCTGGGAGTCCTTCAGCCCGCTCGCGTCCCCACGCCCGCCGTGCTGAAGAGCTTCGTGCGCCGCAACTTCCAAGAGGACCGCGCAGTCAGAATCACCAGTTCCCCCCTGGAGGGCTGACGGCCGCCGGCGCTCCTGGGCACGTGAGGCATGATGCGGAGATTCGCCCCCCTGATGTGTCTCGCCCTGGCATGCGCCGGCCCCGCCGTGACGACGGTGAGGCCAGCGCCACCCGCGCCGCAGACGCCCGCCGCGCCGGAGCCCCCACCGAGGCCGCCGTCCGGCCCCTTCTCACGTGAGCTGGAGCCCCTGCCGAAGCAACGCGTGAACTCCACGGAGGGCATCTTCACCGCCGAGGTCGAAGCCGTGGCGGCGCCCAAGCTGACGCGGCACGAAGGCTCCACACGCCTGGAGATTCCCCTGGGCACCGAGGCCACGCTGGGCTGCTTCGTGTACGAGCGGCCCATCGACGCGGCGGGCGCGGTGCTCGCGGTGGCGAAGGCGGTGCAGGGCCACCAGGGCGTCACCGTGCGGAGCCTGACGCCCACGGACGTCTCGGTGGTCGCGGATGCGCCAGTCATGTTCGTGGACGTGGACTATGAAGTGGCCTCGCCTGGCGACAGTGTGAGCGCGGGCAGGCTGAAGCTGATGGTGAGCGCGAGCCCCGCGCTGCCCCTGCTCTGCGCGCATGACGAGCCCGGCTACGCGCGCACCTTCCAGCGCATCACGACGGGCCTGGCCTCCACGCTCCAGGTGCCGGGTCCACCGCGGGCGCCCGCGCCCATGGCGGAACTCCGGGTGCTGAAGCTGGATGGCCGGCTCGCGGGCTTCGACTGGCGCACCGGGCGGAGCTTGGGAGCGGGTGCGCAGCGCACGGAGGCCTCCACGAGCCTGCTGCTGCCAGGGGCCCCGAATGGCTCACGCGCGGAGGACCGCACCGTCACCACCATCACGGATGACGCGGGCCAGCTGATGGAGCAGCGCCACGCCCATGCCGAAAACGGCAACCTCACGCTCCAGGTGACGCTCCGGCGCGAGCGGCCACCCAAGCCCCCTCCGCGCGAGACGCCCAGCAGGGTGTACCGCTATGAGGGGCGGCAGGGCACCCGGCCGCTGAAGGGGACATTCACCTCGAAGCGAGGACTCGCCACCGAGGCGATGGTCCGCATGGGCGTGCGCGAAGGGCTGCTCACGGGCGACGCGTCCGAAGTGCTGTTCGACGTCTACCGTCCGGCGGAGCTGCTCTCCGGGCCCACGGAGGTCGTGCTGCGCAGGACGCTCTCCGCCGGGCCACGAGCCCTGGCCGTCACCATGGGTGCAACCAGCGAGGAGGCACGGGCCAACGCGAGCGGCGCATTCGAGTGGACCGAACGCACCCTCCCGGAGGGCCGCCTCACGTCCGAACTCGTCCACACCGTCCCACCGCCCTGAAGCAAACGCCTTGACGCTTCAGGCGGCGGGGCGGTCACCTCACCAGAGCATGTCCTGGTCCTCGGTGACGCCGGGGACGTTGGACAACTCCAGCGTGCGGCTCCCCACGCGCACCGTGCCGTTGAAGAAGCCCACCGGCTGCGCGAAGTGGCTCACGACGAGGCGCAGGTTCCGGTCCTCGCGGTGCACATGAAGGGGCTGGAAGCGCAGGTCCACCGCGCCATCCACCGTCGCCAGCCGCCACGGCGCCATCAGGTCCTTCGCGTCGTATTCGAAGCGGGCGCGCGCCAGCGGGTACAGCTTGTCCCCCAGCCACAGCGCGTTCTCGTTGGCGTCCGCATTGCCCTCGTTGAAGCCCTCCACAAGGTTGATGCCCACCGGCGTGCCGTCCGCCAGCCGCCCCGACGCGAAGGCCCAGCGCCACGCGGTGTGCCGCGCCAGGTAGCCCTGCGTGTAGTCCATGCCGCCCACGCCTCCGTCCAACCGGAAGCGCTTCCCGCCCGCCTCCAGGCTGCCGAAGGTGAGCAGGCCATTGCTCTTCATGGTGACGTTGACCAGCCCGTCACCCTCCACGGGCGCCACCACGGTGAGCGCGGGCGGGCCGCCGGCCACCATCATGTCGCCCTCCCACTGGAAGGACTGGAGGCTTCCGGTGCGCAGCCGGCTGACGTCCACCGCCACCCGGTAGCGCTCGTCGTCCTCGCCGCGCTGCACCGACAGCCGTCCGCCCAGCGTGCGAAAGGAGGCCTTGAGGCCCTGACCGGGCTTGTCGCCCAGCACCACCATGGGGCCGGGCGTGCCCAGGAAGCTCACGTCACACAGCGGCTTGCGCTCGCGCAAGTCCAGGGCCACCGCGAAGGCGCTCGACGTGTAGCCCAGGTCCACCACCGCGAAGAGCGCGGCGACCTCGGGCGTGGCCGCGAAGGTGTAGTGCCAACGCTTGCGCTTCAGCAGACGCGTGGTGCGGCCCGGGGCCCACTGCCCTTGCAGGCGCGGCAGGTCCACTTCGGGCAGCTCACCCTGGTAGGTACCGAATCGGGGCTCCCCCCCGGAGGTGGCCACGGAGACTGGCGCGGGAGGGAACAAGGCGTCTTGCTCTGGCTTCATCTGGCCCCATTGGAAGGCAAAGGCGCGTGGCTGTCATGTCAGGCCGCCGCCCAAGCGCCACCCGCCGACAGTGGCGCCTGAGAGGTTGTGCGGAGCGTAACGCAACAGCGGCGCGATGGGGACCCTCGTCAGCCCCGGCCGAAGACGATGCGCTCCTGGGACAACAAACGCGCGGTGACCGCCAGCGACACCACCGTGAGCAGGATGCTGGACGCGCCCGCGATGAGGAACGGCAGCGCGCCCAGCGGCTCACCGCGCATCACCTCGCCCGCGAGCACCTCCTGGCCCAGCACCGGCACCGCGAACATCCACATCTTCGGCTGGAGCGGCGACAGGGCCAGCACCATGCCCGGCAGCATGGGCACCACCATCAGGAGGGACAGGTACGTCTGCGCCTCCTTGAAGGAGCGTGCATAGGTGGACACCCACACCTGCACGGCGGAGGCGGCCAGGGCCAGCGGCAGCACGGCGGCGGCCATGCCCAGGGCGGCGGGCGCGTCGAAGCGGGCCTTCACCCCCAGGTCCTCCAAGGGCACGCGCCGCACCACCAGCATGTAGCCCACCAACGTAATGAGCACCGCCGCGACGGCCATGACCACGGTGGCCAGCCACTTGCCCGTCACCACCGCGCTCCGGGGCGCCGGGTTGAGCAGCAGGGGCTCCAGCGAGCCGCGCTCGCGCTCACCCGCCATGGCGTCGCTGGCCACCTGCATGCCGCCCGCGAAGGCGGCGATGACCAGGAAGAGCGGCACCATGTTGAGCAGCCCCGCCGCGGTGCGCTCCGGCGTGGACAGGTCCGCCTCCTGCACCCGCACGGGAATGGCCAGGTCCGGCGAGACGCCCCGCGCGTAGAGGCGCTGGTTGCCCAGCATGTGGGCGTACGCTTCCAGCAGCCGCCGCGCGCGCAGCACCGACTGGCGCGCGGACTGGCGCGAGCTGTCCACCACGAGCTGCACCTCGGCGGTGCGCCCTGCGGAGTACGCTTCGGCGTAGTCGTCCGGCACCACCAGCACCGCGTCCAGCGAGCCCGCCCGGATGCGCGACTCGTAGTCCTCCGGCGCCTCTTCCAGCTGCGCTCCGTAGCGCTCCAGGAAGGCCATCAGGCTGGGGGCATGCTCCCGCCCCACCACCGGCAGCGCCAGCGGCCGGTCCTGCCGGTACCAGGAGGCCAGCAGGTTGAACATCACCATGAACACGACGGGGCCAATCAGCGGCCACATCAACGAGGTGAGCACCGAGCGCCGGTCGCGCAGGTGGTCCTTCAGCTCCTTGCGGAAGACGGAGAAGGACAGCCCGCTCATTGCATCAACCCCTGGTCCGTGCCGATGGTCGCCACGAAGGCCTCCTCCAGGCTGTCCTTGCCGGTGCTCGCGCGCAGCGCATCCGGTGTCCCGTCCGCCACCACCCGCCCGTGTGCCACCACCACGATGCGGTCACACAGCGCGGCCACTTCCTGCATCACGTGGCTGGAGAACACCACGCACCGGCCTTCATCCTTCAGCCGCCGCAGCAGCGTGCGCACCGAGCGCGTGCTCATGACGTCCAGCCCGTTGGTGGGCTCGTCCAAGAGCACGTTGCGAGGCCCGTGCACCAGCGCCCGCGCCATGGCCACCTTCACGCGCTGGCCCTGGCTGAAGCCCTCCGCGCGGCGGTCCGCGATGTCCCGCATGTCCAACAGGTCCAGCAGCTCATCCACGCGCTTGTCCAGCGTGGCGCCGGACAGGCCGTGCAGCTCGCCGTAGTAGCGCGCGTGCTCGCGGGCGGTGAGGCGCGGATAGAGGCCACGCGCGTCCGGCAGCACGCCCAGCGCCCGCCGGGCCTCCTGCGGCCGCTGCACCACGTCCACGCCGTCCACCAGCGCGGTGCCGCGGTCCGGCCGCACCAGCGTGTAGAGCATGCGCATCGTCGTCGTCTTGCCAGCGCCGTTGGGGCCCAGCAGGCCGGTGATGACGCCGTCCTCCGCCGTGAAGGACACGTCCTCCACCGCCGTCACCTTCTTGCCAAAGCGCTTGTGCAGGTTCCTGGCTTCAATCATGGCGCGCGCGTCCTCAAGGCACCGGGCCGGCGAAGGAGGTGAAGAAGGGAGGACGGGTGAGGTTCGTGCCGCACGCGGACGACAGCCCCTCCACGCTCCCTTGGGTCAGCAGGTCCAGCATCAGCGTGCGCGCGCAGTCCGCGCCAATCGTGTTGTGGCCCACGCCGGGCACCACCACATGCAGGCTGTTGGAGAGCGTGCGCTTCGCCTCCTCGGCCCACGCGGGCGGCGTCACCGGGTCCAGCTCGCCCGACAAGAGCAGCGTGGGCACCGACGACACCACCGGCTCGCGATAGCCCTGGGGAAGGCTCCCACGCGGCCAGTCCGCGCAGACGGAGAGGACTTCGCGGCCCATGGTCGGGCCGAACCAGGTGCCCTGCGACTCGCGCACCAACGCCGCCTCGTCGTAGAAGGGCGCGTCCTCCGCGCACACGACGGCGAAGTAGAGGCCATGGCTCACCGTGCGCCCCAGGTTCTCCGTCAGGCCCACGCTGAGCGCGACGAAGGGGGACCAGTCTCCCTGCGTGGCCCGGTCCAGCATCAACGGCACCAGGGAGGACATCTCCGGGCTGTAGAGCTGCGCGAAGAGCTGAGACAGGAAGGCGCGGCGCGACAGGACGACCTCCTCCAACACGCCGGTGCGCGGGTGCGCCACCTGGGTGCGCGCGGGCGTGGTCTCCAGCGTCGTCAACAACGCCTCCGTCCTGGGCCGCAGGTTCGGATACGCCTGGGCACACGCCGCGTCCGCCTCGCAGTTCGCCAGCAGCCGGTCCAGCGCCTGCTGCGCGTCGCGAGGCGCGAACAGCGGCAGGTACAACCCCATGGGCGCCACGCCGTCCAGGATGGCGGTCCGCACGCGCTCCGGGTGCTGCCGCATGTACACGAGCGCCGCGCGCGTGCCGTAGGACACGCCCCAGAGGTTGAGCTTCTCGTAGCCCAGCGCCTCGCGGACCTCGTCCAGGTCATCCATGGCGACGGGCGTGGTGTAGTGCCGCACATCGGCGTCCCAGCCCTCGCGGCACTTGCGCACCTCCTCCGCCGCCTTGCCTTCCTCGAGCCGCGCGGACAGCCCCTCTTCCGGCGAGTCCGTCTTGCAGTTCAGCGGATTCGAGTCCCCCGTGCCTCGCTGGTCCACCAGCACGATGTCGCGCTTGCGGCGGATGCGCTCCACCGCCATCAACACCTGCGTCGAACGCGACGCCGCCTGGCCCGGGCCTCCCGCCAGCAGCACCAACGGATCCGGCTGCGGCTGCGCGGCCAGCGCCGGCACCACCACCACGCGCAGGGGAATCTTGCGGCCCGTGCGAGCCGCCCGGTCCTCGAAGACCTCGTAGGTCCCACACTGGGCCTGCGTGGCCAGCCCCTCCAGGCGGCAGGGCTTCAACGACAGCGTTCGCCGCTCCGCGGGGTCCTGGCTGCTCCTGGAACAGGACACCGATGCCGCAGCCAGGAGCCCCAGGGCCAGCACGGCGCGCCAGGGCGGAAGATGGGAGGAGATGTGTGCACGGACCCCGGACAAGGTGCCTCCATCTGGGTACGGGAGGCTCCCCACATACCACCTCCCACGGCATTGGATTGAATCCCGCGCGGAGAAGGGGCGTCCGGTGATACGCCCATGCCCACCATGAAACGTGCCCTTCTCGTCCTGGCCGTCCTTGGACTCACCACGCTCAGCGGCTGCGCCGCCTTGCAGAAGATGCTGAAGGGGGCTTTCAAGAAGCCCACCCTCTCCTTCAAGACGGCCCGGCTCGCGGATGCGTCCTTGTCCGACGCCACCATCAACCTGGTCTACGAGCTGAACAACCCCAACGGCTTCGGGTTGAACCTGGCCGAGGTGGACTACGCCTTCTTCGTGGAGGGCAAGCAGGTCGTGGCCGGCAAGCCGCGCTCGGGACTGGCGCTCAAGGCCAATGGCAAGAGCGAGCTCGTCTTCCCGGCCAACGTGAAGTTCGCGGACGTGGTCCCCGTGCTGGAGACCTTCCTCAAGCAGGACAAGGCCGCCTTCAAGGCGCAGGGCACGCTGGGCGTCAAGACGCCCCTGGGCGTGCTGAGCTTCCCGCTGGCGAAGGAGGGAACCTTCGAGGTCCCCAAGATTCCACAGGTGTCCTTCCAGGCGCCGCGCATCAAGGACATCACCCTGACCGGCGCCACCGTGGAATTCCCGTTGTCGATTACCAACCGCAACAGCTTCCCGCTGCCGGTGGCCGGCATCACTGGCGCGCTGAAGGTGGCGGGCGCGGATGTGGGCACGCTGTCCACCGGCAACCTGGGCAAGCTGGACGGCAGCGGGACGAAGCAGGTCACCCTGCCCCTCACCATCAGCTTCGCTCGCGCGGCGAACGCGGCCCTGGCCCTGCGCTCGGGCGGAAATGCGCAGGTCCGCCTGGACGGCAAGCTCACCTCGGAATCCCAGAGCGTTCCCCTGAGTCTCAATCAGCTCGTCAATTTCGTTAAGTGACGCCTGCCTGCACTACGGGCAGGGGAGCTGAACACAGGGTTGTCCCTGGGCGCCTCAGACGTTACGGTGGGGCGTCCTTGTCGCTTTTCCAAGGTCGAGACACACATGCGCCGCATCCTCTTCAAGTCGAAAATCCACCGCGCGACCGTGACCCAGGCTGACCTGGATTACGAAGGGTCCGTCACCATCGACCGCGACCTGCTTCGCGCCGCCGACATCGTGGAGAACGAAAAGGTCGCGGTCTGGAACGTCACCCAGGGCACGCGCCTGGAGACCTACGCGCTGGAAGGTGAGGCCGGCAGCGGCGTCATCTGCATCAACGGCGCGGCGGCGCACCTGAACAAGCCGGGCGACCTGGTCATCCTGGCCACCTTCGCGGAAGTGGAGGAAGCCGAGGTGGCGAACTGGAAGCCCACCGTGGTGTTCGTGGACAAGGACAACCGCGTGGTGCCCGGGCAGACGAAGGAGATTCCGGGCCCGCAGCGCCGCTCGGCCTGACGTCCCGCGCCGCGGCGGTCCGCTGGCTGCTTTGCCCCATCGAACGCCTTTTGCCATGCTCCTCCCCTCTTTAAAGGGTGGGGTCGTGGGCCCCGGAGGAGTCGATACGATGAGGCGGTCGTGGGTGAGCGCTGGCGCGCTCTCGCTGGTGCTGACAGGTTGTACGGGTACGGGGGCCTTCCGTCCGGATCCGAACAACGACGACCCGCTCTACGGGGTCATCCCCGTCGTGAAGGCGCCCCCGCAGAACCGGTGCGATGCGCTCGGCACGTCCTCCGCGCGGGGTTCGTGTGACGACGCCCTCTACCTGGCCACCGAGTACACCCGCCGGCTTTCGGTGGGGGATGAGATCTGCCTCGAGGGTGGCTACGGCGAGGACCCGGGCTC
This sequence comes from Myxococcus virescens, assembly GCF_900101905.1. Classification (NCBI taxonomy): domain Bacteria; kingdom Pseudomonadati; phylum Myxococcota; class Myxococcia; order Myxococcales; family Myxococcaceae; genus Myxococcus; species Myxococcus virescens. The sequence goes on along the minus strand of NZ_FNAJ01000002.1, from coordinate 268,885 downwards.
GGCGTGCAAGGCGCGCGCGGCCATCATCGACACCTCACCCAATCAGGTGAAGTTGGAGGTGCGCGGTCCGAAGCCGGACTCGCGCTGGTTCAACGTAGAGATGCGGCACGCCTGGTACGAAGAAGGCGCGCTGGTGGACCTCTACCTGTCCGAGCGGGGTTATTGAGGGATGGGTCTCTACGACAGCGTGGCCGAGCGGCTGGCCTTCATGAAGAAGATGACTCCGGCGGAGCTGAAGAAGCTCGGCTCGGCGCGGCTGTCGGACATCGTCCTCCAGGAGGTGGCGCGCTCGCGTGTGCGCATCACGACCCTGGAGAAGCGCTACCCGCAGGCGTCGCCGCGGGAGCTGGCCCAGCGCATCGTGGACGAAAAGAAGAACCTCGCCAGCATGGTGGGCGGGGTGAGCGGGGTGTTCGGGCTGGTGGCGTTGCCGGCGGACCTGCTCTTCATGGCGTACCTGCAAATCATCCTGCTCACGGACGTGGCCACCCTCTACAAGGTGAACCTCAAGACGGAGCGGGCGCGCGGGGAGATGCTGGACTTGTTCGGCTACGCCAACGGCCTGGGCCCGCTGCCTCGCGCGGGTCCCAAGGTGTTGGGGAAACTGGCCGCCATGCTGCTGGAGAAGGGCGGCATGCAGACGCTGGGGCGAGCCATGCCGCTGGTGGCCGCGCCCGTCACCGCCTACTTCAACAACCAGCACATCCAGATGGTGGGCGAGCAGGCCGTGCGCTTCTACGAGGGCTTCGACAAGGCCCACGCCAAGGCGAAGGCCCAGCGCAAGAAGGCCAGCGGCGCCTGACGGACCGCGCCCCGCACATTTCTTTCGGTGGGTCCGATATGCCTTCCGCGCCGGACCGTTGATCGCCCGGGTGGGGCCTTTGCCCCCTTGGAAGACGGGCGGTCATCGGGACTCCTCGGCCGGAGGGACGATGACGCCCGAGAGACGGAGGCGACCAGGATGTCCGAGCTCTCGGCGGAAGTGCGGGTGCAGGTGGCGCGGTTGAGGAATCTGCTCATCGACGTAGCGCGCTGCGGTGCGTTGGGCAGCCCCCTGGGTGCCCTACCCCATACCGAGCTGGACCCGATGGAGGTCCAGGCCGTCTGGTGGCTGAAGGCGGAGAGCCTCCTTCCCGTCAACGTCCTCGCGGAGCGGCTGGGCGGCATTGCCCCGCCCCGGCTGAGCCGGCTGCTGGACCGGCTGGAGGCCGCGCAGCTCGTCCAACGCGAGCGCTCCGTGCGGCATGACCGGCGCCGCGTTCGGGTGAGGCTCACGGAGCAGGGCCGCGCCCTGGCGGAGCAGGCGGACTCGGTGGTCCAGGAGCGCATGGCCCGGCTGCTGATGCCGTTGGAAGGCGAGCAGCGCAGCGCGCTGATGGACCTGCTGGAGGGGTGGGTGGAAGCCCTGGGCGGCAAGAACCGCGCGCCGGAGCTGGCCACCGAAGGGGGCGAGACGGATGCCCCGGTGGCCGATGAGCTGGAGCCCGCCGCGGCCCCCAGGCGTACTCGCACGGAGCTGATGGCCATCACCGCCAACGCGGCCTGACGTGTGCGGCCCAGGCCCTGCTCGTGGCCATCGCCGCGAGCGGGGTCTCCCCTAAAGCTGGACGCGGACCTCGCCCCCTCGCCGGCAGGCCTCGGCGACTTCGCCTGTCCAGGGCGCGTATCCCTCCGCCTCCACCTCCAGGTGAAGGCCGAACGGCCTCACGCGCCCCAACCGCCAACGTCCCTGCGCATCCGTGAGTCCCCACGCGGGAGGCAGTGAGCTCACGTCACTGGATGCCGTGACTCGCGCGCCGAACACCGGCTTGCGCCCATCCGTGACGAGCACCTCGCAATCGTTCCCCTCCACGTCCACCTGGAAGGTGACGGTGCCATCCGCCATGTCCTGGCCCACGTCCGCGGCGGTGCTGGTGTAGACCTCGTGAACAGAGAAGGACACCAGCAGCCGATAGCGCCCCGGTTCCAGAATGGACACGGCCATCCCATCCTCTTCCTGGATGAATGCGCCGGCGGAGGCCAGCTCCCACTGGTTCTCGCGGCGCCACCGCTGAAGAACGAACACGGGATAGGGCTTCTGGGTCCGTGCCTCTATCTGTGCCCGCATGGCGGCATCCATGCGCAGCACGAGCCACCGGTAGGCCTTCACGCGCCACGTCACCTCGGCGTCCCGCACACCCGGCACGGGCCTGAAATCGAAAGCCTGTTCCGTCGCGGCCACCGGACGTCTGGCAACGGGCGATGCCACCTCGACGCGGAAGCGGGACGGCTCCCAGGACGGCAGCCCCGAAACGACAAAGCGCCCATCCTGCGCGAGCGGGATTTCCACGTCCCCCGGCCCCAGGAGCCTCGCGCCTTCCGGTGGACGGAACGTTCCTTCCAGCTCCAGCTTCCCCCGTAGCGTCACCGCCTCACCCACGCCTTCAGGAAAGAGCGAACCCACGTCCAGCACCACCGGCTCCACACGCCCCTCGCGCAGAGGCACTTCCACCCACGCGCTTTCCCGTCCCGCCGCGCTCCGGAGCACCAACCCCACCGCGGGATCCGTGGGCAATGGCAGCAACTCCAGCGACTTCCCCACGGGGAGCGGCAGCGCCGTACCGTCCGCGAGCGCGGAGGCGATGTCCGGCGCGACATGCCGAATCACGGGCAACAGTTCGCTCGCGCGCTCCGCGTCGCGAACATCCCGGGATACGCCACGCACCACACGAAGGGAGAACGGGCCATGCTCGGGTCGCACTCCCGTGAGCCGCACCCGCACACCGGTAGGCGCCCGGGCAGACAGCACGGCCTCCACGACGCCCGTGGTGACCCCCTCCTCAAGCACCACATCGCCCAGCCAGAACGTTCCATCCGCTGCCCAGGCCACCACCCGGTAGAGCGGTACCACTGGAACGAGCACCGGTCCCAACGTCCCCCCCGTCGCGGACGGCGTCACCTCCACGGGCCGCCACTCCAACACGTTGGCCAGGTCCTCCAGCCGCTCAGGCCCGGCGCCCTCGCGCCCCTCGCGCTTCGACACTTCCCACAGGTGCCGGTCCGCGTCGGAGATGGAGGCCTCGCCCACGCGGGCCTCTCCCTGGAAGGGAACATCCCCTTGCAGCACCACTCGCAGAACCAGTCCCTCTGAGTGCGCGGGCTCCAGATCCTCAGGCGGCGGACTCACGGGGGTTGGGGCTTTCGTGCGGACAACGGGCGTGCGCGCGGGCGTCACCGGCGCGGCGGCGTCCGCGGGCCACAGCCACCACAGCACGAACGCGGCCAACACCAGCGCGGCCCCCCCCACACCCCATGCGCGACGTTTCAATTTCTCAATCCGTATCGCTGGTGGAATACAGCGTCAGGTAGATGGGCGCATGGTCCGCCAGGCGGGTGACGAAGTCCCGCGTGTTCCCGATGTAGTCGCGCCCCGCCGAGGAGAACTCCGTCACGTATTCGGGCTGCATCCAGAAGTGGTCATAGGCATTCACGTAGCCACCACTGAGATTGATGGTGGTGGCTACGTTCAGCTTGCAAGCCACCGTGGGAGACAGCGCCACCAGGTTCGCCCAGGACGCCGTCGTGCACGCCATGTTGTGGTCACCCACCAGGATGACGTCCTGGTCGGTGCGGCTGGCGTCCTGCACCGCCTTGAACACCGCGCCGAATTGCTTCACCTCCGCGTCGCGGTCGGAGGGATTGCCCCAGACGGTGTGCCAGTTGATGAACGTGTAGTCCGCGCCCGTGGGCGTGTGCCGCACGCGGACGATTTGCGGCTCGCGCTCGAACGTGTCGCCGGTGTCCTCGTACACACTGGATGACAGCAGTGACACCGTGTCCTCCCGGTACAACACCGCGTAGATCTCCTTGTACGATGAGCGCCCGATGAGCGGCGTCTGCGCATAGCGCCACTTCACGCCGGAGACCGCGTTGAGCTCCGCCACGATGGCCGGAACCACGCTGGTATTCATCACCTCCTGCAGGAACACCAGGTCACAGCCGTTGTTGGAATTGCTGTTCGCGCCGTACTGCCGCCAGATCTGCTCCGCGTCCTCGCGATACGTCTGCTCCGCGGTCCACCCCTCGTGACGCAGGTTCCAACTGACGACGCGCAGATACGAGCCCGCCTGAGCCCACGTGGGAACAGCCAGGACAACCAGCACCACCACGCGCAACAAGAAGGACGGAAATCCCATGGAGTGACCTCGGCGTGAGAGGGGCGGCCATGCGGGGCGGCCGCACGCGCGGACCAAGCACGTGCAACGGTCCTAGTGGATGAGGTTCGTGACCGGCAACCAACCTTCCTGAAAAACAAGAAATACAGGGTCCCAAAAGACCCACCACACGGCGCGATTCCCCCCCTCCGCGCACGTCCCCACGTCACCGCTCTACCTCTAAAATGCAACTTGATTGCAACTGACTCACGATGTCACATTATCGCGAGCGTTCCTGGAATGGGGACCTGGCGGGGACGGCAGCGCTCTGTCCCGCCGCGACGGAGGGCGCGTCATCGTGAGCCGACTCATCTGGAGCATGGGATTCACGGGACTGGCGTTGGCCTGCGCCGTCGCGGCCTGGCTTGACCGGCCCGTGGCGCTTCCGTCCCAGGCCGCGGAGCCCGAGGTTTCCACCTCGCTCGCCCAGGCCCCCACACCGCGGCCGCGCTCCGTCACGCCCCCGCCTTCCACGCCTGTCGCCCCCGCGCTGGCGGACTCTCGCCTCATCACCAGGCCCACCTCGGCGTCCGACACAGAGCGCTCCGCACGCTCCCGGCGCACGCCCCCTGCCCAGCGCCTGCGGCTGGTGACGGCCCTGCGCGGCGCGTACTCCTCGCCTGAAGCCCGCCGCGACGCGGTGCTGGCGGAGCTGACGGCCTCCGGCGAAAGCCACGAGCCCTGGACGGCGCAGGCCCGGGCGGCGCTGGCGAAGTGGCATGCCCAGGTGGAGGCCGACGTGCTGCCCGTCCAGGCCGAGCCACCTCGATGCTTCGCGGCCGGCTGCGTCGCCCGCGTCACCTTCCCGGACAGCGACTCATTCCAGGAGTCCTTCCGCCGCACCGCCGACCTGCGGCTCGGCGAGGACACCACGCACATGCAGCTGCCCCCCGAGCGCCGGGCCTCGGGCGAGGTCGTGGCCGCGTGGCTCGTCCTGCGTCCCGCCACGCCCTGAACACCCCCCCTGTCACCCCGCAGTACCCCTCCAAGGAGCAACCACCATGAAGCTGGAGTTCCCCTTCAAGCAGTCCCTGCTCGCCACCAGCGTGGCCGTCCTGATCGCCGGCTGCGGCACCCCCGTCGAGGAGGAGTCCCCCGTGGCGCCCGAGGCCGCCGCGCTGGAGAGCAGCGAGGACGCCCTGTTCAGCATGCTCCCCGCCTGCGAGGAGCCCGAGGAGTTGGAGCACGTCGTGGAGCACGCGTGCTACCACGCCGAATACGGCCCCTTCGAACCCATCACCGCCGCCGCCCTGGGCGCGCCCGTCCTGGTGGATGTCAGCCAGGCCCACACCGCCTACCAGGTCACCCTGCCGCAGCGCTCGCCGTTCAACTACGCCGGTCGCGTCTCGTTCCTCCCGGACGAGTCGGGTGAGTTCGCCTTCATCCTGTCGCGTCAGCGAGGCCTGCGCATCTTCGAGGCCGCCACCGGCACCGAGGTGGCGCGCGAGTGCCGCTACACCGTCCCCACCGAGGTCTGCTCCAGCCTGAAGACGGCCTACGTCGCGGACCTCGAGGCCGACACCGAGTACTACCTGGAGTTCCGCTCCATCCTCCCCTCCAACGCCGCCTTCACCCTCATCATCGAGGAGGCGGGTCACCACCACTGACCTGACCCGCGGAGCATCTTGAAGGCCCACGGCGGGAGCTTCCTCCTCCCGCCGTGGGCCTTCGCCCGTACACACTTGGACGCAATTGCACTTTAGTTGCATTTGAATTCAGGAAACACATATGAAGCACCTCATGCGCCCGACCCTCCGAGTCCTCTTCCTGACCGCGTGTGCCGCGGCGGCCGTCGCCTGTGGCGGTGACGATGACCCCGCGCTCATCGAGCCCGGCGACCCCTGCGAGCCCGACGGCCACATCCACCGGGAGCCCACGGGCGACTGGTGCCACTGCAACAAGGGTTACGTGGCCGCCGATGATGGCCTGGCCTGCGTGCCGGACCCGAACCACGTCCCTGGCGACGGCTTCGACTTCGGTGACGACGGCGAGCACGCCTGCTGGCACGTGACGAACGGTCCCTTCGTCACCGTCAACGCCACCACCGCCCGTCATCCCCGCGTGGACGACTTCCACACCTACTACACGGTGAAGCTCCTCCCGGAGAACGGCCAGTACGTGGGGACGTTCAGCTATAAGGCCTTCGCCACCGGCAACTTCGTCGTCTACCTGAGCAGCCCGGACGTGCCCGTCACCCTCACCGAGACGGCCATCAGCACCACCGTGCCCCAGGCCGGCGCCCAGGCCACCGGCGGCTTCTGCGACGAGCTGAAGCACATGGTCGGCTACGAACTGACGGACCGCGTCCAGTACACGCTCCAGCTCGGCCCCACGTCGCTGCCCGAACTCCACATGGTCATCGAGCACGTGCAGTAACGCATCCGGGACGAACCGACCTCTCGCGTTATTGCAATTAAGTTGCGTTTACATCATGAGTGGGGACTGCGGGTGCCCGCGCCTCGCGGGGCCCGGCTCACGAAAGGAAGCCTCATCATGAAGCTGACCCAGCGGCCCCTTTGCAGTGCATTCCTCGGCCTGGTGCTGGCCGCCTGCGGCCCCATGGACGACACAGGGCAGGACTTCACGTCGGAGCAGGAGCAGCCCCTGGAGGCCACCTGCGCCAGCGTGGACAACACGGCCATGACGACGCACGCGTGCGCCCATGCGTCCAACCCTGGTGACAACGTGAACGTGAATGGCGCCACGGGGGCGCCCGACATCAGCACCCAGCACAAGCACTACACCGTGACGCTGTCCGGCAGCGGCACGGGCAAGGTGACGTACATCCCCGTGGCCAGGGCCTCGGCGGGCTCCACCGTGGAGTCCGTCGCGTTCTACGCCACGCAGAACGTCACCATCACCGCCGTGGACAAGAGCGTCACGCCCAACGTCACGCTGACCGCGCTGGTCAGCACCAACGGCATCACCGAGGGCACCTGCACGCTGCACCACGCACGGGTGTTCGACCTCACGGTCGGCCACACCTACGAGCTGAACATCACCGCGCCCACCACCTCGGTCGGCATCGTGCCCGAGTACCTGTTTGACAACCGCGGCCGCTACTACCGGGACGCGGACGGAGATGGCTACGGCGCCAACAGCCCGCTCTACCGCTTCGCGTGTGAGGCGCCTGCGGGCTACGTCACCCAACGCTTCGACTGCGACGACACCAACCCCGCCATCTTCAACTGCTAGCCCGTCACCCTCGGGGTGACCTGGGCATCACCGCAGCCCCTCCACCGGGGCGCCCCGCTCACCTCGGGGGGCGCTCCGGACCTTCTCCCCGCCCCACCTCACCAAGGCCCTCCGATGCGAACCGTCGCCACCACCACCTTGCTCGCCACGTGCGCCCTGCTGGCTCTGGCCGGCTGTGACCATGACGACCCCGTCCCTCCGACGCCGGACGCGGGCACCCGTCCGGATGCGGGGACCGAACCTGATGCGGGCAGGCAGCCCGATGCCGGAACACAGCCCGACGCGGGCTCGGTCCAGGGCCCCGCGGTCATCGGCTCCACGCCCTCGGAGGGAGAGACGAACGTCCTGCCCGTGGAGATGTTCAAGGCGGATGCGACGACCACCGGAGTGCGCAAGCTCGTCACGCTCACCTTCGACACGCCCATGGACACCACGGCGGCGGAAGTCACGCTCGTCGACCGGACGACGCCGGCCAATCCCCCTCGCACGCTGACGGGCACCTGGTCCGAGGATGGCCTGACGCTCTCGGTCGCCATCCCCCGGCCCGAATCCGACCTGCCGCCGCTGGAGGAGGAGACGGCGTACACCCTGGAGCTCGGCGCGCTGCGCGGCACGGAGGGCCACGCGGTGGACACGTCGCATGCGGGACTCGGTGATGGGCGGCTGGACTTCACCACCGGCCGGCGCGACGGCACCACCGAACACGCCTGCGCCCACGCACTGCTGGAGAGCCCGGTGCCCGTCACCGCGAGCGCCTCCCCGACCATCTACCCCGCGACGGATAGCTCCCACGAGTTCTACGGCCTGACGCTCCCCGCCAGCGGCACCTCCTTCCTGGGCTACACGGAAGTCGTGTCGGGAGAGAGCCGGGACGAGCCCGTCATCCTGTACCTCAACCACCCCATCCCGGTGGCGGTGCACGACACGACGGAAGGGGAGGACGCCGTCGCCTCCACGCTGGAGCCCGCCCGCCCCGTCTGCCTTCCCGCCATCACCCACACGCTGAAGTTCACCGCGCCCGGCGGCGACCGCTTCCTCCGGCTCACCTTCGGCCCGACGGAGCGGGAGACGTTCACCTTCGTCTTCGAACGCTACTGAGTCAGCGCTCGGTGGCGGGGTGCAGCGCCGAGCCCCGCCCCGCGCGCAGCAGGTGCAGCGCGATCCCCACGCCCATGACACTCACCGCCGCCACGTAGTGCGCGGGCGCATGGGGCGACGCCTTCATCATCAAGGTGACGACCAGCGGGGTGAGCCCGCCGAAGATGGCGTAGGCCATGTTGTATGAGAAGGAGAGCCCCGAGAAGCGCACCGCCGCGGGGAAGGCGCGCACGATGGCGGTGGGGACCACGCCCACCACGCCGACGCAGAAGCCCGCCAGCGCGGACAGCGGCACCAGCGCCTCCGGCGACGACGCCGCGCCCAGGTACAGCGCATACGTCGCCGAGAGCATCAACGCACAGCCCAGCCCCAGCGACGGCCCCACGCCCACCCGGTCCGCGAGCAGGCCATACGCCACGCAGCCGAACGTGAGGCTCAGCGTGGCCACGCTGCTGGCGACCAGCGCTTGCGTGGCGGTGATGGCGTGCAGGGTCTGCATCAACGTGGGCGTCATCAGGATGACCACCACGATGCCGGCGGTGAGCACCCAGGTGAGCAGCATGGACATCACCACGGTGCCACCGTGGCCTCGCAGCACGGCCTTGAGCGGCAACTCCCGCACCAGCGCCTTGCGCCGCCGCAGCTCCTCGAAGACGGGCGTCTCCGCCAGCCACCGGCGAAGGAACACCGCCAGGAAGCCGAACACGCCGCCGATGACGAAGGGCGCTCGCCAGCCGTAGGCATTCACCTGCTCGGGGCCCAGCAGCGAATTCACCGCAGTGGCCACCAGCGAGCCCAGCAGGATTCCGAACGTGAGGCCCGCGGTGAGCGTTCCGCACGCCAGCCCCACCCTGCGCGTGGGCACGTGCTCCGACACGAAGACCCAGGCCCCCGGGACTTCACCGCCCACCGCCGCACCCTGCACCGCGCGAAGCAGGAGCAGCGCCAGGGGCGCCGCGTAGCCCGCGGTCTCATAGGTGGGCAGCAGGCCAATCAGCAGCGTGGGCACCGACATCATGAACACGCTCAACGTGAACATGCGCTTGCGGCCTGCCCGGTCTCCGAAGTGGGCCATGACGATGCCGCCCAGCGGGCGCGCCAGGTAGCCCGCGGCGAACAGTCCGAAGGCCTGCAGCTGTCGCAGCCACTCCGGCGTATCGGGCGGGAAGAAGCGCTCGCCGATGACCTTGGTGAAGAAGACGAAGATGATGAAGTCGTAGAACTCCAGCGCGCCACCCAGCGCCGCCAGCGTGAGCGTCCGGGCGTCGTCACGGGTCAACGGCCGCTGCGGGAGGTCCTGCGAGGCTGGGAGGGAGGACATGGCGGTCGGCCTTCGATGAAACCATGGACCGCGCCGCCGCGCTCACTCCGCCCGCTTGCGGCGTCGTGACACGATGCGGCTCAAGGCCACCTCCGTGATGCCCAGGTAGGCCGCGACGTCCCGCTGAGGGACACGCCCGTGCAGGTGGGGATGCTCCTGCCAGAAGCGCTCCAGGCGCTCCTCCGCGGACAGGTCGAGGAACTCCTGCTCGCGGCGCTCCTTCAGGATGTAGTGACGCTCCGCCACCCGCCGGGCGAGCTGGGCCCAGCAGGGATGGCCGGCCTCCAGCGATTGAAGGTCATGCGCCTGGAAGGCCAGCACGCGGCCCGGCTCCAGCGCCTCGATGGCTGTCATGGAGGGTTGGCCCTGCAACATCTCCGCGTAGGCGCCAATGAACTCACCCTCGGCGCGGAAGGCCTTGATGGACTCCTCGCCCCGAGCGGAGACGCGCACCGCGCGGAAGACGCCCTGGAGCACCAGCCCGAAGCGGTCCGCGGCGTCGCCCGGCCGCAGGAAGAGCGCCCGCTTGTCCAGCGCCTGCTCCCGCGCCAACGCCTCCGCCTTCAGCCATTCGCTGGCGGGAAGCGGCGCGAGCGCGGTGATGTGCTCGAAGAGCTTCGGGTATCTCAAGCGGAAGGCACCTGGGCTTAACCCAGGTTAAGGCGGCCTTCCTCCGGGCGCCATACACCGGCGGCATGAGCATCAACGTCTACGCCGTGGCCACGCCCTTCGTCATCGTCCTGGCGCTGGGGGAATTCGCCTACTGCGTCATCCGACGCAACGGGTACTACGCCTTCCAGGACTCCATCGCGAGCATGGGCACCGCGGTGCTCAACCAGTGCGTCAACGTGGCGGTGGCACTGCTGGTGCTCCCGCTCTTCATCCAACTGGGGCAGTTCGCGCCCTGGCAGCTGGGTGCGTCGTCGCCGCTGGAGCTGGTGGCGCTCTTTCTGGGCGTGGACTTCCTCTTCTACTGGTTCCATCGCTTCGGGCACCGCACCAACATCGGCTGGGCCGCCCATTCGCCGCACCACTCCACCGAGGAACTCAACTACGCGGTGGCCCTGCGCGCGAGCGTGACGCAGCGCCTCTTCTCGTTCCTCTTCTACTGGCCGCTGGTGCTGGTGGGCTTCCCGCCCGAGGCCGTGCTGGCCATGGTGGCCTTCCACCTGGTGCTCCAGTTCATCCCCCACACGCGCGTCATCCCGAAGATGCCCCGGTGGATTGAGTCCTGGCTCAACACGCCGTCGCACCATCGCGTCCACCACGCGCGCAATGACGTCTACATCGACAAGAACTACGCGGGCTTCCTCATCATCTGGGACAAGCTGTTCGGCACCTTCGAGGAGGAGAAGGAGGCGTGCTCCTACGGCCTCACCTCCCCGCCCAACACCTGGGACCCCACCGTCATCAACTTCCAGGCATGGGGGAAGCTGGTCAGCGACGCGGTGGCCACCAAGAGCCACTGGGACCGGCTGCGCATCTGGGTGATGCCCACCGGCTGGCGGCCCGCGGACCTGCCACCGCGCCCCTCCGTGGGCTGGCAAAAGGACGGCGTGGAGTTGAAGTTCCAGTCCACCGAGCTGCCCGGCGTCCGCGGCTACCTCGTGTTCCAGTTGCTGGCGGCGATGCCCTTCATGCTGCTGGTGAGCCACCACGCCTCGCCGCTGTCCGGCTGGCAGAAGCTGGTGCTCAGCCTGCTCTTCTGGGCCATGGCCACCGCGTGGAGCGGGATGCTGGAGTCACGGCGCTGGAGCCTTCCGCTGGAGCTGGGGCGGGTGCTCGCCATGGGGGCAGCGGTGACGTGGTGGCTGATGCACACCTCCGCGCCGCAGAGCTGGACCGCGTTGTGCGCGGCGTGGATGGGCGTGTCGCTCGTCTGGCTGGGGGTGGTGCGCGGCGCCAGCCAGGGCGCCACGCCCGTGCCGCAGGGCTCGCGCTGAACGCGCGTCAGGCGGGCTCCCACGTCCCGGCGAAGGCCGTGTAGCGGCGCACGTTGAGCGTCAGCGCCCGGTACACCTGCGTGTCGGGCGTCAGGTCCACCACCTCGCCGCCCTCGGGCACCGTCACGCGGTCGAAGTGCGCGCCCTCGAACCAGCAGTGCGGCTGCACCTCCACGACGAAGCGGCCGCCCTCGTCGAGCTCCGCCGCGATGGGCACGAAGTCCACCCGTTGCAGCTCGACGGGCGGCGGGAAGTCCAGGGCCACCCGGAACGGGACGTGCGTCTCCTGCCGGGAGGCGGTTCCTTCCAGAATCATCGACCGGCCTCCCAGCGCCGCCCCTTCCGCGCCCAGGGCCCGGGACGGCGGCTGGAGCAGCAGCGAGAAGGAGCGCGCCAGCCCGGCGATGCCCGGCGAGCGCCCCAGTTCCCGCACCTCCCCCGCCTCCGCCAGCAGGTCGAACACCACCTCGCGGTCCCACTCGCCCAGCACCGTGCCGCCGGAGAAGAAGTGCCCGTCGTGGGCGTGCGCGGTGGGCAGCAACCACTGTCCCAGCTGTCGCAGGACGCGCGGCGCCGAGGCCGTGGGCTCCAGCGGCGAGGCATTCTCGAAGATGTAGATGGGCCCCAGCACCATCACCCCGGACGAGAGGCGGATGCGCCAGCCCGTGTCGGTGGTGAACTCGCCGAGCGATTCCTCCCCGGGTGCCTTCGCGGTGCGCAGGCCCATGCGGAAGGTGACGCCGCGGCCTCCCGTGCCGGAGAGGCCACACGCGGACGCGCCTCCCACGAACGCGGTGCCCAACATCCACGTGAAGGCGCGGCGGGTGGTGTGCAGCGGAGACGTCATGGCGAGTCCTCCTGGAGGTCCAGGTGCAGGGTGAGCGTGCCCATGAAGGTGCGGGGCGCGCCCGCGGTGAAGTGGCGGGTGGCCATCAGCGAGGCGGGCGCATCCGGACCGCGGAAGTTGGACACGTAGTTGAACTCCGACTCGCGCCAGCGCGTGTCGAGCAGGTTCTCCACCGACAGCCCCACCTCCACTGCCTTCCACCGGGCCCGTGTGCCCACGTCGAACAGGAAGATGGGCGCGCTGTAGCGGTCCAGCGGCAGGGGCCGAGGGCCAATGGCGCTGTGCCCCAGCGCCACGTTCCAGTCCACCTGCTGCCCCGCGACGCGGGTGGTGCCTCGCAGCGACGCATCCACGCGGCCCAGCAGCTCCGGGATGTAAGGCATCACCGTCCCATCCCACAGCTTCCACGCCGAGGCCCCAGGCACCGGCAGCGTGGCGCGCGCCCAGGCCAGCGAGGCCTGGATGTCCACCCGGTCCCGCAGCGTCCCGCGCGCGCTGACGAAGGCGCCCAACCGCTGCGATGCGCCCACGGGCTGGTTGCGGCCCACCGTCTCGTCGAACACGAAGTCCTGCGACACGCGCGTGGCGAAGAAGGCGCCGCGTGCCTCCAGCGCCAGCGGCCCGTCCAGCCGCCAGCCCAGTCCCGTCTCGCCCGAGGCCACGCGGGCGTAGGGCGCCAGCTCCGCGTCGGACAGCGCGGCGGCGTCGCTGGAGCGCGCGCCCAGGCCCGCGCTGGTGAGCCAGGTGAGCCGGGGCGTCAGGCGAAGCTCGGCGGAGGCGCGCGGGCTGGCGAAGAAGCCGTAGGCCTCCAGGGACTCGTCGGGGAGGCGGGGACCATCGCGGTCCTCGGTGGGCCGGTTGTGGTCGTCCACGCCGAAGAGGAAGGTGTCCAGGCGCACGCCGCCGCGCAGGGTGAGCCACGACACGGGGGCGACTCGCAACGAGGCGTAGGCCCCGAGGTTCGTGGTGCGGACCTGGTTGTCGAATACGGTGGCGTAGGGCACACCGCCGCTGTCCCTCAGTCGGCGCGAGCGCGTGCGCACGTCGTCGTAGCGGGCCACGTAGCCAAGCTCCAGCGGCTGCGGCTGTCCCAACAGCGTCAGTCCCGGGGTGTAGCGACCCCGCAGGCCCAGGGTGGAGCCGCGGTAGTACCCTTCCGTGTTGTCACCGCGCTGGCGCTCTCCGTCCGGCGGGGTGGTGTCCAGCAGGAAGCCCGTGAAGTTGTCGCGGATGCGCGTCTGCCGCAGGATGACGTAGCCCTGCTGGACGAAGCGCCCGCCGCGCTTCAGCCGTGACTGGAGTTCAGCGGAGAGGATGTGGCGCTGCCCCGCCCCGCCCTGGTTGGGGCCGTAGGAGCAGAAGAACTGCGAGTCCGAATCTGGAGCGCACGGCATCCGGGAGTCCACCACGTCCGTCTCCCGCACCACGCCCGGCGATGCGAAGCGCGAGCCATAGCTGGTGCCGAACAGGCGCAGCCGTGACTCGTCGCCGACGCGCAGCTCCACCTGCGCCATGACGCCCGCGTTGGCATAGGAGCGGTTGGGGCCGAAGCCGTGGCCCTGACGCAGCAGCAGTCCCACGAAAGTGGCTTCACTGGCCTCCGGCGGCCCCCAGAGCAGGGACAGCCGCCGCGCGGCGTAGCTGCCCGTGGAGAGGGACGCGGTCAGGCCGCGCCGCGCCAGCCCGAGCTGGTACTCCACCGTGCCCGCCACGCCGAAGTCGCCTTGGGATGGGTCATAGGGCCCCTCGGTGACGCGCAGGGACTCCACCAGCTCCGGGATGATGAAGTACGTGTCCGCGTAGCCGTGGCCGTGCGCGTGGGACACCTCGTTGAGGGGGACGCCGTTGAGGCGCAACTCCACGTCCTTGCCCTCTCCCGCGTCGAAGCCTCGGATGTAGATGCTCTCCGCGTGGCCCTCGCCGCCGTGGTTGGCCAGCATGACGCCGGGCGCCAGCAACATCAGGTCGGACGCGGAGCGGCGCGGCACGTCCGCGAGCTGTCCCACCGGAATGTGGAAGTCGCCCACGGCGACCGGCGGCGGTGCCTGGGAGGCGCCACGGACCGTGGTGGAGAAGGATGGTGGCTGCGGCGCCACGGGCCCCAGAAGCTCCGAGTGCTCCGTCTCAGAGGCGTCCTGCCTCGTCCCCGCCGGCGCGGCTGGCGGGCTTTCCGTCTCCGACGCGGCGCCACCTGGGGCACGCGCATCTCCCGAACCGTGCGCCACCGCCTCGCCCGGAGACACATCCGCCCCGGCATGTCCGGAAGCCACGGGCTCGATGTGGTGGCCATGCACCGGCGGCACGAAGGTGACGGGCACATCCACCCGCACGTCGATGGCTTCTTCACCGCGCCGCGCTGGCTGGAACCGCCAGCGCAGCGCGGCACTCATCGCGGCGCGATCAAACGCCACGCCCGCGGACTGCCGCACCTCCACCTGGGACACCTCGCCCATACGGTCGATGGTGAGCCGCAGCAGGACGGTGGCGGGCACCTCGGGCGGAGGCACCTCCGCGGGCAGCACGGGCCCAGGCGCATCCAGCGGAACGGGTGGAGTCACAGGCAGCTCGCCCGTGGCGCTCAGCACGCAGAGCACCAGAGTCGGAATCCACACGGGTGATGACCTCTCTAGGTTCCGGAGCAGCCCGCCCTGGGGCGGAATCCATGCATCCGGGTTGCATCCACACCTCAGATACACCACACCTCGATTGACTCGCAACCATGTTGCAATTAACTACTTATTGCATGAACACGGAGCAGCGGCAGTCCCGGAAGTGGTGGTGCGCGACCCTGGTGGTGTGGGCCCTGGCGGGCACGGCCTGTGGCAACGTGGCCACGGGCGACGTCCAGGTCACGATGAGTGGCGGTGATGGCACGCAGCGAGGACTCCCGGACACGCTCTTCCAGGATGGCTGGTCCATCCAGTTCACCCGCTACCTGGTGTCGCTGGGCGACGTCACCCTCACCTCCGCGTCTGGCGAAACCCACCGCAGCAGCCGCCACGTGCTGGTGGACGTGCAGAAGGGCGACATCCCCCTGGTGGAATTGACGGGCGTTCCGGCGGGCCGCTGGGACGTGGGCTTCCGGGTGAGCCCGCCCGAAGCGCGCACCGAACTGGCGGACGGGCAGGTCTCCGAGGAGGACCTCGCGATGATGCGCGAGCGCGGCTTCAGCTACTTCGTGGAAGGCCACGCGACGAAGCAGAGCGAGCCCGTGCTGCGCTTCCGCATGGGCTTCCCCGTCAACGTGTTGATGAACAACTGCATCAACGGCGCGGACGGAACGCAGGGCATCATCGTCCCCGAGGGCTCCGTGGCCCGCCCCGAGGTCACCATCCACGCCGAGCACATGTTCTACGACCGGCTGGGCACGCACCGGGGCGTGCAGCTGCGCTTCGAGGCCATCGCCGCCACCGCGGGCGAGGACCACGTCATCACCCCCGAGGGGCTCGCCACGCAGGAGCTCACCGACCTCCGGGGCCGCGATGGCAACGAGCTGCGCGATGCCCAGGGCCAGCCCGTCATCTACCAGCCTGGCGCGTTCGACGTGCGCACGCTCCAGGAGTTCATCACCCAGAGCGTGGTGGATCAGGCCCACCTCAACGGCGGCGGCGTCTGCACCGTGGTGAAGTGACGGCGCGTCACGCCGTCATGGGCGCGGGGGAGGCCCCCGCGTCGCTCGCACCGCCGGCGGGCAACCGCGCGTCCGCCCGCCGGGGCAGGCAGAGCCGGAAGGTGGTGCCCTCGGCTTCCGAGGAGCGGACCGTCAGCCGCCCCCGGTGCGCCTCCACGACGGCCCGGGCGATGTAGAGCCCCAGGCCCAGGCTGGTGCGGGCCAGCTCCCGCGAGTCCTCGCCCCGTTGGAAGGGCTCGAACAGGTGCGGCAGCAGCGAGCGAGGAATGGGCGCGCCTTCGTTGTGGACCTCCATGAAGACGGCGTCCGGCTTCTCCCAGGTGGAGAGGCGGACGGCGGACGGCTCCGGGCTGTACTTCAAGGCGTTGTCCAGCAGGTTGGCCACCACCTGCCCCATGCGCTCCAGGTCCCAGACGCCGTGCAGGCTGTCGCGTGAGAAGTCGCACCGGATGATGCGGCCCGGCCGGGCCACCTGCAGCTCGTCCACCACCTCGCGGCACAGCTCGTTGAGGTCGCCCGCCCGAGGGATGACGGGGATGCCGCCCCCCAGCCGCGAGCGGGTGAAGTCCGTGAGCAGGTCCACGATGTGCTGGATGCGCTCGCCGCTGCGCGCCACCCGCTCGAACGCCTTCTGCTGCGCCGGCTCCAACGCGCCACTGGCGAGCTGACTCTTCGCCGTCGTCAGCACGACGGAGAGGGGCGTGCGGATGTCGTGGCCGACGATGCCCATGAGCTGCTGCTCCAGTTCGGAGGCCCGCTGCGCCGCTTCCTCGGACCGGCGCCGCTCCGCGAGCTCCACCGCCTGCCGCTTCACCTCCTCGCCGCGCAGGTACAGCGCCACGAAGACCTGCACCTTGGCGCGCAGGATGTCCGGGTCCACGGGCTTGAGCAGGTAGTCCACCGCCCCCTGGGCATAGCCCCGGGTGACGAAGGCCGCCTCGCGGCTCAACGCGGTGATGAAGAGGATGGGCAGGTAGCGCGTGCGCTCGCGCGCCCGGATGAGATGCGCCGTCTCCAACCCATTCAGCCCTGGCATCTGCACGTCCATGAGGATGCAGGCGAACTCTCCTCGCAGCAGCTCGCGCAGCGCCTCCTCGCCGGAGCGGGCCAGCACCAGCTCCTGGCCAAGCGGCTCCAGGATGGCTTCCAGGGACAGCAGGTTGGCGGGCGTGTCGTCCACCAGGAGGATGCGCGCGCGCGGCGCGTCCTCACCCGGGGCGTCTCGAATAACGGAAGGCGGCATCGAATCCAGGCGTGAGGTGGGAATACGCGGCTCCGCTGGCCGACCCATCCGGGCATGACCGGTGCGAGCCACGCTCCGACAACACACCCCGGGGCCCTCACGTTCCAGCCCCCCAGGTGCACGGGCCCTGAAACGCAGCGGGTGGCCGGCGGCGAACATGCCACCGGCCCCCCACCCGGCACCTGGTAGCAGCCGTCAGGCCTGCGGCGGCTCACCGCGCTTGGCGGCGACTTCCTTGCGGACCTGCTCCATGTCCAGGGCCTTCACCTGCTTGAGCAGGTCCTCCAGCGCGGCGGCCGGAAGCGCTCCGGGCTGCTCGAACAGGAGAATCCCGTCACGAAACACCATGAGCGTGGGAATGGAGCGAATCTCGAACGCCCCGGACAGCTCCTGCTGGGCATCCGTATCAATCTTCCCGAAGACGATGTCCGGATGCTTGTTCGAGGTCTGCTCGAAGATGGGTGCGAAGGCACGGCAGGGGCCGCACCACGACGCCCACCAGTCCAGGATGACGATGCCCTCTTTGGACACCGTCTCCTTGAAGTTGTCCTTGGTGATTTCGACCGCCGCCATCAGGTCCTCGCTTTCAACGAACGTCCAGGAGCTCCACCTCGAACAGCAGGGTGGAGTTGGGGGGAATAACGGGCGGGAACCCTCGCGCGCCATATCCCATCTCCGGCGGGATGGTGAGCTTGCGCACGCCGCCCACCTTCATGCCGGCCACGCCCTTGTCCCACCCCTCGATGACCTGCCCGGCGCCCAGGCGGAACGTGAAGCCCTGGCCCCGGTCCCGGCTGCTATCGAACTTGGAGCCGCTGGTCAGCGTCCCCACGTAGTGCACGGTAACGGACTTGCCGGCCGTTGCCTCCGTGCCGGTGCCCACCTTCACGTCTTCCACATTCAAACCCATCCAACGCTCCTCTGACCGCGTGAAAGGACGGCACCTTAGCGCGACCTCGGCGCCCATGCCCCCCTGGAAAACACAGCGGCGCGGGCCCGTTGGCTACCGGGCACCGCGCCACCGATTCCTGCTCAAACCACCTGGGGCTTCATCTTCGCGTCAGAAGGTACCGCCGATGCTGACCGTGCCCTGGTAGCTGCCGCCTCCCTCGAAGTCACCGCCGCCGCGCTCGATGCCCGGGGCGAAGTCCTTGTCGAAGAGGAAGTTGTAGTTGGCGCGCGCGTCCACGACGAAGTGGCCGACGTGGCCTCGCAGCCCCAAGCCCGCGGGCACGTTGCCCACGGTGTCATCGCGGTACCCCAGGGACTCACCACCCCGGAAGTTGTAGTCGTTGATGCCGATGCCGCCCAGCAGGTACGGCTGCCACGCCGTGGGCGCGATGCCCAGCGTCAGGACGGCCTGACCACCGTTACGCACGAGGTCCGGTCCGCTCGCGCCCGTCTCCGCGTGGCGGATGTTGTTCAGCGCGCCCGTGTAGCCCAGCTCGAGGCCCAGCACCTTGGACGGCTTGATGGCGGCACGCACGCCCGCGGTGGCACCGGGGCTGAGCTGCGGAGCCAGCGCGCCGGTGTAACCCTCCACACCACCGCCCAGCATCACCGAGAGGCCTTTGATCTTGTTCTTTTCCTCGTGCTTCTCCGCTTTCATCGGCTCGGCGCGCTCGGCCGACGGCTGGAAGTTGGAGGGAGGCGGCGTCGTGGCGATGCCGCTACCGCCCGTGGCGCCCTCCGGGGGCGGGTACGCGGACTCCGGCTCCGGGTAGACAGGCTTCGAGGAAGGCTGCCCGCTGCCGCCCGTGCCCAACGGCTGCGCCGGCGGCACCATGAGCTGCTCGCTGTCATGCGTGCCCTGGGGCGCGGCGGGAGGCGGCGTCATGGACTCCTGGCCGCTGCCGCCCGTGCCCTGCTGGCCCACCGGCTCGCAGCGGACGGGCATGTTCATGTAGACCTCGCCCTGCGCGTTCGAGGGCTGCTGGCCGCTGCCGCCGATGCCCATGCTGCCCTGCGACTGCTGACCGGAGACGTCGGGAACGGGCTCCGTCTCCAGGATGATGGTGTCGTCCTCCTGCAGCAGGTCATCACCGCCCAGGTCTTCCTGCTGTGCCTGGGCCACCATCGCGTCCTGCTGGCCCTGGCTGGTGCTGGCCTGCGGTGGCGGGCAGTCGCCGTCATTGGCAACAGCAACGCCTCCGTACATGAGCGCCGCAACGGCGCCCGCCAGAATCTTCGCTTTCATCCATGCCTCCATCGTCGAGTGGCAGACATGAAGGTTGTTTCCCGCGCGACGTCCGGCAAGGCGCGGAGACGGCACTCACCCCCGGGGGTAATTGCCCGGGGGGCAGGCCACCGGGCGTGGAGGACTGCCCACACCTGCGCGATGCGGGCAGCGGATGGCAGCGTGCTACCCCTGCCGCATCCACTCCGTGCCGGTGACGACGGGCAGTTGCAACGCGCGCTCCCGGTCCAGGTCCAGGTTGCCGATGTGGAGCGACAGCGGTGACTGCACCCACTTGTAGATGGACTGCTGGAAGAGGCGGACGAACTTCTCCACGTAGCCGCTCAGCCGGGATGCCGCCACCTCCGGGAACATGGCGGTGAGCGCCTGGAGGATTTCGGCGGGCGTCAGCTTCTCACTGCCGTACAGGTAGAAGCAGGCGTCGAGGATGGGGAAGGGCATCAGCTCCTCTTCGCCCACCTGGTCATGCGCCAGCTCCGGCCCCGCGGGCTTGGCGAGCACCTTGCGGATGCCCTCGTAGCCCGTGGTGTCCTGGAGGTAGTCGAGCAGGTACATCACCACCGTCTTCGGGACGTTGGCGATGACGGCCAGCGCGCCCATGAGGTCTCCCCCGATGGTGGTGTAGCCCACGGACTTCTCGCTCATGTTGCCCGTCTGCAGGAAGAGTCCGCCGCAGGAGTTGCTCCAGTTCCACATGCGCTGGGCGCGCAGGCGGGCCTGGATGTTCTGCTCGGTAATCGGCGTGACGTCCTTGCCGCCCAGCATCGTCTTCGCGACTTCGCGCTCGCGCTCGAAGGCCTCGTCGATGGACACCACCTGGAAGGCCACGCCCAGCTCGCGCGCAATCGTCTCCGCCGCGTCGCGCGTGGCGTCGCTGGAGTAGCGGCTGGGCATGTAGAACGCCTGGATGAGCGAACCGGGGTTCTCCGGCCGCGCGCGCTTCGCGTAGCGGTGCGCGATGAGCAGCGTCAGCAGCGAGTCCCGTCCACCCGACAGCGCGATGCCCAGCACCTTGAAGGCGCGCGTCTTCTCGAAGTAGTCGCCCACGCCCAGGGAGAGCGCGTCCAGGATGTCCTCGCACAGCGCATCTCGCGCGGTGCGGCGCGTGTCCGGAGACGGCAGGAAGAAGCTGCGGTGGGGAGGCACCGGGTACGTCAGCGCGTCGCGCTTCGTGTGCACCACCTGGGTGCAGTCCAGCACCGGCACCGCCTGGCCGCCTTGCGCCAGCCATGACTCGCGGTCCACGCGCCAGGTGGTGGCCTCGGCGCGCAGGCGCAGGGTGCGGTCCAGGTCCACCACCGCCGCCGCGTAGCCTTCCTGGAAGCGCGGCGTCTCCATGACGTGGCGGCCGTTCTGGTTGAGGAAGCCGCCGCCGTCGAAGATGAGGCCGTCGTTGCTGCCCACCGCGTTGCAGTAGGCAATGGTGCACTGGTGGTCCGCCGCGCGGGTGGCGATGAGCTCACGCCGCGTCTCCACGAAGCCCAGCCGGAAGGGTGACGCGGACAGGTTCACCACCAGCTCCGCGCCGGAGTACGTGCGCCGCCGCATGGGGCCGTCCGCGCTCCAGATGTCCTCGCACACCTCCGGGGACACCACGCCGAAGTCGAAGTGGAACAGGTAGTCCCCCAGCGGCACACCCCGGTGGACCTCCGCCATGCCCGGCTGACCGCGGCCGAAGGTGCGCGCCTCGTAGAAGACGCTGTAGGTGGGCAGCTTCTCCTTGGGGACCAGGCCCAGGATGCGGCCACCGGCCACCACCGCCGCGCAGTTGAGGCGCAGGCCCTGGTGGGCCACGCCCACGCCCACCACGAAGACGGTGGGCAAGGGCGCCGTCTCACGCGCGAAGCGCTCCAGCTCCGGCCACTGGCGGTCCATGAAGCCCTGCCACTGCACCATGTCCTCGGCCGGGTAGCCGGCGATGAGCTGCTCCTGGAAGACGCCCAGCGTGACGCCCTCCGCCGCCATCTTCCCCGCCAACGCCAGCGCCTTGTCCGTGTTCCGGGTGAAGGACCCCACGGTGGTGTTCACACTGGCAAGCCCGAGCTTCACGAGCCGCATGGTTGCTCCCGTCCCTTTCGATGACGCGTCCGGCGCGCAGCAATGCGCGGCCCGCCGGACAAGGCAAGCGCAACCCGCTCAGTTCAAGGGGCCAGTGGGCCGCAGGGGCTGGAGCCTGCCGATGAGCGCCCCCACGTCCTCCAGCACGCCTTCCAGGCGCTTGCGCACGTCCAGCTCCGCCAGCAGTTCCTGCCGCCGCTCCGGCTCCGGGATGACGGCGGAGGCCACCACGTCCGCGAGCATGCCGCCCTGGGCCCGCGCGGCCACCGGCAGCAGGTTCTCCGCGAAGGACGGCGGGACGCGGCCGGCCAGCTCGAAGACGGCCTGCCGCAGCTGCTCCTCCTCGGGGCCCTCGTAGGGCACGTCCGGCAGCACCTCCGCGAGCACCTCCCGGTAGGCCTTTTCCGTCGTCAGCTCGGACGTCATGCGGATGCGGCTCACGCCCTGGAGGAGGATGTTGTAGCGCCCCTCCTCCACCTGTTCGTCCCAGACGATGACGCCCGCGCACATCATGGGCAGCATGGGCGGCCGGCCCCCATAGTTGCCTTCCCAACCGGGCTCGAGCTGGGACAGCGCCAGGACGCGGTCGCCCGCGAGCGCGTCCCGGACGAGGGCCCGGTAGCGCGGCTCGAAGATGTGCAGCGGGATGACGGTGTGCGGGAACAGCACCGCCGACGGGAGGGGGAAGACCTTCAGCGCGCTGGCGGCACGCTCGATGCGTTCTTGAGCGGTCATGGGGGGCACCTTGCAGTGATAAGCCCGGTTCCCCCCAGCCGCATTCCTAACGCGCCCGGGAATGATACGCCCGGTCCCACCGCAAATGGGGCACGTGCGCTTCCAACCACTGGAGCGCCACGTGCGAGGCCTCGTTCTCCACGGCCCCCTGCCGGATGGATGCGGCGGACAAAGCGAGGACATGCCCCGCCCCCGCGATGTCCTCCGCGTGACAGCCCTGCGCGCGCAGCCGCCAGGCCAGACTCCCAAGCGGCGGTGTGGTGCCGTGGCGCCAGAAGTGCAACTCCAGGTCGCACCGCAGCGCTTCCGCCTCACTCCGGGCACGCGCGGCGGAAGAAGCGCGGGACACCTCCAGGCCATCCTCTTCGAACTGGAGCGCGTGCTGGACCGCGTGCGTGCACGCGACCACCTGACGCCACAAGTCCCACCCGGCCCGGGGCACGCCCACCTCGAAAGGCAGGTGGAGACAATGCCCCGGGGCCACGCCGGCGCGCGGGGAGAGCCGCGCGGGGCTCACGTGACCGCACACCGCGTCCGTGGGGAAGCACCGCTGCATGTGCCGCCAGAACACCTGGACTTCCTCGGGCTGGATGTCCCCCTGGCGGAACCAGGCTCCCACCCGGGGCAGCGACTGGAAGAATCCCTTGAATGAATCCATTGATTTAATCATTTGATTAAGATGGTCGCGGCGTCAAGGGCGGGGGCATAGGATGACGCGGGTGCTGCGAACCCATCCGGTGGACGTCCTCTTCGCGGGCCTGTCCCGCCGCGCCCGGCTCTTCTCCCAGGGCTGGGGTGATGAGCAGTTCCTCGAAGAGGTCGCGGCGGCCGCGCCGTTCCAGCAGCGGCCTCCGCCCATCACCCCCGAGTGGAGCGCGCCCCGGCTCCAGCGCGGTCTCCAGGTCCGGGATGGCACCTTTCCGTCTCCGCTGGCCCGGCTCGACGCGGCAGCGCGCACGGCGCATGTCCGGTGGCTGAGCGCGGGGCAAGGGCCCTCACGCGGCGCCTGCGTCGTGCTCGCTGCGTCCCGTGAGGAGGGCTTCTCCCTGCGAGAGCGCATGTACGCGTCGCTCGCGCGGGAAGGCATCGACCTGTTCCTGCTGGAGAACCCCTATTACGGCCTGCGCCGTCCCGTGGGGCAGAAGGGCGGCGCGCTGCGCACCGTCAGCGACCACGTCTTGATGAACCTGGGCATGGTCGACGAGGCCCGCGCGCTGCTCGCGTGGCTGCGGAGTGAGGGCCATGCGCGCCTGGGCGTGGCGGGCTACAGCATGGGCGGCTACATGGCGGCGCTGACGGCGGCCGTCGTCCCGGAGCCGCTCGCCGTGGCGGCGCTCGCGGCTGGAGCGTCTCCCGTCCCCGTCTTCACGCAGGGGCTGCTGTCCTGGTCCATTGCCTTTGCATTGCTGGATGGCCCCCGGCGCGACGCGGAGCAGGCCCGGCGCCGGCTGGGGCGGATTTTCGACCTGGCGAACCTCGCGCGCTTCCCGCCTCCGCGGCAGCCCGAAGCGGCCGTCCTGGTGGCCTGCCGACGTGACGGGTTCGTGCCCGGTGATGAAACGCTTGCGCTGCACGCGCACTGGCCCCGAAGCGAGCTGCGCTGGGTGGACGCCGGGCACGTCACCGCGCTCTTCACGGAGCGGGCCGCGCTGTGCGCCGCCATCCGGGACGCGCTATCGCGGGTGGATGCCACGACGTGAGCACGACGCGGCCCGGAGCGCGCGCATGCCTCAGTGCCGCACGCCGCTCACGGCCGCCACGGGCGACGCCTCATCCACGCGCGGCTCCGGCCCCATTGCATCCGCTGCCGTCAGGGCCGTGGCCACCGTGGCCATGAGCAGGTCCGGCCGAACGGGCTTCTCCAAGACGCGGGTGGGCACGGTGTCGATGAACGCGCGGGACTCCGGCGTATAGGCACCGCCGGAGATGAACACCACCCGCGCGGCCTGGTCCGGCGCGTGGGCGCACAGGTGCTGGTAGACGGCGGCGCCGTCCGTCTCTGGCATCTGCAAGTCACACAGGATGACGTCGAAGCGGTGGCCCGCGTCCACCAGCGCCAGCGCCTCGCTGCCCCGCGTGGTGGTGACGACGTCGTGGAAGGGCTCCAGCAGCAGCCGCATGGACTGCGCGAGGCGCGGCTCATCATCCACCACCAGCACCCGGCCCCGCCGGGCCGCGGAGGGCTGAGGCAGACTGACGCGGGGCAACGGCCGCGGCGGCGTGGGTGCCTGCACGCGCGCGGGCGGCAACAGCACACTGAAGACGGAGCCCCGGCCCGGCTCGCTGCGGACCTCCAGCTCGCCCCCGTGCGCGCGGACAATCTGCTGGCAGATGGCGAGCCCCAGCCCCGTGCCCTCGCCGCTGGACTTGGTGGTGTAGAAGGCCTCGAAGATGCGCGGCAGCACGTGCGCGGGAATCCCCGCGCCGCTGTCCACCACGTCCACGCGGGCCCGGCCAGAGGCATCCGTGCTGGTGCGCACGCGCACCTCGTTCATGGACGGGTTGCCCTCCGGGATGGCCTGCATCGCGTTCACCAACAGGTTGAGCAGCACCTGTCCCAAGCGCGCCTCGCTCCCCGACACGCGCGGCACCGGACCGAACTCCTCCACCAACCGGGCGCGGTGGCGCAGCGCGTGGCTGATGATGCGCACCGCGGGCGGCACCAGCGCGTTGAGGTCCACCAGCCCCGATTCCTGGTTCCCCTGGCGGCTGAACACCTGGAGGTCCCGGACGATGAGGCGGATGCGCTCGGCGCCTTCCAACGCGCCCCGCACGCTGGCCATCGCGTCGCGCATGCCCGACATGCCGCCCTGGCTCAAGCCGCGCTCGGCGGCCTCCAGGTTCAGCACCAGGTAGGCCAGCGGGTTGTTGATTTCGTGCCCCACACCGGCCGCGAGCGTCCCCACCGCGGCCACACGTTCGGCCGCCACCAGGCGGGCCTGGAGCTCCTTGGTCGCGGAGATGTCGCGGTGGGTGGCCACGAAGTGGGTGATGTCCTCGCCCGTGGCGCGCACCGGGGACAGCAGCACCTCGCTCCACACGAGGCCGCCCTGCTTGTGCGCCAGCTTCACCTCCGCGAACACCGGCTCGCCCGCGAGCAGGGACTGCCGCGTGCGCTGACGGAACTCCGGCTCCTCCGCGCCGTAGAGCGAGCACGGGTCCTGGCCCACCAGTTCCTCCAGCCGGTATCCCAGGAGCGAGCACAGCGCCTGGTTGGCGAACACGGTGCGCAGCGTGCCTCCCGCGCGGACCTCCGCGATGAGGACGCCTTCGTGCACGCTCCGCACGGAGGTGCCCAGCAGTTGGAGCTGGCCGATGGCGCGCTGACGCTCGGTGCTCGCCGCCGCCAGCAGCAGCCCGGTGACGGCGTTGGCGGCGATGAAGAGCTGCAACACCAACAAGTCCTGCGTCAGGTCATCCGTGGCGAAGGGCCCCTGCCCCCGCGCGGTGCCCACGATGGAAGCGGCGGCGATGCACAGCGTGGCCGCCGCCGCGCCCCGAGGACCGAAGCGAAGCGCGGCCCAGGCGGACATGGGGAAGAGGAGGAAGGCGGCCGCGTGCGCCGCGCTGTGCGGCAGGTCCGGAACGAAGAAGATGGCGCCGCCCAGCACCGTGGTGAGCCCCGCGAGCACCACCGCCTCGCCGCCTCGCCGCGGCCAGGACCACCGCTTGAACAACATCAACGGCGGCGCCACCACGAGCACGCCCATCAAGTCCCCCACCCACCACACCCGCAGGCCCGCGGCCAGGGACGTCGAGGGAAGCCGCCCGCCCAGCACGAGGCTCGCCACGCCCACCCATGCGCTCACGCCCAGGCACAGCGCGCCCGCTCCCGCGCACAGCGCGACGACATCGCGGATCCGCTCCAGCCTCTTGTCGAAACCCACCCACCGCAGAAGGCCCACGCCGAGCACGGCCGCCAGCGTGCTGCCCACGCCCACGCCGAGCGAGGCCACGACAGGCGCATCCCCCAGGACCGAAATGACCGACGCGCCCACGAAGACGCCGGGCCAGCGTGACACCCCCAGCACGAGCAGCGCCGCCAGGGCCACCCCCGCCGGAGCCCAGGCCGGGCTGATGTTGCCCACGATGGCCACCTGCAGCCCCAGGGCCCCCGCGAGGAGGTACACGACGACCAGGCCCAGCATCTCCAGCAGATGCCGGCCTTGGACTCCACGTACACTGGCTTGGAGCAGCCCGAAGATGACCCTTCCCCCCGACACCCGCCCGCCGACCCGGCGGGTATCCATGAAGGCCATGCTAGCCGGGGCACCGCCGGCATTGCACCTGCCCCCCGGTTGACTGGAAGGCAACCGTCCAGGAGCCGATAGGCGCAGTGCAATGGCTTCGGAACTCGCCCGTAGGGGAAGACAAGGAGGCCACCCGAACCATGTCGCGTCCCGCAATCGCAGCCCTGCTGTCTTTTCTCATCCCTGGCGTGGGGCAGATCTACAACGGGGACCTGCTCCGGGGCCTGTTCTGGCTCATCATCACCCCAGGCTTCTGGATTGGCACGGGTGGGTGCCTGGGCTGGGTGTGCCACATCGTCGCCGCTGTCACCGCCCACAACCGGGCGGAGGACAAGGACAAGTACAGAGTCACAGTCGTCTGACGCGGCGATGCGGCCCCACCGCTGACACGCGGGCGGAGCACATGGCACGCCCGCGTGTCAGGTAACCGACACGCCCAGGCCCAGGGCGCGCTCCGCCAACCAGACGCACGCCAGCAGCGCGATGGCCACCGAGCCGCCCACGACGACCGCGCGGCGGTAGAGCGGCGCCTGTCGCAAGACGAAGGCCAGGGGCAACAACGCGGCCACGAAGGCCACCTGTCCCAGCTCCACGCCCAGGTTGAAGCCCAGCAGCGCCAGCGCGAGGCTTCCGGCGGACAGCCCCATCCCCGCCAGCACCGACGCGAAGCCGAAACCGTGCAGCAGTCCCAGCACGAAGGCCACCGTCCAGCGAGTCCCCCACCCCAGGGGGCGGACGTTGTCGAGCGCCGCCACCAGGATGCCCAGCGCGATGGCGACCGACACGAAGCGCGGCGGCAGGGATGCCCAGCCCAGCGTGGCGGCGACCAACGTCAGCGCGTGCGCCACGGTGAAGGCGGACACCACCTTCACCACGTCCCACAGCGCCGTGCCGAAATCCGAGACGGCCACCCACCGCCCGTCCGCGTCACGGCGAAGGACCGAGGGCAGCAGCAGCGCGAAGAGGAAGAGCAGGTGGTCGGCCCGCGTCACGACGTGCAGCGCCCCCTCCACCGTCATGCGCTCCGCGGTGCGCCAGGGAGACTCGTCCCGCAGGCGCACCCGCGCGAAGTGCTGGGACGCGGAGAAGATGAGCGGCTCGCGCGCGCCCACGCGCACGATGCCCCGGTGAAGCGGGTCGCGATCGAACAGCAGCGTGTAGTCCACGTCCAGCCGCGCGGCGGGGCCGGTGCAGCGCGCGTCGAAGTCCAGCACCGCATAGGCCCCGTCCGAGTGCTGCCGGATGTGCAGCCCGCCCTGGGGAACGAGCGCACAGGGCGAACCTTCCGCCCCGAGCACCAGCCGGCCGAGCACATAGCGCCGGATGTCGGCCTCGCGCGCCAGCACCTCGCCCCAGGTGATGGCGCCGTCTCCGCCCGCGTCCAACCCGAGGACGTCGTCCAGGTCCTGGAGCGACACGTCCCACCGGCCGGAGATGCCTTGGCCGTCCGCCTCGATGATTTGCAGGTAGCTGTCGCTCGGCTTTTGCGCCAGGGCGGACAGGGAGGCCAGCAGGAGCGACAGCAGGGCAACGCGGCTCATGGCAGCAGGCTCCGCACGCGCTCGGCCAGGAAGACGAGCCCCGGGTCCTCGCAGCCCGAAGCTTGAAGGAAGTCCAGCGCGGGCCGGGCCGCCTCCGGTCTGCCTGCGGCCAGCGCGGCTTCGATCAACAGCCGCACGTCCCATGGCTCACGCTGTGATGCCCACACGGCCTGCGCCAGCCGGAGCGCCTTCTCCGGCGCCTTCTCCACCTGGAGCGCGAAGCGGGCCTCCTCGCGCGCGAGGAGACTGTCCCCCCGCAGGCGGCTCTCCTCGAACCGGCGGGACAAGGCTTGGGTGACTTCAGACGCGCGAGACGACCCGAGCGCGTTCTCCGCCAACGCGTGGCGCAGGAGCAGCCGGTCGTCCTGCGTGTGGTCCATCACCACGACGGCTGCCTCCCGCGCGCGGCCCGCGTCCAGCAGCAGGTCCGCGTAGGCCGCGCGTGCGGCGTAGTCCTTCGAATCCAGCGAGAGCGCCCGGAGGAAGTAACGCTCCGCCAGGCCGGCATCCCCCGCCAGCGCGGCGGCCTCCGCCAGCGTGGCCAGTGCGCGCGTGCGTGACTCCTGACTGCGCTCGCTGCGCCGCAGCGCCTCCGACAGGAGCGCGTGCGCCTTGCGCGAATGGCCCGCGAGGCTTCGTACCCGGGCCTCGCACACCGCGACCGTCAACGAAGAGGTCAACGCGGTGAGCCTCTCGCAGCTGCGGGCCGCCTCGGCATGCTCGCCTCGAATCCCCAACACCTCCGCGCGCAGCAACCACGCGTCGACGTTGCCGGGGTCCTCCTTCACCACCGCGTCCAGGTCCTCCAAGGCCGCCGGAAAGTCGCGCCGCGCGTGGTGGAAGGTGGCGCGTACCAGCCGCACGCCCGGCGGCGGCGTGGCCAGGTCCCACCAGGGACGCAGCGCCGCCTGTGCGCGCCCCAGGTAGCGAGGCTCTCCCAACACGCGGCTCGCCTCGATTTCCAACCGCGCCAGGCGCAGCGCCATGTCCAACTGTCCGGCGTGCCCGGCCAGGGCCTTGCGAAGCGCGGCACGCTCGCGGGCGCGCGCATCCACACCGACGGCCGGCACGCGCGCCAGGACCTCCGCGGCGTCCCGGGGAATGAAGGGCTCGCGCTCCCCGAAGGAAGGCGAGCGCCCACAACCGAGTACCCACGCCGTGGCCAGGACCACGGCGCGTCTCGCGGCGGAAGAGCGGCGGCACATCGGAGCTCGCATGGGCTCCGCACTGTACGCAGCCGTTTTTCGAATGGCGGCCGCCCGGAGACATGGGTCGCCGGAGCAACACACCGCTCAGGGTCGCCGCCCTCTACTCAACAGCGAAGCGGGACTGGAGTGCGCCCACGCGGGCCTTCTCCCTGTTCAAGGCCTGGCATCCCGCAGCGCCGCCAGCAACTCCGCCGCGGTGGCGGCCACCGCGCGCGCGCCGTGGGCCTTCAGCTCGTCCACCTCGCGGAAGCCCCAGGCCACGCCCACGCCGTACATCCCCGCCGCGCGCGCCGTGTCCATGTCGATGGAGGTGTCCCCCACGAAGCCGCAGGCCGCGGGCGGTACGCCCAGCTCCGAGGCCAACGCCAGCGCCGCCGTCGGGTCCGGCTTGCGCGGCAGCTCCGGCCGCTCACCGTACACGGCGGCGAAGGAGGCTTGCGGCAGCAGGCGTGCGACCAGGCGCTTCACGAAGTCGTCTGACTTGTTGCTGAGCACCGCCAGCTTCGCGCCCTGGGCGGCCAGCGCGGTCAGCATCTCCGGGATGCCCGGGTAGTGCGCGGTGCGGTCGAAGAGGTGGCCGTCGTAGTAGGCCTTGTAGGAGGCCAGCACCGGCTCGATGAGCGCGTCCTGCCCTGAAGGCACCGCCCGGCGAATCAACTCCCGGACACCGCTGCCCACGAAGCGCAGGTACGCGGACTCCGGATGGGTGGGCAGACCGTGGTGGGCCAGCGCGTGGTTCGTCGCATCGGCGATGTCCCCCAGCGAGTCCACCAGGGTTCCATCGAGGTCGAAGATGACGGCACGAAGCAGCATGAAGACGCGTCCTTCTTCAAAAACGAAAACGCCCTGGCCACGAGGACCAGGGCGTCGCGGGGCCCCAAGGCCCAATCACCTGGAAGCTACGGGGTGGCCTTGGTGCTGGCGGCCTTCACCGCCTCGGCATCGCCCGCCGTAATCACCGCGAAGTTGATGTTGTTGTAGCCCGCCGTGGCGCAGCTGAACATCACCCGCTTGATGATGGAGTACTCCACGTCCTTGTGGGCCTGGATGTTGATGTCGCCCTTGAAGGTGTTGGCCGTGTCCTGCGCCATGGAGTGGAGGTCCTCGTACTGCTTCTTCATGTCGCGGAGCTTCTCCTCCAGCGACGGGATGTTGAGGTACTCGTCCTTGGTGAAGTCCTCCACGCGGCCAATGATGGTGCCGGAGACGCTGATCTGATCACCGGAGACCATCACCACCGGGTGCATCTCCACTTCCTTGACGTTGACCGCCTCGGGAAGCTCGATGTCCTTGGTCATCATCAGCACCTCACCCGTCGCGGAGAAGTTCGCGATGAGGAAGAGCACGATGATGATGAACATGTCGACCAGCGGGGTGATGAGAAGGTCGGAGTAACCGCTCTTCTTCGCGGTCCCGCCGTGCCCGAACACCTTGGAGTGCTGGAGCCGCTTGCCGTATCGCTTGCCTGGAACCTGAATGGCCATGACGTGTCGTGAGCTCCTTGGGCGGCTAGCCCATCGCCGCGGACACCGACACCTGGGGCAGCCCAGCGCCGATGCACTCGTCAATGATGCGGACCAGGTCCTCGTAGCGGACCTTGTCTTCAGGTTGCAGGGTGATGGCGGACTGGTCCGGCAGCTGCGCCTTCAGTTCCTTGAAGCGCGCCACCAGCTTGGACAGGTCCGTCTTGCCCTTCGCATCCTTGGTGAGGGGAATCGGATCGAAGGCGCTCTGGTCCGCGGACAGCCGCAGCTCCGTGGGCGTGATGAGCAGGTTGAGCTGGACCGTCTTGGTCTGCTCTTCCTGCTGCTGCTCCTCCTCCGTGGAGGGGCCACCCGCCTGCGAAACCTGGAGCCGGCCAATCTGGGTCCAGACCGCCGTCAGGATGAGGAAGCTGATGGTCACCGCCATCAGGTCGATGAATGCCGTGAGGTTGATAGAGGTGTCGAGCGACTTCTTGCCGCCTTTGCCTCCACCTGTGTCCATTCCGCCGGCCATGGCGTTCTTCTCCTTCGGCCGCGCTCAGTGAGCGTCGGTGAGACTGATGGAAGCGCGCCGCGCGTCCCCACATCCGTGGGGACAGGACAGCGCGCCCGGACTCCGGGTTCCCGAAGGACTTCCTACTCCTCGTCGCGAGCCGCCGTGGGGACGTTCAGGTTCTTGAACTTGTCCTTGTTGGCCACGATGAGGTTGAGGACGGAGACGCTGGTCTCGTTGATGTCGTTGATGAGGCTCTGCGTGCGGCCCGTCAGCACGGAGAAGGAGATCAGCGCCGGGATGGCCGTGAGCAGACCGAAGCCGGTGCAGTTCATGGCTTCAGAGATACCGATGGCGAGAATCGCCGCCTTGTCGGCCGGGTTCACGTTGGCCACGGCCTCGAAGCAGGCGATGAGACCGGACACCGTTCCGAGCAGACCGGCGAGCATCGCCGCGTTGCCGAGCATGGCGAGGTAACCGGTGCGGGCCTCGATCTTCGGCGTCTCGCGGAGGCTGGCCTCGTCGAGCGCGGCCTGGACCTCGTCGTTGCCCTTCGGAACGTTCATCAGACCGGCCTTGATGACGTTCGTCAGCGGCGTGGACTTCTGGCCGGCCACGTAGTTGATGGCCTTGTCCAGGTCACCCGCGTAGATGTGCTTCTTCAGGCCACGCAGGAAGGCCTCCTTGTTGATGGAGGCCTTGCCGAAAAGGATGATGCTTCGCTCGACCATGATGGCGAGTGCCACGATGAGGCAGGCGGCGATGGGGTACATACCCCACTGGCCGGCCTCCCAGCGCATGGCGATTTCTTCGAAGAAGCCCCGCTGAGGGCCGCCGACATTCGCCAGCACGGTCAGGTTCGTCACAGACGCCAGGTCCATCGAGTGTTGCCTCCACAGGCAGCTTGGCCCGCTCTAGCGGACCTTCCAGACCTGACGTCCCCCCGAGCGGACGGTCCACCCGGTTGGGCGGCAGGAATGGATGTTGAAAACGGTGTGCCGACTTTAGGAATGGGCGTGTGGG
Organism: Myxococcus virescens; assembly: GCF_900101905.1. Taxonomy (NCBI): domain Bacteria; kingdom Pseudomonadati; phylum Myxococcota; class Myxococcia; order Myxococcales; family Myxococcaceae; genus Myxococcus; species Myxococcus virescens. Next base: position 236,425 of record NZ_FNAJ01000002.1, on the reverse strand, counting down.
GTGTCAAGGTAGGGGCAGCGCCGTTAAGTGCTGAAATCTCACAGGAATTTTGCGCTGAACCCCCTCTTGCCAGGCCGTCCTCCAAGCAGCAGCGCGGGCATTTTCGGGGGTATTCCCAAGTGCCTCCAGATGTGACACCGCGCTTGCTTCCTGGGTTTCGTCGCGCGTGTTAAGGCCGGATTCATGGCGAGGAAGCGCATTGGCGAGCTCCTGTTGGAGCAGCGGGCGATCAGCGTCGCCCAGCTCGAGGCGGGGCTCGCGGCTCACCGGAAATCAGGACAGCGTCTGGGGGCCACCCTCATCGCGCAGGGTGCCATCACGGAGGCCACGCTCGCGGACGCGCTGAGCCAGGCCCTGGGGTTGCCGCGAGTGGACCTCGCGGCCACCACGCCGGAGTGGGCGGCGGTGCACATGCTGCGCGCGCGCTTCTGCGAACAGCACGACTTGTTCCCCATCGCACTGGAGAGCACAGGCGGGCGCAAACAGCTCGTGGTGGCGATGAGCGATCCGCTCAACGTGACGGCGGTGGAGGAGATTGAGTTCACCACCGGCCTCAAGGTCAGCCCGCGCGTGGCGCCGCTGTCCACCGTGCGCGGCGCCATCCTCCGCTACTACCACAAGGTGCCGGTGGCCTCGCCCTCCGCCAGCCGCCCCGCGCCCGCGAGGCCCGCCGCGAAGCCGGTGCAGGCCGCGCCGCCGGTGACACGCCCCACGGCGCCGCCGTCCGAAGAGGATGACGACGAGGAGGTCATCATCGGCGAGGAGCTGCCGCCCGGCGAGGCGACGCAGCGCACGTCCCTGGCGGAGCTGATTCGCGCCCGCGAGGAGCAGAGCAGGCAGAAGCGCGGACAGGGCGGCGCCGCGAAGCCCAAGGCCGCGGTGGCGAACACGGGCGGCGTGCTGGACGACTTGGACTACCTCTTCGGACAAGCGCGAGAAGACCCCGACCGCGTCGAGGAGCTGGAGCGGAAGTTCTGGGCGCTGATGCGCATCATGGCGCGCAAGGGCCTGCTCACGAACGAGGAGTTCACCCGCGAGCTGGACGACGAGGACAAGGCCAGCGGCGAGTCGTGACGATGCGCCGGGACGCCCGCCTGCATGCCCGGCGGGCCGAGGCCCGGTGTCACCGCCTCTGAAACCACCTGGGGGCCTCGCGCGTACACACAGAAGCACCCGCGCTCGCGGGAACTTCCGGAGACCGCGTCCATGCCCACCGCCTCCACGTCCTCGTCCCTGGCCCGTCGGCTCATGCCCCTGGCCCTTGCCGCGCTCGCCGTGCTGTCCGCGTGCACCGAGGCCCGCGGGGCCGCGCCCACCGCGCCAGGCCCCACCATCCAGGACACCCGCCGCTACGAGAAGCCCTCGGACGCCGACTTGCGGCGCACCTTGTCCCCGCTGGCCTATGAGGTGACGCAGAAGGGCGCCACGGAGCCCGCCTTCCGCAATCCCCTGTGGAACCACCACGACGAGGGCCTCTACGTCGACGTGGTGAGCGGCGAGCCCCTCTTCTCCTCGCGCGACAAGTTCGACTCCGGCACCGGCTGGCCCAGCTTCACTCGCCCGGTGGACAGCGCTCGCGTCGTCGAGAAGCGGGACAGCACACAGGGCATGGAGCGTGTGGAGGTGCGCTCGAAGGCCGCGGGCTCACACCTGGGCCACCTCTTCGGAGACGGCCCCGCGCCCGCGAAGACGCGCTACTGCATCAACTCCGCGGCCCTGCGCTTCGTCGCGGTGAATGACCTGGCGAAGGAGGGTTATGGGGCCTGGCTGCCACTCTTCGGCCGCCCCGCTCCGGCCGCCGCCACGAAGCGCCAGGACGCCTCGCCCTTCACGGAGACAGCGCTGCTGGCGGGTGGGTGCTTCTGGGGCATGGAGGACCTGCTGCGCAAGATTCCCGGCGTCGTCCAGACGGAGGTGGGCTACACGGGCGGCTCCAGCGCCTTCCGCAATCCCACGTATCACGACGTGAGCTCCGGCAAGACGGGGCACGCCGAAGCCGTGCGCGTCGTGTTCGACCCCACCCGGCTGACGTACGAGACGCTGCTGGAGCAGGGGTTCTTCCGCATGCACGACCCGACGACGCTCAACCGTCAGGGCAATGACGTGGGCACGCAGTACCGCTCCGCCATCTTCTACCTGTCCGACGCCCAGAAGCGCGTCGCCGAGCAGGTGAAGGCGCGGGTGGATGCCTCCAAGAAGTGGCCCCGGCCCGTCGTCACGCAGATTGTGCCCGCGGGCGCCTTCACCCCCGCCGAGGACTATCACCAGGACTACCTGGTGAAGAACCCGGGCGGCTACACCTGCCACTACATGCGGGACTGAGCGCGGGCTCAGCCCTGCTGAAGCGGCAGGCGCACGATGAAGGTGGTGCCCTCGCCCATGGTGCTCTCCACCGTCAGCCGGCCACCGTGGTTCTCCACGATGCCCTGGCAGATGGAGAGCCCCAAGCCGGTGCCCCGCCCTTCCGGCTTGGTGGTGAAGAAGGGCTCGAAGATGCGCTGCAGGTGCTTGGGCTCGATGCCCGTGCCCGTGTCGCGCACCTTCACCACCGCGTCCTGCCCGTCACGGCCCGTGGCCAGGATGACGGAGCCTCCCGGCGGCATCGCGTGGCACGCGTTGGTGATGAGGTTGACGAACACCTGCACCAGGTTGGCGCGCACGGCGGACAGGGGCGGCAGGTCGATGTACTCGCGCTGGATGCTGACGCGCGCCTGGGCCACCACGTGCTCGCAGAAGCCCACCGCCATGTCCACGATGGCGTTGAGTTGCACCCGCTCCGGCCGGTCCTGCGCCGGGCGCGCGTAGCTGACCAGGTCTCGCGTGAAGCGGAGGATGCGGTGGCTGCTCTCCAGGATTTTGCGCAGCTTCTCCTGGTCCGCCGGGTTGGCCCCCGGCGTCATCCGCGAGCGCTGGAGCAGCGCGTCCGCGTACGTGGCCACCGCCGTCATCGGGTTGTTGATTTCGTGCACCACGCTGGCGGCGAGCTGACCGATGGAGGCCAGCTTCTCCGCGTGGATGATGCGCTTCTCCAGCTCCTTCACCACCGTGATGTCCTGACCGATGGCGATGACGCCCTCCACCTCCCCGTGCTGGGAGAGCTTGGAGGAGGTCGCGAAGGAGACGCGCACCTCCGCGCCGCTGCTCGTCAGCAGCCGCGTCTCGAAGCTGTTCACCGGCTCGCCGCGAATCGCCGCGGCGATGAGCTGGTTGAGCCGCAGGTGCTCGCTCTCCGGGATGAGCCAGAAGAAGTCCCGGCCCAGCACCTCTTCCTTGCCGAAGCCGGTGAGCGCGCTCAGCGCCTGGTTGAAGACGACGACCTGCTTGTCCCGGTTCGCCACCAGGATGAGGGCGTTGGCCTTCTCCAGCAGGTCCTCCAGGTACTTGCGGACGAACGTCAGCTCATCGATGAGCTTCGCGTTCTTCACCGCCACCGCCACCTGGTTGGCGAGCTGGAGCAGCACGCGCTCGTCATGCGGCACGTCGGAGACGAAGTCCGCCGGGTACTCCATGTTGATGGCGCCGAAGAGTTGCCCGCTGGCAACCAGCGGCGCGCTCACGCCGTGGGTGCTGTCCTGGAACAGCAGCGGGACTTCGCCCAGCACCGCCACGCGGTCCACGGGCAGGGACGCGCGGTCCAGGCTCGTCTTCTCCACCGCGCGCTCCATCAGCACCAGCGGCTCGTGCGCGCCTTCCTTCAGCCGCCCCTCCGCGTAGAGCGACGTGAGGCCGCCCGTCCGCGAGTCGGTGATGCGGATGCAGAACGAACGCCCGGGGAACAGCTCCTTCACGCCGCGAGCCACCGCGGCGACCAGCTCCTCCTCGCCGCCGGCCTCGGCCACGCTGCGGCCCAGGTCCAACAGCACGCCTTCGGTGCGCGCCTGCTCCAGAAGGGCCCGCTCCGCCACCACCAGCCGGTTGCGAGACAGCTCCGGCTCGTTGCGCGCGCGGACGGCCACCACGTCGCCCCGGCGGGACAGCGTCAACACCACGCCGGGCAGGTCGGGCAAGAGCTCCACGTCGCAGCTGGCGCCATCCGCCGGCACGCTGGCGCCGGCCAGGGTGCGCGCCACCTCCTCCACGGCCACGTGCTGGTCGGCGCAGAAGCGGCGGAAGGCGTCGTTGACGGCGACCAGGCGCAGGGCCGGGTCACACATGGCCGCGGGGGCGTCGAGCGCCTCGAACAGGGCCTGGAAGGACTCGGGGGCAGGGCCGCCGGCGATGCGCACGGCGCGGGTCTCAGTCTTCATGGGAGGTGGCCTTGTCCAGGTCGAGAATCTGTTGCGCCCCCATGTAGGACTTCGTTTCGTAGCGGGTAATCTTGCCAATCTTCCGGACGATTTCCGCCATGCGCTCCGCCTCGCGGTAGATGATGTCCACCGGCTTCCAGGCGAAGTCGTCTTCCTTCAGCTTCCGCTTCAGCAGCTCGGCATAGCCCATCACCGAGGTGAGCGGCTGGTTCAGCTCGTGCGCGGCGGTGCCCGCGAGCGCGACGATGACCGCGCTCTTCTCGCTCTCCTCCAGCCGCGTCTCCACGTCGGACAGCTTGCGCTCCAGCTGCATGCGCGCGCGCATGTCCGTGAAGATGCCCACGCTGAACACCTCACGGCCCCCTTCATAGACGATGGAGGCCGTCATGTTCACCGGCACCCTCTCACCGGAGCGATGCACCAGTTCCTCCCGGATGAGGGAAAGCCGGCCCTTGCCGCCGTGCTCGGGCGCCCGAATCATGGCCATCACCCGCTTCGCCACGCCCGGCGGATAGAGCTGGTGCACGGAGAGGCCGCCGCCCAGAGCCTCCTGCGCGGTGTAGCCGCACAGCGCCTCCGCGCCCTTGTTGAAGAGGATGATGCGCCCCTTCAGGTCCGCCGCGATGATGGCGTCCACCGACGAGTCGATGAGCCGCTCCAGGAAGTCCTTCGTCTGGAGCAGCTCGTCCTCCAGCCTTCGCGCGTCCGTGACGTCGCGGAAGGAGAGGATGGTGGCCGCCTCCTCGTCGCGCAGCGGCGCCGCGGACATGGACAGCGTCAGGCGGCGTCCCGTGCGGGTGCACACCTGCACGTCCGCGCCGGAGCGGGCCTCGCCGCGCGCGGCGGTGGTCACCAGTTCCATCAGCACGTTCTCATCCACCGGCTGAGTCACATGGTGCAGGTGACGGCCCCGCGCGTCCGGCGCATCCACGTCCAGCATGGCCGCGCCGGACGGATTCAGCGACAGCACGCAGGCCTTGTCGTCGAGGATGGCCACGCCTTCACTGACGTGCGCGAAGAAGAGCTGGTACGGCTTGAACGAGGCCGCCTGCTCCTCCGCGGCCAGACGGGCCGTCTTCTCCGCCTCCGTCTGCCCGCGCACGGACTGGAGCACGGACGCGTTGCGCAGGGCCACCGCGGTGGCGTGCGCCACGGTGGTGAGGAAGTCGATCTCCCGCGGCGTGAAGGTGCGCCGCCGTCCCGCCGCGCGCAGCAGCAGCACGCCGCGCACCTGCCCGCGGATGGGCAACGGCAGCGCGGCGATGGCGTGGATGCCCCGGGCGGCCACCGCGCGCCGCTCCACGTCCCCCAACAGCGGGTGGGTGGAGGCCTCCTGCATCACCACCGGCTTGCCCGTTCGCATCACCTCGCGAATCTCGGGGTAGCGCGACAGGTCGATGCGCAGGTCCTTGAGCGTGGGGTCGTCGCTGGCGGCGACGATGATGCCCTCATCCGCGCTGCGCCCCAGCATCACCAGCGTGGCGCGCGCGATGTCCAGCTTCTCCGCCAGCCGCCGGGTGACGCCGTGCAGCAGCGCCTCCACGTCCGACGTCTCCGCGTAGTCCGCCGTCAGCTCCAGCAGGAGCGCCAGGTCCTCCTGGCTGCGCGCCTGTTCCTCGCGCTCCACGTGGCGCTCGGCGGCGCACTGGAGCCGCCAGGCCAGCTCGTGCATGGCCACCGGCACGGTGAGGACGTCCGCCGGCTTGAAGGACTGCGCCTCGGCGAAGTGGCGTTCGCCCGGTGCCACCAGCACCACCAACGTGAGGTGGGCGGCGAGGGCGGCGTCCACCAGGGCCTGCCCCGCGGCGAGCCCTCCCGGCGCGGTGAGGTCCACCAGCGCCAGGGAGGCCTCTTCGAGACCGCCCACCACCCGTAGACCCGCACGCGCGGCGGCCGCGGCCAGCAGCTCCCGCGCGGGTGAGTCCGAGGGCACCAGGGAGATGCCTGATACGAATTCCAGCGAGGACGGCACGTGGAGAGTGGGGTCCAGGGCAGAAGGGGCCCCCACTCTACACGCCCTGAGGGCTCAGGGGCAGTCCGACTCGAAAGCGCCCTGGTCCGGGCCCGGTCCGCACCAGGTCAACCCCAGCGACAGCCCCGCGTTGAGGGCGGGGGAACCCGCCCCCAGGCGGAAGTCCCCGGTGTCGATGTTGACGAAGCCAGGGGCCTTCTCCTGGGAGCGGCCGTCCAGCCCGCTCTGCGAGCACCACTGCGAGAAGCCCATGTCCACGCCGTTCAGCCGGAAGAGGGCCGAGCCCGAATTGCGGAAGTAGAGGTTGGCGTCCACCACCGCCCCTGAGCGCCCGGGGCCGCCGCGCACCGCCACCCCACAGCCGGAGAAGACGTTGTTGCGCACATCCAGGCTGGCGCTGGCCCCGGTGTCGCCATGGCCGAAGGTGAGGCACGGCCCGGGCATGTTCCAGACGGTGTTGTGATGGACCTTCACGTTCGACGTCGTGTCCACGCGGATGCCGCTGCCCTCCTCACCGCCGCCCAGGCCGTCCCGCACCAGGTTGCGGCGGATGACGATGTTGGTGGGCGGCGAGCCCTGGCGCACCCCGCCGATGCTGATGGCGCGGCCGTTGTTGTAGAAGACGTTGTCCTCCAGGGTGACGTCCTTCGCGGACAGGTGCACCACCACGCCCTCGCCGCGCGAAGTGGATGACGTCTTGTGGCCCCAGATGATGTTGCCGCGCAGCGTGACGCGGGTGCACGTCTTCACGTCGACGCCATTCTCCCGGTTCTCGTGCAGCTCGTTGTCCTCCACCAGGAGGTTGTCGAAGGGCGTGCCGGAGATGGTGGCGCCGCCCTCCGGGCCGATGCACTGCACCGCGTCCCCGGAGTTGTGGTGGATGTCGTTGCCACGCACCACCACGTTGCGCGCCGTCGTCTGGACGATGACGCCGTGGCTGTCATCTCCGTTGCGGTTGAAGTGGGAGATGGTGTTCCCCTCGATGAGGACATCACTGGCCTTCTCGCACACGTTGACGCCCGCGCCCGCGGTGCCGTTCTTCAGCGTGGAGCCGCGCAGCACGCCGTGGTGGGAACCCACGCCGCGGAACAGCACCGCGAAGGAGGCAGTGCCCGCCGCGTCTATGGTGAGCCCCTCGATGCTCCAGTACGCACCGCGCACGTCCACCATGGCGGAGCCGCTGCCGGACGGCTTCAGCACCGGCGTCGCGCCCGGCGCGGCCCGCAGCGTGAGCAGGTTGGACGCCGAGCCCCCCTTCTCCTCCAGCTTGAGGCGCTCGGCGTAGGTGCCCGTCTTCAGGTAGATGGCCTCGCCCGGCCGCACCAACGCCAGCGCGCGCGTCACCGTCCGCAGCGGCGCCGCCTCCGTGGCGGAAGCACTGTCACTGCCGTTGGGCGCCACCCAGAGGATGCGCGAGTACTGGGGCGCGGGTTCAGGCGGAGGCTCCGGTTCTGGCTGGGGTTGGGGCTCGGGCTGAGTCGGCGGATCCGGGATGTCGACGATGACGGGCGGAGGCTCCGACGTTCCAGGGCTCGTCGTGTCGTCGTCATCGTGGGTGGGAGGCGTGCCAGGAACGGACGGGGTGCCCGTCGACGGCGTCTCGCTGGAGCCCGGAGGCGAGCCACTTTCCTGGGTGAGCTCCCCCTTCCCATTGCAGGCCAACAAGGACAGCAGGGCAGCGGAGCAGAGGGCCGTGGACCACGGCGAGCGGTTGCGCATCCTGGCGGACTCCTGGTGTGGGTCGCGGCGCGGGAGGCGCTCGCGAGGACGGCCGCCAATTCCGAGCCCCGCGCTGTTCATTCCCTCCGAGCGCGGCAACCCCTGCCTGCCGGGACGTAGAGGGAGGAGACAGGAAACGTGGTTTCGCGGGGTTGGGACGGATGCTCCGCCTCACCGACAGGTGGGCCTTCGCGGGGAGCTGGAGTGTGATGTGTGCAACGCGCGCGGGAATATTCCCGGGGATTTTTCACACAGAGCGAAGGGCCGAGCCGGGCGTCCCCGGGCGCGTGGGCGCGCGGCGGGGCGAGACATGCCGGTGTATCAGGGAGGCAGGGCGTACCTTGACGCCAGGAGGAACGCGCGGGATATGAGCCGCCTTCCACCCGCTGTCAGGAGACGCCTTGGACATCTTCAAGGAATTCACCTTCGAAGCCGCGCACCGGCTTCCCAACGTGCCGCCCGGGCACAAGTGCAGCCGGCTTCACGGCCACAGCTACCGGGTGGAAATCCACGTGCGTGGCCCGGTGGGCTCGCAGTCCGGGTGGGTGATGGACTTCTCCGACATCAAGGAGGCCTTCGAGCCCCTGCGGCTGAAGCTGGACCACTACTACCTCAATGAGGTGGAAGGCCTGGAGAACCCCACCAGCGAGAACCTGTCGCGGTGGATCTGGAAGCGCCTGCGTCCGGGCCTGCCCCTGCTCAGCCGGGTGGTGGTCCGCGAGACGTGCACCAGTGGCTGCATCTATCAAGGCGAAGACGACTGACACGCCGGGCCCTCGCGGGGCTGGCTCCACGAGGGGACTGCCATGAACGTTCTGATTACCGGGGCCACCGCGGGATTCGGCCTGGCCATTGCCCGCCGCTTCATCCAGGACGGCGCGCGCGTCATCGCCTCCGGGCGGCGCACCGAGCGGCTGGAGGCCCTGCGCGCGGAGCTGGGCGAGCGGGTGCTCCCCTTGACGCTCGACATCACGGACCGTGAGGCCGTGGAGCGGGCCATCCGCTCGCTGCCGTCGGAGTTCGCCGAGGTGGACGTGCTGGTCAACAACGCGGGCCTGGCGCTGGGGTTGGACCTGGCGCAGTCGGCCCGCGTGGAGGACTGGGACACGATGGTGGACACCAACGTGAAGGGCCTCCTGTACTGCACGCACGCGGTGCTGCCCGGCATGGTGGCGCGCAACCGGGGCCACGTCGTCAACATGGGCTCGGTGGCGGCGGAGTGGCCCTACCCGGGCGGCAACGTGTACGGCGCCACCAAGGCCTTCGTGCACCAGTTCAGCCTCAACCTCCGCGCGGACCTGCACGGCACCGCCGTGCGCGTGACGGACATCGAGCCCGGGCTGGTGGGCGGCACGGAGTTCTCCAACGTCCGCTTCAAGGGCGACGACGCGCGCGCGGCGTCCGTCTACGCCAACACCCAGGCGCTGACGCCCGAGGACATCGCGGACGCGGTGCACTGGGTGGCCACGCGGCCCGCGCACGTGAACATCAACGTCATGTCGCTGATGCCGGTGTCACAGTCCTTCGGGCCCCTGCCGGTGAAGCGACAGGGCTGAGCCAGGGGGACCTCTGGGGTTTCCTCCTTATCGGAGGATGTCAGAGGTATGGCGCATGCTCGACACATGAGCGAAGCCATCCATGCGGGAGAGGCAGTCCGGCTTGCGAGGTCCCAGACATGGCCCCATTCTGGGCGCATGGGTGACAAGCCACCGCCGGAGCAGGTGTACGAGGCGTTGGAGCGCCTCCCCCCGCACGTCGTCGGGGAAATCATCGAGGGTGAGCTGCATGTCAGCCCCCGTCCGAGGATGCTTCACGGCAGGGCCGCCATCCGGCTCAGCCAGCAACTGGCGCCGTTCGACCCGGAGCTCGGAGCGGAAGGCCCGGGCGGCTGGGTCATCCTCCCGGAGCCTGAGCTCCACCTGGGCGGCAACGTGCTCGTGCCAGACCTCGCCGGGTGGCGGCGCGAACGCATGCCAGAGATTCCAGACGTGACGGGCGTGGAACTCGTCCCCGACTGGCTCTGCGAAGTCCTGTCCCCCTCCACCGAAGCCCTGGACCGTTCGAGGAAGATGACGATCTACGCCCGCGAGGGCGTGAACCATCTGTGGTTCGTGGACCCGCGCATTCAGTTGCTTGAGGTCTATCGTCGGGAAGGCAACCACTGGCAGCGCCTGGGCGCGTACACCGGTAGCGCCCATGTCCATGCCGAGCCCTTCGAGGCACGCAAGTTGAATCTTGGTTCACTTTGGGAGCGATAGAGCCAGGCAGCGGCGTCCCCTGCGCCGCGCCTTGAGATAACCTGCCGGCCATGAGTCATCCGGAACGACCGCCGCCGTCCCAGGGGCTCCTCGCCCGCGGACTGAAGCTGCTGGGCCACCTCACCCACCCGGACACGCGCACCGGCAAGGTCTTCACCCGCGCCGAGGAGGGCCTCACCCGCGCGGCCGCCAAGGTCACCGAGAGCCCCGCGTACCTGCGCGTGAGCGGCTCTCTCATGCGCCAGGGCTTCAACGCCCGCATCCGCCGCAATGGCCTGGTGGAAGGCGCGCTGCGCACCCTGCGCCTGCCCACCACCTCCGAGGTGGAGAACCTGCGCGACCAGCTCCGCCGGATGAATGACCAGGTGGAGGCGCTCGGCACCCAGTTGGAACTGGTGGTGGACCTGCTCCACCGTCAGGAAGGCGCGGAGCCCGAGCCTGAGTCTCCCGAGCCCACGCCCAAGGAGCGCGCGCCCTCCAAGCGCCGCCGCTGACATGACCGCGTCCACGCCCCAGCGCCTTCGCTCCTTCGTCACCGGGCAGGTCGAGCTGACCCGCGCCGTCGCACACGCGCTCAAGTCGCGGCCCTTCAATCCGTACCCGTACCTCAAGCCCTTCATCGAAAGGGCCTCGGGCGTGCGCGAGCCGCCCATCAGCGCCACGCCGCACACCGTCGTGTACACGCGCGGCAGCATGCGGCTGCTGCGCTACGCGGCCCCGCGCCGGCGCCACCGCACGCCCATCCTCTTCGTCTATTCGCTCATCAATCGCTGGTACATCCTCGACTTCCTTCCAGGGCGCAGCCTCATCGAGCACCTCACCCGCGAGGGCTATGACGTCTACGCCATCGACTGGGGCGTACCGGGACAGGACGAGGAGCGGCTCACGTGGGATGACCTGCTCGGCGGGCTCATCCAGACGGCGGTGCGGTGGACGCTGCGCGTGAGCAAGAGCCGGGATTTGACGCTCTACGGCTACTGCATGGGCGGCACCATGGCCCTGGCGTACACGTCCCTGTACCCCGAGGGCATCCGCAACCTCGTGGCCCAGGCCACGCCGGTGGACTTCAGCAAGGGTGGCCTCTACACGCTGTGGACGTCCGCCAACCACTTCGACGTGGACTCGCTGGTGGACGCCTACGGCAACGTGCCCACGCCGGTGCTGGAGAGCGGCTTCCTCATGGCCGCGCCGGTGCAGCGCCTCACCCGGTGGCTGGAGGTGTGCCGCCGCATCGACGACCCGGAGTTCGTCACCACGTTCCTGGCCATGGAGCGCTGGGGCGCGGACCCCGTGCCCTTCCCGGGTGAGGTGTACCGGCAGTACATCAAGGACTGCTACCAGCAGAACCTCTTCCCCCAGGGCCTCATGGAAGTGGGCGGCGAGCGCGTGGACCTGAGCCACATCCAGTGCGCCATCCTCAACGTCATCGCCGAGCACGACACCATCGCGCTGCCGGCGATGAGCGAGCCGCTGCCCTCCCTGGTCAGCTCGAAGGACTGTGAGACGCGGCGCTACCCCGTGGGCCACATTGGCCTGTCCGCCTCCAGCAAGGGCGCGACGAAGGTGTGGCCCTCTATTTCCGCGTGGATTGGCGCGCGCTCGAAGCCGATGGAACCATGAACGCCTCGTCCGACACCGAAGCCATGGGCGTGCAGGTCCGCGAAGGCACCGTCCACCTGCGGGATGGCCGGCGGCTCGCGTACGTCGAGTCTGGAGACTTGAGCGGCCTGCCCGTGTTCTTCATCCACGGCAACCCGGGCTCGCGCCACATGCGTCACCCGGATGACCGGCTCACTCACGCGCTGGGCGTGCGCCTCATCACCCCGGACCGGCCGGGCTATGGCCTGTCGGACTACCAGCCCGGGCGCACGCTGCTCGACTTCCCGGATGACTTGGAGCAGCTGGCCAACGCGCTGAGGATTGGCCGCTTCGCCCTCTTCGGCGTGTCCGCGGGCGGGCCCTACGTCGCCGCGTCCGCGTGGAAGCTGGGCGAGCGCATCACCCGCGCGGCGCTCGTGTCCGGCGCGGCGCCCCTGGCCCGGCCGGGCGCCATGGCGGGCGTGAACCGGGACTACCGCAACGCGTACAGCATGGCCGCGTGGCCGGAGTGGCTACTGCATCCATTGATGGCCATGCATGACCGGCAGGTGCGCGCCAATCCCGCGCGAGCGCTGGCGGGCCTGCGCTCCCAGGCGTCGGCGGATGACCGCGCGGTGCTCGCGGACCCGCGCATCGCCGCGCAGGTGCAGGGCTGGCGGTATGAGGCCACGCGCAAGGGCGTAGCGGGCATGCGGCGCGAGGCGCACATCCTCGCGCAGCCGTGGAACGTCCCCCTGGAGGAGATTCGGACGGAGGTGGACCTCTGGTACTGGGAGGGAGACAGCATTGTCCCGCCGCAGATGGGACGGTACCTCGCGAACCGGATTCCGCGCGCGGTGCCCCGCTTCTTCCCTGGCGGCGGGCACTTCTCCATCTTCTCCCACTGGACGGACATCCTCACGCCGCTGGTGCAGCAGGGAAGCTGAGCCACTGAGCCCCACGCGCTCAGGCGGCGCGGGGCTGCTCCTCCTGGGTGACGGGCGGCGCGGGCGGGGCAATGGGTTCGCCGTTCTCCCCCAGCACCACGGGGGCTATGCCCAGCTTGCGCTCGACGAAGGCGTGGCCCAGGTAGATGAAGGGCGTCAGGCCCACCGCGACCAGCAACTTCACCACGTAGGACGTGTAGATGATGCTGAGGATGGTGGCGTTGGGCAGCACGCCCGTCCACGCCACGTACTGCACCACCACCGTGTCGAGGAGCTGCGACACCAGCGTGGAGCCCGTCGCCCGCACCCACAAGAACCGGTTGCGCGTCAGTCGCTTGAGCCCGTTGAAGATGGCGATGTCGCAGAACTGGCCCACCAGGTACGCCATCATCGACGCGACGAGGAAGCGCTGTGAGCCGGCGAAGACGTTGTTGAACGAGCCTTCCACCGTCCCCGTGAAGTCCGGCGCACGCGTCAGCGGCGCCCACGGCACCTGCACGGCCATGGCAATCACCACGACCGCGAAGATGGCCATGAAGAAGCCCACCCACGTCACGAAGCGGGCCGCCTTCTTCCCGTAGAACTCGTTGAGGATATCCGTGAGGAGGAACGTCACCGGGAAGGGCAGGATGCCGATGGACATCACCGCCACCACCGGCCCCACCTTCGCCTCGAACAGCTTCACGCTGATGATGTCGCCCACCACCAGCGAGGTGACGAACACCCCCACCAACACCACGAAGAGCTGAAACCGTCTATCGAGGAGCATCTCGTCGTTCTCGTGAGCCGAGGCCACCTCATACCGCGCCTCACTCCCGCAGCAGTAGCCCTCCATCCAGCACCAGCTCGGAACCGGAAATCCACGACGCGCCCAGCAGGTAGCGCACCGCCTCGGCGACGTCCTCGGGGCGCCCCAGCCGTCCGAGCGGATGCAGCGCCCGCAAGCCCGCCAGCTGCGCCTCCTGCCGCCGCGTGTACTCGGGCTCGGACAGCGGCCCCGCGCCGGGAGCCAGGCGCACCTCGCGCACCATGTCCGTCTCCACCACGCCCGGCAGCACCGCGCTGGCACGCACGCCTCGCGCGGCACCCGCCAACGCCAGCACCTTCATCACCTGAAGGAGTCCTGCCTTCGCCGCGCTGTACACCGCGCTGGTGACGACGGGCCTCGTGGCCAGCGTGGACGCGATGAAGACCTGCGCCCCACCCGGCTCCAGCACCTCCAGTGCCTGCTCGCCCAGCCGCAGCGGCGCGATGAGGTTGACCTCGAGCTGCGCGCGAAGCGCGTCCTCGCCGATGTGGCCCGGCGGCTGGTGCACCACCTGCCCCGCGCTGTGGACGAAACCGTCCAGCCCTCCCAACAACCCGGCGGCACGGCGAAGCAGCCCCTCGCGGGCTTCCAGCGAGGCCAGGTCACACGGCAGCGCGAAGGCCCGTCCCGGCCATGCGGTCGTCAGCGACTCCAGCACCTCCGCGCGCCGGCCCGACACCACCACCTGCCCCCCCGCGCGCAGCAGGGCCTCCGCCACCGCGCGGCCAATGCCCGTCCCACCGCCAGTGACGAGCACCTTGCGCGTGCCCACCTCACTCATGGAAGGCGCTCCTTGAAGACACGGCCCCGCTCACGGTTGGTGCTCCGCGGGAGAGCCCGGCGCCGCGGGCTCATCCAGCGGGTAATAGGAGTGGCCGGTGACGGGCAGCAGCCCCTCCGGCGGCGGCTCGGTCTCCACCTCGTCCGACGGGATGAAGCCCGGCCTGTCCACACAGAGCACCGTCTGCTCCGTGGATGAAGGGTTGTCGTAGCGGTGCAGGAAGCCGCGCGGCCAGTGGAAGGCCATGCCCCGAGCCACCGGCTTGAACTGCAGCAGCAGCCCCGAGCCCAGCACCAGTTCGCTCTCCTCCATCTGCTGGTGCACGTGCGTGGGGATGCAGCCTCCTGGCTTCACCCGCAGCCGGTAGACGCCATAGCCCGCGCCCTCGTGGATGATGTCCACGCGGCCAAAGCCCTTCTCCTCCCGGCCGTACACCATCTCCGCGGCCGTCCGGTGAATCTGGAGCGACGGCACCGCCAACCCGCCCAGCGCCAGCGGCTTCGTCACCCGCACCGTGGCCGCGTGGACCTGCGCGCGCGGGACGTCGTCGGTGGGCGGCGCCAGCACGTAGCGGCACACCGTCTCGACGGCGGACTCCAGCAGCTCGAAGCGGCAGGCCTCCAGCAGGAAGCGCAGCTCCCCCGCGAGCCGGCCGTAGTTCACCGTGTGCGCCAGCCTGCCTCCCACCGCGGCGGCGCGGGTGTCCAGGAACAGGGCCACGTCCAGTCGCAGCGGCTGGGCCGCGATGCGCTCCCTGTTGAAGATGCCCACGATGCAGTCCACCGTAAGGCCCCGCAGCTCGATGACGTCCAGCGGGCGGCCGTCCGGCGTCGTGACGACAGGGGGATGGAATGCGTGTTCGGCGCTCATAGCTGCGCGCTCCTGCCGCCATCGACGGCGATGACCTGCCCGGTGATGTACGGCGCCTCGCGGGCGAGGAAGACGACGGTGCGGGCGATGTCCTCGACGTTGCCCTCGCGCCCCATGGGGATGCGGCGCAGCACCGCGTCGCGGGCCTCCGCGTCGAAATCCTCGGGGAAGGCCACCGTGCCGGGCGACACGGCGTTGACCCGGATGTGCGGGGCCAGCTCCACCGCCAGCGCGCGGGTGAGCATGATGAGGCCCGCCTTGCTCACCGAATAGTGCGCGTAGTGGCTCACCGGCCGCTCCCCACCGACGTCGGTGAGGTGCACCACCAACGGGTCCTTTCCGGCGCGCAACGCGGGGAGCAGGGCCTGGGTGAGGAAGAAGGGCGCGTCCAGGTTCACCGCCATCATGGTGCGGTACTGGTCGCGGGAGATGGCGGCGAAGTCGGTGCGCTCGAAGAGGCCCGCGTTGTGGACCACCACGTCCAGCGCGGGCCACGCCTCGCGCACTTGCGCGGCCAGGGAGTCCACTGCCTCCGGGCGGCTCAGGTCGGCGGCGTGCAGGGTGACGCGACGGCCGAGGCCTCGGAGTTCCTCCGCCAGGGCTTCCAGCGGCTCAAGGGAACGGTTCGCATGGAGCGCCAGGTCATAACCCGCGCGGCCAAGGGCCCGGGCCACCGCGCTGCCGATGCGGATGCCAGCCCCGGTGATGAATGCGGTCGCCATGCGGCGCATTCAGTAACAGGCCCGGCGGGGAAAGGCACTGTGGACCTGCTGCCGCGAGGCGCGCCGGGTTACCCCCGTAGCCCGGCGCGCCCGCGGCGCGGTCCCCCGATACTCGAATCGTCTAGCGGCGGCCGGCGCTGGCCATGTGCACCCGGCCCGGAGCGTAGGTCACCCACACCCACTCCTGGACCGGCTCGTAGCGGGCCGGCACCCAGCGCTGCTCGTAGAAGCCGCCGGTGCACCGGGTCACCCGCGAGCGGCGGTTGTGACGCTCGCGGCACACCTCGGGGACCCACACCTGCTCGTAGCGGCCCTGCACCCAGCGGTTCACCGTCTGCAGTTCGTAGCGGCCCCGAGCGTGCGGCGGCGGCAGCGGCGCGGGTCCCGGGTGGCGGCGGGCGTCGACGTGGACACCGAAGTTGCCGCCGCGGCCGTCATGCCGGTGCTGCTGGGAGAACCGCGACTTCTCGTTGTCGTCCTTCGCATGCGCGGCCGTGGAGCCGAGGAACATCATTCCGAAAGCCAGCACCGCGAAACCCGTCTTGAGCGCCATTGTCGTCCTCCTCCGTCGTCCTGCTTGAACCTTCTGACGGGGCACCCCGCGGAACATTCAATGCCCGATACCGGCCGCATTTTCAGAGGGAGGGGCCGGTGTGGGTGCGATACACCCCGAGACACCATGTTCCACCGCAAGGGCCCCACCCTCCGGGAGCTGGCCGCGCAGGCCCTCACGTCCGTCGAGCACGGCTACGACCTGCTCGCGCCCAAGTTCGAGTACACGCCCTTTCGCACGCCAGACGCGGTGCTCGAGGCCGCCATTGCCCAACTGGGCGCGCCCGGCAGCGTCGGCAGCGCGCTGGACGTGTGCTGCGGCACCGGCGCGGCCATGCGCTTCTTGCGCCCGCTCGCGCGGGAGCGCGTGGTGGGCTTCGACCTCAGCCAGGGCATGCTCGACGAGGCGCGCCAGCAGCTCGCGCAGGCGCCGGGCACCGCGGCGCTGGAGTTCATCCAGGGCGACGCGCTGGCGCTCCCCTTCGACGGCGCGTTCGACGTCGTCACCAGCTTCGGCGCCTTCGGTCACATCCTCGAAGAGGACGAGCCAAGGCTCGTGAAAGGCATCGCCCGCGCGCTGCGCCCCGGGGGCCGCTTCCTCTTCGTCACCGCGCACCCGCCGTCGAAGCTCCGCCCGGGCTACTGGATGGCCAAGGGCTTCAACGCCGCCATGCGCGCACGCAACGCGCTGTGGAAGCCGCCCTTCGTCATGTACTACCTGACGTTCCTGGTGCCCCGGGCCCGCGCGCTGCTCGAAGCAGAAGGCTTCACCGTCGAGGTGCGCGACGGCCTGATGCCGGAGCCCTTCTCCGTGCTGAGCACCGTCATCGCCACCAGGCGCTGAGCCCGGCTCAGGACGCGGCGTAGTCCACGGCCGTCACCGTGTACTCCACGGGGCCGCGGGGGCGCTCCACCACCACGGACTCGCCCACTTCCTTGCCCAGCAGGGCCCGGGCCAGGGGCGACTCCACGCTCAGCCGCCCCGCCTTCACGTCGGACTCGTCCGGCCCGACGATGCGGTAGCGCACCGGGCCGCCGTCCTCGTCCTCCAGCTCCACCCAGGCGCCGAAGAAGACGCGGCCGGCCTGCGAGGCGTCGGGCTCCACCACCCGCACGTCCTCCAGCACCGCCGCCAGTTCCTGTACGCGCCGCTCGCGCTCCTTGCGGCGCACGCCCGCCTCCAGCTCCGTGAACTCACCCGCCTTGGGGTCCGGCCCCTGCGCCGCCGCCAGTTCCTCCTGGAGCGCCCGGTAGCCCTCCGGGGTGATGTAGCGCTTCTCCCCGGAGGACGCGCGTGGACGGACGGGCATCACGCTGTCATCGCCCGAGTCCTCCTTCGTGAATGCCTTCGACATGCCAGTCCTCTGTCGCCAAGCGGGCACGGCGGCGGGTTCGCGCGCGCGTTCGCGGAATCGGCCGTTAAGCTGCGCCCCCTTCCACAACCTCGCAAGGGTGAAGCCATGACAGGACAGACGCAGCTCATCGGCAAGCAGGGCCAGGCGCTGGCGGGCTATCTGAGTGCAGCCCCGAAGGGCGATGCGCCCGGAGCGGTGGTGCTCATCCACGAGTACTGGGGCCTCAACGGGCACACGCGCGACGTGGCGGACCGGCTGGCGCGAGAAGGCTTCACCGTCTTCGCGGTGGACCTCTACGAAGGCCGCGTGACGAAGGACGCCAACGAGGCCAACGCGATGCTGAAGGCGATGGCTTGGGACAAGGCCACGGCGGACCTGCGCGCCGCGGTGGAGGCGCTGCGCGCGCGAAAGCCCGGCACCCAGGTGGCCATCATGGGCTTCTGCATGGGCGGCGCGCTGGCGCTGCTGGCCGCCGCGAATGAGCCGGGGCTCGACGCCGTCGTGCCCTTCTACGGCATCCCCCCGGAGGAGGCCGCGGACGTGTCACGCATCCGCGCGCCGGTGCTCGGGCACTACGCGAACAATGACGAATGGTGCTCGCCGGAGCGAGTGGACGCGTTGGAGAAGAAGCTGAAGGGCGGCGGCGTCCCCATGGAGATTCACCGCTACGACGCACAGCACGCCTTCTTCAATGACACGCGTCCGGAGGTCTACTCACCGGACAACGCCGCGAAGGCGTGGCAGCGCACCGTGGACTTCCTCCACGCGAAGCTCGGCTGAGCCTCGCGCGGAAGAGAGAACGGACTCAGTTGCCGGTTTCAGGCGCCGCGGCGGAATCCTCCGCCGCCGGCGTCTCCGGCACGGCGGGGGCCTCGGGCGTCGCGGGAGCCTCGGGCGTCGCGGGAGCAGCAGAGGCCTCCGACGCCTCGGGCGCGGCGGCATCCGTCGCGGGCACCACCTGCAGGCGGTAGCTCCGAACGCCCCTGGGCAGCACGACCTCCACCAGCGGGTTCTCCTTCAGCAGCGCCGGCGTCACGTCGAAGGACACCCGGCCGTCCTCGTCCGTGACGTAGGACTCGCGCGAACGGGAGTCCTCGCCCCAGAGAACCTTGGCGCCCTTCACGGGCTGGTTGGTGTCCGAGTCCAGGACGATGAGGTCCACCAGGGTGCCGGCCGTCACCGACGAGCCCGCGGGCTGGACGACGTCGCGATAGAACGGACGCTGCACGACGCAGGCGGCCAGCAGGGAGGAAGAGGCAAGGGCGAGGGTCAGCAGTTTGCGACGAAAGCTCATGGAAAATTCCGTACGGGCAGAGATGGAGGTGCTGCCGGGCGCGGCAGCATAGCCGGAGGCCACCGTCCGCCAAGTCCGGCGCGCATCTTCGGGCCCCTCGACTCGGGTATCCAGGGACTCCGCGAGTATTCCGGAGGGAGAATTCCAGGGCCCGGCAGGTGGCCCGCCCCCCGATGCGGCCAGCGGCCCTTCCGCGCACCCGCTGGCGTCACAAACTCATGGCCATCAAGCACACGTTGATTTGCCCTCGAGGGAGGTAGCCAGACATGCCCGAGCGCATCCTGACGCAGGACCCGGAGAAGGCCCTTGCCGGTCCCAAGCCGCGCTACGAGTACATCCGCCAGGAGATTCCCGCGGACCTGACCTTCAAGCCAGACACCATCAATCCGGTCCACAACCGGTTCATCGTGAGCACGCTGGTGATGGCGTTCATCAGCATGGCCCTGTTCTTCCTGCCCATGTTCAACGGGCTCCTGGCCGGCACCTTCGGCGGCTTCCACGCGCGAAGGATGCCGCGCGCGCTCGGCGCGGCTGCCCTCTCCGCCGTCGCGGTGCCCACCGCCCTCGCCTTCTTCCTCTTCATCGGCTCGGCGACCCAGGGCCACATCTTCTATGGCCTGGGCTTCTGGGGGTACACGGCGCTCTACGTCATCGGCATCTTCATCGGCGCCGTGACGGGAGCCATCAGCCACCCGTTCTGGACGAGCTACAAAATCGGCGAGCCCGCCCCTGTCAGCGCACCTCGAACCCGAGTGCCAGACGCCGCTCCGCCGAGCCGGCCAACCACGTAGACGGCGACAAGGCTTCCCAATGGGGCGTGGGCGATATCGCCCCCTCCCACCGGACCTGCGCGCGGGGCGTGAGGAGCACGCCGAAGGGCCCCGCGCGCCCCAGCCACACCTCCAACTGGAGCGCCGCGCCCGCCTCGTGGGTGAAGTGTGTGTCCCCCACCCTCCAGGTGGGCGCGTAGGCCGCCTCCAGCCGCACCGCGTTGGCACCCGAGCCGAACAGCCCCATCCGATGCGCCAGTGACAGGCGCGGCCCCGCGGCCGGCGTCAGCACATCCCGGTTCCAGTGCACCGCGGCCAGGCCGCCCACGCCCACCGTGGTGAAGCGCGAGAAGCGCGCGTCCTCGTCCAGCACCATCAACGCCTCCGCCTGCACCGACGCGCGATAGCGCAGCAGGCGCGCGTCGCTCGACGCCACGCGGGCCTCGGCACCCCAGCCGAGCGAATCCCAGAAGGAGTCACGGAACTGGGGAAGCTCGCGCAGCAGCGTGCGGTAGCCCAACAGCGTCAGGTCCGAGGCCACCACCTTCGGCAGCCCCCAGCGCGGCAGGAGAAACAGCTCGCCATCGAGCACCCGCAGCTCACTGCTCGGCTGGAAGCCGTGGAGCCGCGCATCGCCCAGCGCCTCGGCCATGCCCGCGGTGCGCAGCCCCACCAGGGTCCGGGCCGCGGCCCCTTCGGGAAAGTCCACGCCCAGGGCCACCATCACGCGCCCCGCTCCGGACTCCCGCTGCGCCCCTTCCGCCCAGGCCGTCTCCGCCGCCACCTTTCGGCGCCGGTCCTCGTGCAGGAAGGCCACCGGGTCCACGGTCGCCAGCAAGCCGTCATTGAGCGCGCCCTGCACGTCGGTGGCGCGGTGGAAGGTGGCCTCGGTTCGCTCGGCCCACACCAGCGTCCGCAGCTCCTCGGGCGTGGGTGGACGGCGCTCCGCGGAGGCCAGCGCGTCCTTCAGCAAGGTGGCGCGGTCCAACACCGCGAGCCTCCGTTGGAGCGCGTCCTCGGTCTCGAAGACGCGTTGGCGCTCGGCCGTGCCGGCCCTTGCCGAGCCCGCAACCGACACCTTCATCGCGAGCATCCGCTCGCGCTCGATTCGCAGGCGCTCGCCGTCGGCACGGTCCACCGCGGCGCGCTCCACCCGCACCGCGTGCGCCACGTAGGCATGCAGGTGCGCGCGGACCATGTCCCGGGACGCCGTCTTCGCCGAGTGCATCAGCGCGGCCACCACTCCGGGCAGTTCGTCATAGGCCGGGGCGCGGACCTGTGGCTCCGGCGACTCCAACCGGGCATGCACGCCCCGGAGACGCGCGAGCTCATCTGCTCCGACATGTCCGGCCAGCGCGTCCAGTGCCTCCTGCTGTGCCGAGTGCGCACGCACCGCGCGGTCCCCGGTGGACTCGAATGCATCCGGGATGTGCTCCAGGAGGGAGGACGTCTCGCCCCCTGGCTCCTCCACCTGCACCCGGGCCAGGGTGTCCAGCGTGGCGGTGGGCAGGACCCAAAGCGTGCCGGGAGGACGCAGCTGCCGCCCCCCCTCCAGCGCGCCGTTGAGCAGGAAGACGAGCGCGCTCGCGCAGTTGTCCGTGAAGAAGTAGTAGCCCAGGTACCCGCGGCGCTCGAGCTCCCACACCCGCTCCAGCATCCGCGCTTCCTCGCCGGGCTTCAGGCGCAGGCGGAAGCGGCGGATGGAGCGCTGCTCCAGCTCCAGCGCCTCGTGGGACAGGTCGCCCATCGTCCCCGTGAGGAAGACGGTGTCGTAGGCCCCCGTCATTCCCTTCACCACGTAGCCCAGGCCCTTGGACTCCATCCCTGTCAGCGCGACCAGTTGCACCACCCGTTCGAAGGTGGGTCCCCGTGGTACCTCGCCCTCGTTCCACACCGGGCGCAGCAGCAGGTGTCCGAAGAGGGACTCTGGCTGACGGCCCGTGGAGGCCACCAGCAGCACCTCGAAGTGCGACAGGGACTCCAGCTCCGCCCAGGCTTCAAAGGCGGGGCAGTCCCCCCGCGGCGGCAGCGTGCCCAGGCCCGACGCTTCCAGTTGCTCCGTCAGCGCACGGGCCTTGGAGAACTCCTGGCAGCGGACGTGGTCATCCACCGGCAGCGCGTCCGCGCGCAGGGACTCCACGGGCACGAGCAGCTCCTCGGCGAACGTCACCCAATCCAACGAGGCGCTGCGCTGCCCCATGGCGCGGCTGAAGGCTCCGGCGTAGCGAAGGCGGACCTCCTCCTTCCACACCAGGGGCCGCTCGAAGGGCTTCATCCAACCCGATATCCGGCGCCAGGCCGGGGTGCCGCTCCAGCCTTTCGCGTCATCCCAGCGCTGCATCACCGCGTGCACCACCGCGCGCCGGCGCCACAACCGCTCCGCCTCCGCGTCCGTCAGTCGAGACAGACGCAGCGTGGCCCGGCGTTCCTCCGATGGGACGTACTGGTAGAGGTGGAACCGCGCGCGGCCCTCCGTCCAGTCGGGACGCTCGGGGGAGCCATCGCCCAGGCCCAGCGGTGCTGCCTCCGGGTGCAGCACCAATTCCAGGGGACCACCGGGCGGACGCCGCATCGCCGGGGGCAGCGCCTCCAGCCCCGCCTCCACCTCCGTCACCAGGTCCGCGTCGGCCGCCGCGGCGCCCCGCAGGACCACGCCCGCCTGTTCGAGCGCGTGGACGCGCGCGGACAGGGCATCGTCGGCGTGCACCGGCAGCGCGAAGACGAGCGCGAGCAGCCGCAGCCCGCGCATCAGTGCGCCACCGTCGCGGTGCCCTCCTGGGACGGTGCCGCGAGGAACGCGCGGCGATCTTCCTCCAGCCGCGGCTCGGCCCGCGCCAGCTCTCCCACCCGCTCCAGCCACGCGAGCGCGCGGTCCGGCGTGAGGGTGTTCGCCTCAGCCATCTCGAGCAGCTCCTTCCGGTTCGCGCGCAGCACGCGCCCGAAGAGGCCCAGGTGCTCACGCCGGATGCGCGCCGCCGCCGCCAGGTCCTCCACCGTCGGCCCGGCTCCCAGGGCGAGGTCCTCACGAAGCTGGTGCGTGCGCGCCCGCAGGTACACCTGGGCGGCGCGGCCCGCCTCTTTCGGAGACACCCCTCGGCGCCGCTCCGCCGCGGCATACGCCTGCCAGATGATGATGCCGAGCCCCACCACCAGCGCGGCCACCGTCACCGAGGACGCCACGTCGTTGTTGTTCGACTGGCTGCTGTTGTTGCTGCGGGAGCGCGACGCCTCGCCGTCCGCCTTCTCCGTTCCCGCGGAGCCCTCGCTCGTGCCGCCTTCCTCGGAGCTTCGAGAGGCGACCTCCGTGGACTCATTGTCGCTCGACTCGGAGTGGCTCGTGCCCTCTTCACCCGAGCCGCTCGACTCCGACTGGCTGGAGCCCTCTCCACTGGAACCGCTCGACTCGGAGTGGCTCGTGCCCTCTTCACCCGAGCCGCTCGACTCCGACCGGCTGGAGCCCTCTCCGCTGGAACCGCTCGACTCCGACTGGCTGGAGTCGCCCGAGCCCTCCGACGACGCACCTGAGTCCGACTGGCTCGATTCGCCCGAGCCTTCGGACGAAGCGGCGGAATCGGACCCCTCGGATGAAGCGGCGGAGTCGGAGCCCTCGGACGAAGCGGCGGAGTCGGAGCCCTCTGAAGCGCTCATGCCGCCTCCAGGCCCCAACGCCGCGGGCGCCCTGCATCCGGAGACCGTCATCACCACCGCCATGCACAACGCGCGCTTCACGGACTTCTTCGTCTTCATCGAACGCATTTCCAGGTGTCCATCCGTTCTTCACGTGGGCCGGCCGTCGCACGGTGGTACAACCGATTGGCAGCCTAGCCAGCAGCGTGCCGAGCGGAAGGATGTTGCGATTTCGCGCCTTTGCGCACGACACCACGCGGCATGCCGCGAAGCCCACGAACCGAAGGTGCGTTACACGCTACGCGCTCGGTGAGCACCTTTCCCAGGAACGGCCACGGAGTAAGTCATGACCCTGGGACTCGCGATTCTTGGACTCTTCACCGCGCTGCTATCCATGGCGGCCATCTTCCCCGTCCAGGAGCCAAAGTGGTTCGGCTTTGGCGTCATGGCGGCCGCCTTCTGCGCCCTGGGTGGTGCCTTCAGTCCGCCCCACCTGCGCACGGCCATGCCCTGGGGCGTGGGCACGGCGCTCGCCATCTGGGCCCTGGTGGGCCTGGGCACGGGCGCCATCAGCGCCTGGCTGGGCTGGGCGGCACTGGCCCTGGGCATGGCCTACCTGGGCCTGGGCATGCTTCATTTCCTGCGCAGGGTGGTGCCCCCCGGGCGCCTGCCTCGCTTCCTGCATGTCCCATGAGGTCTGGTGGGCCCACAAAGGCAACCATCCTCGTGGGTTGGAGTGCGGGCGCCAGGCGTGTGGGAAAGGAGCGGCGCACCGGGTACCCGAAACCGAGCGCCCGGCGCGCGCTCACAGTTCACCGCGGCGGCCCTCCCCCCGGGGGCCGACATGAGAGTGTTCCGCCACTGCCCCGTGTCCGGCTATTGGGGAAATCCCTGGGTCATTAAAAACCCAGAACCTTTGAAAGCCAAGAAGTCCCCGGGGGGACAATTCTGAACGTTCGAGACGTGCGTGAAGAGAGGGCAAGGACTGGGCGCAAACCCTGACGGGCGTATACTTCCAAAACCGTGATTCGTTTGAATTCCGAGGAGCAAGGCCTGCTGACGGACCTTGAGGCAATGCTCGTGGAGGCCGAGCCCGGGACAGAATCCCTGCCCCCGGTGCTAGGCGCTTTACGAGAGGCTTTGCGGGCCGAGCGCGCCGTCGCCTATGGCGTGGACGTGGGCCCCGAGCGCTACCACGCGAGCTACGCCCATTGCGCGGGCTTCCCACTCCCCGCCGCCACAGTGCACGCGGCCATCGAAAACCAGGTGTCTGCCTGGGGAGAGCCTTGGGGTTGGTTCAATCCCGCCCGGCCCGAGCCTGCTCAGCGCAACCGCGCGCTGCATTTCCGCTCGCTGACGGAAACCGAGACGGCCCGCCAACTGCCGCTGCATGACTTGTCAGCCAGCGAGGTGGGGCGCCGGCTGGGCATGAGCGAGGAATCGCTGGAGGGCACCCGGGAGCGCATCAGCGCCCGCTCCGCGGCGATATTCCGGCAGCTCGGCGTGGAGAACATGCAATGGCTGCGCACGCTCGTCTGTGATGGGCCGGTGCTCCTGGGCTGGGTGGGCCTGGCCCGCGCCGAGCCCTTCACCGAGCGCGAGCAGCGCCTGCTCCAGGCCCTGACGCCCGCGCTCCAGCGGCGGCTGACCATGGAGACGCGGCTGCGCGAGTCGGGCCTGATGTCCACGGCGCTGCAGGTCGCCATGGAGGCGCTGGGGCGCGCGGCCTGGATTGTCAGCTCCAGTGGCCGCGTGGTGCACGCCAACAATGCCGGCCGAGCGCGGCTGGAACGGCATGACCCGGAGCTGATGGAGTCCCTGCGCCGCGGCGCCCAGGGCATTCCCTGCTCCGGCCCGCTGACCATGACGCCGCTGCTCACCACCGGCCTGCCACCGCACTACCTGGCCATCGACACCGGCACCGCGTCCAGCGCCGCCGCGCGCGTGCAGGCACTGTCGGCGCGCTGGTCGCTCACCGCGCGCGAGTCCGAGGTGCTGACGCACATCATCCAGGGCGAGACGAACAAGTCCATCGCCGGCCGGCTGGGCTGCGCCGAGCGCACGGTGGAGGTCCACGTCACGCATCTGCTAAGCAAGGCACAGGTGGAAAGCCGCTCGGCGCTCATCGCCCGGTTCTTCCAGAGCTCGTGAGCAAGACGTCATCCATCCAGGCCGCGCTCGCGCGGGCCACCGAGGCCGCGGCGGAGGCGCCGCGCTCCGTCCCAGCGGAGGACCATGTCTGGCGGCGCCGGCTCGTCATGGGGGACCCGCAAGCCGACCTGGACCAGGTCCTGGCCATCCTGGCGCACCACGGACTGCTGACCGGCGAGGGGTGGCTTCGCTCCGACGTGCAGCTCATCTCGGTGGGCGACCACTTCGACTGGGGCAAGCCCGCCGAGCGAGAGTCCGCCGCCGCCAGTGGGCTGGCGCTGGTGGCGTGGCTGGCCGCCCACCCGGCGACCCAAGCGGTGATGCTGCTGGGCAACCACGACCTGGCGCGAGTGGGCGAGCTGGCCGGCTTCACGGATGCGCGCTTCGCCGAGGCCCAGGCCGAAGCGGACCGCATCTACCAGGGAGGCGCGACGGACGAAGCGGCGGAGCAGGCGTTCCTCGCGCGCTGGCCCGAAGTTCCTTCCGCGGAGCTGGTGGCCCGCGACTTCGGCAACTTCCGCGCGGCGCAGCGCACCTGGGTGGAGCACCTGCTGCGGGTGAAGCGCTTCCGCGTGGCCCATGCCGCGGCCCCTGACCTGCTGGTGCTGCACGCGGGCGTCACACAGGAGGACCTGGACGTGACGCGCCTGCCTCCCGCCCAGCGCGAGGACGCGAACCTGGTGGCGGCGGCGCTGAACGCGGCCCTGGATGCGGCGGTAGCGGGCTGGACTCGAGGTCCGCTCGTCATTCCGGGGCTGCACCACCCAGGCGACGCGGCCCACGGCGAGGGCACGGGCATCTTCTACCAGCGCCCCAGCCTGCTGCCCGAGGACGCCGAGCGCGTGCGCGGCACGCCCCGGCGCCGCTTCGACCCGAGGCGGCTGCCCACGGGCCTGACGCAGGTGGTGGGCCATACACGCGACAAGCGAAGCCGCGCGATGCTGGGGATGCCACCCGACGGCGCCCGCGACGGCGTGCTGCGGCATTTCGTCACGGATGGAACGCGCGTGGACTACGCCCACGGCGCGCCGCCTCCACCAGCACCCGGCACCGCGATGCTGGTGTTCACCGACGGAGCCATGCGCGAGTGCCAGGCCCCGGACTACGAGCTGTTCGACCTGGACACCCGCGCGGCGGCTACCGCGCCGAGGCCTGAAGACCGCTGAGCTTCTTCTCCAGCCCGGCCACCGTGCGCGGCGACACCTGCGAGGCGGGCAGCGACTTCGCGAAGGTGATGGCCTCTTCCAGCGTCTTCACGGCGGACGCCGTGTCCTGGCGCGCCACGAGGATGTCCGCGCGGCCCGACAACACCGACAACCGCCGCGCGCCCTGGACGCGCGCCAGCGCACGGTCGCTGGCGGCGAGCGCGTCATCCAGCCGGCCGACGAGCCGGTACAGCGTCGAAAGGCGCGCGGGCGGGTTGTAGTCCTGGGGCAGGTCCTTCTCGCTCTGCTCGAGCGCGGGAATCGCCCGGGCGGGCGTCTCCAGCTTCATGGCCGCGAGCATGCGGTGCGAGTCGAACACCGTCCGCGCCTGGGGATTGGGCGCCTTCGCCGCCTCGGCCTCCAGGAACGCCAGCCACTCCTCCGACAGGGCCTTCACGGCCGCCGTGTCCTTCGCCACCTCTCGCGCCTGCACGCGCACCTCGTACAGGCCGGAGCGGTCATCCGCGGACATCTCGATGGCCGGGGGCGCCAGGGCCTCGGCCACCTTGGCCTCCAGGCCGCCGCGCAGCTCCGCCCCGCCCGCGTGGTCCTCCGGCAGCGACAGCACGCAGTACATGCCCAAGAGAGCGCCATTGGCCCAGGACAGCGAGCGGGGCGTCTTCGGGAGCTCCTCCAATGCCTTGTGCGCGCACGCCTCGTGCTGCTTCGCGCCGTACATCGCCGTCAGCAGCGACTCCACCGCACGGCCCCGGCGGGACCAGTCCGCGGGCGCCTCGGCCAGGGCCTCCACGAGCGTCTCCGCGGCTTCGGCCGAACGGCCCTCCGCATAGAGCGCGTCCCCGCGAGCCAGCAGGGCCTCGGCGCCGGTGATGCCGCCCTTGTACGCGCGCTCACCGTCCTCGAAGAGCTTCTCCAACTGCGCCACGGTGGCGCTGCCGGCAAAGCGCAGCAAGGCCTTCTCCTGGCGCGGGTCGATGACGTACAGCGTGGGCCAGAACTCCACCGGATACTTCTCCTGGAACGCCGCGTTCGACGTCAGGTCGGTGTTCACCTCCAGCCACACGAAGCGGTCCGCGTGCCGGGCCAGCGACGCGTCGGACAGGACGTAGGCCTTCATCGACCGGCACGTGTGACACCAGGGCGCCCAGACATCGACGAAGAGGGGGAGCCCCTTCGCCTGGGCCTCGGCGAGCGCGCGGGCGTAGTCGTCTTCGATGAAGGGCAACGGGCCCTTGGCGTGAGACGCGGCGGCCGCGGGGGCATTCGTATTCGCGGCGGTGCAGGCGACGAGCCCCGACAGGAGCAGGCAGGCGGCGAGAAGGCGCATGGGACCACCCTACCGCGCTCCACCCGCTCTGTCCCCGGCCGACACCTGGTGGGACAAGTGCCTGGGCACGGGGCGTCCCGCGTGCTGTGGTGCGAGGACTTCTGGTGATGAGAGACCCGTACACCCTGCGCACCTGCCTCGCGTCCGCCCTGGACGCCCTGCCCGCTCCCGAGCGCTTCCCGGACGCCTCGGACGCCGAGCTCGCGCGCCGTCTGGCCGAACGCCTGCGCCGCGACCTGCTCCCCCGCCTGGGCTCCGCGGACTCCCCGCTGCTGCTGGTGGCCATCGCCGGTCCCAACAACGTGGGCAAGTCCACCCTCTTCAACTCGCTGGTGGGCGCGGCGCTGTCCCCCGCGAGGCCCGAGGGCGGGCTCACCAAGCAGTGCCTGGCGGCGGCCCACCCGGAGACGTGGACCGGGCCGCTGAAGGACTTCCTGACGCGGCGCTATGACATCGTGCTCGTGGCCTCCGGCGACGCGGCGCCCGTGGACCAGGCGGGGCCTCCGGGCCGGCTGTACCTGACGCTGTCGGACGCGGTGCCTCGCGGGCTGCTCGTCATGGACACGCCGGACTTCGACAGCGTGTACCGCGACAACCGCGAGCGCGCGGAGGCGTTGCTCGTCACCGTGGACGTGCTGGCGTTCGTGGTGAGCCGACAGACGTACCAGAACGCCGCGCTGGTGGACTTCCTGCGCGCGGCCGTGGGGCATGGGCGGCCGTACCTGCTCGTCTATAACGAGGCCACGCGCGAGGAGGTGGCCCGCGGGCACCTGGACAAGCTCGCCGAGGACGTGGGCCACCCGGCGCTGGCGCGCTACCTGGCGCCGCACCAGCCCGACGTGGAGGCGGGGCTGAAGCCCCTGGCCACGGAGCCCCTGGACGGGAAGCCCGCGCTGGGGGCGCTGCTAGGACAGGCCGAACACGCGCGCGAGCTGAAGGCCCGGGCGCTGGAAGCCTCGCTCGCGGATGCGCGCGCGGAGATGGAGGCCGTGTCGCGCGCGGCCTCGGAGGCGGCGCGGGAGCCCGACCGGCTCCGCAAGCGACTGCGCCACGAGTTGGACGTGGTGGGGGCGCACGCGGCGCTGAAGGCCGTGCCCGCGGACGTGCTCATCGACGCCTTCCGCGACGAACTGGATGCGCGCAGTCAGTTCCACAAGTGGGTGCGCCTGCCCTTCCGAGGGCTGGCCACGGCGCTCACCTTCGTCACGCGCAAGGTGCGCGAGTCCTTCACCGCGCCCGAGGCCCCGGGCCCGGACACGCCGACCCACGCGGTGGACGAGTCACTGAAGGACGGAGTGCGGCGGCTGGTGGATGCCTTCGCGCCGGAAGTGGCCGCGTGGCGCGCCGACGCGCAGACGCGGACGAAGCTGGAGGAAGCCTTCGGCCCGGTGACGCTGACGAAGCTGGAGGAGCCGCTGGGCTTCGAGCCCCTGCACGCGCACGCGGCGGACCGGGCCACGCTGTATGCGTACTGCCGGGAGTTGGTCTCCGCGGAGCTTCAGGGCGACATGCGGGAGGAGATTCTCCAGACACTGACGACGCTGGTGTACTCCGTACCGTCAGGCGCGGCGGCGGCCGTGACGGTGGCCACGGGCGGCATGGGCCATGACGCGGTCGTCTGGGCGGGCACGCTGCTGTCCACGCCGCTGATGGAGCGCTTCGTGGACCTGCTGGGCGCCCAGGTGCGGGCTCGTGTCACGAAGAAGTGGGCGGATGCCCACGGCGCGACCCTGTCGAAGGCCCTGGAGGCGCGGTACTTCTCCGACATCCTGGAGCAGCTCGACGGGCTGGCCAGCGACTGGAACCAGACGGCGGCCCGCCTGGACGAGGCCCGGGCAGGCTTGTCCTGACGGGCCCTGAGTCCCGAGTGTACCCAGCGGCGCTGACACCCTGCATCAGCCGGGGCTGAACCGGCGGACATCGGCGCACGATGACGCCTCGGCGAGGGAACGAGCCTCCTGGACCGCTGTCACTCCGTCCGTGCGTGCCCGGCGGCAATGCGCCATGCTGTGGGTCTCATGAACGGCTCGGACCCAGCCGGACTGGGCTCCCCACCTCTCGTCCTGTCCTTCCGCCACCTGCTGACCGACGCCGTCAGCACGTTCCTGGACGAAGCATCCATGTCCTGCGAGCTGACGGCGGACGCCATCGGAGAGCTCATCGTCACCCTGTCGCGCTATCGCGAAGAGGGAGCTCCGCTGTTTCCCATGGCCTTCGTGGGAGACGACCTGGGACAGCTGCTCGAACACCTGGGCGGGCATGACCCGATTGCCATCGGCATCGGTCCGCGTTCGCGCGCCACCATCCAGCGCGCGCTCAAGCAGTGCGCGCCGCTGGGCCAGGGGCGCTGGTGGGCGCTGTACCTCCTGCGCGTCCCGGAGGGCTTCGCCTACGGCGTCTTCCGGACGGACCCCTTTCCTCTAGCGGAGACGCCGCTGGAGCGGCTGCGCCGCGTCGAGGACAGGGGCGCGGGCGTCGTGGGTGTGCTTCAGCTCGCCGACAACATCCTGGAGCTGCGCTCGGGCGGAGGGCTGTGCCGGCATGTGTACCTGTCCGGCGCGAGGGTGGAGTCGGCCTCTCCGCCAGAGGTGATGGATGAGCTGGCGGACGTCGTCACGGCCGGCGTCACCACGCACAGTCGCGAGCGCGCGCGAGGGTTCTTCCGCCGGGTGCTCTTCGAGGTGATGCAGGGCTCCCACGGCGCGCTCGTGGCGGTGCTCCCCCGGGAGCGCGCGGGCTCCACGCTGTTCGTGGACGGCATCATCCTGCCCCGTCCGCTGGACATCGTGGCGTTGCTGGAGCGCTACCACGCGGACCCCACTGACAGCGCGGGCACCGCCGTGCGCGCCGCCGCGCAGTTGCTGCGGGGAATGATGGCCACCGATGGCATCACCGTGCTCCGCGCGGATGGCTGCATCGTGGGCTACAACATCTTCGTGCGACATCCCGAGACACTGGCCAGTCAGCCGTCTGTGGTTGGCGGCGCCCGGCGGCGGACCTTCGAGGTGCTGTGCGCGGCCCTGGGCACGGAACTCACCGCCGCGTTCATCCGCTCCCAGGATGGGGACGTGAGCTGCAAGCGGGTCTGAGTCAGAGCGACCTGCATTTCAAACTATTCCGAGTAGCAACGGCCCACTGAATCTCCGCCGTTGAGCGACCGCTGGAGGACCTGCGACGTCGTAGCGGAAAGCCGCACGTTGCCGGAATTGCGGTTGTGGGAGATATCCCGCATTGTTGCGGGGCTTTGAAATCGCCCGTGTCCCGCATCGCGCGTACCGCGCTCACTGTCCTGACGGTGTGCCTCGCCAGTGTTGCGCAGGCACAGCCAGAGCCAGGCGAAAAGGCGCCAGAACTTGTCCGCATCCGTGGGGTTCCCGTAGCTCCTTCGCCAGGAGCAGTCGGCACCGGGTTGTGCATGGCATCAAGCACATCATCGACTCCGGCCGTGGACTTCCCTCAGAGCGAGGCCACATTCCCCGGTACCTTCAATGCGTTCATGGAGTCGAGCAGGCCGCGACGCGTCACCTCCGTACTCCGCACGTTGTTCGACCTCTCGAACAACATCACGCTAGGCGATCCAAACGACCCAACGATTCAGCAGCCAAGCTACGGCGACTTCGTGAACTCCGTTGGTTCGTGCGGTAGAGGCGGATGTGCCTCCCCACACCCAACGTTCTCGTCCTTCGGCGCCCGATTTCGCGGATACATCAACGTCCAACCACAGTGGGTGGAAGTCCCTCTACACTTCGGGTTCTATGCCGACGATGCCGTCAGCTTCGTCATCTATGACCTTAGCCAGACGCCCTATCAGGTCATCAACCGGCCACCGCAGCTCGGAATCGCGTCCTGGCGCACGACCAACACCGTGGTCTTTGAGAGACCGGGCCTCTATCCCGTAGAGATCCTCTACGCTCAGGTCAGCGAGCACTCTGCGCTTGAGCTCTCGACGTTCGTCGGTGCGTTTCCAGATACAGAGCGTGGCGCCAGCACCGACCCCATCGTCAAGCTCAACACAGCCGGTTTCGTCCTTGCTCCGCCAGAGCTCTTCTTCCACACAGAGGGCGGACGTCCCTCCTTCCCAGACGACATCAACCGCTGCGAGCAGTGCAACCGCCAGTTCGCGAACATCCCAGGCACTGGCGGCTGCGGTTCTTTCTACCACTGCAACGCAGCGGCCCTCTGCGCGCCCTGCGACTCCTCGCTCTTCTGCGGCGAGGACTGCTCCCCCTGCGGCGAGTCCGCGCCCCACTGCGCCAACCTCAACGGCCGCACCCAGTGCGTGCAGTGCACCGAGGACAGCCAGTGCCCGAACGGCCGCTGCGACCTCGAAACCAACCAGTGCACCGGCTGCAACGAAGACAGTGACTGCGCCACGGGCGCTTGTGACACCGAAACATTCACATGTGTCGAGTGCAAGAACGACAGCCAGTGCACCAACGGCGAGGTCTGCGCCACCGACATCCACGAGTGCCGCGAGTGCACGCAAGACGCCCACTGCCCTCAAGGCGAGTCCTGCACCGACAACGTCTGCTCGCCCTGCGCCACCAATGATTCGTGCGCCGGCAACTCCTGCAACTGCTGCCCCAACGGCACCCAGTGCATGGCACTGACGCCCGGTGCCACGCCGACCTGTGTGGAGTGCACCACCAGCAGCCAGTGCGCCGAGGGACAGCAGTGCGACACCGCCAACGGCCGCTGCGTGGACAGCGTGCCTTCGTGCAACACGGCCGACAGCTGCGGCCCTGGCTGCGTGAAGTGCCCCGGCGAGCGCCCCTACTGCCTCGACGGCGAAGTCTGCGTCCAGTGTCGCAACGACCTGGAGTGTGGCGACGGCCAGTTCTGCCTCAGTGGCGAATGCGCGTCCTGCACCACGGACAAGCACTGCGGCCCCCGCTGTGGCGCCTGCGGTGGTGACACCCCCTTCTGCCTCTCCAATGGCACCACGCAGGGCAGCACCTGCGTGGGCTGCACGGATGACGGGGACTGCGGGAGCGGCGTGTGCAACCCCACCACGCGCACGTGTGAGAACTCGGGCGCGTGCGCGGTGACGTGCGAGCCGGGAACGGTCTGTGACGGGACCTCCTGCGTGGAGTGCTTCGCGGATGCCCACTGCCCCTGCGGCGGCACCTGCGACACCGTGACCAACACCTGCTCCACCGCCTGCTCCGACAGCGGAGACTGCCTGGGCGTGGAGCACTGCTCCGCGAAGACGATGGAGTGCGAGCGCGGCCGCCGCAAGCCGGGCACCGAGCCCCAAGGCGGCGCCTTCTGCTGCGGCACCACCGCCGACGCCACGCCCGCTGGAAGCACCACCTTCCTGCTACTGCTCGCCGCGGGTCTCACGTTCCTCCGCTCCCGGCGCCCTGCTCGATGAAGCCCTCGCACCTGTTCCTCATCGTGGCGCTGGGGTTGTCCACCACCGCCACTGCGCAGCCAGACGCGCGCTTCAACGTGCAGCTCTTCCGTCCGTCCGGCGCGCCCCAGGACCTGGTCGTGGTGCAGCAGTCGCGTCCGCTGTCACACCTGTCCGTCTCGGCCGGGCCGTACCTCAGCTACTCGCTCAATCCCCTGTCGCTGATTCCCGAAGGCGGAGACCTGAGCAAGATCAACCTGGTCGGCAACCGCCTTCAATTGGACGTCATGGCCACCATTGGCCTCTTCGACTGGGCCGAGGTCGGCGTGGACATGCCGCTCATCCTCGCCCAGGGCGGCGCCAACCTGGAGGTCATCGGCACCGAGGGGAGCGTGGAGAGCTTCGTGCTCGGTGACCTCCGGCTCACCGGCAAGGTGGCCATCCCGGGCCTGCGCCGGCCCGCCGAGGGCAAGGGCTGGGGCGGCGCGGTGACGCTCAACGTGAGCTTCCCCACCGGCGCCCAGGACGCCTTCGCCGGAGACGGCGAGCTGACCTGGGCCCCGGGCCTGGTGCTGGACTACCGCTTCGAGAACGGCATCCTCCTGGCGCTCAACGGCGGCTTCTGGAAGCGCCCGGACCGCGTCTTCAGCGGCGTGTCCGTGGGCGACATGATGCCCTTCGGCGTCGGCGCGGAGGTCCCCATCCTCCGCGGCAGCGGTGTCACCGCGGTGGGCATGGTGCACGGCGCGGTGGGATTGCAGAAGCAGCCCGATGAGCCCCGGCAGATCCCCGCGGAGGCGCTCTTCGGCCTGCGCTGGTACAGCTCCACCGGCCTCACCTTCACGTTCGGCGGCGGTATGGGCTGCGGCTGCTCCATCGCCTCGCCCTCGCTGAGCTTCTTCACGTCCATCCTGTGGATTCCGGCGAAGACGCGCGAGTGGGAGGCCCTGGAGCGCTTCAAGGAGCCGCCCGAGCCTCCGCCGCCGCCCATCGACCCGGATGGTGACGGCGTGATTGGCGAGTCGGATGCGTGCCCCGACGTGGCCGGCCCCGTGGCCAACATGGGCTGCCCGGACACGGACAAGGACGGTGACGGCGTGGTCGACCGGCTCGACCGGTGCCCGGACCAGCCCGCCGGCAGCCGCGGCAAGGACGGGTGCCCGCTGGCCCGCCGCGATGGCAACCGGATTGTCATCCTGGAGCAGCTCAACTTCGCCACCGACCAGGACATCATCCTCTCCGAGTCCTTCCCCATCCTGGAGGAGGTCGCTCGGGTGATGAACGAGAACACCGAGGCGGACCGGGTGCACATCGAGGGTCACACCGACTCTCGCGCCAGCGATGCGTACAACCTGGACCTGTCACGTCGCCGCGCGGCCAGCGTCATGCGCTTCCTGGTGGAGAGCGGCGTGGCGGCGGAGCGGCTGTGCTCACAGGGCTTTGGCCGCTCACGGCCGCTGGCGGACAACGCGACGGAAGAAGGCATGGCGCTCAACCGCCGCGTCGACTTCACCATCCAGCCGCCGAGCGACGGACCGCGTCCGCCCTGCCCGGAGGACGCGGAGGACAAGAAGCGCAAGCGCCCCACCAAGAAAGCGCCTGCCACGCCCAAGGCGAAGTCGAAGGCTCCCGCGGCGCCGAAGCCGTAGACGCGGGGGAAGACTCGCTACGGGACGACGAACTCCGCCGCCGTCCGCCGCCGGCCGGCGACCACGGACACCACCGCGCGCCCGGAGCCCACCGCCGTCACGCGGCCTTCGGGTGACACCGACACCACGGCGGAGTCCGAGGTGAAGAACTCCAGCGGCACCGTGTCCAGCACGACGCCGCTGCGATTGAAGGCGCGCGCCTGGAGCTGCACGGACTGACCCCTCCGCTGGAAGGCGTGGTGCGTGAGGTTGAGGCCCAGCCGCGCGAAGTCCGCCGGCACCACCTGCACCGCGATGTGCCGGCTGAGGTGCCCCAGTGTCGCGCTCAGGGTCGCCTTGCCCGGGCGCACGGCCACCAGTTGCCCGTCCTCCACCCGCGCCACCGTCTCATCCGAGGAGCGGAACGTGGGCATGGCGTCCTGCAACGAAGAGCCCTGCTCGTTCCTCGCCACCACGCGCAGCTTGATGACACGCCCCACCTCGAGGAAGTCCGCGCCTGGGGCACGCACGTCCAGCGAGTTGAGGATGGTCAGCTCCAGCGGTAACGCCGCGCGGACCTTGCCACCCGTCGCGCCGATGGTCGTCTTCCCCGACTTGCGCACCGTCAGCAAGCCTTCCTGGACCTGCGCCACGTCCGGCGCGGAGCTGGTCCACCGCAGCTTCGGGTTGGACATGGGCTGGCCCTCCGCGTCGAAGACCTCGTAGGCCAGCTTCACGGTCTGCCCAGGCGTGCGGAGGTACTTCGTCTCCAGCGGCTCCAGCTTCATGGTGGTGGGCGTGGGCCCGCAGGCGCTCAGCAGCCCGATGACGGCGACAAGGGGGAGGCAAATAGGAATGCGCGGCGTCTTCACGGCGTCACGACGGCGGAGATGGGTGGGAAGCCCCCATTGTAGCCCCACCCCATCGGCGGCGTACGAAAAGGGGCCTTCGAGGTTCAGGGCCGCACGCCTGCCCCCACCCGCCTCACGCCCCGGCATGCCATTGCAGCGCGGGAATGCGTCCACGAGGCCGGGGCCCGGGCGCCAGCGAGAGGGGCGGCACGTAGAGGCCCAGCCGCTCCCGCCGCCACCAGATGCCCGTGCGCCGCCGCTCGGCCACGTCCGTCATCCGGTAGTCGTACAGCACCGCTCGCACCATCCGAGGCGGCCGGTCCGGGAAGGGGTTGCTCGCCAGCAGGCCCAGGACGTCCGGCGAGCCCTCCAGCAGCCGGGCCAGGAACGCGACGAACCAGCCAGGAGGCGAGCCGAGCGCGGCGAACCACATCTGCCAGTCCAGCCGCGGCTGGTGGGGAGCCACCAGCCGGGGAGGCCGGGCCGGGTCCCCCACCTTGTAGCGGAAGGAGTATTCCTTCCACTGCACACCGTCGTCGGAGCCCTCCACGAGGATTTCCGGCCGCTGCACCGTCATCACGCTGAAGAGGCCGTAGGGATTCACCGAACGCAGGGGCCGCGCATGGGACTCCAGCCACGTCAGCATCGCGCCGACGCGCTCGGGGCGGTACCGCTGCCACCCTTCAAACCGGCGAAGCACCTCCGACGCCCCCAGCACCAGCAGCGGCGACACCACCAGCGCGGACACGCCGGTACGCCACCAGGGCCGTGGCTGAGCGGGAGGCCCGTCCTTCAAAGGCAGCACCCGCCGCAGCGCCGCGTCATCCAGGAGCCACACGCCCAGCACCCAGGCCTGGACGTTGAAGAAGCCGTAGTTCCCCGTGGCGGCGATGGCGGTCTGCAAGCCGCTCAGACTCCAGAAGGCGAACTGCCGCAAGCGCCGGGGCCCGAAGGCCAGGAAGGGCACCACCGTCTCGAGCCAGAGCACCGCTCCGGTCGAGGCCCGCTGGAGCCGACGCGGCAGATGATGCGCGTACCACCCCCCCCGCGTGGGCAGCGGCGCCGTCTCGTAATAGTGCTCACACGCGCTCAACTCGCGCCAGGTCTGGTCCCCTGACTGGAGCTTGCTGAGCCCCGAGCCGAAGTAGAGCCGGAATACGAGCAGCCGAAAGAGGAACACATCCAGCGCAGAGGGCTCGTCACGGCCCAGGCCCGGCCGCAGTCCTCCGGGCGCGGTGAGCGCCGCCAGCAGTCCCATCTCCAGCAGCAGCACGTCCCACTGGAAGGAGAGGAACTCACGCCCCACGGCCACGTAGGAGAGGTACAGCGCCCACAGCGTCGACACGCTGAAGCGGGGCGCCACGTTGAAGAGCAACGCCAGGGACAGAACCTGGCCCTTCCAGCACCCACGCACCAACGCGGCGTCCGAAGCGTCCAACCAGAACAGCGACGGGATGCGCCGCCACCTCGCGAGCGCCGAAGCCTCCTCGCGCCGCTCCGCGGCCAGGCGCTCCGCCACGGGCCGGAGGCCTTGCGCCCCATACAGTCCCCGCACCTGCCGCCCCAGCGAGGTGAAGGCGATGAGGAACGTTCCTCCCAGCAGCCGCAGGAAGGCCCAGCGCACCCACCGGTATTCGTGCGGCACCACCGCGCGCCCGAAGAGCCAGCGGTCCACGCCCGCCGCCTGACGGCGATTCCGGGCCACCACCGCATAGACGCCCTGGGCCACCTGCAACACCCCCGGCATCAGGCCCAGCCTCGCGGCCACCCGAGTCCCCCGGCGAGGCGACGCGGCGAGCGCGCGGAAGAGGGCCTCCGCGCCCTGGGATACCCGGCCGGAGGGCTCCACCAGTTGCATGGCCCTGCGCATGTCCGCCTTCGGGATGCCCAGCAGCCAGCGGCGCCACCCGCTGCCCGGCCGGTAGCGGACACGGTCCCCGGTGCGCCACCGCCAGCGCGCCGCCCAACGCCGGCAGAACGCGCAGTCGCCGTCGAAGAGCACCAGGGGCCGGGTCAGCAGCACACCGCGAGAGATTCGCGCCATCATGCGGGAACGTTGTGCCGTCCCACGGACGACGTCCCCGTATCCTCGGGCGCCCGCCGTGGAAGCAGCGGAGCATCCAGGCCGTGGCCTCCCTCCCCGCCCACGTGACAACGGCTGGGGGTGCCTAGCTTTGTCCGCATGAGCGAGCCCAAGGGGAAGGCGAAGCGGACAAGCGAGCTGGTGCCTGGCGTCCACCACTGGACCCTCTCCGATGACCGCATCGGCGGCGCGCGCAGTGACGCGTACGCCGTGGTGGACACGGATGGCGCCGTCGTCCTCATCGACCCGCTGCCCATCGACGAGGAAGCGCTGCGCAAGCTGGGGAACATCTCCGCCATCGTCCTGACGGCGGGCAACCACCAGCGCTCCGCGTGGCGGCTGCGCAAGGCCTTCAAGGTGCCCGTCTGGGCACCCGAGGGAGCACAGTCGCTGGAGGAGCAGCCCGACTTCTTCTACGTCGCGGGAGACACGCTGCCCGGGGGACTCATCTCGTTCCACACCCCCGGCCCCACCGAGGCGATGTACACGCTGTGGATGCAGCAACACCCGCGCGCCGTTGCGTTCATCTCCGACCTGCTCACGCACGAGGACGGCGAGACGCCGGACTTCATCCCCAGCGAATACCAGGACGAACCGCTGCGCACCCGGCACAGCGTCCAGCGCATCCTGGACCACCTCCCCGTGGAGACGCTGTGCTTCTCCCACGGCGCGCCCATCCTCCGCGACGGCGCCCGCGCGTTGCGGCTCGCGCTGGAAGAGGACATGGAGTCGCCCGCCGCGCCAGCGCCCTGAGCCCGCCCGCGCGCGTCAGCCCAGCGGCCCTTCGCGCACCAGCACCTGCCCCGCCTCCAGCCCTGGAGGCACCAGGTGCAACACCTCGCCCGCCTCCGCGCGGTCGAGCAGCGCGCTCAGCGCCGAAAGGTCCGTGGCGGGTACACGCAGCGACGGCGTCAGCGAGAGGCGCCGCACCATCGCGTCCCCCAGCCGAACCCGGTCCGTCAGCTCCGACTCGTAGACGAAGGAGCGCTCGCCATACTCATGGCCCCCGGGCACTCGCCCCACGAGGCGCAGCGGGCCCAGCCTGGAATGGACACGGACGCTGGGGTTGTCCCACTGGGCCACGCCTCGCAGCCGCCGCGCGCGCAGCATCTGCAACGTGAGCAGCTTCACCCACGGCGACGCCCCCGTTCCCGGCAGCACGCTCAGCAGCGACACGCCAATGACCAACCCTGGCGTCACCGAAGGCGCCGCGTAGTAGGCCGCGCCAATGGCTGGGTCCTCGTCGGCCAGCCCCAACCGCTCGCGCACGGGGGCCGCCAGCATCCGGGCCGGGCAGCGCAGCAGCCCAATGGCGCCCGGCAGCAGATACAGGTCCGACAGCACCCAACGCGGCACGCCGATGCCACCGAAGGCGAGCTGATTCAGCGCCAGGTACTGCATCGCCAGGTCCGCGTTCCGCTCGGCGGGCAGGAACGTCACCGGCACGCCCAGCGGCGACAAGTCCAACGAGCCCGCGTGCTCACCCGAGCCCAGCGCCACCAGCGACGCGCCAGGGTGCGCAGCGAGGAAGGCCTCCGCCTGCCGAGACAGCGTGTCCGCGTCACCCATCGGCATCGATGTCCCTCGCGATGGCCGACAGCCGGAACGCGTCTGGGATGTTCAGCGTCGCGGCGTCCACCTCCGCGCGCGACACGAGGCAGCGTGACGAGCCGCCTCCCTTCTCACACAGCTCTCGCATGGTGAGCGACACCACGCGCAGGCCCAGCGCCTCCAGCCGCTCCCGCACCGAGTCCGGCACCACCGAAGGCGCCAGCACGTCACGCCCCACCGGCAGCCCGTTGGTGGCGTAGCGGCGAATCTCCGCCTCCGTCACGAGGAGCAGCCGGTGCTCGCCGAAGCGCTCGCGCAGCAGCGCATGGGACTCCGGCGCCATCACGTCCGGACACACCATCAGCCGGTCCACCGCGGGCAGCGGAAGCACCGCCATGTTGCCGTGGAAGGCGGGCTCGCGGACCTGGATGCGCAGCACCTCTCCGGGGAAGTACCGCGCCGCGGCCTCCAGGCCATCCAGCGTCGTGCGGCCGCCCCAGAACAGCAGCGTGACGCCGTCGAAGGTGGCCACGTCGCCGTGGGCTTCCCAGATGCCCACGCCCGGGTCCACCACCTCCATGCCCAGCGACCGGGCCAGGGGCGCCCAGTGCTCGCGCTCCGCCTGCCGGTGCGCGCTCATCATCCGCGGCAGCACGAACAACGGAGCGACGCCCTGACGCGCCACCACCTGTCCACACTCGGCGGCGTACGGCATGCCCGTCAGGAGCTCGGAGGGAGACGGCAACGCGACCACCGTGCCGCCACGCGCTTCGATGTCCCGGGCCAGCGCCAGCCATTCCCGCCGGGCCTGACGCGCGTCCACGGGCGGCGCCTCGCGGCTGCGGAAGTTGCTGCGGCCACGCAGGGCCCACGTGCGTCCCGGCGGCGACATGAGGAAGAGGTCCATGGTGGTACTGCTTCTACTCCTCCAGGCATCCCCGCGGCCATCCGCTCCCCGCCCCACCCGGACGCCCGACGTTCCCGGTAGGGCCCCCGGCGGAAACTGCACGCTGGCGCACCCTCCGCGCATCTTCTTCGTAGTCACCCGGCCGAAGCCGGGACAGGCTCTCTCCACGTGGACGAGACGAGCCTGCCCGAACCCGATGCCCTGCGTTCCCTGCTGAAGACGGCCCTGGAGCTGCCCGCGCTCCGGCCGCATGCCGCACGCCTGGAGCGGCTCGTGGACGACTATGCGCGCGGCGTGGCGCGCAAGGACGCCCCTCTGAGCGTGGCGTTGGTGGGGGCCACCGGCGCGGGCAAGTCCACCCTCCTCAACGCGCTGGCGGGGCAGGCCCTGTCGCGCGAAGGCGTCAACCGGCCCACCAGCACGGCCGCCACCGTGTTCGCGCCCGAAGGCACGCCCACGGACGCGCTGGCGGGCTCCGGCGCGCGGGTCATGACGTATGCCCCCGGCCCCCAGGGCATGTGGGGCGGACAGGTCTTCATCGACACGCCGGACCTCAACAGCGTGGCCACCACGCACCGCGAAGTGGCCCGCGCGGCGCTGGAGCACGCGGATGTGGCGCTCGTCGTCATGCACCGCGGCAGCGTGGCGGAGGCCTCCCAGGTGGAGTTCCTCACGGAGTTCGCCCGCCGGCGCTCGCTCGTCTTCATCCTCAACTTCGCGGACGAGCTGTCTCCGGAGTCGCGCGACACGCTCAAGGCCCAGGTGCGCCGCGTGGCCTCCGAGCAGTACGGCCTGGCCCAGGAAGACGTGCCCGTCTTCGCCATCAGCGCCCTGGCGGCGAAGGACGGCCGGGACGTGTCCGGCGAGTTCGGCGCCCTGCTCTTCCACCTGCGCGGGCTGGCCACGCAGGCGGTGGCCGCGCGCGTGCGCAAGACGAACGCGATGGGCGCGCTGGAAGAGGTGCACACCCGCGTGGAGGCCGCGCTGAAGGAGACGGACGCGATGCTGTCACGCACGCGCGCCGCGCTGGACTCGGGGATGGAGAAGGCGGCGGAGGGCCTGCGCGCGGACTTCGACGCGCGGCTGCGGCTGGCGCACGGCCACCTGGCGGCGGAGGTGCGGCGTCAGGCGGGAGGCCGCTTCTGGGGGCCCGCGGCCTGGGGCCTGCGGCTGTCCCTCTGGGGCGCCAGCGGGCTGGGTGCGGCGGCGCTGGTGGGGCGGAGCAGTCTGCCCGCGGGACTGGCGGTGGCGGCGGCTTCCACCGTGGTGGACGTGGTGCGCGGACACACCCGCGCCAGGGCCGCGGAGTCCGCCGTGGTGGAGCCCTTCGAGGACGACTTCAGCGCCCAGGCCGCGGCGCGCACCGCGCTGGCGGAGGCGCGCAGCGTGGCGCGCGCGAGCGGACTGGAGCCCGCGCTGCTGGGCGTCCCTGACGTGGACACGCTGTTGGAGGAGGTGCGGGTGGCCAGAGCGGGCGCCTGGCGCTACACCGCCACCACCGGCGTCGCGGAGGCGGTGGCCGGATG
The DNA here is from genome assembly GCF_900101905.1 of Myxococcus virescens. Taxonomy (NCBI): domain Bacteria; kingdom Pseudomonadati; phylum Myxococcota; class Myxococcia; order Myxococcales; family Myxococcaceae; genus Myxococcus; species Myxococcus virescens. The sequence continues at coordinate 194,382 of NZ_FNAJ01000002.1, read as the reverse complement.
GTGGCGCACCGCGCGCTGGCTGGTGCTACCGCTCATCAACCTGCCGCTGCTGGCCCTGCTGGGCCATGTGGGCTACCGCGTGGTGCGGGCCTACGTGGAAGGCCCCCTGCTGCCGTTGGACTACTTCGTCAACGCGGGGGCCCTCTTCATGCTGCTCGCCGGGGCGGGCGCGTTGCTGGCCTCAGCGAGTCTCGCTGGAGCCGCTCGCCGTGCGGGTACCACCGGACGTGCGCGCTTCGTCGAGGCCCTGGCCGCCCTGGGCGGGAGGCTGGGAGAGACCGTCGAGGATGCTCTGCGCCCCGGGCGGGAGGCCGCGAAGGGCCTGCTGGCGCTCCGGTGACATGGACACCACCGGCTGACCCGGGGTGTGCGTGCCGCCGTTGCTCGCCATGAGCGCCTGCGTGCCGTTGTCCTTGCAGAGGGGCGCGGCCACGCGGGTGTCGCGCACCGGGTCTCCGTAGCCAGCGATGCGCGCCGGCACGGACGGGTTGTTCCAACCCTTGCCGCTCTCACGCGCCACCTTGAAGTGCAGGTGCGCGCCGCAGGCCCAGCCGGTGGAGCCGGAGAAGCCGATGAGCTGGCCCTCCTTCACCACGTCACCCGGCTTCACCACCACCGCGCTGAAGTGGAGGTACTGCGTCTCCAGTCCATCGCCGTGGGAGATGACGACGTAGTTGGCGTAGGGCGCGAACTTCTCGTCACACCCCCCCTTCGTGCTGTCACCGCGAGACAGGCGCACCGTGCCGTCACGCGCGGCGACGATGGGCGTGCCATCCGGCATGCGGAAATCCCACGCATGTGTGTCGTTGTGTTGGTGACTTCCCGTGTCATGTCCCTGGCTCACCGTGTGGATGCGACCACAGGCGAAGGGAACGCCAACCTCGGGCACGTCGCCCGCATCCGTGGCGGAAGAAGAGGAAGGAACCGCAGGGGCCGAAGCCAGGAGAGAACCAAGGAGGAGGGCTGAAAGGTTCATATCGGGGCGGGGCGGAAACGGGGGCAAGTGGCGCGGGTATTTCCCTGCGGATTTTCGCCGCGCCCGCCTGCTGCACGACGCGGAGGGCATCGGCACGCCCACCCTCCCGAGGGGAATCATGCCCGAGTCCCGAGCGAACGCCGCGAACTCGGCACCCAGGCCCCTGCCCGCCGGGCCGCTGGGGAAGCGGGCTTGGCGCGTCTCGTGAGCGGCCACTTCCCTTTCGAGCTGCCCGTGTACGGGGACAGGTGGCGGCACACGCCACTGTGAGGAGCACTCACTCCTCACCACAGAAAGTGACTGGTCACTCACTAAGTTCAGACTTATCCTGCGAGTTGAATGGCCGCGAAGAACACTCCATCGGACGCGCCGGCCCGGCCTGTCCGCCGCACGCAGCAGGAGCGCCGTGAGACGACGCGGCGCAAGCTGCTGGACGCCACCATCGAAACGCTGGTGGAGCAGGGCTACGCCCGGCTGACGACGGTGGAGGTGTCCAAGCGGGCAGGCCTGTCACAGGGCGCGCTCTTCACGCACTTCGATACGAAGGAGGAGCTGCTCGCCGCGGCGGTGGAGCACCTCTTCCCGCGGCTCATCCAGGACTACCTGGCCGGTGTGGGGGCCCGGCCATCGGGCAGGGACCGCATCGCGGCGGCGGTGGACATGTTGTGGGCCGCCTTCCAGCGCCCGGAGCTGCAGGCCGCCATCGAGCTGTACGTCGCGGCGCGCACGGACGCGGAGCTGCGCGTGGCGCTGGCGGCGGTGGACGGGCCGCACCGGGAGAACCTGCACCGCGTGGCACGCGAGCTGTTCCCCGAGGCCTCCGCGCACCCGGACTTCGACTCCATCGTGGAGCTGGCGCTGGACGCGGTGCAGGGCGCCGCGGTGGGAGGCAGCGCCCGGCCCAACGACCCGGCGCACCGGCGCATGCTGGATGCGCTCACCCACTTCATGCGCAACGCCTTCCTCCCCTCATTGACGCGGCCTCGCCGCCGCGCCCGCTCCTGAGTTCGCCGACACGGAGGGTCCCACCATGGACGCAGCACACATCCCCGACCTCATCACCCCCGCCATCCCGGTGTTCACCCTCACGGTGATTGCCGAGGCCCTCTGGGTGAAGAAGCAGCGGGACGAAGGCCGTCCCATGGTGGGCCACACCTGGAAGGACACGATTGCCAGCCTCTCCATGGGGCTGGGCAACGTGGCCATCAACGTCCTGTGGAAGGGCGTGGCCTTCGCCGGCTACCTGGCGCTCTACCACCTGACGCCGCTGCGCATGGGCACCGGCGTGCTGGCGTGGGTGCTCATCTTCTTCGCGGACGACCTCTGCTACTACGCCTTCCACCGCGTCCACCATGAGAGCCGCTTCTTCTGGGCCTCCCACGTGGTGCACCACTCCAGCCAGCACTACAACCTCTCCACGGCGCTGCGGCAGACGTGGACGCCGCCCACCAGCTTCGTCTTCTGGGCACCGCTGGCGCTGCTCGGGTTCCACCCGGTGATGATTGTCGTGCAGCAGTCCGTCAGCCTGCTCTACCAGTACTGGATTCACACCGAGGCCATTGGCCGGCTGCCGCGCCCGCTGGAGTGGGTGCTCAACACGCCGTCACACCACCGCGTGCACCATGCGTCCAACCCGCGCTACCTGGACAAGAACTACGCGGGCATCCTCATCATCTGGGACCGCCTCTTCGGGACGTTCGAGCCAGAGGGCGAGAAGCCCGTGTACGGCCTGACGAAGAACCTGGAGACGTTCAATCCCGTGCGCATCGCCTTCCACGAGTTCGCGGCCATCACGCGCGACGCGGCGAGGCCCGGCTCCCTGAAGCAGCGCCTGAGCTACGTCTTCCGCAACCCGGCCTGGAAGCCCGACGCCCCAGAGGCGCCCCAGCCGCCCGGAGTACAGCCCCCGCCCGAAGCGGCACGCCCCTCCGTGTGAGGTGTTGAGCACCCGGCCGCCCGCGGCCCCGTGGACGCGCACCGACACCGCCGTCCAGCTTCCCACCCGCGCACGGAGGCGCTAAGCCACCCGGCACCTATCGCGACGCGAGAACTGCCAGGAGGAGCCATGACCGAGCGAGAACTGTGGGAGCGGTACCAGCGTTATCTGTGCGTCGTCCCGGCCTTGGACTTCACGCTCGACGTCTCTCGGATGCGCTTCCCGGCGGACTACCTGGAGCGGATGCGCCCCCGCCTGGAGGAAGCCTTCGGCGCGATGGAGGCCCTGGAGAAGGGCGCCGTCGCCAACCCGGACGAGAAGCGCAAGGTGGGCCACTACTGGCTGCGCGCGCCGGAGCTGGCGCCCGAGCCCGCACTCCAGAAGGAAATCACCGACACGGTGGCCGCCATCCACGCCTTCGCGAAGGACGTGCATGAGGGCCGGGTGAAGCCGCAGAAGGCGCAGCGCTTCACGCACGTGCTGATTGTCGGCATTGGCGGCTCGGCGTTGGGGCCGCAGCTGGTGGCGGACGCGCTGGGCACGGCGAAGGACCCGATGCAGGTGTCCTTCTTCGACAACACCGACCCGGACGGCTTCGACCGCGTGCTGGCGCAGCTGGGTGAGCGGCTGTCGGAGACGCTCACCCTGGTCATCAGCAAGTCGGGTGGCACCAAGGAGACGCGCAACGGCATGCTGGAGGCCGAGCGCGGCTACTCGGCGCGCGGCCTGGACTTCAGCAAGCACGCGGTGGCCGTCACCGGCGCCGGCAGCGAGCTGGACAACCACGCGAAGAAGCAGGGCTGGCTGCGCACCTTCCCCATGTGGGACTGGGTTGGCGGTCGCACGTCGGTGACGTCCGCGGTGGGCCTGCTCCCCGCGCGCCTGCAGGGGCTGGACATCGACGCGCTGCTGAAGGGCGCGCGCGACATGGACGCCGCGACGCGGGAGCGTGATGCGCTGAAGAACCCGGCCGCGCTGCTGGCGCTCATGTGGCACTACGCGGGTGACGGCCGGGGCCACAAGGACATGGTCATCCTGCCGTACAAGGACCGGCTGCTGCTGATGTCGCGCTACCTCCAGCAGCTCGTCATGGAGTCGCTGGGCAAGGAGACGGACCTGGATGGCCAGGTGGTGAACCAGGGCATCGCCGTCTACGGCAACAAGGGCTCCACGGACCAGCACGCCTACGTGCAGCAGCTGCGTGAAGGCGTGCTCAACTTCTTCGTCACCTTCATCGAGGTGCTGAAGGACCGTGACGGCGGCTCGCAGGAAGTGGAGCCCGGCGTCACCAGCGGTGACTACCTGCTGGGCTTCCTGCTGGGCACGCGGCGCGCGCTCTACGAGAAGGACCGCGAGTCGCTCACCCTCACCGTGCCGGACGTGAGCGCGCGCACGCTGGGCGCGCTGATTGCGCTGTATGAGCGCGCCGTGGGCTTCTACGCCACGCTGGTGCACATCAACGCGTACCACCAGCCGGGCGTGGAGGCGGGCAAGAAGGCCGCGGGCGTGGTGCTGGAGCTCCAGCGCAAGCTGACGACGCGCCTGCGCGAGGCGCGCGCGGAGGCCCGCACCGCCGAGCAGCTCGCGGCGGACATCGGCATGCCGGACGAGGTGGAGACGGTGTTCAAGGTGCTCCAGCACCTGTCCGCCAACCCGGACCGCGGCGTCACGCGCACCCCGGGGGCCACCCCGGCACAGGCGCGCTTCCAGGCGAAGTAGGACCGCCGCCTCTGATGCCCGCGGCCGAAGCGCTTGGCCGCGGCACCGGTCATCGGAGAAGCAGAACCCCTCCCTGGCGATGCGTCCCGGCCTTGCGCACAGGACTCAACGCCCCGGCACCATGACGCCCCCATGAGCGGAAAGGCGCAGTAGAACGCCCGCCCATGGACCTGGAGCTCAGAGGAAAGACGGCCCTCATCACCGGCAGCAGCCGGGGCATTGGCCGGGCCATCGCGTCGGTGCTGGCCCGCGAGGGCGTGCGGGTGTGCCTCAGCGCACGCGGCGCGGAGGCCCTGGAGGCCACCGCGGCGCAGCTTCGCGCCGAGGGCGCGGACGTGGCCACCGTGGTGACGGACGTGGCCACCCAGGCCGGCGCCGTGGAGGCAGTGGAGGCAGCGGTGCGCGCCTTCGGCCGGTTGGACATCCTGGTCAACAACGTGGGGGGCAGCGGCGGCGCGGGCGCCTTCCATTCCGCCACCGCCGAGCAGTGGACATCCGTCCTGGACCGGAACCTCCTGTCCGCCGTGTGGTGCAGCCAGCGCGCCGTGGAGGCCATGCGCCAGCAGGGCGGCGGCTGCATCGTCCACATCAACTCCATCTTTGGCCGCGAGTACGCCACCAGCGCCCCCTACACCACCGCCAAGGCCGGCATCACCGCGCTCACCAAGGAGATGGCGGTGGACCTGGCGCAGTACCGCATCCGCGTCAACGGCGTGGCCCCCGGTTCCATCCTCTTCCCCGGCGGCAGCTGGGACAAACGCCAGAAGGAGAACCCAGAGAAGGTGGCCAGGCTGGTGCGCGACGAGCTGCCCTGGGGCCGCTTCGGCGCCCCCGAGGAAGTGGCCGACGTGGTGGCCTTCCTCTGTTCTGAACGCGCACGCTGGGTCACAGGGGCCACCCTGCCCGTGGATGGGGGCCAGGGCCGTGCCTTCTGAGCGAAAAGCCCCCCGGGCTCCGTGCTATGCAGGGGCCCTCGAATGAGACTCGAAGCGTGCTGAAGCTCTACAAGAAGGAAGGCAACCGGCTCCGCTACTGGGAGGCCTGGGTGCATGACGGCGCACTCACCGTGCACCAAGGCCTCGTGGGCGAGACGGGCGAAGACCATCAACTGCCCCTCCCCCCGGATGAAGACCCGGACATGGTCATCGCCGAGGCCGCCGGTCCCCTGGTGGACCAGGGCTATGACGAGCCCGAGCCCACGGCGATGATGACCCTCATCGTCCAGTACACCGTCGAGGGCAAGGGCACCGGCCACGACGTGGAGAAGCGCGTCGCCGTGGAGGAGCTGCTCACGGACGCGCTCGGCTGGACGGGCAATGGCGAGGTCGAAGGCGGTGAGCTCCAGGCACAGCAGCTCCGCGTCTACTGCCGGGTGATGGACGCCGACGCGGGCGTGCGCACGGCCGTGGAGGCCCTGGACTCCGAGGACCTGCTCGAAGGCGCCACCCTGCTCATCGCCCGGGACGACGAAGAGCCGCGGGCCGTCTGGCCCACACAAGGCTGACGCACACCTCGCGGGCACCTCCGCGGTGAAGGCGGGCTTCTACGGCAGGTGTAGAAGATTCCGCCTTCCGCGCGTTGACAGGACACCCGCCAGGACGCAAAGTGCCGCTCAATTGATATTGATTTGCAAAGTCACACGCAACGTACAGTGGCTTCCGCGCACGCTCCGCTGAGCACCGGAAGACCTCGGGACGTGGCCCTTTGCATCGCAGGTGTCCCCCCACGTCGCGGCGTCCGCGGCGGCGGGAGGGCCTTGCTCGAATCAGCACCCGCGGACGCCTCGGGCGGAAGCGGAACGGGGGGAGTCCGGCAGTTCAGACACCCACATGAGGAGAAGGACCTTGCGCGCCGTTCATCGTGATGACGTTTCCCCCCGACCTTTCCGTGCTCCCCGCCTGTCCGTGACGTGGAAGTGGGTGGGCTCTGCCCTGCTGCTCACCATGACGCCCGCCTGGGCGCAGGACGCGGCCACGCCGCCGCCGGACTCCGCGGCCGCCGAGCAGCAGGCCGAGCAGGCGGAGACGGCGCTGGAGGACAACATCTTCCAGATGGCCCCCGTGGTGGTGACGGCGACGCGCACCGAGCAGGACGTCACCTCCGCCCCTGCCTCCGTCACCGTGGTGACGCAGGAGGACCTGAAGCGGGCGCCCGTGGGCGATTTGACGGACGCCATCCGTCTGGCGCCCGGCATCAGCCTGACGGCCGGCAGCCAGGGCCGCCGTGGCATCAGCATCCGCGGCATGGATTCGAGCTACACGCTCATCCTGGTCGACGGAAAGCGCGTGAACTCGCTGGAGGCGGTGTTCCGCCACAACGACTTCGACATCGGCCTCATCCCCACGGAGGGCATCGAGCGCATCGAGGTCGTCCGCGGCGCCATGTCCTCCCTCTACGGCTCCGAGGCGCTGGGCGGCGTCATCAACATCATCACCAAGCCGATTGCGCCCAAGTGGACGGGCGGCATCGACCTGAAGGCGCAGACGCCCACCGTGGGCGCCAACGGCGAGGAGCTCCGCTCCAGCGTCTTCCTCAGCGGTCCGCTCATCGAGGACACGCTCTCCTTGAAGGTGACGGGCGGCTTCAACCACCGCCAGGCGTGGAATGGCGCGCGCAACCCGGGCTCGCCCGTGCTCAACGCGGACGGTGCGCCGGTGACGCGTGAGGACGGCAGCGTCGTCAACCACGGCGACCTGGCCACGCTCGAGGGCCGCAATGACCACAACGGCCGGCTGTCGCTGAACTGGACGCCCACCGCGCAGCAGACGATTACCGCCGAGTACGGCCGCGCGTACCAGAACCGCATCGGCGAGTATTACATCGGCGGCTCCTACGGCGACGCGGACGCGGTGGTCCACCGCAACGACGCGGTGCTGGGCCACAAGGGCAAGTGGGACTGGGGCAACTCCGAGGTCCGCGGCTACTGGGAAGGACTGGAGAGCGGCGTCGACGGCCTCACCCAGGACAACATCGTCGCGGAGGCGAACGCCACCGCGTACCTGGGCATCAACACGCTGACGGTGGGCGGCGAGGCGCGCTGGATTGACCTCAAGTCGGACGAGTTCACCAGCGGCGGCGCCAGCGTGCACCAGCAGGCCCTCTACGCGCAGGATGAGCTGGCGCTGATGGACAAGCTGACCCTGCTGCTGGGCGCGCGCCTGGACCACCACGAGAACTTCGGCCTCCACTTCACGCCGCGTGCCTACGCCGTCTACTCGCCCATCACCCACCTCACGCTGAAGGCGGGTGTCGGCACGGGCTTCAAGGCGCCCACGCTGCGTCAGATGAGCACCGAGTCCCTGGTGACGAGCTGCCGAGGCCGCTGCGGCATCATCGGCAACCCGGACCTGGACCCGGAGAAGAGCACCAACTTCGAGGTGTCCGCCAACTGGACCATGACGTCGTGGGCCCTGTCGGCGACCGTCTTCCAGAACAACATCCGCAACCTCATCGACACGCCGCGCGGCACGGGCGTGGAGCCGGTGGGCACCGACCCGGCGACGGGCCTGCCCCTGTACGTGCCCCGCAACGTCAACCGCGCGCGCCTGCGCGGCGTCGAGGCGACGGCGAGCAAGGCCTTCGGCAACGTGGTGCGCCTGAGCGCGAACTACACCTTCCTGGAGAGCCGGGACCTGGAGAACGACGTGCAGCTCGCCTACCGGCCCAAGCACACCCTCAACGGCCAGATTGACCTGACGCCGGTGGACAAGCTGAAGGCCTTCGTGCGCGGCCAGTACATTGGCCCGCAGCTCAGCGGCACCGAGGAAGTGGAGGCCTATGCCCTCTTCGACGCGGGCGCCAGCTACGACATCAGCAAGAACTTCGGCGTCAACGCGGGCGTCCTCAACCTCGCCAACACCCGCACCGAGGACGAGGAAGGCTACGTGTTCCAGGAGCGCGGCCGCACCCTCTACGCGGGTGTGAACGCGCGGTTCTAAGGCGCCGCTTCGTCCCCGCTGCGCAGCACCCGAGGCCGTGCGTGTCTCCTCCTCATGGAGGACTCGCACGGCCTCTTCGCATTTCAGGTCCCAGAACCCGCGTGGGTCGTGGGCGGGAGGTGGAGAACCTCGCCGCCTTCATGAACAACTGCGCCCCAAGAACGTTAGCGACTGGTGACCCTGCCGCCGAGGACAACTGAGCACGGGACCATCACTCGCGTTTCGTGAACTCGCTGCATCGGCAGGACAACCTGACCCCACAGAGCTGGCGTTCCTCTCCGAAGGGAACAACCAACCCCGTCTGAACGCCCTCATGGCCGCCAGACGGAATGAGCCCGCCAACCAAGCAGCGCCCCATTCTCGGAGGAGACAACGAGAACTCGCAGTCGCCGAATTCGTTCGTCCCTTTGAATCGGACTGGCGCGAGCGGCGGCAGCGGCACTTGCGCCTCGTCCATCGGGAAGGTGGGTTCTACCCCACCATCGGCCAGCAACCGGAGCGTCCGGTCGGGCTCGCAGGCGAAGAGCGCCTGCGTTCGAGTGCAATCACAGGCCCGCTCTCGACCACACACGGTCATCATCTCGCCGCAGCGCACCAAACCGCTCTGCGATTTCTCGCCGGGGCTGCGCCACCGTTCATCGTAGAAGCACGCTCCCAAATCGAGCGCGACGACATCCTCACTGCACTGACGACCGTCCGGCAACTCAACGCTCGTGAATGTCGTCGGGTCCACAGGGCGTAGAACGGTCGCGACACAGCTGCCGACGAGCACCAGGGTGATGGCGCCACCGATGTACCGGCCGTTCATGGACACCGCTCCTCCGGTTCACCAGGATGCCCGTAATCGGTAACGCGGCGCACTTAAATCGCAGCTCAGCCGAATCACGTTCTTCGGTCGGTCGCGGTATTCGCCACGTCGAAGATGGGTCCATGGCCCCGCAACGGCGCGGGCCGGAAGACGCGGAACAGCAACACCAGCGAAGGCACCACCACGGCCGTGCCCACGCCCAGCGCCACCAACAACCAACGCTGCACGCCAGGGCTCGCCGCCGCGCCATGCAGCGTGACGTCGGGCACCACCAGGTACGGGTACTGCGAGGCGGCCCACCCCAGCACGATGAGCCCCGCCTGCACGGCCGCCGCGACACGGACCCATTGAAAGCGGCGCGCCCACAAGAGCGCGAAGGACGCCACCGCCGCCACCGCCGTGCCCGCATGCAGCGCCAGGGCGAAGGGCGAGCGCAAGAGTCCCTCCCAGACGCGCGGCGCCCCCTCACGTGCCAGCAACAGCACCGCCAGCGCCGCGACGAACACGGCCACGCCCGCGCCCATCGCCCGGCGGCGGAAGTCCTCGCGCAGCGTGGGCTCGTGCGCCTCGTGAGTGAGGTATGCCGCCGCCAGGAAGGCGAAGAGGCTCAGCGCCAGCGCGCCCACCGCCCATGAGAAGGGCGCGAGCCACGACGCGAAGAAGCCGCTCACCACCACCCGCCCTTCCACGCGGATGGTGCCGCTCACCACGGCCCCCACGCACATGCCCAGCAGCACCGGCGCGATGACGCTGGCGCCACTGAAGACGAGCCCCCACTGCCGCTGCACCGCGTCCCCGCGCGTGTCGTAGGCCCGGAAGGTGAAGGCCGCGCCCCGGAACACGATGCCCAGCAGCAGCAACGTCAGCGGCACGTGCAGCGCCACGCTCAGCACCGCGAAGGCGCGCGGGAAGCCGGCGAACAGCAGCACCAGGCCCACGATGAGCCAGATGTGATTCACCTCCCACACCGGGCCAATGGCGCGGGCGATGAGCGCGCGCTGCTCCGCCTTGCGCGGTCCGGAGGCGAGCAAATCCCAGACGCCGCCCCCGAAGTCCGCCCCGCCGAAGAGAGCGTAGAGGACGAAGGTCCCCGCCACCGCGAAGCCCAGAATCGCATCAGTGGACATGAGCCTCACCTCCCGCCTGACCGCTGTCGCGCGTGGGCAGCGTGCCCGCCACCTGCCGCACCAGCAGCGTCACCACCGTCACCCCCAGGAACAGGTACACGGCGGTGAAGGTCCAGAAGGGCGCGGCCAGGTGTGGCACCGGCGTCACCGCGTCCGCCGTGCGCATGACACCGCGAACAATCCACGGCTGTCGTCCCCACTCCGTGACGAGCCAGCCCGCCTCCATGGCCACCACCCCCAGCGGCCCCGACAACAGCCACGCCCACATCATCTTCCGCCCGTGAGGCCAGGCCTTCTTCCGCCACCGCCAGCCCAGCGTCACCAACGCCAGCAGCGCCATGGCGCTCCCGGTGCCCACCATGATTTGGAAGGCCACGTGGACCTTCGCCACCGGCGGCCACTCGTCGCGCGGGAAGGCATTCAGGCCCTTCACCTCCGCGTCCGGGTCCGCGAAGGCGAGAATCGACAGGCCCTTGGGGATGTCCACCGCGTAGGGCACCTCGCCCGTCTCCACGTTGGGGAGTCCGCCCAGGCGCAGCGGCGCGCCACGCTCCGTTTCGAACTGGCTCTCCATCGCGGCCAGCTTCACCGGCTGCGCCTTCGCCACGTGCTTGGCGGACAAGTCCCCCACCACGGGCTGGAGCAGCGCGGTGACACACGCCAGCGGCAGCGCCACCGACAGGGCCTTTCGGTGGAAGGCCGCGCCCGGGTGGCGCAGCAACACGAAGGCGTGGATGCCCGCCATGGCGAAGGCGCTCGCCTGGTAGCAGGAGAGCAGCACGTGCGCCGTCTGGTACTGCCAGCCGGGGCTGAACATGGCCACCAGCGGCTGCACGTCCACGGGCCCCGACGCCGACTGCGTGAAGCCCGACGGGTCGTTCATGAATGTGTTGACCAGCGTGACGAAGAAGGCGCTGGCCGCGCCACTCACCGCCACCATGACGCCAGAGAACATGTGCATCCCTGGCGACACCCGCTCCCGCCCGTACAGATAGATGCCCAGGAAGATGGCCTCGGTGAAGAAGGCGACGCCTTCCAAGCTGAAGGGCAGCCCAATCACCTCGCCGTACTGCCCCATGAACTCTGGCCACAGCAGGCCCAGTTCGAAGGACAACACCGTGCCACTCACCGCGCCCACCGCGAAGAGGATGGCCGTCCCCTTCGCCAGCTTCTGACTCAGCTTCTGGTAGTCCGCATCACCGGTGCGCCGGCCCTTCCAGTCACTGAGCACCATGAGGACGGGAAGCGCCACTCCCGCCGCGGCGAAGACGATGTGGAACGCGAGCGACAAGCCCATTTGGGCCCGCGCATAGAGCAGGTCCGTCATGGGCATCAGAATGGTTTATGTCTTAATTTGTCGCAATTATGTATTCTTATAAACCCCCTGAGCAGAAGCGGGGACGCGGCGCGCGGGAACCAGTGTCATCACCGCGTTTCGTGCAACAGCGGTGGCGAGCGTACTGGCGAAGATGAGGACGAGCTTTCTCCCCAGCTCCGCGCCCAGCGGGCGCGGTTCCGCGCTGGAGGCCACGCGGTCCGGGTGCTCCCAGGCACGCGTCAGGGCCTTGCGGCGCTTGCGGCGCAGAATCTCGTCGCGGTTGCGCGCGCGGTACACCGCGTACCCCACACCCAGGCCCACCGCCGTCAACAGCGCGGCGCCCGCAGCCATCAGCTCGGTGCGGTGCTGTCGCGCGTGGTAGCGCACGTCGAGCGCGCGCTCGCGGCGCCGGTCCAACTCCGCCAGCGTGAGCATCAGCTCGTCGCGGATGCGGTCGGCCGTCTCCTCCACCTGCTTGCGGTCCCCCATGCCCCGGGTGATGCGGTGGTCCTCATGCCGCCGCTCGATAGCCGAGGGCTCGCCTGCGTCGCGGTCGTTGCCATTCATTGCAGCGTCTCCCGCGTGAGTTGGTAGTCCATCTTCAAGCGTTCCTGTGTGTGCGGCAGCGGCTTCTTGGGCACGCGCTTGCGGCCCATGAAGAGCAGGCCAGCGGCAATCGCCAGCAGCACCACGCCCACCACCAGCACGCCCAGCGCCTGGGCCATGGGCAGGGCCAGCCCCAGCGCGACGAAGAGGACGGCCAGCGCCGTGAGCGCCAGCACCGCGCCCGCCCCCAGGAGGATGCCCGCGGTACGCGCGGCCTTCAGCTCCTCACGCAGCTCCTTCTTGGCGTGCATCACCTCGGCGCGCACCAGCAGGCGCGTCTCCGCCAAGGCATGCCGGATGAGCTCCGCCGTGGAGAGCGTCTCCAATTGACTTCGCTCCAGGCGTTCCGATTCGAGATCCACGACGTGCGCCTCCTGCGATGACTCCGCGGACCACACGTGCGCTCCCATGCCTGCCTGGCATCCTTGCGGCCCGCTCCTTCGCACAAGGTGGGCAGGACGCTCCCTCCAGTGAAGCCCCGGGGAAATGCACGCCGGCGCCCGCCTGCCTGCCCTGCCCTCGCGCTCAGCGGCGACGGCGGTGCGACAGGGCGGTGGCCAGCGTCTCGCGGACCTGATGGGCGCGGAAGAGGCGGTCCGCCGTATCCACCAGGTTTTCGGAGTACAACACCTGCTTGCGCAGCCGCGCGGGGATGGCGCGCGTCCCCAGGTGGGCCCCCAGCAGAGCGCCCGTCAGCGCCGCGGCCACGTCCGCCTCGCCGCCGCAGCGCAGCGTGAGGGCCACCGCCTCCCGGAAGTCGTGCGGCACCTTGAGGATGGCGAACAGCGACGTCAGCAGCACCGGCACCACGTGCGGCGGCAGCCCGTCCACGCCCTTCAGCTCGCTGGGGGGCACGCCCACCTTGCGCAGCTGCGTCAGCGCGCGCGCGGTGTCCCAGGTGAGCAGGCGCGGCAGGTGGCGCACTTCCTCGGCCAGCCCCTTGTCGTGCACGGCCGCCGCCAGCGCCAGCTCCTCGCAGAAGGCCGCGGGTGTCAGCGGCTCCTCTTCCATGCCCAGCGCCGCGGCCTGCGCGAAAGCGGCGGCGGCCGCCGCGCACACCGGATCCTTGTGCGTGATGATGGTGAGCACGCCCGCGTCATGTGGCAGGCGCGCGCGGTGGCCGCTCTCCAGCAGGCCCACCACCAGCGCGCGGCTGAGCACCGAATGGCAGCGCGTGCCCAGGGACGCGCCCGCGCTCATCCACGGCACGCCGCTGGCCAGCCGCTGCAGCGCGTCCGCCAGGCTCTTGGGCGGCTGGAGGATGATGCCCTCCTGCCACAGCCACGCCAGGTGCGCCGCCGCGCTGCGGCCGTCCACCTTGCCCTCGCGGATGACGCTCTCCGCCGCCGCGAGCAGCAGCTGCGTGTCGTCGCTGAACTGGCCCTTGGCGAACTTGCCGCGCGGGCGGGGCGCGAAGTCTTCGGCAAGGCCGGGCAGCCGCGTGAGGCTCGCCGGTGGAATGCCGCGCAGCGGAAAGCCGAGCGCATCACCAATGGCGAGCCCCACGAACGCCGCATGGAACCTGTCCTGGCGCTCGGCGGGAGTCAGCGGCATGGGGTCGTGGAGATTAACCGACGCTCAGGCCAGAACGGCCGAGAGAAACCCGTGAAACATCCGCGAGCCGGAGCGGGAAGAATCATGCCGGGGCTTGACGAGCGCGATACAGCCGTCCTCGAAATTCCGCCGCTCGGATTCTTCACCGTCCACCCTCCATCCCTGGCGCCTCGTGGATCGCAGCGCGGGGTGGGCTGACTACCGCAACCAACACGCGCGCGGCAAGCCTCGGAGGGTGCACGCATCCGCGCACCTGTACACGTGTCCAACTCTCGAAGCTTCGCGCACGGCGGGAATGGCGCACGAGGGACGCGCAGGTGGCACCAGCGCGCGGGTGTCAGCACACGCGCGCCCGCTCCTTCATGCGTCGTCGCGCCCCAGGTTGACGACGGCCTGCAAGCGCGCCATCACCGCCTGCGCGCCCTGATGCAGGTGCGTGCCATCCCAGAGCGCGGGCGTGGTATGTCCACCATGCTTGCGCCAGTCCGCTTCCGCCTCGTCGAAGGCCACGTTGCGAAAGCGCACGCGGTCCTCCAGCGCGTAGTCCACGATGTAGCGCCGGGCCTGCGCGGACGGTGCATCCGCGATGCGATGAAACAGCTCCAGCGTGCCGGACATCATGGCTCGGAGGTGGGGAGGAAGTAGTCCTGCAGGTTCGGGCGCGAGCGGCGGAGCAGGTCCGCCAGCGTGTACCGGTCCAGCACCGCGAGGAACGCCTCGCGCGCTTCGTCCAGGACGCTCTTGAGCCCACAAGCGGGAGCGATGGGACAGGCGTTGCGCTCCCGGTCGAAGCACTCCACCAGGTGGAAGTCCGGCTCCGCGGCGCGCAGCACACGCCCCACCTGGATGTCCGCCGGCGCGCGCGCCAGCACCACGCCGCCGGAGCGGCCCGCTCGCGCGTCCACCACCCCCTGCCCCGCCAGCGTCTGCACCACGCGCACCAGGTGGTGCTTGGAGATGCCGTACGCATCCGCCATCTCCTGCGTGGAGACGGGCCGCCCGGTGCGCGTGGCCAGGTAGAGCAGCACCCGCAGCGAGTAGTCGGCATGGAGGGTGAGGTGCACGTCAGCGGGCTCCGGCGTCGGAACTACGCTGCCCCGATGGAACGCTCGGCAAGAAGGCATCCGTGTGGAGGTCTTTCAGCGAGAGCCCGGCCAGGAACAGCTTCTTTCGAAGGGATAGCACCAATGGCCCGTCTCCGCAGAGCCATGCGCGCCAGCCCAGCGGCTTCGGGCATTCGGCGCGGATGAGCACATCGAGCGCGCCCTCGGCCACGTCCCGGCTGCCGCCTTCCAACACGACCGGACGATAGCGAAACTGAGGATGCTGCTCGGCCAGCGCCCGCAGCTCGGAGGTGAGGTAGAGCCCCTCGGGCGTCCGAGCGCCATGGAAGAGCCAGATGGGCCCCGAGTGGCCCGCGGCCAGCGCGTCGCGAACGATGCCGTACAGCGGCGCCAGCCCCGTGCCCGTGCCCGCCAGCAACAAGGGCTGCTCGGGCCGGCCCGGCACATAGAAGCAACTCCCCGCCGGGCCCTGCACCTGGAGCCTGTCTCCCGGCTGTGCGTCCTGCGCCAGCCAGCCACTCATCGCCCCGCCCGGCTGGAGCCGCACATGCAACTCCAAGGCATCTTCATGAGGCAGGCTGGCCAGCGAATAGCTGCGAGCCAGCCCGTCCTCGCGCACCAGGGAGACGTACTGCCCCGCGTGGTACGCCAGCGGGCTTTCCGTCACCAGCCGCACACGAAGGACGCTGGTGGACAGCAACGACAGCGCCTGGATGCGCGCGGGGATGCGCAGCGCCTCCGCGCCGGTGACTTCCAGCTGCGTGCCCTCCGGAGGCCGGCAGGCACAGGCGAGGAAGTAGCCCTGTGCCCGGAGCGTGTCCTTCAGCCCCACCTGCGCGGCCTCTGGAACCGTCCCCGCCACGGCCCGCATCAGACAGGACTGGCAGGCCCCCGCGCGGCACGCATTCGGAATGGAGATGCCCTGGCGCAGCAGCGCGTCCAGCACACTCTCTCCAGACTCCAGCGGATACCAGTCAGACTCGTGCTTGACCTTGGCCATGGCGTGCTCCTCGGGTCAGCGTCCCAGGACGTCCGCGCGGGCGCTCTCCGCGATGGTCATCACCTTCGCCACCAGCGGCGCGGCCACGCCCAGCTCCTCCAGCGTCGCCTTCAGGTGGCCCGCCACCGCGTCGAAGTGCGAGTCGTTCAGCCCACGCTTCACCAGAGGCGCGTGGCCCGCGCGCATGTCCTTGCCCGAGTAGTGGACCGGCCCCCCCGTCACCATCGTCAGGAACGCCTTCTGCTTCGCGGCCTGGCGCTCCATGTCCACGTCCTCGAAGAAGTGGCTGATGTGATCGTCCGCCAGCACCTTCCGGTAGAAGACCTCCACCGCCGCCGCCATCGCCGGCTCTCCGCCCAGCTCCTCGTAGACACTCTTCTCCGCCGTCACGCTCATGGTGCCGCTCCTCTCGCCCGGCATGGGCTTTAAGATGCATTCTAAATGCACCTTAAAATCCGCACCGTCACGTCAAATGGAAGCAGCACTGTCAGTGGAGCTTCTGCGACCGAGGACAGCCGCTGACAGGAGGCCGCAACGCCCCCCGCGAAGGCTCGGAGGCGAACGCAGCCAGGCCCCTGGGGGGCATTGTGAAGCGAGGTGTGGACCGGGATGCCTGTTCCGGAGGCGCCACCCCAGAGGGGCACCCTCACGGAAACAGAAGCGGACACCGGCTCCGCTCGAGGGGAGCCCGGGTGTCACGCCAGGGACGCCAGGAGCGCGAGACGCTCCTGGGCGGTGAAACGGGGGAGAAGCCTACGCGCGCGCGGTGCTGGCGGCGCCGATACGGGCGGCCTCACGGCGCACCGTGGCCTGCTCCAGCTCGAAGCGCGCGTCCTCGGAGGACATGCCCTTCATGCGCTCCTGGGCCTCGGCCATGCGGCGACGGGCGCCTTCCACGTCGATGCCCGTGACGGGCTCGGCCGCGTCGGCGAGCACCAGCACCTTGTCGTTGCCCACTTCCACGAAGCCGCCCGCGACGAAGTAGGACTCGCGCCGGCCACCCTCGATCAGCGTCAGCGGGCCCGGCTCCATCAGCGACAGGAACGGGGTGTGCCCCGGCCGCACGCCGAACAGGCCCCGGCCGCCAGGAACAATCGCCTCGTCGGCCTGCACCGACAGGATGCGCTTCTCGGGGGTGACAATCTCCACAGTCAGCTTGGCCATGAGGCTCCTCGCACAACCGAATCAGAACGTGAGCTGGCGGGTGGTTCCACCCACTGGCTCCAACTCCACCACCCCGGCGTCCGTCAACCGGGGCCCCTTGCCGGGGATTCCGAGCGTGCCCTCCAGCCACTTGAAGTGGTGGGTGAGCTGGCGCACCTCGGAGAGCTGCCGCGTGTTGAGCCACTCGGTCAGCCGCTTCTCCTGGAGCCGCTGGCCATCCCGCCCATACTGCGCCGCCACCACCACGCGCGCCCAGGCGGGAGGCCCCTTGGGCTTCTTCGCCTTCGACTTCTTCTTCGTCCGCGGCTCCGCCACGGCCTTGCCCTTCTCCACCAGCGGCCACACCACCCAGACGCGCTCGCCGTCGTTGGAGACGAAGTAGAGGTCGTCCACCGTGCCCAGACACTCCTTCAGCGTCCAGACGGGGCCGCTCTCCTGCGCCACCTCCAACCGGCACTGGTCCTGCGCCGCTTCCACCATGCGGACGCTGTAGAGCCCGTTGGCGCTCACCCGGGCCCGTCCCCTGCGCTCCTCCGCCAGGGCGGAGGAGGGAGCCAGGAACATCAGGACCAGGGCGAGCGCTGCACGGCGCATGGGGACCTCTGCGGGAGGAGAAGCGCCCAGCTTAGCTCGCCGCGAGCTTCCGCGCGTTCTCGACCACCTCGTCGATGCCGCCCGTCATGTAGAAGGCGCCCTCGGGGATGTCGTCGTGCTTGCCCTCGGCGATCTCCTTGAAGCCCTGGATGGTGTCCTGGAGCTTCACGTAGCGGCCGTCCTTGCCCGTGAAGACCTTGGCCACGAAGAAGGGCTGCGACAGGAAGCGCTGAATCTTGCGGGCGCGGGCCACCACCAGCTTGTCATCCTCGGAGAGCTCGTCCATGCCGAGGATGGCGATGATGTCCTGCAGCTCCTTGTACCGCTGGAGGATGCCCTGGACCTTGCGGGCCACGCCGTAGTGCTCCGCGCCGATGACGGCCGGGTCCAGGATGCGGCTGGTGGAGTCCAGCGGGTCCACGGCGGGGAAGATGGCGAGCTCGGCGATGGAGCGGTTGAGCACCGTCGTCGCGTCGAGGTGGGCGAAGGCCGTCGCGGGCGCCGGGTCCGTGAGGTCGTCGGCGGGGACGTAGATGGCCTGCACGGAGGTGATGGAACCCTTCGTGGTGGAGGTGATGCGCTCCTGCAGACCGCCCATCTCCGTGGCCAGCGTGGGCTGGTAACCCACGGCGCTGGGGATGCGGCCCAGGAGGGCGGACACCTCGGAACCGGCCTGGGTGAAGCGGAAGATGTTGTCCACGAAGAGGAGCACGTCGCGGCCTTCCACGTCGCGGAAGTACTCGGCCATGGTCAGCGCGGACAGGGCCACGCGGGCGCGGGCGCCGGGCGGCTCGTTCATCTGGCCGTACACCAGCACGGCCTGGCTGGCCTCCAGGTTGTCCGTCTGGATGACCTTCGTGTCCTGCATTTCGTGGTAGAGGTCGTTGCCCTCGCGGGTGCGCTCACCGACGCCGGCGAACACCGAGAAGCCACCGCGCTCCACGGCCACGTTGCGGATGAGCTCCTGCAGGAGCACCGTCTTGCCCACGCCGGCGCCGCCGAAGAGGCCGATCTTGCCACCGCGAGTGTACGGGGCGAGCAGGTCGATGACCTTGATGCCCGTCTCGAACATCTGCACGCGCACGTCCTGCTCCGTGAAGGGCGGGGGCGGGCGGTGGATGGACCAGTACTCCTGCGCCTTCACGGGGCCCATCTCGTCCACCGGCTCGCCGGTGACGTTCAGGATGCGGCCCAGGGTGGCCTTGCCCACCGGCACCTGGATGGGAGCGCCCGTGTTCGTGACGGGCATGCCGCGGCCCAGGCCCTCCGTGGAGTCCATGGCGATGGTGCGGACGGTGTTCTCACCCAGGTGCTGCGCCACCTCGAGGGTGAGGTTGTCGGCGTCGGCGCTCAGGTTCGCGTTGGTGACCTTGAGGGCCGTGTAGACCTCGGGGAGACCGCCGGGCGGGAACTCGACGTCGACCACGGGGCCGAGGACCTGGATGATTCTGCCTGCCGTCGGAACTTGAGCGCTCATGGAATCGTCTGCCTCGCACGGGGAGCGGACGGGCGCCGCCACCCTTGAAATTTCGGCCCGGCTGTGAGGGCGGGCCCCCTTTACCGGGGCCCCCCCCGGGGGTCAAGCCTCCCGGGCAACTGACTGGTAAGTCCGGCTTAGCGGAACCACATGCCGGGCGCCACCCTCTTACTTCCCATCCGGTTGGTAGACCAGGGGCAGCCCGCTGTTCGGGCTACCGACCAGGACGACCTTGGCGTTCTGGCTCTGGGCGAGCCGCTCCGTGGCCTCGATGCCCTTGAAGCGCAGGTACTCCTCGGTGAGCCCCTTGCGCACGATGTCCTGGTACCGGGCGATGCCCTCCGCTTCGATTTGCTTGCGCTCCGCCTCCTGGCGCTCCTTGTCCAGGGTGAAGCGCATCTTCTGGCTGCGCTGCTCCTCCGCCAGCTTGTCGGCGATGGCGTCGCGGATGGCCGAAGGCAGCGTCACGTCCCGCACCAGGATGGCCTCCACCACCACGTGCTTGCCTTCGAGCGAGCGCGTCACCTCCTCGAAAATCTCCTGTTCAATCTGCTCGCGCTTCGAGGAGTAGATCTCCTCCGGCGCGTAGCGGCCGAACACCTTGCGGGCCTCCGAGCGGACCACGGGGGCGATCAGGATGTCGGCGTACCTGGGCCCCGTCTGGGTGTGCAGTTCGAAGAGCTTCGCGGGGTCCACTGCCTCATGTGCCCCCTCCTCGAGCGGACTTCCGCGCTCGGCCGGGGCCTTAAACGCGAAGGGCCCGCCCCGTCTATCGGGGTGGGCCCAGGAGGCGAGGCTGCGGAAACGTCCTACTTCAGGGCCTCGGCGCCGGAGACGATCTCCATCAGCTCCTTGGTGATGACGGCCTGACGCGTGCGGTTGTAGGTGAGCGTCAGGCTGCCAATCATGTCGGTCGCGTTGGAGGTGGCGTTCTCCATGGCGCTCATGCGGGCGCCGTGCTCGCTGGCCACGCTCTCCAGCAGGGCGCGGTAGAGCTTGATGTTGACGGCCTGGGGCACCAGGCGGTCCATCACGGACTGACGGTCCGGCTCATACTTGAAATCCACCAGCGAGGTGGAGCCCGCGACCGGGGCCTCCCCCGGCGTCCCCAGCGTCTGCAGCGGCAGCAGCTGAGCGACCTTCACCGTCTGGGAGATGGCGGTGACGAACTCGTTGTAGACGATGTGGACCGCGTCCACCTCGCCATTGAGGTAGCTGGCCACCAGTTCCTCGGCCACGTCCGCGGCGGCGCGGTAGTTCAGGCGCTGGTACAGGCCGCCGAAGTCCTTGCGGATGTTCTGGCCGCGGTTGCGGAAGAAGTCGTTGCCCTTCCGGCCCACGGTGGAGAGGCGGATGCTCTCCAGGTTCGTGTTCTCGTAGAGGAACCGGTTGGCGCGGCGGATGACGTTGGAGTTGAAGCCGCCGGCGAGGCCACGGTCCGACGTGAGGAGCACCAGCTCCACGCGCTTCACCGGGCGGGCCGTGAGCAGCGGGTGGCTGAGGCTCTCATCCCCCGCGCGGGCGGACAGGTCCGCGATGATTTGATCCAGCATCGTCGCGTAGGGACGCGCCGCCAGGATGCCGTCCTGCGCCTTGCGGAGCTTCGCGGCGGAAACCATCTTCATCGCCTTGGTGATCTGACGCGTGTTCTTCACCGAGCGGATGCGCTTGCGAATGTCGCGAAGGGACGCCATGGACCGGGGAGCTCCTGTGGGGCGTTCGACCCGCTTTGTCCTGAAGGAAGGCGGGGCAGGGTAAGACGGGGCCCCCTATATAGGCGGGGCGGGAGCCGGTCAACGGATGCCTGCCGCCGCCGGGCAGACGATCGCACGCCCCACCGCACACGGCGGGCGGCCAAGCCCCCTTGACAGCCCCTCCCCGCGGTAGGACACGGACTTACCTTGCGGGAATGGTGGCTCAGACGTCATCCGGTCCGCTGCTCATCGTCGAAGACGACGTGGACATCTGTGAGGCCCTTCAGACCTACCTGGAGCTGCACGGCCACGCGGTGCGCGTGGCGCGCAACGGCCGGGAGGCCTTGGAGCAACTGGCCCAACCTCCCCGCCCCGCCCTCATGGTGCTGGACATGGCCCTGCCTGTCATGGACGGACACCGGGTGCTGACCACCCGCAAGGCGAGTGAAGCGCTGGCCCAGGTGCCCGTCATCATCCTGTCCGCGGGCACGGCGGAGATGAATCCGAGAGACCGGGCCGTCTATGCGTCTTCGTACAACGTGGCGGCGTTCTTGAAGAAACCCGTGGAGCCCCGGCAGTTGCTCGAGGCCATCGAGCGATTCGCCCCAAGGCCGGCGGGCTCCCAGGCGGGCACGTTCCCCTGAGACAGGGATGTCGCTCTGGACTTTCGGGAGGAGAGCGCCCGGAACACAATGGCCCCTCTACCGGTGTTCTCGGGGTCCATGAAGCCAGGCGGTGCGAGATGGGTGTGGTTGCGTAGAGGCCTCGCGGTGCTGGCCGCGGGGGGGCTGGGACTGCTCGCCCTCTCCCACCTCGTCCGCCTCAGCTACCAGGACCGCATCGTCCCCCTGGAAGAGGCGCCCCAGGCCCCCGTGGCGTTGGTGTTCGGCGCGGGTCTGGCGCGGGGCGCGGTGCCCTCCCCCGTGCTCGCCCAGCGACTGGATGCGGCCATCGCGCTGTGGCAGCAGGGCAAGGTGCAGATGGTGCTCGTCAGTGGAGACCAGACGAAGCCCTTCCACCACGAGACGCGCGCCATGCGGCGCTACCTGGTGGAGCACGGCGTGCCAGAAAGCGCGGTCCTGGGCGACGAAGCGGGGCTGTCCACCTATGACAGCTGCCTGCGAGCCGCCACGGTGTTCGGCGCGAAGCGGGCGGTGCTCGTCACCCAGCGCTTCCACCTGACGCGGGCGCTGTTCATCGCCAACTCGGTGGGCATCGACGCGTGGGGCGTGGCCGCGGACGAGGGACGGGCGACGCCGTGGCGCTACCAGGTGCGCGAGACGCTGTCGCGCGTGCTGGCCCTGGCCATGGTGATGCTGGAGGTGGAGCCCGCCTACCCCTCTGGCCGCACCGTGCTCCCGGAGCGCTGAGGCACGGGCAGGCATGGCAGGCAGGCGGGCGGCGAGAATTGCCGGGGCCCCCGCGGGTTCTCATTCTTGAGACGAAGGCAGCCGACCCACCGCGCTATCCGAGGAGAGGCCATGCGATTCAAGAAGCTGGGGTCAGACGATGTGGGCGAGTCCACCTCTCGGCGTCACATGAACCCGGACACCGGTGAGGATGAAATCAACATCTCCGACCAGGACCTGGCGGCGACCCCACCGATGGAGGAGGAGCCGGACTTCCGCGACATCCTCCCGGACGAGATTCATGAGTTCCGCCGGGGTGATGAGGAGGAAGAGCCGCTGGAGTTGACGGCACAGCCGGGCTACCGCATCCGCCCCATCGACTTCGACAAGCTGCCGCAGGGATAGACGTGCGGTGAGGCGACGTCGGGGCAAGGCGCGGGAGCGCGCCTTGCCTCCGAGCCCGTGACTACCGGCCGCGTGCGCCCTTCTTCGCCGCTGGCTTCCGGGCTGAGCCCTTCTTCGCAGCGCTCTTCTTCGCCCCGGACTTCTGAGCAGCGGCCTTCTTCACAGACGACTTCTTGGCTGCGCTCTTCTGTGCAGCCGCGTTCTTCGCCGCGCTCTTCTGAGCAGTCGCCTTCTTCGCCGCGCTCGTCGGGGCACCGGCCCGCTTTGCAGCGCCCTTCTGAGCAAGGGCCTTCTGCACCGCGCTCGTCGGGGCACCGGCCCGCTTTGCAGCGCCCTTCTGAGCAGGGGCCTTCTTCGCCGCGCCCTTCTGGGCAGGGGCCTTCGCGGTGACGGCCTTTTTCGCCGCGGCCTTCCTCGCGGGGGCCTTTGCGGTAGCGGCCTTCTTCGCCGCGCCCTTCTGGGCAGGAGCCTTCGCGGTGGCGGACTCCTTCTTCGCCGCGCCCTTCTGGGCAGGAGCCTTCGCGGTGGCGGACTCCTTCTTCGCCGCGGCCTTCTGCGCGGGGGCCTTCGTCGCCTCCTTCGCGGTGGCAGGCTTCTTCTCAGTGCGCTCCTGGGCAGGGGCCTTCGTCGCCCTCTTCGTGGTGGCGGAGGACTTCTTCGCCACACCCGTCTGGGCGAGGACCTTCTTGGGCGCAGCCTCCGGCTCCGAAATGGCCTCAGCCGCTCCAGTTGGAAGCTCCGCCGAAGCCGATTCAATGGCGACCTTCTTCGCGGGGCGCGCCTTCGCGGGAGTGGGCTCCGCGGCGGCCTTCTTCTTCACACCCTGCACCCTGCTCGACGCGCTTTTCGGGAACAGCACGCCAGCGCCACCGATGGCGAGCGGCATCTGCTGGGCCTGCGCGCGTGCCTTTCTCGGGCCGGCCCCATCCTCGTAACGGGGAGACGGGCGGACGTCGTCGTACTCGTACGCGAGCTCGCGTACCTCCGTCTCCTCTACCGCCACTTCGGCGGCCTCCTCATCGGCCAGCTCCGCCTCCTCGAGCTGCTCGGCCTCTTCGGCTGCTTCGGCCTCGGCCGCCGCACCGAGCGGTGCCTCGCCGGACTCCGCCGCTTCTTCGTCCTCCTCGTCGACCTGGACGCCGGATAGCGCCCCCTGAAGGACGGCATTCATCGCCCGGGCAAAGGTGCGCTCACCGAAGCTCTCCACCTCCGCGGGGGGCACGAGCACGTCGAGCATGTCCTTCAACGAGCGGTACAGCCGCATCTGGCGCTTCTCGCCCTCCCAGGTGCCATAGACCCAGTCGTCGCTATCCAGCGCCTCGACCCAGGCCGGCAACGGACCGCCACCGTCGCCCTGCTCCACCATGGCCGACTTGCGCGAGGCGAAGAGGTGCCGGTGCTGCCCCTTCAAGCCGATGCGCCACAGCCCCGCCGCGGGAAGCCCTTCCAGCTTGAGGCGGGTCTTCTCCAGGACGCTCGGGTCTCCCTCCGCGCCGTGCAGACGGAAGAGAAGAACCTCACCGTTGAGCTCGCCCCCGTTGAACGCCTGATACAGGTCGGTGAGCTCATCGGGGAATGGAACGCCGCACTCCGTTTCGGCCCGGCGAATCTCCTCGGGAGAGACGCCAGCTGACGATGCCTTTACCGACTTGCGAAGTGCCTCCAACCACTCGTGCATGACCCCTCCACGACATCCAGTCGCACAACCTTACGGCGGCTGAGCGCTCCTGCGCAGTGCGGGCTTTGGCTTTTGATGACACCGCGCCAGAGCTGATCCAACTCGCTCCGGCTGACATGGCGGCCACCACCGCGCGCAGGCATACCTTGAAAACCCGTACCCACTGTCCAACCCATCCCCTCCTCCGGAAAAACAGGACTCACGCACGAAGGTGATGCCCCTGGCGCCCGCTCCAGCCGCCCGCGTTCCGGAGCGGCCCAGGCGTTCCGCTGATCCATCCTCCGCCGGCTGAACGGCAACAGCCCACCCGCCTGGCCCCCCAGGGCCCGGCCAGGGCGCCCAATGGGTGAGCCGCCCGGCCGCACGAGCGGAATTTCCGGCCGGGCCTGGCCTCCGTCAGACCGGACCGGGAGCACCGCACTGGCGGCTCCTGGGACGCAGCAGGCATCGAGGACTTCGAGCCGCGCCCCGGTGAGCAGGTTGAACACGACACCCGAGCCCGTTAGGCAGGAGGCCATGGCACATCCCGTGAGCTACGAGGGGACGGCGGAGAACTTCGACCAACTGGTCCTGGAACCCAAGGGTGAGCTGGTGGTCGTGGACTTCTGGGGTGACGGCTGTCCGAACTGCGAAATCTACGCGGCGGCCGAGCCCGCGTTGCTGGCGGATCTGGATGGCGCCCCGATGCGCGTCGTCAAGGTGAACGCATACCAGTACGAGGATCTGGCCAAGCGCTTCGGCCTCTTCGGCATCCCCACGTTCCTGCTGTTTCGTGAGGGCAAGCTCATCGGGAAGATGAGCCAGTACTACGGGAAGGAGTACTGGCTCGGCGTGGTGCGGGACCACCTGCCCAGGGCCTGACTAGAGGGCGACAGAGGGGAAACGTCACTGGCGAGCATGGCTGACACCTCTTCCTGATTGCTGTGCTGCGTGGATTTGTCCCGCATTTGTCCCGTCGCCGCCAGCCGCCCCGCCCCCACAGCGAAAGGGAGCACCTCGGCGGCCTCGCGGACCTTTGCGGCGTCGACCTGGTAGTAGTGGACCATCGTCGTGCTCAGGTCCGAGTGCCCCAGCGCCTTCTGAGCCAGGACAGGATTGCCGAGGGCGCTCGCGTAGGTGCTGCGCAGGTGGCGAAAGGTGAACTCGCCGCGCACTACCTTTGGCAGCACCGTCGCCGGACACTTCGGGCACCGGCGGGGCCTGCGTGTGGGGGCGAAGAAGTGGTGCCCGCAGTTGCACGCGTGGGCCCACCCGCGGACGAGCCCGGCTCGCACCGCAGCCTCTTTGAAGGCGTCGCCGTAGACGGTGTCGGCGCACCGCTGCATTCCACCGTCCGGCCCCGGCCAGACATACCGACTGGTGGCTGCGTCCCGGCGTCGACGGAGCATCTCCGCCACGTCGCGAGGGATGGGCACCACCCGCTCCTCGAAGTCCTTCGGTGTGTCCGCGCTGTGGCTTCCGGCGACCAACACATGGGGCTCTTCCGTGTCCAGCACCAAGTGCGTCCACTCGAGCGCGCACAACTCGCCCTCTCGCAGGCCCGTCGTAGCGGCCACCCAGAAGAGGTCGTGCCACTGGCGCGACTCCGACAGGAGCTTGACGACCTGAACGTCCGACAGCCGCTTCGGCAGCCGCTTTGGAATCTTCGGCCGCTTCGCCTCCCGAGTCGGGCTGTCTCCGAAGAAGAGCTTCTTCTTCTTCGCCCAGGTGAACACCGACGCGAGTCGCCGGATGGCCTGCTGGACGGAACCAGGCGCCAGCGCCTTTCGCCCCTTCCCCCCTCGCGACAAGATGACGGCGAGCTCTTCGACGTCAGCGGGGGTAATCTCCGTCAGGAACTTCCTGCCCAGAAACGGCAGCACGTGAAGCCGGAGGTTCAATTCGTCCATGACGTAGCTGGGCGTGCCCACCCGAAGCTTGAGCATCTCCGCAGCGGCATCACTCAAACGCATCGGCCTGAAGCGCGTCGGCCGGCGCCCAGCTTTCGCGTCGTCCGTGTCGTTCAGCGCGTCGCGGAGCTTCTTCTCTGCCTCGCTCTTCGTACGCGCGATGGTGGATGGCTGCTGGCGCGCCTTCGCGGCGTCGCGATAGTCGAGGTACCAGGTGCCGTTAGTGGGCGCCTCCTGGCGGGGCCAGACGACCTTCTCACCAACCTCCTCGCGCTTCTGCAGCGCACCGATGAGCCCCTTCCGCTCCAGCCCGTACTGAGCAGCGAGCGCGTCGAGCACCTCCTCTGAGTAGCGGAAGAAGACGCGGGCCATCTCAGCGCCCCCGTCCCTGCTGTTCCACCCACTCCTTAATGGCCGCAGGGCTGTAGCGAACGCTTCGGCCCAACTTGAGGCACGGCAACTCGCCGGACGCCGTCTTCTCGCGCACCCACGTCGACCCCATCTTCAGGTAGGCGCAGACCTCATCGCGGGTCCACAGCCCATCCTCAGCCGGCAACGCAGGCTCGTCACCACGCACAATCGAGAGCCGCGGCGGGAGAGATTCATCGTTGCCGTCACAGTTGCCCATCACTGTCCCCCACTGCCGAACGTCGTCTCAGGTATCGCAACAGCCTGACGCTCACGACCGAACCGCGCATGGGCCGATGCACGGGTGCTGCCACTGCATGGAGTCCGACTGCGCCCGACACTCCCCCGGGGGCAGTCATTCTTCAGCCTAATGAAACACGCCACGTGTTTCAACATATCGGAGATGATTTTACTTGACGCGCTGCCACGCATTGGCGCGTCTGTCGACAGAAGCACGATTCCGCCGCTTCTCCCGAGTGACGCGATTTCACTCCGAGACAACACGCAACAGGCGTTGCGAATGCCATTGAATGGCATGCGTCCGTCTCGAATTGAGACACCAATCCAGGATTGGGTCGGGAGGGACACGCCGTGCCCTGCGTCTCGGCTCGTTGCTGTCGGGAACTGGGCGGGCACGGCGGGCCACCTCAAAAACAGCACGCCGGCGTCGTCGTTCAGGAACCGCCGCCGGGTGCCGGAGCGGAATACGCCCAGCGCACTGGTACGTACCCACGCTCTCGAATCTGTAGAGTGCTCGCTGCCTGAACGTACTGCTTCAGCGAGATTGCTGCTGCGGCCAAGGTGCCCCCGGGGATGGGGGCTTGTCAAGTCTCGCTCGACTTGCGGCGACTCCTGGTCAGTCGCCGTCTGTGTGCTGCCTGTGCCGAGGCGGCGGCCGACGTGGAACACGGCGCGGGCGAGCTGCCGTGCCGGGTGTCACCGTCCGCGCTCCCGGCCAATCCCAACGGGAATACGCTCTTCACCGCGAATGGGAACCCAACACCCGCCGTTGTGCTCGGCAGAGTTCGGCGGGCACGGAGCATCCTGCTTGAGTTGGAGCCAGCACCCGCCGCGAATGGCTTTCGCTGGAGAGCGGCAAGGCGGCGTGTCCTGCCCCGGCAGAGGGTCGTCCGGGATGACAACTCTTTTGCGGACGGTCCAGGGTTCAGGGGTCGAACTCCCGTAGACGATGTCAGTCAGGTGGACGATTGCCCCCGTGGCGGGTACGTCCCAGACGAGTTCGTGCTCCGGAGGGTCCTGCACTCGGACGTGGACCGTAGCGCCGGGCCACACCAACATGGCCAGTCCGGCAGCGACCGCAAGCGCTGGCGACCACCGATGCCGCCCGACCCGCGTCCGAGCCGGGATGGGGCTTACTGGTGGACACACGCGCGAGAGGTGCTCACGCACGGCCTGCCCGTGCCCGACGTGTTCCACGAGTTCGGCGGCCCCCTCGAGCACGTGCAGTACAGCCTCCGTGACGCGGCCCCGGGGCAGCGGCTTCCCTTGCACCTGGACGGCAACGCCGCCGGGCGCCGGCAGCGCCGTAACAAGCACTTGCACTGGCTCCAACTGCAGGTGTGGCGTCTCTCCTGTGCCCACCTGAAGCAGCGCGGGCTGTCCCTCGTCACCGCGCGAGAGGTAGACGCGCCCCATGCGCTCCGGTAGCCCGCGCACTCGTGGCCCGCGGTAAGGCCCCTTCGTGGCGCTCACTTCGAGCCGCCCTTCTTCGACGTGGCCTTCTTCTTGGCGGCAACTGGAGCAGGAGCAGACGGAGTGTCCAATGGGATGGGCCCGTGCTCCGCCTTGAAGATCTTGATGCCATCCCGGACGAACTGTCGGATGACATCCGCTCGTGTCGCCTCCTTCTGGGTGAGCGGCGACTTCGCGCCAGCCGCAGCAATGCGGGCCGCGATGTAGTCGAGCTCACGCCAGTCGCGCTCGGTCAGATTGACGAGCTTCCCCACCAGCTCATCGAGCGGGTCAGGCGCATCAAAGAGCCCCATTTCATCCTCTCGTCGGGTGGCTGCTGCCACAGGCATATGCCCTCCTTATGTGGGTCTGTGCCGTCCGCGCAACCACCATATGCGGTGGCGAACGCCCCCAGACAGTAGGCCGTGACATATTTCTCTGCAAGATGTTGCAGACATATGCCTGAGGCATTATGGTGCATCTCGTTGGAACGGCGGACGGACGGGGCTCCCGGGAGGGAGAGGGGCGATGGGCGGGCGCGAGCTGGGTGGCCAGCGAGGACGCCGAGGCACGCAAGACACAGGGGGCAGTCATGGAGACGACACAGGAGCAGGGCGAGTTTCGCTGTGACAGTTGTGGCGAGGTGTACGCGGCGGGCCAGCGCTCGGCGCTGACGGCGCAGGACGGGGCCCCGGTGTGTGGGGCCTGCGAGGTGGACCTCTTCCTGGGGAGGCTGGAGAAGGGCGACCGGGAGCAGGTGGTCCAGCGTTTCCTCACGCAGGAGAACGCGGCCCAGGCGTGCGACGAGTCCCCGGTGATGGGGTACCTGGGGACGGTGGCCGAGGACGGGCTGACCGTCACCTTCATCCGGTAGCCCACCCTGCCCTGCGCACACCGCGGGGCCCGCCCGCCGGAGCGCATCCGGACTCTCACCCAATCCCTTGCAGGAGGCGCCATGGCGCTGCTGGCGGAGCTTTGCCTTGTAGTCGACAGCCGAGAGGACCCGGGGCCCTGGGCACGGCGCGCGCTGCTGACGCTCGAGTCCCGCGCCACGGCGGCCGGGGTGCGCACCTGGATGGTGGAGCGCTCCGTCTACGGCCTCGCCCTCCTGGGCGCGACGGTGGCCCAGCACCACGCCACGCTGGGCGCGGCGCCGCTGCCCCAGGCGCTGGCCCAGGTGGCCGGGCTGACGGTGTCCCTCGTGGCACTGCTGGTGGGCGCGGAGCTGGACTCGATTGCCACCCGGGAGCGCGAGCAGGCTGAGGCGGAGGGCCGCGAGCCGATGCCCGTGGAGTGCTCGCCGCGCGCCGAGCAGCTGCGCACCCTCCTCCCCTGGCTGGGCCTCGCCGGCCTGGCGCTCGCCTTCGGGTGGTTCGGCGCGCTCGGCTTCGGCTGGCGACTCGCGTACCCGGCTTGGCGCCGCTGGTACCGCACGCACCGCCCGCTGGGCCGTGAGGTGGCGCTGTGAGCGGGACTCTTCGCGTCCTGGCAGGCGACTGCCAGCCCACAGCCCGCGCGGGAGAGCTCGCGGCTCGCGTGTATGAGGTCGCGGCCGTCATGTGGGCGGCAGAGGTTGTTTCCGCTAAGAGGATGACTGCGCTGGCGGAGCGGCTGCAGGACCCGAGGGCGCGAGCGCGGGTGATGGTGCTGGCCGCGTTCTGCCGCGCGCACGCGTCGCGGCTGCATGCGCGCCTCGCGACGCGACGCGGACCGCTTCCCGTGGCCACGGAGAGCCATGGGGGTGCCACCATCGGTGTGGCCCTCAAGGACGAGGCGAACTTCGCGCGCCGGATGGCCGACCGATACGAGGTGCTGGCCGAGTTGGCGCGGCAGCATTCCGACCTGCAGTCCGCGTGGGTGGCGGAGCTGAACCGAACCGAGGAGCAAGACCGCGCCCGTGAGTTGATGATGCTCGCGAAGGGCATGGCGGGAGGTGCTCCATGAGCGGCGAGTTGGCCGACGTGGCCCGCCGCCTGCGCGGGCTGGAGAAGTGGTGGCGTCCGTCCGAGGAGGGCGGCATCCGCCAGTGCCTGGAGGAGGCCGACGCGCTCCCCGCCCGGCAGGCCGAGGCGCGCGAGGCACAGCGCGCGGCCCAGGACGAGCTCGCGCGGCTCAGCCCTGACGGTACGCCCGCCACACAGGCCCGGTGGAGGGAGTTGCAGGGCACGGTGACGGCGCAGGCCCGGGTGCTGCGCGAGTTGGACGCGGAGGAGGCGGCGCTGCTCGCGGCCCTGAGCGTGGAGCTGTGGTGGGCGCGAACGACCGCGTGGAACGAGGGCGTGGCGCGTATCAACGCGATGGAGGCCACGCAGCATTGAGAGTCAGACTCCCCAGGTACTGTGTTTATGTATCAACCTCGGGGATTCAGTGCGATTCGACGAGCGATGCCACGCATACACCGAGGACCCTGAGCGCGCGTGGGTGCTGTGCGAGTTGCGGTACGGGCACGAAGGCAAGCACCGCGCCGGTGACATCGAGTGGGACGACGAGGCCGACGAAGTAGAGGCCGAGTTGAGAGAGCTACTGCGCCGGGCCGAGCAGGCCGCTGGCGAGGAATACGAGTGAGAGGGTTTGACCAATGACGTCAGCAACGGCAGGACTCGTTTATCACCCCCCGGCGGAGCCTCAGCGGAAGCTGAGTCTCGTGCGGAAGCTTGCAGAGGTGATGGGGTCAGTCGGCCACGTCCCGAAGTCGGGGCGAAACAAGTTCCACGGCTACGACTACGCCACGGAGGCGGACATCGTGGCGGCGGTCCGCACGGGCCTATCGGAACGCGCTCTCATGCTCATCCCCACCGTCGTGGACACGACGTGGGCCGCCGTGGACCGCCAGAAGGGCAACTCGGACCGCCTCGTCACGCTGACCGTCCGCTTCACGCTGCATGACGGCGAGAGCGGGGAGACGCTGTCCTTCGAGGTGTTGGGCGAGGGCCAGGACCCGGGCGACAAGGCCACGTACAAGGCCCTTACTGGCGCGACGAAGTACGCCCTGCTCAAGCTCTTCCTGATTCCCACGGGCGACGACCCAGAGCAGGACGAGACGCCCCCGCGCGGCGGGCAGCAGAACCAGCAGCGGACCGGCCAGCAGGGGCAACAACGTGGCGCGCAACAGAGCCAGTCGCGCAACCGGCAGCAGCCCCAGCAGCCCCCCCAGGAGAAGCAGGGTTCCGTGCAACAGGGCAAGCCGAACCAGGTGGCGGAGCAAGGCGAGCGCCGCACCACCTCCCCTGCCTCTCGCGACTCACGCCCGCCCGAACAAGCGAGCCGCACTGAGCCCCCCGCCGGGAGCGCGCCCACGGATGCCATCGGCTTCGGCAAACACAAGGCAGTGCGGCGCACGGAGGCCGCTACCGAAATCCTCGTCGAGGCAGCGGCAGAGGGCGAGGCCATGCTCAAGCGGCAGCCCAACATCTTCAATGCTCCGGCGCTGAGGGCCTCACTTGATGCCATTCGCGACGAGCTGGCACTCCGTCAGAAGGCGCCGGTTGGGACGAGCGCACCGCAGACGGCCACAGCGGCGAAGTGTGGCTTCGGTCCGTGGAAGGGGAAGGCCATCTCCTTGATGTCGGACGAGGATCTGGGTGCGGCCGTGGACATGGCCAACGAGAAGCTGCTGGAGGAGCCCAAGGCGCAGTGGGCGTCGGCGATGGAGGCCAACCGGGAGTTGCTGCTCGCGGAGATTTCCCGGCGCGGAATGCTCGCTGTCCAGAACGGACGCGAGCCGGGCTCTGACGGCTGAGCATCACCGCGCGGACGGAGCTGCGGCCCCAGCTCCCCGCGCCCTCGCCGCCTCCCATCAGGCGGCACCCCGCGCCCACACGGGCGGGACCTTCTCGTGGTGGTGGGCGGGCCAGTCGCTTCTCGGCGCTGGGCCGATCTACCCCGCCCGCCATCACACCCGCCGCGGATAGGCCGCGGCGGTGCAGTCCTCACGGCGTGACGCAGACGCCACGCGGTGCCCGGCCGGGGTTCAGCCCCCCTACCCGGCCGGGCCACCGCACTTTTCCCGCAGCACCAGGAGAGTGACGTGTCAGCACCAGGACTCACGCGAGAGCAGTTGGCCAAGCACAAGGTGCCCATCTACACGCTGGCGGCGCCAGTAGCTGGGTGGGAAGTCGGCCCGGGTGGAATGGTGGGCCCGGAGGTGACGATTCCCGTGGGCGCCCAGATGGTGTCCGTCACCCGGGAGACGTGTCACCTGTTGCTGGCGCGCTCCGGCGACGACCAGAGCGTCGCCGACGTCATCTTCCCCGACGGGCGGCACGCGTCGGTGTTCTACCGGCTGTCGGACGCCGCCAACGCCCTGCCCGAACACGTCGAGCGCGTGGCGTGGTGCGCGAAGACGCAGACCTACGAGCCCGCCTGAGAGTCCTCGCCTGGGGGCACGCCCCTGGGCCGCGTGACGGGCACGCACGCCCGTCCCAAGCAGCACCCAACGCAGCAATCACACACACGGAGCCGCATCAATGCGACTGCACATCGCAGCGTTACTCGTCTGTCTGCTGTCCACGTCCACCGCGCACGCGATGGATGTCGCCCCGAGCCTCCACCCGCACGAGGTGAAAGCACTCAAGGCAGACGCATCCAAGGCCCTTCAGTCCCTGCTGGACAAGCATGGCGAGAAGGCGGGCATCAAGCCCGGCGAGGGACTCTCACGCGAGGGGGTGAGGTGCGCCCTCTACAACCTCAGTCACATCGTGATGGTGAAGATGTCCGCGCTGGCAAAAGACCCGGCGCAGAAGACGCGCTTCGCCCAGGCCGCTGAATTCTACAACCGTTTGTCCCTCCAGCACTGCGACTCCAAGGGAGGCCCACCCAACCAGGGCCTGGTGCTGATGCTGGTCGCCGGTCAAGAGGAGGCGAAGTCAAAGCAGAGCATGAACAAGGTGAAGGAAGCCGACCTCTGGGACGACTTCAAGGAGGCGGCCGGGAAGGTCTTTGGTGGGCAGAAGATTGGCCCCCGTGAGGTGGCAATCATCGTCGCGGTTGGAACCTTGGTGCTTGCGAAGGAAGCCATCCCCCTGCCGCTGTAGCCCGCGCGTCCCGGGCTCGAGCGGGTGACGTCCCGAGCACAGTCCCCTCGTTGTTCCGTGAGCGCTGGCGGCGCTGCCCAGGCCGCCCGCGCTGTCTCCCCAACCCGTAGTCCTGGAGTGCTGACGATGCACTGGATG
Source organism: Myxococcus virescens (assembly GCF_900101905.1). Lineage (NCBI taxonomy): Bacteria > Pseudomonadati > Myxococcota > Myxococcia > Myxococcales > Myxococcaceae > Myxococcus > Myxococcus virescens. The sequence continues at coordinate 160,815 of NZ_FNAJ01000002.1, read as the reverse complement.
CTGTTGACGATGGTGGTGGTAATGGCCGGGTGCGCGAGCCCGAAGCCCAGCCGATTCTCGGACGCGCAACACCGCCGGGCGCAGGCATCGATGGATTGCTTCGACGCGGCCGAGGCGCAGGTGGCCGGTGGCAACTACGCCGGCTGGTCCTCTGGTGAGACGACGTGCCTCCAGCGCCTGGTGGCGGCCGACTGCGCCAGCAGGGCGTGGGCGAAGGACGGGGACCACCAGTCCTCTGAGGCAGCCGCGCGCTACCAGTCCCGCGTCCTCGAGGACTGCGGCGCCGACCTCACCGAGCGAGTCCGCGCCGCATTCGAGGCCGGACTCTGAGCTTCACGGGGCTGGGTGACTCACCGCGCCCAGCCCCTGCTGTCCCTCACCGCGCTGTACCCGAGGTGCCTGCGATGACGTGCGTGCCGAAGCTGCTGACGACGGAAGAATTGGACCGGGCGAAGTACGAATCCACGAGTGGGGACAGCGCCCAGCATGACTGGCTGGAGACGTGGCGCGAGAGCATCTTCGGCCATCTCGCCGCGCTGGACGCCCAGGCCGCCAAGGTGCCGGAGGTGGTGCGCGTGGCCGAAGCGCACGGATGGAATGGCGTGGACAACGCCAAGCACCTGGCCACATTCCTCGAAGACGAGCTCGGCGCTCTGGCCAAGCTCCGCGCCCAGAAGTCCCCGCCCACGCCCGAGGAGGTGGAGCGGGACCGCGAGGCGGTGCAGTACGCCGTGGAGGGCTACGCGAACCTGACGCAGGACAAGGCAGAGGAGGACCGCGCCCACGATGTGGCGTTGCCCGCCCTCTCCCGCCTCGCCACCCAGGCCGCGCGGGTGCCGGCGATGGAGACGCGCATCACGGAATTGGAGGCGTCGGCAACTGAGGCGAAGGCCGAGTTTGACCGGGGCGAATGGGTGGGAGCCGCTGGCTACCGGGAGTTGCTGGAGCGATTCCAAAAGGCCAAGTCCGAGCGCGACGCGGCGAAGCAACTCGCGGAAGCCCAGGCGCTGGACATGGAGGATTGCAGGAGGCAGCGCCAGGAAGCCCAGGCCAAGCGCGACGTGGCCCGGACGGAGGTGGAGACGCTGCGCGCTCAGTACAGTGAGGAGCGCGAGCGGAACCGGGCGAAGTACGCCGAAATCAAGACCCTCCGCGAGCGCGTGGCCACGCTGGAACAGCGCGTTGCGGACCAGGAGAGGGAGAAGGCTGAACTGCGAGCGTCGGAGGGCGCTGCGGTCGAGCGCGAGCGACAGCAGCACGCTCGCGCCATCGAGGCCGAGTCCCACGTGCGGGAGTTGGAGGAGGGCATCACCTACGCGCTCCATGCCTTGGGCACGGCCGATGCTCACCCGAACGTCCGTGAGCGCCTCCGCGCCGCCCTCGCCACCCACTCCGCGCCCTCCCCCGGGGCGGTGGGCCGGTGCTGCTCGGAGGGGCGCAACGTCGCGTGTGGCACCTGCACCAAACACTGGACCTGTGACGTCCATGGCGAGACGCACACCCCGCCGCCCAGGCTGCTGGAAGGAACCGATGACCGAGGACAAGCGGAGGCGGGCCCGGGACGGGCTCAAGGCGCGCATGAGCCGCACAGCGAGGGCGCGGACGTGCCCGAAGTGCCGCCGCAAGTACGCGGTGACGCGGCACCAGCTCGACCCGTGGACAGCGGTGCGTCGGTGCCGATGGTGCAAGTGGGAGGCTCCGGCGGAGACGTGAATCCGCCCGGGCTGCTGGAGGCGGTGGGGAAGACCGTGGCCGCGTGGGACAACGCTGGCGAGAACGGCGGCAAGGACGCCATGGATGCGCTGGAGGGCTCGATGGCCGCCCTCCGCGCCGCCTTCGACGCCGCGAAGTACCGCGTGGAGGCGTTCCGGGAACCTCCTGAGCCCGAACTGGCTCTCAAGGTAGAGGCATTGGAGAAGCAACTGGCGGATGCCCATGAAGCGCATGCCGTCGAGAAGATGGGGCTTCAGCACGATGTCGACGTGCTCCGCGAGGAGTTGCGCATCCCCCCTCCGCCTCCGAAGGTCTGGGCCGACCTGCGTGACGCCGTGGCGAGGCTGCCCAAGCCCTCGGGGCATTCTGGAGACGAGGAGTCGGGAGAGCACGACGCGGACTGCGAGCTGTGCGGCTGGGAGGCGATTCAGGAGATGGCGCATGCCACCCGTAGGGTGCCCGCACCGCTTGGGCTGCTGGAGGCGGTGGGACGCGTGCTGGACCTCGCTGCGAGCCCGTTCAACGGCGGCGACACCGCATGGCGCAACGCCCTGGACACCCTCCGCGCCGCCTACGACGCCGCGAAGGGCGGGGAGGCCCACACGGCGTGCGTGAAGTGCCACAAGCCCATCACGTGGGATTCATCCGGTGGCGAGAATGGGCGGGGCGCTTGGGCCCATGACGGCAATGCATCGCCAGGGTGCCGCCCGGAACCTCGTGTTGTTCTGGCCGACGCCACCTGCCCGAACTGCAAGGCAGACCATGAGGACGCCGCGAAGTACCGCGCGGCGGTGGAAGGCATCCAGCGCGCCCGCAACCTCCTGCTGTACCCAACTGTGACATGGGACGAGACGGTGCCCGAGGTGCTCCGCGTGTTGGCCATGCTCGTCTCTGACGCCCCCGCGCCCAGCGAGACGCTGGACAAGGCCCGGGTGGTGGAGGTGCTGACGGGAATCATAGCGGACCCGGAATCGTCCCTGGATGCTGACCGGGCGTGCCGTCGCGTCGCGCGCCGCCTCGGCCTCTCCCTCGACACGCCCCCGTCCGGGCCGGGAGGTGGGGACATCGACAACCTGGATGGCGAGAGCCCAGCCGTTGAGGCCGTCCGTCTCGCTGCGGAGGCGGGCCTGCCCGTCCGTGTCACCACCCGCTCCCGCATCGCCCCGACGCCCACGCCGGAAGTGTCGCCGCTCACCCCGGACGTGGCGTGGGAGGACAAGGAGGTGCGAGTCCTCGGGGACGGGACGCTGCTGATTTTCGGCCCGCATGGCTGGGAGGACGGACCGTTCACGAAGACGATGCGCCTCCAGCGACTCGCCCGCGCGCTGGCCGAGGCGAAGCGGGAGACGGCCCACGCGCAGGGGCTGGTGGACGTCGCCGCCCGTGCAACGTCCCAGGCCGTGCGCGTCGCTGCGGAGATGGGCGCCGAGAACATGCGGGAGCAGGCGGCGGAGGAGTGCGACGAGACGGCCAATGACGCGGAGGTGCCAGCCCACACCCGCGAGGTGGCGCGGCTGCTCGCGAAGTGCATCCGCGCCCTGCCCCTCCTCGGGAAGGCGGTGCGCCGTGGGTGATACCGCCATCGAGTGGACGGACGTCGTGTGGAACGTCACCAAGGGCTGCAGCAGGAAGTCGCCCGGGTGTGGCGGTGGCACCCCGGGCCTGCGCAAGGGCGGCTGCTACGCGGAGCGGATGGCCATCCGCATGTCCGGGCCGGGGCAACCGTATGAGGGGCTCGTGGAGTCCACGCCGGCCGGGCCCCGGTGGACCGGCAAGGTGGTGCTCAACGAGGACCTGCTCGACGCGCCCTTGCGCTGGAAGAAGCCGCGCCGCGTGTTCGTCAACAGCATGAGCGACCTGTTCCACGAGTCGCTGTCCTTCTCGGACATCGACCGTGTCTTCGCGACGATGCGCCTGGCCGAGCGGCACACCTTTCAGGTGCTCACGAAGCGCGCCGACCGGATGCGCGAGTACGTGGAGTGGGCCCGCGCCCGTTCCATCGTCGAAGGGCTGGAAGTCGTGCCCGGCAGGCCCATCACCTGGGAGCGCGCGCACCCCAACGTGTGGCTGGGCGTGTCCGTGGAGGACCAGCGCCGCGCCGACGAGCGCATCCCCCACCTTCTGGCGACGCCCGCGGCCGTGCGATTCCTCTCGTGCGAGCCGCTCCTCGGGCCCGTGGACCTGGAGCGCTACCTCAAGCCCACCCTGCACACGACGGGCGGCGAGCGACTCCAGCATCCCGACCCTCGCATCCCGAGCGAGGGCGGCCGGTGGGACTGGGGCATCTTCTGGGTCATCGCCGGCGGCGAGTCGGGCCCTGGCGCGCGTCCCATGCACCCCGAATGGGCGCGTCGCCTGCGCGACCAGTGCGTCGTGGCTGGGGTGCCCTTCTTCTTCAAGCAGTGGGGCGCGTGGGCGCCTCGTGAGTACCTCGACCCGAGGGCGCTCCACGCCATCCGTTCGGACTCCGGCCACGTCGCGCCGATGGCCACCGGGCTGGAGCGGAGTCACGCCGACGCCGCGTGGCAGGCCATCGAGAACGTGGGGAAGAAGGCCGCCGGCCGCGAGCTGGACGGACGCACCTGGGACGAGTTCCCCGGGGAGGCGTCCCATGGCTGAGAAGAAAGCCTGGGTGGTGGACGTGGGCGACGAGCACCAGGAGGTGGTGTTCGCCACCTGCGAAGGCCGGGCGCGCGTCCTCGCTGGACGAGAGGCGGGCGCGGACCCGCGCGAGGTGACGCTGCGCCACGAGCCTCGCCTGGACGAGTACGCCCCGGGCCCGGTGCCGGCGGAAGCGCTGCTGGGCCTGGGCTGGTGGCTGACGTGCGGCTGGTGCGAGCACCACGTCACCGCGGACGGCTGTGACACCTGCGCGGACGACGCAGAGGGCGAGGGCGGCTCCGCGCCTGAGCCCGTCACCGAGGGCGCCAGCGCCTGGTGCTCCGCCGGGCATCGCGACGCGGACAAGGAGGACCGGGCCGAGCGCCGCCAGAGGGAGTCCACCGCGCGCGCGGCCGCCCTGGCCCGGCTGCCTGACGCCGAGGTGGAGTGGGCCTCGGCGACGAGCGACGGAGGCGCGTCCGTCCACCTGCGCGTCCCCGGGTGCCGTGGCCCCGTCACCTACGAGTGGCCGGCGGGCACCTGCCTGGTGCAGCTCTGCGACGTGCACGTGTTGGTGGCGCTGTCCGCCCGCACTGCCCTGGCCGACTGGGAGTCCGAGGGAGGTGCCCAGTGAGCCAGCTCCTCTTCGCCCTGGTGGATGCCATGCTCCATCGGCGCTGGGCCAGGACGCGGCACACCCGGAGCAGGCTCGCCAACCAGCGGTTTCGCGACCGGCTTGAGCGGTGTTGGTGGACGGGTGAACTGCGCCGCGCCGCCACGCTCGCGCGCTGGTGGCGCAGCACCTGGCCGATGGGAGGCGCGCCGTGCTCCGCCACACCCTGACGCACGCACTGGAGGACCTGCGCCACCGGGTGTCCGCGGGCTCGCCCAGCCTGACGGTGGCGATGCGGTACGTGCGGCTGTCGGACCGCGCCCGCGTCGAGTTGGACAAGCTGCTCGACGCCACACGCTTCGAGGTGGAGCGCGAGCAGTTCGCGTCCCCATTCGCCGGCCGCGAGTCCCGGGTGTCGACGCGGGCGCTGGTGAATTGGGTGGAGGCACGCAAGGCCGTCTCTCACTGCGAGGGCCCGCGCTCCGCCGGAGGCCTCGGGCTCAAGGGTTGGGAGGACGTGGGCGGACTGACGCGCCTGGAGACGGTTGGGCTGCTGACGCTGGCCATGGAGCGGCTGGAGCGGACTCCCGAGGTGGGCGCGGGCCCGCTGTTCCCCGGGCTGCAGGCCTCCAGGCCGTAGTCCCGGCAACTGCAATCGCACACTCCAAGTTCCGGGTCGGGGTCACCCAGTGTTCACGCTCTACAGAGGAGAAACGCAGCGAAAGAAATGTCTCGCGTTGACGCTAAAATACCTCCCCCATAGCTTGTGGCTGGTCGATGGCGCCCCCAGACGCTGACGACACAGGTGGCAGGCTCAATCACAGTCAGCCATGTCCACACACCATCGCGGGACCGGGCACCCACACGGCTACGTCGGCCGTTGGTCAGTCATGCTCTCGCCCCAGGAGGTCGCATGACGTGTAGGTCAGACTCCCTCGTTGTCGGTGAAGTCGTTGTCCGCCGGGACGCCCACGGCAGGTACTGCCTGAACGACCTGCACAGGGCTGCCGGACTGGAGAAGCGCCACCAGCCCAACGACTTCCTCCGACTCACCAGCACCAAGGAAATCATCGCGGCGATAAACTCCGGGGAACCCCGGAGTTTGCCCGTGCAGACGGTGGAGGGCCGGAATGGCGGCACCTACGTCTGCAAGGCGCTGGTCTACGACTACGCCATGTGGATTTCGGCAACGTTCCGCCTCAAGGTCATCGAGGCATTCGACGCGATGGTCCGCGGCGTACCGGATGCGCCGGCCACGCCTCAACTCCCGGGCGACTACATCGAGGCACTGGAGGCCCTCGTCGTGGCCGAGAAGGAGAAACTCCGGCTCTCCGCTGTGAATGCCCAGCAGGCCCAGCAACTCGAAGCCCAGAAGCCGGACGTCGACCTGGCTCGGAGATACCTTGGGGCGATTGGGAACAGGTGCCTTACGGACGCGGCGACAGCACTCGAAGTCCCGCCGAAGTGGTTCGTCCGATATCTCCTGGACAGCAACATTTGCTACCGCCGCCCCCAGCAGCCAGGCCAGAAGAGGAGGAACCGCCTCCTGCCTCATGCGGAGTTCGTGGCGAAGGGGTACCTCGTCAACAAGGCACGTCTGGTGGAGCGCCAGACTGCGGAAGGAATCGTCCAGGACGACCGAGGGCAGACGATGGTGACCCCCGTGGGCATGGCGTGGTTCTTCGCCCGCTTGAAAAGCACCGCCGGCAGCGGCGTCGCGAACATCGCGCCTGCTCTGCCCGCCAACCCAAAGCAGGAATCCCTGCTGGCCAAGGCCGACGGAGGCGAGCCTGGGTAGTTTCGCGGTCCACTCCTCAGAAGCGAGGAGTGTCGATGCTCAGAAGCGAGCCTCGGACCGTTCCTCGAAAGTGATGAACGGGCGCTCTGCGAAAACGCAGAGTGGAGGGGTCTGGACGGAACAGACCCCCACTCCGGAGTTTCCCGGAGTGGTGTCAGTGTGGGTTTCCCCATACTGGACGCGGATGCTCTCGCGGTTCGTTAGGCCATCGGTCTGCGGGGCTACTGCGGCTCAGCAGAGTTTCGCGCGGGGCGCTCCTGGCAGGACAGGAACCCCCTCCGGGATTCCCCGGAGGCCCCCGATATGGGAATCCGCATATCGGTCCCGCGTACTGCGCCGATCCTTCGGGGCAACACCCAGAACCTGGGTATCGAGGGGCCAGAACCGTTCTGGCTCCCCTCTGAGCGATGTGGCCACGCCCACATCGGGGGTCACAACGGATGTGACCCTTCGGCGCCAGACGCTCCGCACCCGGTGCGCACGGTGACGTGAGCGGAGTCATTGGAGAATCTGGCTCAGGCAGCCCTGAAAAGGCCCAGGCGCTCCGCACCGTGCCGCAAAGGGGACCGACAGGCCGTTCAGAGGCCCATTCCGGCCTGAATCCCGAGCGGTTCTGAGCGCTTGGCAAAGGGGATGGGCCTGCCGGGAGCGCCCTGGATCCAGGGGGGCGAATACCGTCGTCATTGCTGACGGTATTCGTGGCGCTCCTGCCCTGCCAGGAGTGGTCGCGAGGGAGTCCGGTGCCCGACGACTGGCACGCGGCCAGGTAACAACCGCCGCGCCTCGCGTCCTACTGGCGTGAGCCCTACCGCCTACCGCTGCCCAGGCTGCGGCGCCCAGTTCGAGCGCCGAGGCACCCTCCTCCTCTGCGCCAACGAGCGCGCCCACCCGCAGGACAGGACGACCCGCGCCTACCACGTCGGCCGCCACGGGCGACTCGTGCCAGCCTCCCGCTCGGCCATGCCCACCTGGCGCGCCGCCGTCGCCCGGCTGACGGGTGAGCCCGAGTAGGTGCCGCGCTGCCATCACCCTGGAGAGGGATTCCTCGCCTGCCCGTCTCTGCCTAGGGTCGGACGCCGACGCGGTCTATCCCTGTAGTTACGGCGGGTTGAGCGGTCGCTTCAGATTTAGCGACGCCGCTATTGACCATGACTAGCGACGTCGCTATAACCCACCCATCGACAGCGGCACTCCAGCCGCGCGAGCCCACGAGGTAGCCATGTCCGCCATTCTCGACGCCAAGTTTGCTGCTGACCTCCTCAACCGCGAGGACGTCAACCCCATGGGGTACGGGGAGTTCAAGCTGGGCAGTGTCCCGGGCGTTGTGCTGGTGCTGGAGCACGGCAAGTTCAAGGCCAGCTTCCAGGTGACGGCGCCGGGGCGGGTGAAGCGCGCGGGGCTGAGGAAGGTGAAGAGCGTCACCTCCGAGCACATCATCAAGGCGCTGGAGGGCGCCGGTTACGAGATGGTGGACTGAGCGCACCGGCTCGCCCCGGGCCTGCCGGGGCTGACTGCCGGGCATTACCCGGTACCACGCAGCACCCCACCCGCTGCACCCGAGGACAGACACCATGACCGAGCCCACCGTCGTTACCGCGGATACCCTGGATGACCTCCACCTGCCCCACGACCTGGAGCGCGAGGCCCGAGAGGTGTTGGCGCGCGGAGAGCGCGTTGACCTCTACGAGGGAAGATGGGGCGACGTGCGCGTCACCACGTTGGTGGTGGACGGCGTGCGCGCCGGGCAGGCGTCCAACGCCACCGCCCAGTGGGGCGACTGGGACGAGGTGTCGCAGACGGTCCGCCTGGACAGCGGCGACGTGGTGGACTTGGACGGCGACACTGTCAGCGACAGCGCGGTCGCCTGATTTCGTCACCCGGCCGCGATGGGATTTCACGCGGCTGGCGTCTCTAGCAGTGATGCCCTCGGGCGATTTCTCGCTGTCCCCGGCCGAGCCGGGAGGAGTCGAAGATGCACACCGGATACGTCCGACTCACCGCTGGCGCTCTCGCAGGCGACTTTGCCGTCCAGTTGCCCGCCGACAACCAGTGGGGATTCGACCTCCACCGCGCCCAGGGCGAGGACTCCCAGACCTGGTCCGGCGGCGTCGGACTCGCTAGCGAGTGGGAGGCCGTCTCCCGGCAGGCCGTCCCCGAGGATGTGCGCGCGGAGATGGACTGGCTGTTCACCGCGTCAGACACCCACAACGTGTGCGCCGGGTGCGGCGAGGTGTTCGCCCGCGCCGAGCTGACGGCGAACGCAGTGGGCCAGGACTTCTGTCGGCGCTGCACGGAGCAGGCGGCGCGTGAGGACGACGTGGCGCGCGAGGAGGAGTCCGCCACGCTCGCCGCGGAGCAGGCCCGCCGCGAGGCTGAGCAGGAGCGCGAGTAGCACCGCCGTCCCCTCGCGGGCCTCTGGCCCGATGCCTTCGGGCGATGCCGCCGCTGTCCGGGGCGGCCCTCTCACTTCGCCCGCCACGCGCGGGCACGGAGACGCCATGACCTCGCTGCTGTGCCTGAAGACGTACGGAGAGAAGCTCACGCCCGAGCAGGTGGTCGCCCTCGGTGATTTCTTCTGGCAACAGGGACTGTTGTTCGCGGGTAGCCTCTGTGGGTGGGAGCAGCGGCACACGTCTGGCGCCCAGGTGGCCTGGACCTACTACTACTCCCTGGAGCCCGCTCCGCTCCTGGCCACGTTCGGCTGGGTGCTGTACGACACGCTCCACAACGGGCGGCCTCGCGCCCTCGGCTGGAGCCAGGACTACTGGACCCTCTATCGCGAGCAGCTCCTGCGGTCCCGCGCCTACGAGCCTCCCTCCGGGTGGGAGATCCACGAGGTGGGCCAGCGCCGCCACGAGGACGACAAGGCATCGTTCGCGGAGTGGTTTGGCGTGTCGGAGTACTCGGACCAGTGGCGCAAGGAGAAGCTGCCGTGTGCGCCGTCCGTGGTGCCGTCGCTGACTTGCCGGGAGCTGGGTAGCAACGCGGCGTGGACACACGTCGCATACCCGGTGGCCAACCGCGTCGAAGAGCGCCGCGCCGTCGCCGCCCTTTAATCCGTTTCACCACCCCGCCCGACCGCCAGTCGCGGCCGGGCCTGCAGGAGAAGCATGCCCAAGCACGACACCTCGAAGACTCCACCCCGGGCTCGCCGACTCCGCGGAGACGTGCCGTTGAAGCGCCTCGGCGTCCGCCTCACCCCCGCCGGCGAAAGCGCCCGCGCGCACCTCGTCGAGCACCTTGCCCGCCACCCGCGCAAGGAGCACCCGGCCAACGACTCCGGTGCCGTCAACCTCGCCCTTGAGGAGGCGGCCAAGGCCCGAGGATGGACGCCGCCCGAGGAGGACAAATGACTGGCCTTGCCGAGTTGGTGGCCGAGGTGCTGTCCGCGCTGCGGTCCGCGCCCGCCGGGCTGGACCTGGTGCCCTTTCGCCAGCGCGCCCTCCTCACCGCCCAGGCGGCCTGGGACGAGGGTGCACCGCTTCGCGCGCCACCCCTCGTCAACGTGGCTGGGCTGGCGCTGGCCGGGGGCGCGCAGCTCGTCGCCCATCAGGTGCGGCCGGCCGCGGCACAGCACGTCGCGGCGACTGACTTGCATTCCCTGCCAGACTCCCCGCCCGCGATCCTCCGCCGGCCGTGGCTGCTGGAGGTGCGGCGGCCCAGCGCTGGCGAGCGGCTATTCGGCAGCACCTTCGCCCTTGGCGGGTACACGGTGGAGGGCGTCACGTACCTCGTGGGGCTCACCGCCTCGGGCGCGGCCAACGTCGCCCCGTGGCGCCCGCAGTGGACGGGCGGCGACCTGGCCGAGGGGACTCGGCAGGCGCACTCACCGCTCATCGAGGACGTCGGCGAGCACCAGTCCTGGGCCCGCGACGCTGCCCGGTTTGCCGTGGTGTACGCCCTCCTCTGCGAGGCCGAGGGCTCGCCGTTGCGCGTGGACGAGGCGCGCAAGAGGGACGCCGTGGGGCTGCTGCCGGTGCGCAACGTCTACCTGGACGGCGCGCTCGGCGGCGGCACCACCACTCTCCCTGCCCCCGCGCCTACGGGTAGCCGCGTCGCAGAGGAGCGACAGGTGCGCGGCCACCTCAAGCGCCAGCGCCACGGGCCCGGCCTGACGCTGTCGAAGTGGATTTACGTGTCGGGCTACTCCGCCTGGAGGTGGGTGACGCCGGGTGGCGAGTCGTAGATTCGTCAGGACCATCCAGGGCGCATAGCCTCACCTCGGGCACTCACGCCCAAGGGGGAACCCATGAAGAAAGAACTGGACGCATTCCGCGAAGCACGGACGGACCTGATTGCAGACATGCAACTTGTTGAGTTGCTGAAGCAGAACCCAGCAATCAGGGACGTGGGGCCTTCCGACACGCTTTGGGATGCGGCATTCAAGCGCGTGACGGCCAGCCGGGCCAAGTACAGCGCGGCTGTGGCGGCTCTGGAGATTGCCAAGCCAGACCCAGCGTAGACGCAAGACGGCCCGCCCCAGCGCACCGGAGCGGGCCGCCTCACCTCACCAGCCGAACGTGTAGCGGATGCCCGCGCCCGCCATCCGCTCGCGGGCGTTGGCCTCTGCGAAGGCGAAGAGCCCGAGGTTCGGCCGAAGCCGCGCGCCCAGCTCGCCGCGCACGTAGGCGCCGGAGAGGCTGGACACGCCGGCCTGAGCCTCCAGGTAGCCGGTACGGACGGGGACACGAGACAGCACCCCGTCCAGCCCCGCGGCCACGGCTAGGCGCGGGGCGTCTGAGGGACCGTGGTCAGCGCCGTCACCGTCGGGAGCGCGGTGGCGATGCCTCTGGCGGCGAGCTCTGCGGCCGTCTGCACGGCCTGCTTCGCCGCGGCCTTCCCTGCTCCGTGGAGCGCCTCGAAGCGCAGCTTGGCGTCCTCGGACTCCTGGGCGGTGAGCTTGTAGCCATGCCTCGCCATCTGCTCGTTGAGCAACTTCAGGGCGAGCGCCAGCTTGTCGTCGATGGTGTTGGTCGTCTTCAAGGCGAAGGACTCCACCGCGAAGTAGACGTGCTCCACGCCCTGGGCGAAGGCGCGGAGGCGGGCCTCGGCCTTGTCCTTCCAGACGCGCCGCGCGAGCCACCCACCACCGAGCACCACCCCGGAGAAGATGATGCCCAGCGCGTCCGGGCTGGCCAGCAGGCCGAGCAGCGCGGTGCCGATGGCGGAGAGGATGGAGGCGGACACCTCGGTGGGATCGCTCGTGCTCGCGGCGGCCAGCGCGACGGCCGGCCCGGTGAGGACCATCGCCACCGTGGCGATGGCGAGCATCTTCAGCTTCTGTTTCATACGGGTGCTCCTGACTGCGGGGGATGCCCAGCGCCGAGACGCCGAGCGGGAACGAGTGCGCTGACGCTCAGGCGCCAGACGCAGCGGGCGCGGAGCCAGCGAAGCGCTCGCGCCGCGAGAGGACGTTGCTGGCGTAGTCCCGGCCGGTGGTGACGCCGTCCACTGCGGCCAGGCGCTGCGCGTCCGTGGCGTCCGGAGGCAGCCGCGCCAGCGCGGAGCGCACCCGGCCCAGGCCCGCGTTGTACGCAGCAAGCGCGCCGGCCATGTACCCGTCCAGGGAGTCCAGATTGCGCCGCAGGAGGCGGCAGCCGTACAGCACGTTGACGGACGGGTCCTGCCACAGCGGCCGGCCCAGGTCGTCCACGGCCGAGACGAAGCCCTTGTGGGCCCTGTCATCCACCTGCATCAGCCCGCGCCCGTGGCCGTGGTCCCCAGTGCCGCTGGGCCCCTTGGGCGTGAGGGCGTCGCCGCCCAAGGACTCCCTGTCCATGACGGCGTACACCAGCAGTGGGTCCAGGCGGTACAGCGCGGCGATGGGCTCCACCGTAGAGCGCCAGCGCGAGAGGCGAGAGGGAAGCTGGGACATGGGTACTCCAGAGAAAGAGGACGTCAGGTGCGCCGTAGGTCAGGATGCGGAGTCCTGCGCGGACGACGATTGCTGCGACGCGCGGACGGCGCGAGCCTTCGCGAGCCACAGCTCTCCCTGCGCACCACGCTCCCAGACGCCATCCGCAGTCAGCGACTCGCCGGTGAGGTCGGCGCACGTGCGCATGTAGTCGAAGGCGCGCTCGTAACCGAACGGATGGATGGAGTGGCGGAGGAGAATCCCGAGCGACTCGGGGTTGCCTCCGTTCTTCGCGAGCATCTCTTCCGCCTCGGCCCGGAACTGCTCAACGGTCACCGGCGTCGTGTCGGGCACGTAGTCGTCAACATCATGCTCGTCTGCGGGCTGGGACATGCGGTGCTCCTGGGGTGCTGCGCGTGAAAGGGGAGCGCGCTGCGCCACCATGGCGAGCGTGGAGACGAGCGCGCGCGGAGGGCGAAGGCTCACGGTGTGGGCCTCGCCACCTTCTGCGGGTCCACGAGGTTGGCCGTGTGCTGGATCTGTCGGGCGCTGCGCTCACCCATCAGCAGGTGCGTCTCCCGGACAGTGCGCTCGAGTTGGGGCCGGACCTCGGCCTGCCACGCTTCCTGCGCGCGCATGCGCTGCTCCATCAGGCGGAGCACCGAGTCGTGCTCGCGCACTACTCGCAACTCCGTCTTGATTTCGTGGACTCCTTCCACCACCGTCTCCATCCTCTGGACCAGGAGGGGGACCTGGCTGGAGGCGGACTCCTGCTCTTCGAGCGCGTTCAGGCGCTGCTGCAGCACGGGCACCTGCTCAACGGCCGCCTCCGCCTTGGTGCTCCGGCGGGACAGCAACTGGGTGAGCAGCGGGCCGGCGATATTGCTGACCGCGAACATGACGACCGCGGCCTCGGGGGAAAGCTCCATCCCTCAGCGGGTACGGGCCCCTCCCGAAAGGATTCAAGCGGCCAGCCGGGCATTCCCCGACACTGGCCGGTGCGCAGGCTATGTGGCAGTTTTCACGGCATGCCACTCCACAGGTGCAGATTGGACGTCCCCTTTATCCACTTCTCACTCGGCATCCATGCCAAGGACCCTGAAGAGGCCGCGCTCAGTTTCCGGCTTGAAGTCATCGGAGCCGGCCACCCGGAGGGAGACATCATTGTGACGGACCCGCGCGGGACGCGCTTCCGCTTCACCTGGGGAATGGTGATGGTGCTGAAGTAGCCGCCGTCAGTCGACGACGCCACCGCTCAGCGGGTCGTCAGGGTCCTGTACCGCGTCACCGACTGAGTTTCCGCCCGAGTCCCCCACCTCAGCGGCTGGCTCATCATCGGCGCCAGCGGCGAGACAGGCGGCCAGTGCGGGACGCAGCCTCTCGGACTCCTCGTGCGACAACCGCCTGAGGTGGTCCTGCAACTGCGTTAAGTAAATCTGGCTCTCCACCATGGCGTCGATGCGGTCAATCAGCGTCCGCATGGGAGCCAGCGTTTCCGCCTTGAGCGCACGGGCCCTCCGATAGTCCTTCGCCTGGATGGCGAGGTTCGTCCTCTCAAGGGAGACCTTGAGCAATTGAAGCGTGACTTGCGCATCGTTCAGCGCTGCGGCGTTGGCGACGTACCTCGTGCACTCCCTCTTCACCTCTGCCGGCTTGAACGTGGGCGTCTTCTGAGCAAACGCAGGCGTACACGCGACGACACTCACAGCCAGGGCAATGGCGATGCGCATCCCCCAAGCGTAGAGCGCCCTGACGGCACTGGGGCAATGGGTCATGCCCGACACCCATCATGGCCCATTGTGGGCCATGACTCCTAGTGCTAGGCAGGTAGCTCACCCGGAGGTTTCCATGGTCCGCCACATCCTCGCTGTTGCCGCTGCACTTCCGCTATTTGCCGCGTGCGGACGTGACGACACCACCGATGTGGCTGGCTCCGTGGTGAGTGCCACCCAGAAGCTTGAGTCCGTCCAAGCCTTGGCGTCGTGCTCCGACAAGGCCGATGTTGAGTTCACCCAGGACTCTCCGGCCCTGCTTGACCTCGGCACTTTCGATGTCGTTCCCGGGCAGGAGTACGCGGCGAGCCTGAACTACTACCAGCAGGCAGCCGCGCGTGGTTTCGCTGGGGCCCGACTTGAGGTCCGGTGGTTCGACGCAAGCGGGACGGAGATTTTCCCCTCCGCCCTCCTCATGGAGGGCGCCGCCGTCAACACGCATTCCACTTTGACGGGCCGCAAGGTGGCGCCGGAAACCGCGACCACCGCTAGGCTCCTGGTCGGCCGTACTGCGGCGACGCCGCATGTGCGGATTGCCTGTGCCGCATTCCTCGCGCCGCTTACGCCCCGCCCCTAAATGACACCCCCTCAAGACTGACGAACGAGACGTCTCCTGCCTGGAGCGTCACCGTCCCGTCCGTCCCGATGACGAGCAAACCCGGAACGCCGCCAGCGCACGCAACGGGATGGTCGATGACCGCCAGTGGCCGGACCTCCTCCGACAGCGTGAATGCAGGAGTGTTGATGGTCCCGCCTGCGATCGCGCCCTGGAGTCGAACGCGGCCTGTGCTGTCGCGGTAATAGGACGCCGGCGCGCGCCCATTGGCAGTGTATGCGGCCCATCCATTCGTGAACACGAAGACGGGCTGGGATGCCTGTTGTGGAGTGGTGTATTGGTCGACGGATGCATTGTCGATCGTTACCGCACCAAGCGACATGGCGCGCCCCACCACGAGTCGCCCATACCGGGCCCCGGCCGGAGCAACTGCATGTCGAACGAGCGATGTCCATGCACCGCTAGCCGTCCCTTCGGTCAACACTGCTGCCGACGTGAGCTCGGTGAACGTCGAGTCGTACCAGTGTAGATTTAGCCGCGCGCCACCGGATGGCCCGCTCGTCGGTCGCAGATAGCGGAGCCTCGCCACGTATGTCTGGCCCGCCGTAACAGCGAAATACTGCGACGCCATCAACTTCTCGCCCATCGTCGTGGAAGGGAACGACACGGCGTATGTCGCCGAGTCTGCCGCGTTCGTCCGTAGGGCGTCGACACCGAATGTCCCCGCCACCATCGTCCAGCCATCGGGAGGAGCGGACCCTCTCAGCGTCCACGCCTCGAAGGAGGGGTTCGGGGTCAGGCTGGAGAAGATGACGAGCGGAGCCAAGTCGTTCGGTGCCACGTACCGCGGCGCCAGCTCCACCTGGGCCGACGCCGGACCCACGTTGCCGTAGCGGTCCCTGCCGCGCACCAGCGCGTAGTGCGTGGTGCCGGGCACCAGGTCGGCCACCTCGAAGCGGGTGGCGCTCGCCGCGGCCTTGAGGGTGGCGTTGCTCGGGGTGAAGCCCGGCGACGTGGAGAGGTGCAACTCGAAGGAATCCCACGCCGGCCCAGCAGACGGGGGTTTGAAGGACAGCGCGAAGCCGTTGACGGTGGCCGCCGTCGCCAGCTCGGAAGGCGCGTCAGGGCCTGCCAGGGCGACGAGGGGGGCCACGCCCGGTGCCGCCTCCCTATTCATCCACGCCGTGTACGAGGTGGCCGGGCGGCCGCGCAGTTGCAGCCGCGTCTTGGCGACGCCGTCCGAGGTGAGTGTCTGCTCAATCGAGATGACGGCCAACTCCTGCGGCGTGGCCAGCCCGACGCCATCCGGCTCCAGGTGGACGAAGTCCGCAATCTCCAAGGGCCAAAAGAAGGGCAGCTCCAGGTCCACCTCGAGGGCGGAGTCGGAGAGGTCGGCCACGGCCGCGTCAGCAAGGCGCTGCGCCTCCACCTCCGTGTTGATGTTGGAGTTGCTGGCCTCGGTGATTTGCATCCACCTCCGGCCATACGCCGTGACGCTACTGGGGTTGATGGACGTCACCGTCCGCCGCGTCGGCAGCTTCATGGCGTCCAAGACAGCGGCGTCTCCGTACACCACCTCCACCACGTTCCTGATGTCGCGGAGCTGCCGCCGTACCTGGGGCTCGGCGACGTACTGCTCCGGGCCGAAGGTCCACACCGGAGCGCCGGGCAGTCTCTCCGGCGCGCGGAACACCAGGTACCAACCATGCCCCTCGCGGTACATGAGGCGGAGCTCCCAGCCGAGCTGCTCAGCCAGGGCTGTCAGCGCGTCGTAGACGGGCTCGCGCTTCTGCGTGTAGCGGCCCAACTGCCACATGGGGTCCACGGGCACGTACAGCCCGGGGCCAATCCCATTGGGCACGTTATCGCCGATGATGCTGGTCATCACCGTCTGGACGGCGTGCCCCACGGTGTCGTTGCCGTAGTTTCGCTCCTGCTCGATGAAGTAGTCCTGGAAGATGCCGGCCAAGTCTCTGCCGGTGAAGCGCACCTCCTCGCTCCCCACCGTCACCTCGTCGATGCGCCCGAGGAAGACTTCGCGCCACGCGCTCTCCGTTGGCCGCGTGCCCGGCGTGCACTGCACCTCGACTCTGAAGTAGCGCCCCTCCTGGAGCAGCGGCACGAAGGTGCCCTGGTAGGAGTTGGCGAGGCTGCCGCCCACCATGGGGGACAGGGACTGCCGCGCCCCACCCGGCCCGCTGCGCCGGACGGTGACGCTGGCCTGGG
Organism: Myxococcus virescens; assembly: GCF_900101905.1. Lineage (NCBI taxonomy): Bacteria > Pseudomonadati > Myxococcota > Myxococcia > Myxococcales > Myxococcaceae > Myxococcus > Myxococcus virescens. The sequence goes on along the minus strand of NZ_FNAJ01000002.1, from coordinate 143,682 downwards.
CCACGGGCGTGTCCAGCGTCTCATTCCAGGTGACGCCCATCAGCCAGTCGTTGCCGAGCAGCGCCGTCAAGTCCACGAGGGACGCATCCGGCCGGTGCACGCGGACGCGCAGGTGCGTGACGTACGTCGACGTGCGGAGCGTGCTTCTCTCCTGTGGGGTAAGGACTCTCATGGCACCGCCTGCAGCGTGAAGTCGAAGGACTGCCCCGTCACCAGTTGCCCACCCTCCAGCCACTCCTGCACCTGGCCGGCACCGGCGTCACCCAGCACCAGCCCGGGCGCAGGGAGGCTGGTGCCTGCGGCGCGCTGGTACGGCAGCGGGCCAAAGGCAGCACCAGCTGCACGCCACGGCGCCAGCCACGCAGTGGGGGCCGAGTACGGCAGGGCCACCACGTCGTCCACGTAAATGCCGGCGTTGGTGGGGTTGTCGAAGCCAGCGGCTGCGCCGCCGACATGACTCATCGTCAGGCTGCCCGCGCTGTCCACAGCAGCAAGCGCGGTGAGTCCCGGCAGAGAGTACGTCCCCCACGGCGCGCCTGCCGCGTACCAGGGCGCCACCCAGGAGTCGGGGGCCACGTAAGGCAGCACCACCAAGTCGTCCACCAGCAGGGGGACGTTCCCAGGGTTGGGGAAGCCGCCTACGCCTGCAGCCGTGGGGCACAGCAAGGTGGCGGGGCCTCCGGGCAAATTGGTCCAGTCGCCGGTGCTGGAGTACAGCGCGCCAGCGCTGGGAGGGCTATTCCCGACGACGCCGTTGCGGCTGATGTTGACGCCGGGCCGGTGGATGTAGTGCGTCCATGAGGACGCGGTGGTGAGCTTCGCCCAGTAGGCCACCGTCCATTGCGTCCCGAGGCCCGTGGCGTAGCGCAGGGTGCCGCCAGCGGAAATGGACGCGCAGCGCCCGAAGCGTCCTGGGCCATCCACTCCTGCCGTCACCGTCCCGGTGGTGCCCGCGGGCGCGAGGCCCTGCGTACTCGACAGGCTCGTCTGAAATGTCCAGGAGTTGCCCTGGGCGGGCGTCGCCACCGAAGCGTCAACGTAGAGGGGCACGTCCGAGCGCTGCACATAGTGTTTCCAGGGTGCCCCTGTCACGTCGACGCGGGCCCAGTAGCCCACCGTCCACGCGGCGCCCAACTGCGTGGGCCACGTAATCGCATCGCCAGCGACGAGGCCGAGCGCGCCAAGGCCGGGCCCGAAGAGTCCCACCCCTGCCGCATGGCCTGGCGCCCCTGTGACACTGGAAGGCCACAGGCCCCGGCTGGAAAGCGTGTCCGTTTCAAACGACCAGGAGTGCCCGTCCCCATTCACCAGCGCGCGCAGTGCCGTGGCCTCGGCCATCGCGCGAATGGGCGTTCCTGCCTCGTACTGCATCACCACGCGGCGCACGCTGCTGAGAGGCCACCCGCTGAAGCTGCGGCGCTTCTCACCCAGCAGCGTCGGGGAGAGGCGCATGGGCCTGTCCGCGGAGACAGGCAGGGGGATGCCGGAGAGAGTGAGGTAGTCGGGCATGTCAGACGTACTTGCTGGTGAGACGTGCGCGCCCGCTGGTCCGATAGGACTTCAGCAGCTCCGACTCGCGCACGAAGCGGGCCCCGGCCTCGACGGCTTCGTCGATGTCGTAGCCCACGATTTGGACGTTGACGTTCGGGGCGGCCCCAGCCGCTCCACCTGCCGCAGCGCCCGTCTTCGTGTATTCACGGCGCGGGTCGTTCGGCTGCTTCCAGTCCGGCAACGGCTCGCCGTCGCGATTGCGCAGAATCCCGTCGTCCCCAGTCTGGGGCACCGTCGGCCCTCTGCCACCGGTGGGCGGAGGCGTCGCCGGCGGAGGTGTCGGCGTTGGCTCGCGGCTCGGTCCGTCCTGCGCGTCCTGGGACTCGAAGCGACGCAGCGCCACCTTCCACGCGTTGGGCACGTTGGTGAGCTCGGCGTTCACCTTGCGCATGGCTTCGTAGTTGCGCAGCGTCTCTGCGGTGTTGTCCGCCTGGGCGCGGGTGTTCTCCAGCGTGGCGTCTGCCAGCGCCCCCATGGCGTCCTCCATGGAGTCCGTGTCCACCTTCAGCTTGTCGAGGCTGTTCGCGAAGTTCTTGAGGGCATCGATTCCCAACCACTCCACGGCCTTGCTGATGCCGCGGATTACGGACTGGACGGCGCCGACGATGGCGTTCCACGCCTTGCCCAGGCCGTACATCACCCCGAGGATGAGGGTGCCCACCACCTTGAGCACGCCGAAGAGCGCCTCCATGACGGGCCCGCCCAGTGCCATCAGCGGCGCGGTGATGGCCATAAACATCCGCGCCACCACTTCGATGACGGGCTGAAGCCCCTGGAGAATCATCCCAATCATGACGAGGGGTGGGATGAGCGGCTCCAGTGCCTGGCCCACCAACTCGAAGACGGGGACGAGCGCCCCCACCACCGACTGCACCACGATGAAGACGGCCCCCAGCAGCGGCTGGAGCGGCACGAGGATGACGCCCAGCGCGTCCGCGACCATGGCGATGGCACCGCTGACTATCTTCATCAGCGCCTCGAATTGCTGGCTCTCCATCAGCACCTCGCCGATGACTGCAACGAGGGCGCCCATGGGCCCGCCGGCCGCCAGCCCCTGGGAGATTGCCGCGCCGATTTGAGAGATGCCACCGAGCGCGCCAAGGAACTTGTTCTCCAAGTCGGCCTTGGCTTGCGCCATGGCCCGCCGAGTCTCCTCGGCGAAGGCACGGTGAGCGCGCGCCACCTCGTCAATCGATTCCGCCGCGGCCTGGTGCGCGGCAATCTCCGAGCGCGTCAGCTCCTCCCGCGCCTCGCGGGACATCTCCAGGTTGAGCGCAGCCTCGTCCGCCCAGTCCTTCTGCTCCTTCTCCAACGCGGCGAAGGCAGCGGCAGCCGCGGACTCCTCGCCGTAGGTGGCGCGCTCCACCTCCCGCTTGTCCGCAGCCTCCCTGTCCGCCACGAGTTGCGCGTCTGAGAGTTCCTTCCCATGGTTGGGCACGTCCACGACGACGCGCTGGTCGAGCGCCCTCTCAAACATGCCCATCATCTGCCCGAGTCCCGTGTCGCGCAGCAGCGCCTTCAGTCCGTCGACGGAGCCGCCGAGGGAGTCCCCGAGATTGCCGAATCCCTTCTTCGTCATGTCGACGTAGGCCGAGGCACCATTCACCACGCTCGCGCGGGCACCAGCACCCAACTCCGCCGCCCGCGCAGCGATGGGCGCCACCTTCTCTCCCAGCTTGTCGAAGGCGCCTTCCAACCTCTTCGCCCCCGCCTCCATCAACCTGTCGAGCCCATTGCGCAGGCCCTTGCCGTCCAACGTCGACGCCTTGCTGAGGGCGCGCGCCGCGCCATGCATATTCGCCGCCCTGGCGAGGGGCGCGAGCACCTTCGCGGCGCCGGACACCATGAACGCCACGAAGTCCAGCACCCGGTCCACCTGCGCGCGGATGACGGACGTCACCACGTCGAAGGCGGCCATCAACACGCTGCCCAGTTTGGAGCCGAGTTCCCCCAGCGCAGTGAGGACGCCACCAATCGCATCCGTCATCGCCACGGCTGCGTCCTGGGCAATCAGCTTCAAGTCCCCCCAGTTCTTGTAGAGGGAGCCAGCCACGAGGGCGACGCCGGCGATGGCAGCCGCCACCGCGAGCACGGGCAACAGCATGGCCCCCATTGACAGGGCCGCTTTGCCCACCGCCGCAGGCAGGTCCTTCGCGAAGGTGGTGGTGGCCCCCTTCATCTCCGTGGCGAGGTCCTTCACCTTCACCGTTGTCATGATGGCGTTGAAGCGCAGCAGAGCGTTGCCGGCTTTGCCCAGCGCGGGCGCCAACACCACCGTCATCTCAAAGAAGCCCTTGGTGAACATAATGGTGCGCTCGAGCACCTTGAGTCCTGTGCCCAGTCCCGCGCTCCACAGCACCACCGAGACGAGCGTCTTCCTCTGCTCGGCGTCGAGCTTCCGGAACGCGGCGGCGCCAGCCTGGAGGTAGTCCCCCATCATCCGCACCGCGGGGAGCAACGCCTCGCCGACCTCGTTGGCGAGCGCGGAGAAGGAGGCCTTCAGCCTCGTCACCTCCTGGCCCACTACATGGCTGCTGCTGGACGCGGCGGCGACGAAGCCAGCCGCCGCCGCGGACACCGTGAGAAAGCCGTCGGAGATGTCGCCAAGAGACGCGGCAGCCTTGGCGCCCATCCCCTCAATCTCGTCCGACGCCTCCTTGAGCTTCTCGCTCCACCCCTGGGTGCGCGCGGACAGCGTGACGTACAACTCTCCCAGCGACTTCGCCACGGGCTACCTCCTGGACTTCGACTCGCGCTTCGCCTTCTCCAGCGCCTCTTTCTCCAGGTCGGCCTTGTGGACGAAGTACGCGGCCCAGAGCGCCAGCTCGCTGTATGTGAGTCGCTCCTCAACCTCGGCGACCGTCAGGAGCCCGGCCTGCTCCGCCAGCTTCAGCTTGAAGAAGAGGAGTCGGTCGCTTCGGAGTTTCCCAGTTCCTCCTCCAGCGCCTCGGCGACGGCCGCCTCATCACCGCGCAGAAGGTCCACGCTGGCCGAGATGAGCCGCTCGACGATGGAGCCCTTGCCCGACGGCAGCTTCATCAGCAACGGAACGTCGGCCTTCGCGAATACCGGCTTGCCCGTCTTCGCGTGCGTGGTGGACGCGACGATAAGGAGCGCGTTGAGCTTCGCGTCATTCATCTCCGTCAGTGGCTGGCCCGTCTGCGGGTGCTTCGCGGGCTTCCCGTCCGCCGTGCGGACCACATCCCGCGCAGCCTGCTTGCAGGCTTGCGTCTCCGCCATCGTCAACTCGCGCACCCGGTAGACGACGCCCTTGTGCTCGACGAGCGCGAAGCGTCCCTCGGCCGCGCCAAGGATGAGGCTGCGCGCATTCTCCAGCGTGTCCACGTCCTGCCCCTCGGGCACCGCTCCGATAACCGTCTCGTCCGCCATGCGTGCTACTCCCCAGTGCGCAGCCCGAAGGCCACGGCTTCGCTCCGTCCGGCAGCCCTGACGGGCACCGTCTTCGCGCTGATGGAACCTGCGTAGAGCCCGTCCGAAGGACAGGCAGACTGGACGGACGGCACCCGACACCAGCCGCGCCAGACAGCGCCGCCGCCCAGGGCCACGTCGACAAGCACCACGGAGCCCGCGGCGAAGACCTCGTCCCACGTCTCGGCCACCTGGCCCGGAGCGATGTCTTCCGTCACCAGCGACAGCGCCTCCAGTGACACCTCTGCCCCACGCTTGCCGTTGACGAAGGTGGTGTACGGGACGCCCAGAATGGACGTGTCCAACTCCGTAGCCGTCGCGTTGATGGTGACGCTGCGCACCTCCGCCACCGAGACGGTGGGAAGGAAGGACGCGGACACCGTGACGACGCCAACGGGAGGCGCAACGAGCGACACGCGGCCACAGAGGTAGTCCACCACGTACCCAGACGCAGGAAGCGGCGTGCCGTCGTCCAGCACCTCCACCGGCGCGGACATGTCCCAGACACGCCGGGTCGCATCCGCGATGCGGTACACGTCATCGCCCATGTCTTCGGTTGCCGCACCCGTGAAGGCCACCGGCGCCCCGGCAACCTTCACCTCTGCGACGTAGCCAGCGGTGGCCATGGCGTCACGCCAGGGTGGACGCCTGGACGGCGCCCACGGACTTGATGGTGGCGCTGAACGTCACCTTGCCGCCCTGGTCGGCGCCGATGTTGTAGCCGGAGCAACGGGCCTCAACGCGCTGACCGGTGGTGCCGTCGAACAGGACATGGACCCAAATGGATGCACCGGACTCGAACGCGGCGATGACGCGCGCCTGCGCGACGTCTGCCGCATCGTAGTCGCCCTCAAGCGGGACCTCGGCGCCGCGCTTACCGAGGATGAACGAGGTGTACGCGTTGCCGAGGTAGCTGTTGTCGAGCTCGGCGGCGGTGCGGTTCATCCCCGTCGACATGGTGGGATTGACGAGGTCTGCGGTCGTCGGCGCCACGTTGGTGGCGGTGATTGCGACTCGTGCGAGATAGCCAGCAAGGGCCATGGGGCACTCCGGGGCAGGTGGTACGGCGACAGCCCGGACGGTGCTGGGCCCTCCTGAAACGTTTCAAGTGGGCGCATGCCTACGCCACCCAGCTGAGCGTCACGTCCACGGCGAACTCGTGGCACTGGTTGTCGTCCTGGTCCAGGTAGTCCGGCTGGGACTGGGCCACCACGCACGAGAAGTACCCGGGCAGCGAGGCCTTTTGCAGCGCCACCAGGACGGCGCGCGCTACCTGCCTTGGCGCGTCGTACCTGTCCGGCTCACCGCGGATGAGCACCTCGACGTCCGCCTCGTACACGCTGCCGGTGGTGCGTCCGCCCAGGTAGGGTTCCGGCTCGGCTCCAGCATCCACCCGCACGAAGACGCACGCCTGGGGGATGACGTCTGACGCCGGGCGCACCGGCCCCTTGAAGAGGTTGGTACCCACCACCAGGGAGAGCCCCGCGCCAGCGAGGAAGGTGGCCACGTCACTTTCCGGATCCTGCGTCACGCCCGCCTCCGCTTGCGCTTCTTCCGCTTCTTCGTGGTGCCCTTCGGCTTGCGCTTCTTGGGCCTCATGCGCTTGAGGAAGGCCGCCTGCTGGGCCGCCCTCTTCGCCTGCTGCTTCTTCATGCGCGCCTCGTCTTCCCGCTGGAGACGGGCCAGTCGACGGCGGCGCACCAATTCCCTCTTCGCCAGCTTGGCCTCGTGGGCGCGCTGCTTCTGCTCCAGCCGCGCCAGCTTGGCTTGCTGCTGCTTCTGGAGGCGGCGCTGCTTCTGCCGCTCCTTCCGGTTGAAGCGCGCCTGTGCCCGGCGCAGGCGCAACTGCTCGCGGCGCTGCTTGCGCCTCACCTTCGCCTCGTAGGCGCGCTGGGCCTTGCGCTGGCGTCGCTCCAGCCGACGCGCTTCACGGCGCTCGCGGCGCGCCTTCTTCTGGAGCTTCCGCCGCTCCTCGCGCCTGGCCTTCCGCAGCAGGCGCCTATCCCGACGGCGCTGCTTCTGCCGCTCCTTCCGGTACGCGCGGGCAATCTGCCGCCGCTTCGTGGCCTCCGCCCGCTTCTCCTTCCGCTTCTGCTTGCGGCGGTACTCCTTCTCCGCTCGCTTCAGGCGCCGGGCCTCGGCTCGCTTCTGCCGCTTCTCTCGCCTCTTGTGGGCGCGCTCCTTCGCGCGCTGGTGCAGCTGCCACTTCGGCTGAGGGGACGTGGGCGGACGGCGCGGCACGCCAGCGGGGAGCGCTCCGGTTCCCTTCCCTGTCTCCAGGTTGCGCCGGGCGAAGGCGGCAATCTTCTCCAGGCTGGCCACGTTGGCCACGGCCTTCTGGAGGTAGTGGGCCTCGCCGCCCCGCGGGTGGTTGTAGTTGGTGCCCTCGTGCTGGTTTACCGCGTAGCGCGTCCCGAAGCCGGCCTCGACTGCCACGTAGTCCCCGCGCTGCGTGGGCGGCGCCACGTAAGCCGAGCTGCGGAGGACGCCGTCCTTCACCGGGGCGCGCTTCACCGAGTCGGCCCACACCTGCATGCCCTGCTGGTAGAGGGCGCGGGACACTGCGCGGGGCGCCTCCTTCGCCAGCTTGTCCAGCTCGCGCCGCACCTTGTCCGCGCCCTGCGCGCCGCCGACTTCGAGGCGCTTGGCCATGGCTACACCAGCCGGATTTCGTAGAAGGCCGCGCCCGTGCCGGCGAGGGGAATGCCCTCCGTCACCCCGTCCGGCCCCGGCACCTGCGCCTGGCGCGGGTCGGCCACGTTGCTGCCCGGCAGCCAGACACGGTCCTGCGGGCCGATGCGCTCGGCCACCACCAGCACCGCGGACGCGCGCGCCTCGCTGCCGGTGGCGCCCTCCTGGGCGATGCCGAGCACCTTCTCGACGCGGGCCTGCACCTGGCGCTGGGGCCCATAGCCGGGCTCGCCGAAGTCATTGGCGGCCACGTACGGGGCGACGGTGACGACCTGGGTTAACAGGTGGCGGATGTCCATGGCGTCACGTGAGACGGCGATACGGCTGGAGCATGTACGCCGCGCTGTCGGGGATGATGCCGGCGACGCCCAGGCCGATGGCGGTGTTCACGGCACTGCCGGCGTAGGACACTGACGCGGAGAGGAGCGACTGCGAGACGATGCTCGGGTCCCTCCCCTTCGCCCTATAGCTGGCCACCGCCGTCAGGAGGCACGCCTCCTCGAGCGGCGCCGGCAACGTGGACGGACTGCCCGGGGCAGCATCCTTGGGGAGGACGTAGCCGGCCACGTACACGACGGTGTAGGCCGCGCGCTCCGTGCCGGCCAGCGGCTCTGGGGAGACGCCTCGCTGCCAGTCCGCCGTGTTGGCCCACCTGCCGTAGCGGGTGCGCAGCAGGCCAGCCGCTGCATCCACACCCACGCACTCGTACTCAGCCACCGGCACCACCTGCCCGTCCAGGGTGACGGAGGTGATGGAGAGCACGGGGCACCTGTCCAGCATGAGCACCTGGCCGCCCATGCCACGCACCTTCTCGGTGAGGGTGGCCCGGCCGAAGCGCCTGTCGCAGTAGTCCTCCACTGCCTTGGAGGCCACGGCAATGCGGCGCTCCAAGTCCTTCTCGGCGGGGCTGCCCGCGGCGGGCTCGGGGAGTCCGAGTTCGTACGCGAGCGTCGCCACCGTCGTCAGGGCGTTGTCGGCCAGGGCCACGGGCTACCTCTTCCTGCGCTCGGACTTCGGCGTGGTGCGAGAGACGTTGTCTGCCTCGATGGCAGCCCGCTCCGCCGCCGGGTCTGGCGGTGGCTCAGGCGGCATCAACGGCGCGAGCTGCTCTTCGGCAGTCAGCGCAGAGTCCAGGGGCGCCGCCCCCTCCGAAGCGCTCGGCGGGCCGTCCGCCGGACTGGGAGGGGTGCCCTCGGAGGGGGCGGCAGAATCCGGGGTGAGGTACTTGGCGACGCCCGTCGACACCAGACGGGCGGCGACGTCATCCGGGAACCCGGCCACCTCACCCGAGAGGTAGCCGGTGCGCCCGTGCTCATGGCTGTGGCTGAAGCGGACGGCGCGCATGGGGTCAACTCAGAGGCAGGGAGGTGCCGTTGAACGCGCCGCCGAGGACGACGGTGCACGCGACACTTGCCGTGTCCGTCGCCGACGCGGAGAGGTTGGGCGTCACCGAGTAGCGGACGAAGCGCGCCGCCGTCTCGTAGGACTCCCGCAGCTTCACCTCGCCGCGGACCGTCCCGCCCCCCCCGGGCCCCGTGGCCACCACCTGCGCGGGCAGCACCGTCGTGGCGGCCTCCCACGTCGTGCCGTCGTCCGACTGCTCGCGCTGGACGGTGATGGACAACGTCGCCGCCGCCGCCAGCGTCGCCGAGTACGTCACCGCCACCGCCGACGAGCCGAAGCCCATCCGGTCAATGGAGGCGCCGACGACGGCGACGTTGTCACCCGCGCCGCCCGCCGTCAGGACACTGATGCTGCTGAACTTGGGCGCGATGTACGAGCCCGAATCGTAGAAACGAGGTCCGCCGCTCATGTCGGTCAGGTCTCCGTGGGTAAAGAGGGACGTGGAGGGCTAGGGCTACGCCAGCCACTTGCACTGCATGAAGGCCGCGCTCACGTCGTGGCGGGTGATGAGGTCGTGGTACTGAATGGCGCGCACCACCGTCTGATTGCGGGACACACCGCTGATAGTGTTGCCGCCCATCTCATAGGTGGCGTTGGGGAACACCTCGAGGAACATGTCCCCCTGGCCGATGATGACCTCGCCGTAGTCCACGAAGCCCAACTCGGTCTCGTTCGCGCCAGCGCCCAGGTTGATGGGCACCTGCGTGGACACGTCCACGGGGTAGCCCAGCAGCGTGTTGTTGGAGAGCTGCGCCTCGTAGACGGCATTCCCGTTGCCGTCCGTCAGCGCCATGAGGAATGCCTTGGTGGACGGCGACATGAACCAGGCCGGCTTCGCCATGGGCACGTCGGCGTTGGCCAGCTTCAGCATGATGCGCTGGAGGTCCGCCCGCACCTCGGCCAGGGTGGCAGTGGCACCGGCCTGGGTAGCATCGAAGCGGTTGGCGGAGGCGACGCGGTTGCGGATGCCCTTCGGGCCGCCTCGGGTACCCTCGCCTCGGTAGAAGGACAGGTTCTCCTTCTTGGCGATGACGCGGAGGATGCTGTCCCGCACCATGGCCTCAACCTTCGAGCCACCGAGTTGAAGGAGGCGGTTGCTGAACGGCGTCAGCGCCGTCAACTCTCGCTCCACCATGGCCTCGAGGCCGAACGCCGGCTGGCTCCCGGTGATGCTGTCGAGCTCGCCCTTGTAGTAGGCGACGCCCTCACCGGTCTGCTTATTGAAGTCCACGCCGGCCGCGAGAGGGATGGAGTCGGCGCGCTCGCGAATCCACACCTTCGGCTGCAGCAGGGTAAAAATCTCATCCGAGATGGGCGTGTCCACGAAGATGCCACCCGCCTCCAGCGTGGTGGAGTTGAGCGCTTTGGCCGCGAGCGTGGCCTGGACGCGGGCGTCGCTCATCTCCAGCGACTTGGCGACACGCTCATACCCCGCGGCCCGGGCAATCTGCGCCGCGGACTTGCCGCGGGCGTGGCCGGACTTCTCCTGGTAGGCGCACACCACGAGGCGGCCCACGTCGATGCCGGTGCCCTCGCTCGCCGCCCGCCCCGTGATGGGTGCCCGGCCCGTGTCGTCTCCCGGCACTCCCGCCATGTTGCTGGTGGCCTTCTGCCCCAGCGCGGCCTGGAACGGCGCCAGCCGCTCGTCCACCACGCGACCGATGATGGCCGCGAGCGCCTCTTCCTCGCTGTTGGCCTGCCCCTGTCCGCTGCCAGTGCCCGTCTTGTTTCCGCTCATGTCGTGTTTCCTCGTCTTGGCCGCGTGGCGGCCGGCTACTCATCCACCACGCGGCCGGTGATGGCCGCGAGCTTCGTGTCCAGGATGCGGCCGGTGAGGGCCGCGACTCGTGCCGGGTCGAACGCCTTGGTCGGGTGCACCACCACCGACGTCGGAGCGGCGGGCGCGCGCTGCTGTGCCACCACCGCGTCGGTGAGCGTGCGCACCTGCTCGGTGAGCAGTTCCACCGCGCGGCCCTGCACCTCCAGCGCGGCCAGGATGCGCTTGCGCTCCGGGTCCTTCTTCTTCGGCGCCCCACCGGGCACCTGATGCGTGCGCGGCACGAGGCTGCGGTACACGGCGCCGGCGAACTCGGGCTCCATCCACAGGGGCGCCGAGGCGTCACCGTCGAGGCGCTTCTCCGCGAAGGGCAGGAGCAGGTCCACCTGGATGCCCGCCGACTTTGCGCCGCTCAGACACTCCTGGTTCATCCCGATGGCGCAGCACGACAGTTCCAGCAGCGCCTGTTCCAGGAAGTCGATGCCCCCGCGCTCCTCGTTGTAGTTCCACTTCTTCGGGCGGAAGCCCACGGAGAAGGCACGGGCGAAGCGCTTGGGGTGTGTGTAGAGCGCGCCCACCATGGCGCCGAAGGGATTCACTTCCCGGGGTGCGAACTCGATGGAGGGGGCGACAAGCTGCTGCGTGCCCGTCTCCAGGGTGCGCACGGACGGCGACGCGACGGTGCCGATGGGCGGGCTCCACATGTCGTGGCACCACAGCAGCACCGGATTCTTGATGAAGTCGACCAAGTCCCAGCCGGACTGGGACACGGTGTCGTCGGCCCGGTCCACCGTCGACGTGGACATGATGACGTCACGGAGGATGCCGCCCTCAACCACCGGGGGCGGCACCTCTCCGACGTCACGCGCCACGGGGGTGCGCGGGTCGAAGTCCTTGGCCCGGGAGAGCCGGGCGAACTCCTGCGTAGTCAGCGGGCGGGCGCGTTTGTCACTCACGCCGCCGACGGTGCTGGGCCTTCCTGAAACGAATCAAGAGGGGGCCCGCCTGCTACCTCGAATAGGTGCAGTCTGCAGACACGGCCGTCACGAAGTACCGCGTGATGATCTTCTCCCCCGCGGGGAGCCCCTGGACGGCGAGGCGTAGGAACTTCTCCTCGGCATCCTTTCCTGACGCCGCATCAAACACCAAGGTCGTGTCAGGCAGCGCAACGCTTCCCATGTTTAACGCCGCCAAGAACCAGTGGTCCTTCAGGTTTTCCTTAACCGCCGTCTGATGCGGCTCCTTTACGTCGTACGTCACGAGGTACAGCGCCATGTTCTGCCTCCCCCGTTAGGGTGGATGGCCGGCGCTCCAATGCGCCTGGCCATCGTCCCGGCTACTACCTGTCGGTTCGCCACGCCAGATCCAAGGAGGAGCGCGGCCTATTGCTACAGGGTGCTACATACCCACCACGCCGCGCCTGCCGGAGCGGCAGTTTCGGGCACCCACAGCCCAGGGGCCTGCCGCACAGGCGGCACCGGGGCGGGCGGTGGATGTGGCTCACGGCTCGTCCTTCGTCTCGTGGCGATACGGGCACATCTGCCGCAGGCGGTACTGCCGGACGAGTTCGTTCCCAATCCGATGGCGTTCGCGGCGCTCGTATTCCCACTGGCTTGGGCTGTCAGGGAACCATCCGGCTACCCACTCAACGAACCGCTGAAGCAGCCGAATCACTTCCCATCCCTCCTGAGCAGGTACAGCCGGGCGCGGTGGGCGAGTCGCAGGGAGTCCTGGTACAGCGCCCATGCCTCCGTTGCGCGGGACTCGTCGCCCGTCAGGTGGGCCACGTCCGCCTCGGCGCGCCAGTACATGGAGCCGTCCATGTGCTCTTGGTAGGCGTCGCAGGCGTGGTCCCTGCCGTTGTCGGCTTGGTGGCGTCGCCCGTACTTGCCCTCGCCGAAGGCGTCTCGGGCGTGGCCGTCCACCTCCATGAGGGCCCAGACGCGGGACTCCTCGCCGGTGGTTTCGCCCGCGCGGCGGCGCAGCTCGTCCGTCACACACTCCCACGTCGGCCGGGCCTTGCCCTCCACGGGCGGGGGCTGGGGTGCGAGGTGGTCGCTCATGGCGTCTTCTCCTTCCGGCGCCTGTCCCAGACGAGCACCATGGCCTCGGTGACGGTGCGCCAGATGCCCATGTTGCGCAGGGCGGACTCCAGGCAGGCGATGGAGATGCCGAGGCACATGGCCAACACGACGAGCGCGCCCGTGCCCACGACGGCCCAGGACACGGCGGTGATGAGCCACGGTGGGAGCGTCACGGCGCGTCCCTCCTCGCGGGCATCCGCCCCTCGTGCTCCTCGCAGAAGGCGGGGTACGTGCGGCGCTCCTCGTCGGTGACTTCATCGCCCGACAGGCACACGTCCTCGCCATCCACCGGGATAAGGGCGCATCCATCGCAGAGGACGTGCCCGCACACCGCGCACTCCAGGGGCACGCGGTCCTGCTTCGTCACCGGGAGGGAGCCGCACTCCTTGCAGCAGTCGGGTCTCATGGCCCATCCCCTCCGAAGAAGTAGCCCGGGTCGTCGCAGTGGCCGGGCGCCACGCAAGCGGTGTCGCTGCACGTCGGGCAGGTGGCGCGAGCGTCGGTGCTGCCGACGGTCGGCGACTCAGCGGCGGCGGGCTCGCTGGTGACATCACGTGTCGTGAGGCCATCCCCCGGCGCCGGCAGCGACGGGAAGGCGGCGCGGAGGACGGCCACGGCCGCGCCCTCCTCCGGCGTCTGCACAGCCAGCCTGGGCCACAGGCGCGTCAGCGCGTCTTCGATGTCGAGTCGTTCCTTCAGCCAGAGGGACTCCGTCCCCATGGCGCGGACGCGGGGTTGCCATGCCTCATCGCGCTCCTGCTCCACCGCCTCACAGCGCCGGGCCCACCAGCGCAGGCGCAGGTACACCAGCACGAGGGCCACGGCGAAGGCAGCCAGGGACAGCCCAGCGAGCCATGCAGTCAGCGTCACGACTCCCCTCCAATCGCAGCCAGGACGGCCGCCTTCTGCGCCTGGAAGCCACGCTTCAGCGCGTCCTCGAGCGCGTCCTCCCAGGGCACCAGGGCCTCGTCGAAGGCCTTCCACAGCGCGGCCTTCGCCTCCTCGGTGAGGGCGCGCACCGCCTTGTCCGGGTCCGCCACCTTGGGCAGCCCCGTGCACCGGCAGTTGATGTCCTCCTCGGCCACGCCGAAGCCACCGGGGTGCTGGGCCTTGCGCCCGCCGCTGGTGACGAAAGGCTCGTCCAGCCCCACCACCACGCCATCCAGCTTGCGGTGGGAGTCGCGGGTGCTGCCGTCGCGGACGGACAGCCACTCCTTGCCCTCGACGACGTCTGACTGGCGCCATGCCTCGAAGTTGGCGGAGTTGGACAGGCCCACCACCTCGGTGCGGGCGATGCGCCGGGCGCGGTAGCCCTCCGCGTCCTCGAAGACGTCCTCCACCCGGTTGGCCAGCTCGCGCACGCCCTCGCCTGCCGCGGCGCCGGCGGCGAGCTCGGAGCGCAGGGCCTGGGCCGTCGTCTCGTTGATGAGGGCGATGCGCTCCCCCGCTGCCCTCTCCAGCGCCTCGCGCACCAGGGGGTTGCGCATGTCGAACCGTGCGCCCGTGCCGAGTTGGTCCAGCGCCTGCTGCGCCCATGCCTCGTAGGCCTCGTCATTGACGGGGCCCACCTCCTCGGAGAGGAACTCCGGGCGCAACGCCTCCAGCGCCACCTCCACCGGGTCCACTGCCTTGCGCACGGGCCGGCCCCTGCCCCCCGCCCGCCGCGCCCAGGCCGGGTCCTCCTTCCCCGCCGACAGCCCTAGGGAGCCGAAACCCAGGCCCGGCGAGGGAGGCACGTACAGCGCCTCGCCTGCGCCGTCCTCCAGTGCTGGGCGCCCACCTGCCGTGCGGTGTTCGTTCACCGTGAAGGCGCTCGGCACGGACACCATGTGCGCGCGCTGGGCGGCTGCGTCCTCGGGCACTGGCGAGACGAAGCCCAGCACCAGCCGCTCGTCGTAGGACTCGCGCAGCACGCGCTCCAGGGCCACGCGCTGGCGCTCCTTCCGGGGCACCACCACGCCGCGCATGTACAGGTACTCCGCGCTGTCGATGGTGGAGCGGTTGCTGTTCTCCAGCACGCCGAGGATTTCGGGGGGCACGCCCAGCACCTCGCGGACGATGTCCCGGTCCTCCTCCCGCTGCTCCTTCAACTGCATGTCCTTCAGCGACTGCGTCAGCGCCTGGTACTGCATCTTCGTGCCAGTGAAGCGCGGGCGGCCGTTCCGTCCGGGCCCGCGATGGTCCGCATCCCAGTCCGCCTTGATGGCCAGCAGTTGGTCCTTGCTGGCACCCTCCAGGGAGACGAGCGCGGCCGGCGTGGCGTCGTTGTAGAAGAAGTTCTTGGCGTACCGGGCGCGCAGCTCGCCCACGTCCATCTCATCGCCCAGTGCCTCGCCGTAGGACGTGCCCCGGGCATAGGGGTGCTCAGGGTCCGGCCCGCGCAGCCACAGCACGTCCGCCTCGGGGAGATTGCGCTGCCAGCCGCTCCACGAGGCCCGGTAGTAGGGGAAGCCGACGCGGGGCACCTCGGCAATCCAGTGCGGCGCCACGGGCCACAACTCCAGGGGCTGGCCCAGGGCATTGCGCTCCCAGACAAGGGGCGCCTGTCCGACGAGGTCCAGGTGGAGTTGCGCCACCGTCCAGGTGTCATGCGCCCCCAGGGCTGGGTTGCAGGCGGCCAGGACGTCCAGGAATGGGTGGGCGTCCACGGGGCGCAGGTCGCCCGTTGCCACCGCCCGCCCCACCATGCGCGCGCGGACGTCACCGCGGGCACCGTGCAGGCTACGCGAGACGGACTTCCCCCGCCGCCCGGGCGCCGCGTACACCTGCCAGGGGATGGAGGCCACGTCCTCGGCCACGCGGCGGAAGAGGGAGTGCACCCAGGGACTGCGCTTGTACGCCTGCAACACCTCTCGGGTGCCGCGCCGCGGGGCCTGCGTCGTGGTGAGGACGCCGGCCAGCAGCCCGCCCGCGGACTGGGCGGCCGTGTCCCCGGGGCCGAAGAGCGCCCGCCATGCGTTGCCGAGTCTTCCCATGTGGGCGAGCCCTACGCCCACCTCCTGAAAAGACTCAACGGGCTGGCCTACACCACGAACACCTCCGGACGAGCCAGCCAGATGTGCCCCTGGGACGCAGCGTCCACGTCATCGTCGTGAGCGGCTCGCGGGAAGTTGGCGAACTGCTCCACCACATCACCAACCCAGTCGGCCCCATCCAGCAGGTGCCAGTCACCAGCCTCCACTGACGGCTGGAGCGCGGCGGCCCGCACCACCTTCCCGCCCTCTGGCTCCCGGGCGATGACTCCAGGCACGACAAGGCGCAGCGTCTGGACGATGGCGTGTCCGTTCGCCTTGTTCTCCACCAGGTGGGCGCTCGCCTCTGGGAAGTCCTTGGCGGCTTGGCGCAGCATCCTCTCCGTGTCGGGGTAGCCGTGCGCTACCCGCCGCGACAAGACGAAGCGCTGCGCGCCCTTGGTGCCCACCACCCAGAGCACGGCGGGGTCGCTGTCCAGCCCCTCGGCGAAGTTCGCGTCCAGCGTGGTGAAGACGCGGTCGAAGCGCTCCGGCGTGCGCGCCGGGGGCGCGTCGGTGCACCCCTCCGGACGCGAGACTGGCGCCCCGTTGCGCAACGGACGCTGACCGCCGAGCGAGTGGAAGCGCCACCACCCTCGCGGGAACATGCCGCCACCGGCCGGGGCCGGGCGTTGCTGGAGTTGCCCCGCGGCACCGTACGAGCCCAGTCGCTTCTTCTCCGCTGCCACCACCTCGGGAGGGAAGCGCGACTGCTGGAGCACTTCGCCCTCGGTTGTCCTCGGGTCCTTCCACCCCAGCGCCGTCTCACCGCGCACGCATGAGGGGCAGGCACAGGCCCGCTTCACCTCGTATTCCAACGGGAGACACAGGTGCTCAACCCCGCCTCGCGCGAGGACGTGCCCAGCCAACTCCCGCTCATGGAGCCGCTGCATGATGATGAGCCGCGTTGATGAACGCAGGTCGTTCACGCGGTTCGCGATGGCGGTGTCCCACGCGAGTAGGACGGCCTCCCTCTTCGGAGCGCTGTGGATTTCCTTCGCGTCGTGGGGGTCGTCCACCAGGATGGTGTCCGAGCGCGAGCCGGTGATTTTCGCGGTGATGCCCTTGGACTGCCGCTGCCCGCCCCGGGTGTTCTTGTAGTTCCCTTTCGCGTCCTGGTCCTCACTGAATCTCCAGGTCGGCTCGAACATCTCCCGGTACCAGTCGGATGCCAAGACGTCGCGGCTGTGGATGGCGTCACGCAGCGCGACATCGGGCGTAGTGGAGAGCGCCAGCACTCGCCACTCGGGCCACCTCGTCCACACCCAGCACGGTCCCATCACGCTGACGATGCGTGACTTCATCGTGCCAGGTGGCACGTTCATCAGGATGTCTTGGTACCTCTGGGTGACATCCTTCCGAAACGTGCCGTCCGGCAGCAGCACACCGAGCCGCGCGGCGCGCTCCCGCATCTCCCGCCGCATCTCGGGAGGCATGTAATCCAACTCCATCCTTGAGAGTTGGACGCGCATCCAGTCCTCGATGAGCGCCTGGAAGTGGATGCACAAGGCGTCGTGGTGCCAGTTCCACTCCAGTGGCGTCGTCGACTCGATGACGTGCCACGCCTCGCGGACGAAGACGGCGAGCGAGTCCTCAGCTCGTCTCCGGCGACGACGCCGCTTCTCTGTCTGAATCTGAGCCAGCGACGGCCGCTGCACGCCGCGATTCGCGGGCGCGCTCGATGGCCTCAAGCTGGTCGAGCTCGGCATCCGTGTACCCCTCCAAGTCTCTCGCGTCGGTGGTGGCGATGGGGCCCCCGCCTGGGCCGGACACCTCGAGCTTCATGGCCTGGGGCTTGTCCAGGCCGTGGTGCCGCGCCAACAAATCCAGCGCCCTGTCCTTCGGCCAGAACTTCACCTTGGTGAGGGTGCCGATTTGTACCTTGTCCTCGCCCTTGCCGGAGAAGAGCGCCTCCACCTCGATGCTGGAGATGCACCGGGCGATGTCCTCGGGGATGTCCTGGATGGGCAGCAGCATCCCGCTTGCGTCGAACGCACGGCGCGGGTCCGCCAAGCCGATGCGCGAGGCCTCCACCACCACCTCGTCGGCGGACGCCTTCAGCCGCTCCAGCCGCTCCTTCTGTGCCGTTGCGAGGAATTTCGCGACCTTAGCATTCCTTAGCAGCCTGGACCCGGCGACCTCTGCCGAACCCTCCGCGTACCCGGCCTTCTTCGCGGCCTCCGAGGCGACAGGGCGCACGAGGTAGTGCTCGACGAAGGCTCGCTGGCGCCCCGTCAGTCGGCCAGTGCCCGCGCCCTGCCTCCCTCCTCGCTTCCCCTTCCGCTTTCTCACCGGCACGGACGCCTCCCCAGTGCCTCGGCGAAGAACGCGAAGACGGCCTGGACGGGCTTGGCCCACACGGATGGGGGCACTTCGACCTGCGTCACAGGGGCGGGCACCGGCGCCGGGACTGGCTGCTGCACCAGGTGCACGTACTTCCGCGGCTGGTTGGTGGGCGGCAGCGGCACGCCCTCGGACTCGCGGGCGCTGTACCCCGACGCCCCAGCCTCGCGCAGGTACTTGACGACGGTGGGCACACTCAGGCCCAGGCGCCGCCCGATGACGGTGTTGGACTCCCCCTGCTTGTGCAGGTGGAGCACCCGTTTGATGACCTTCTGCTTGGCCTCCTCGCGCACCGCAGCCTCAGCAGCGAGCACCGCTGCGACGCCACTGCCTCCGCTGGGGTTGGGGCTGCAGGCCATCATTCACCTCCCGTGCTGCTGCATTCCTCTGAAACGAGTCAAACGGGTGCGCCGGCCTACCCCTTCCGACGCGCCAGCACTGCGCCCACGTCCGCAGGCACCCAGCCTTCGGGCTTCACCACCTTGCCGTCCTCGCGGCGCGTCACCTTGCCGCCCGGGGCCTTGCGGAGGTTGGCGCCGGCCACCTCGTCGAAGCAGGCCTGAGCGGGGACGCCCATGGCCACCGCATTCCCCAGCGCCACGTAGAGGACGTCGGTGTTTTCGTGGGCCATGGCCACGAGGTCCGGCTCCTGCCGGGGGTGCTGGCTGACGCGGACGTCGCGCCCGCTCTCCAGCACGTTGGCCGTGGCGATGACGCGGACGCCGGATGCCTTGGCGTACTCCAGCACCTCCTCCACCATGAGTCGCACGCGGAGCACCCGCGTTGCCGCGTCGGGCATGGTGGGCGCGTCCGGGGCCGGCTGCCCGGTCGCCTCGTGGAACTGCCTCACCTTGTCCTGGTACGGGTCGCAGCTCACAGCATGTCCTCCTGCCCGTCTGCGCGCTGCCCGGTGTTGGCCAGCACCTGGACGGCCCGGTCATCCCAGAGCTCCACCATCTGGTAGTCCTTCGTCGCCGTGACGGGGAGCACCTCGCCCACATGCGTCTGGCACCACTCCTGGATTGCCGGGAGGCACTCGGCATCGCCAGCGCGAGCGGTGAAGATGCGGACCTCGACGCCTGCGGCGCGCCAACGCTTCACCCGGGCGAGCATGGCCGGCACCGGCGCACCGATGTGCCCGACTCCGCGCCACGTCCCGTACTCGGCCAGCGTGCCGTCCAGGTCCACGCCAATCCAGCCGCCACGCGCTGCTACGAGATTCAGATTCGAGTTGCCCGTCATCTCCTCGGCTCCTTCCTGGGTGAGTAACTGGCGGATGTGGCCAGCGCTCGGACGCTGGTGGCGCCCCGACGTTTCTCCGCGCGGACGTCCTGGGCGGTGCGCACCACGTCACCCTCCAGCGCCGCGAGCGCCTCCTCGGGGGTGGTGGCGATGGCGATGACGAGCCCCGCGGCGCGCAGCTGGGCGTGGAGCTCAACCTGGGCCGGCTTCATCCGCCCGCCCTTCGGCGCCTTCACCTCGATGAGCACCACCCGGCCGTGCCGGACGCACAGCAGGTCCGGAAGCCCGGCGCCATTGAGTCGGAGGACGAACCACCCGGCCAGGCGGATGCGCTCGACGATGGGCCCCTCGTTGGCGTCCCGGGCAAGGGCGTAGCGGTTGCACCGGCTCACGTCAGCCTCCAGTCGCCGCGCGCGGACACCACCTGACGCACCCGGGCGCGCAGCTCGGCCGGGGGCAGCACCTCGTTGAGGCGGGAGTAGAGGCGTTGGCGCGGCTTCCCACGTAGTCCCCGGGCGGCGCCCAACTCCTCGAGGAGCGCCTCCGCCTCACCCCGCCACAGGAGGGAGACGGTGGAGGGGTGCTCGCGGAAGGGGTTGTCGGCGCCCTGGCGCACCACCTCGAAGGCGACGGATTCACGAGTTTCGAAATTTGTAAACTTCACCTGCGCCGCGCTCAGCACGCCCCACCACGCGGGCACCAGGGCCAGCCCGGCAGCGATGTGGACGTCGCCCACCACCAGTGTGCAGCGGTCGAGGACGCGGGAGTAGGCATCCACCTGCGCCGGCAGGCGCTTGAGGCTGTCGGTGTCGCCCTTGATTTCCCAGCCATGAAGGCAGGTTGGGGACAGGGCAGCCACGTCCACCCGGCACTGGCCGTGGAGCAGCCCCACCTCGTGCAGCACCTGGGCGCCCGGGTACGCGCGGGCGGCGAGTTGGGCCAGGGGCTGGCGGATGTCGGCGTCGCGCAGGCACGTCACAGCCCTGCCTCCTTCGCGATGCGCTCCACCGCGTCGGCAGGGAGCGCCTCCCACTTCACAGCGAGGGCTGCGGCCACGGCATCGCGGCGCTTGTCGGTGACGGGCAGCCACGTCTCCGTCAGCACCGGGCCGCCCACGCACCGGCACCAGAGGTCGGGGTACGTGCTCCGCGGGCAGTCGAACGTGTTGTGGTACTCGATGAGCACCTTCCGCTTTGGGCGCTGCGCGCGGTTCGCGTTGCTCATGGCCGGATGCCTCCCTCCAGGATGCGGTCGTGCAACTGGCACGTGCAGCGGCAGTGCCCGTGGGTGCGCGCGAATCGGCAGCCACGCTCGTGGCGTCCGTACCTGTCGAGGGCGGTGGCCACCTTGAGCAGCCGCGCCTCAAGCTCGGCGATGCGCTCCCGGGCCATGCGCAGGGCTTCCTCCGTGTCGGGCGGCTTGCGGCAGCTCAATGCCTCACCTCACAGGACAACTGCTCGCACAACTCGCGAACGCCTGCACGTAATGCGTCAAGCTGGAGTGCCAGGCGCTGCGTGCCCGCGCGGAGCTCGGCGGCGCACTCCGACACGACAGAGTCCTCCGGCACCTGCACCAACTCCGGCACCTCGCCACGCGCGATGGCCCGCTGCTCGCGCCGGAAGTCAGATTCATACGCCCGGAGACAGTCCCGCTCGCCGCAGACGTACCTGCGAATGCCCGGCAGCGGCGCGTCGCAGTAGACGCACAGCCCCGGTGGCGTCAGCGCACGGAGGTTGCGGATGAAGACGGGTGTCCCCTTCGTCCGCCCCGTGCCCCTTCGCCGTCGCCACCGGGCACGCTCGGTGACTCGCTTGCGGCAGGCCCGGCCGCAGTAGTCCTTCCCCTGCGGCACCGGCTTGCCGCACCTCTCGTCCGCGCAGAGGCGCTGGGGGCAGGCTGTCACTGGAGGCCTCCGGCGTGGGCGTCAGCAGGCTGGCCAGCGATGGTGGCCCTCAGTTCCAGGCCCAGGGCGCGGGCGCAGGACTCAAGCGCGGGGCGCAGGTCCTCCAGCCCATTCAGCGCGTACCTGTCCGGCGCCTCCAACACGAGGCAGCCGCCCTCCAGCGCCACCGGGCGGACGTACCCCTGCGCCTGGCCGGCGGCGTAGGACTTCCCCCGCTCGCGCATTCCTTCCAGCACCTGGGCCCAGGCAGCACCTGCCGGCGTGTCGGGCAGGTCCAGCGCCTTCGGCGCCTCGCCCCGTCCCACGGCCGCGTCCGTCCGGCGGCGAGCCTCCGCAGGGGCGCTGGGCTGGCCGGCGTCGGCGCGGTGCTCGGGGGTGGCGTTGGCCTCCCAGCGCCGCA
The DNA here is from genome assembly GCF_900101905.1 of Myxococcus virescens. NCBI lineage: Bacteria > Pseudomonadati > Myxococcota > Myxococcia > Myxococcales > Myxococcaceae > Myxococcus > Myxococcus virescens. The sequence continues at coordinate 121,847 of NZ_FNAJ01000002.1, read as the reverse complement.
CCAGGTCCGTGAGGGTGTCGCAGCGCTGTTTGAAGTGGGCTCGGAGCCCGTTCTCCAGCCGGCGCAGCACCTCCGCGACGCTGCCGCGGGACAGCAGATCCCGGGCGGCAGGGTCGTCCCGCCCGGGGCGCCAGTCGTAGGGCACGCCCTTCACGGCCAGGTGTACGCGGTTGACGCCGTCGGGGAGGGACTCCTTGCCACCGCTCTCCCTCGCGACTCCCTCCGGCTTTCCGCGCGGAGCCTTGGGGGGATTCGTGAGGGGCGGTGGCTGAGGCGCCACAGGGACGCGCTCACCCGGCGTCTTCTCCTCTGCCTTACGTCCTGGAGACTTCGTCTCCCTTCTCTTCTCTCCCCTCTCCCCTCCGGTATCCCGCGCGGGAGTTTGGAGGGATTCGCGCGGGAGGTTGGCGGATTCCTCGCTGCTCCCTCGCGACCTGCCGTCGGGCTTCGTGCGATCCCGGTCCACCTTGGCGATGTGGGCGCCCTGCTCCTCCTCCCACTTCGCCACCACCAGGTCCTCGCCCTCCACCACCAGCAGGCCCACCGCGAGGAGCCCCTCCACCAACCTGCCACGACGCCCGCGCCAGCGCACGGCTCGCTCCACGGCGAGGTCAGCGCCGGGGCCCGGGAAGCGCCCGTCGAGGCGCTCGCGGCCGCAGTAGGCCCAGAGGCGGAAGAGGTACACGTCGGCCTCGGGCCCCAGGCGGGCGCAGAGGGCGTGCACCGCGTACTCCTCAGGAGCGGCTGAGCGGAATTTGAACCACGGAAGGCAGCTCACAGAATCCCCCTCTCGTTCAGGTAGGCGATGAACTGGACGTAGTCGATGAGCTCCGGAGCAGGCCGAAACCATTCGCCAGTCATTCGCAGCGAGGCGAAGTCCTCGTGGAGTTGCTGCTCTGCCTCGACGCCCCCAGGCGACGTGGCGCAGAGGAAGAGGGGCTCTGGGTTCCCGGTCTGCAACTCCAGGAGACGAGTCGCCGGGTTGCGTGAGGACCCAATCTTGATTGGTCCCATCTCGCCAGCCTGGATGAAGTACACGCGAGGCTGAGGCGCAGGGGCCGGCTGGGCGCGTGGCGGCGACGGGCGGGGCGCGGGCTGCGTTTTCACCGCCACCGGCTGCATCGCTAGTGCCTTGGCCATGAGATGGACCGAGTTACTCAGGCCATCGACCAGCCCCTTCTGGTACGCCAGTTCCGCCTTCAGCCAGTCAATCTCGGGTTGATGAACGGGGCAATGGGCCATTACGGCACCTCGGTGACGACGGGCTCGGAAGGAAGAAGGGGCGGCTGCTCCAGCACGCAGGGCGGGTGCAGGCAGCAGATGGGCGGGACGGGCTGGCTGCGGCACCCGGCACGCCAGGGGTGGCCATGGCGACAGGTGGGCCACGGGCCCGGGCAGGCGGCCTGGACGGCAGCACCTGCGGCCGTCGCCGCGTGGGGCGCGAGCTGGCCGGACTCCGTGAGGCTGGTGCCCAGCCGGACGGCGCCGCACACGCGGCAGGTGGTGGCGCGGAGGCGTTGGCAGCTCAAGGGTGGGCCTCCAGGAGCAAGGGCTGCTCCAGCGCGCGGCGCAGCTTCCCACCGCGGTCGCCGCTCCACGCCCACTCACGCCAGTCGGGGACGACGCCGATGCGCGGCGCGCGAAACATCGGCTTCCCGTCCTTGGACGCTCCCTTCCGACGCCAGCCAGCGCGCCGGTAGCAGTAGCCAGGAAGCCCCGAGTCCACCTTGTCAGGGCGGACAAAGGTGACGATGCCCCCGGGTGGAGGCGTCCCCCACAGCGCGCAGGTGAGCGCCACGGCTTCGCGGATAAGGGCACTGGAGAGGTGTGGCCCCTCGTTCCGAAACAGAGCGCACTCCCACACATCGCGCCCGTCCGGGCGCACGGCCTTTCCAGGAGTGGGTCGGAACGTCACCCAGCACGCGAGGGCGTCCGCCGTGATGAACACGAGGTTCTGCCCGTTCCGCGTGAAGCTGCGCGTGCCGGGCTGCTGCCGCGAATAGTGCGGCGCCTTGCCGACGGACACGCCGTCGACGAGCGCGAGCGCCGCAGGGTCGCCCTTGTCGGTGATGAGCCAGTGACGCTTCACGCAGTTGGTGTTCACGGGCGGGCCTCCTGGTGGCAGGCGTGGGGCCCGCAGTCCGGGTTGAGGCAACGGAAGGACTTGCACGTCGGGCATGGCGTCATGGCCCGGCGGCAGTTGCACAGGCGCAGCAGCTTGTCCTTGAGCGTCGGGGCGGGCGGGCGGGACTGGGCCCGTGCAGCCCGCGCGTTGAAGTCCGTCCAGCGCGCTTTGTCCTCGGCCTGGACGGTGGCGTACCCGGCGCGCACGGCGGCGCGGACGTCCTCGGGGAGTTCCCAGCACTGCGCCGCTGGGCCGGGCTCAACGGACACCAGCTCAGGCAGGCGGATGACATCGGCCAGCCACAGCCCCACTGGCCCCACGTACCAGCGAGACTCGCGGGGGACGTCCGGCCACTGGGACACGGCCGCCACCCGCGCCACCGCGAGCACCGTGCCGGTATGGATGTCCTCTGAAGCGAAAGGCCGAATCCCCCCGTGGACGTCCATCCAGTGGGCGATGCCTTCGTCGTACTCGCCCGCGCAGACGGCGACGTAGGAGCCCAGGGCCCCGGGCGGAACCTCGGCCAGGTTGACGACGGGGCACGCGCGCACCGCCACCGAGTAGGCGTAGGGCTGGGGCACGGTGACGGCGAGCAGGCGCGCACGGGGCGTGGTGCAGGTGCTCATGGCTCAGCGCCTTCCAGTGACAACGGGCCAGAGGAGTCGGAGAGCAGCGGCGGCCTGAGCTGGGACGACGCCGTTGCCGAGCAGCCGGAGGAGGTCGATTCGACCAAGCCCGCCAGCAGCCAGCGCCATCCCATCAACCACGCGACGAAGAGCGGGTTGAGGGAGAGCCGGGGCGAAATGTGGGGCGACTGCAAGGACTCGGCGCCAGCCGTCGACGTCAGCGGGGCCAGGAGGCCAGAGAGGCAGGCTGACGTTGCCTGTCGTCGAAGACCCGGACGCCTCACGCCGTCCCCGCTCAGGTAGCCCGAGGCCTTGTCCTCGTTCATCACCGGGGTGGCCCACTGCACCGCCGCGCTCGGCAGCATCAGGTCCCCGCTGCTGCCCCGCTGTCCCGGCCCGCCCTTCTCCCCGTCCGACGCCCTGGGCGTCGGCCACACCGCGTCCACCGGCCACTGCGGGTAGCGCACCGTGGCGTCCGTCAACGTCGTTCCTGGGTTGTGCGTGGCCGTCTTCGCGTAGCCCGCGCTCCCGCTCGCCTTCGCGTCCGTGGCCGTGGCCGTGGGCCAGAGGCCACTCGCCACCTGCGGCGCCAGCGAGTCCAGCGTGGGCCACATCGACAAAGAGAGCGAAGACGCGGGCGCGGCTGTGGCTGGCGCCCACTGCACTTGCCGGAATTCGGACCCACGCGCCGGTATAGCCCGCGCGTGCGAACGCGCGACCAACGGCAGGGAGAGCTGACGCGGCGCCTCCGACGTTCTCCCAGAGGACGTAGCGCGGACGGACTTGGCGGACGATGCGACGGAACTTCCAGAAGAGTCCCGAGCGGCTGCCGCCCAGCCCTGCGCGTTTCCCCGCGAGGCTGAGGTCCTGACAAGGGGTGCCACCAGCGACGAGGTCCACGCAGCCACGCCATGCGCGGCCGTCGAGGGTGGCGGCATCACTCCAGACAGGAGCATCAGACAGCGCTCCTTGCGCCATAGCAGCGACCAGCGCCGCGACGGCAGGTGCTTCCCTCTCCACGTACAGCACCGTTCGACTTCCAGGCGCTGCCAGGTGGATGCCTGCGTCAAGGCCTCCGCCGCCGGAGCAGACGGAGAGGACTCGGAGGGGAGGAATCCCCGGGGGACGTAGAGCCATGTCACCTGGTGCTCCGGACGAAAGGGGCGGCGAGCGCCGCGAAGAGGACGGTGCAGCCGAACGCGCAGAGGGCCGCCTGGAATTGCTGGTCGCTCAGGCTGGGTATCCAGGCCCCGGCGACGGTGCCGGTCACGGCGACCAGGAGGTGCCCGGTGGTGAAGGCGCGCGGGCTCACCAGCGTCCCTCCGCAAGCCGCGCCACCTTCGCGCGCTCGTCAGCGAGCTTGGACGCCCAGTGGCGGGCGAAGCCGATGGCGCCTCCGCGGAAGGCATGCACCGCGTCCTCGGCCTGCTCACGAACCGCACGGGACGGCCACAGGATGAAGTGACCACAGGCGGCACAGGTGTAGTCCTCGTCCCCTTCGTCGTTCTCCTTCGGGTAGATGGCGCGCTGGCCACACTTCGGGCACTGGGGGAACTCAGGCATGGCTCGCGTCCCCCTCTGCGACGAGCCCAGTCGGAGCTTCCTGGCAGGTGGCGCACTTGCAGCCGCGGGTCCCGCACCCCATCTGCGTGCGGCGTGTGACGACGTGGCCACAGCCCTCGCAGGTGGCATCGCCAATCGCGAGGAGCAGCCCCCTCGACGTCGGCGCTCGCACCTCCACCGCCTTCGTGCCGCGGCCGTTGCGCGCGAACCAGTCGCCGTTGGGCTTGCGACCACGGAAGCGCCACCCCTTGCGGGCATTGACCATTTCGCGGGTGGACTGGTGCTCCATCAGAAGCCGGTCAATCTGCTTCCACACGGACTCAGCCATGGGCCACCTCCCCCGCGGGAAACATGGTGCGAGCGAGAGTCTCAATCCGGCGCACGTCCTCGGCACTGAGGCGGCGCGCCCGGATGAGGCCGAGGAGCGGAGCGGCCACGTCGGCGGACTCGTCGCCCGCGCTCAGCAACGCAACGACGCTCGTGTCGAGCGCGGCGGCCACGCTCTCCAACGTCTCCAGGTGAGGGACGCGGGTGCCCCGCTCAATCATCCTGACGAAGTTGGACGAGAGTCCGGCCTTCTCCGCGAGCCTCTCCTGCGTCAGTGACAGCGCCTTCCGACGCGCCTGGATGGTACGGCCCAACGTCTCAGTGAGTTCGCTCACGGCGTAGCTCCTTTGTTGACGGCGGGGGTGCCGCGCAGCTCCAGCCGATGCGTGCGCAGGTACTCGGTGGCGGCGGCCTTGCCGGACGCGGTGAGGGGCAGGCCGTGGGCGATGCGGGGCGGGCTCTCCAGCAGGCCATGCGCGGCCAGACGCATGAGGTAGTCGGCCGGTGCGCCGGTGCTGCTCCAGCCGAAGCGGACGCAGAACTCATAGGTGGATGGAGCGCGCCGGAAGGCGAGCTGGTGGAGGTGCACGTACGCGAGCACCTCGAGCTGGCGCCCGGTGGGCTCACCATGGGGGCCGGGCTCGGGCGGTGGACGACGGATGGGGGCTGGACACGTCATTGGCACACCTCCTCGGGGTCGAACTCCATGTGCACGGCGTAGTCGTCGAGGTTGAGGGGCTGGCCGAGCGCCTCCCTCTCGTCGGCCAAGCGCTGCAGGTCGGCGAAGGCGGCTGTCCTGGCCTCCCCGCTGGTGGTCGCGTCAGCAGTCACGTCCGGCAGCCCCTCCGCGCGGATGGACACGCGCCACCCAGTCGCAGTCCGCTTGCTGGCGCAGGTAAGTGAAAGGCGGCAACTCATGACGCGCGCCTCCGCACCATGGGCACGCCGTCCGGGTGCTTCGTCGCGATGCGCGCCAGCGTGGCCACGTCCTTGTCCACCTCCGTCCAGGCAGTGGTAGGCGAGGCGTCCCACACGGACACCACCGGGCAACCGTCCGCGTCGCAGGCGGTGACGCGCCAGCCGCTGCCGCTGCGCACCGACGTGCGGGAGACGACGGCCGTGGCCTTGTGCGTCTCCGGGTACACGGGCGCGGGCAGGACGTTGAGGTGGAGGACGCTCACGTTGCACCACCCTCAAGCGTCGCGACGAGTCCCGCCTTCGCGGCCTCGCGGCGGCGCTCACCGTCGCGGTAGCAGTGGACGACGTACGTCTGGCACCAGCGCGTGCGCCCGGTGCCGTCCTCACGCGAGCAGGCCACCTGGGTGGTCGAGCCGGCCAGCGCGAGGGACATGTCGCGCCAGCAGATGGTGCAGGTGCCCCTGGGCCGCTCGCGGAGCAGTTCCAGCAGTGTGGCCAGAGTGCGAGGCTTGGCGAACACCTCGCGCTGGCGCGGGGTGAAGTGCCGCCACGAGCTCGCGCCGAAGCCGCTGGCGGGCGCGATGGAAGGCGCGGCGAGGCGGCGGCGCAGCCGGGGCGACGGGGGCAGGCACAACTCAGGGAAAAGGAGGAGGGCGGGGCTCATCGTCCACCGCCCTTCGCGAAGTCGTAGGCGGCACGGAGGCGCTTCAGGCACGCGCGGAACGCATCACTCACGTTGAGCGTGCTCCACTCGTCATCCTTGGCCCGCTGGGTGAGCACCTGCCCCACCGCATCCAGCAGCATGGCGTCCGGCGTCGTGGACGGGTGTCCAGCGGCGTGACGACGGGCTACCTCGGCCAGGACAGCAGCGTGCGCTTCCTGGTACCCGAAGGGGCCGGTGCACACAGCGGCGTAGCCCGGGATGCTCGCGCGCCAGCCGTCACCCACCTGCTCGAATTCGAGGGCGAAGCGGGCTGGGAGGCGCTCAGACATGACCCACCCCCAGGAAGCGCCGGCACGTAGGACACGAGTCCCACGGCGGCCCATCCTGGGAGGGGGCGTGTTGCTGGTGGTACAGCGGCATCAGGTCGGCCACGGCCCGGCGCAGCTCGGCGAGTGCACCATCAAGCGACGATGGCGCCTCAATCCTTGTCCCGTCTTTGTCCCACGCCTGCCGGCCGACAGCGGCGTTCAGCGACGCTCGGCGGCGCTCAACAGGGGGCGACGCCACGCCCGCGACACTCAGCGACGCTCGGCGGCACTCGGCGGCAGAGCGCCCTTTTTCCGGGAAGGAGTACTGGCTCGGCGTGGTGCGGGACCACCTGCCCAGGGCCTGACTAGAGGGCGACAGAGGGGAAACGTCACTGGCGAGCATGGCTGACACCTCTTCCTGATTGCTGTGCTGCGTGGATTTGTCCCGTCGCCGCCAGTCGCCCCGCCCCTACAGCGAACGGGAGCACCTCGGCGGCCTCGCGGACCTTCGCGGCGTCGACCTGGTAGTAGTGGACCATCGTCGTGCTCAGGTCCGAGTGCCCCAGCGCCTTCTGAGCGAGGACGGGATTGCCGAGGGCGCTCGCATAGGTGCTGCGCAGGTGGCGAAAGGTGAACTCGCCGCGCACCACCTTCGGCAGCACCGTCGCCGGACACTTCGGGCACCGGCGGGGCCTGCGTGTGGGAGCGAAGAAGTGGTGCCCGCAGTTGCACGCGTGGGCCCACCCGCGGACGAGACCGGCTCGCACCGCCGCCTCTTTGAAGGCGTCCCCGTAGACGGTGTCGGCACGCCGCTGCATTTCACCGTCCGGCCCCGGCCAGACATACCGACTAGTGGCTGAGTCCCGGCGTCGACGGAGCATCTCCGCCACGTCGCGAGGAATGGGGACGACCCGCTCCTCGAAGTCCTTTGGCGTGTCCGCGCTGCGGCTTCCGGCGACCAACACATGGGGCTCTTCCGTGTCCAGCACCAAGTGCGTCCACTCGAACGCGCACAACTCGCCCTCTCGCAGTCCCGTCGTCGCGGCGAACCAGAAGAGGTCGTGCCACTGGCGAGACTCCGACAGGAGTTTGACGACTTGCGCGTCCGACAGCCGCTTGGGGAGCCGCTTAGGTATCTTCGGCCGCTTCGCCTCCCGCGTCGGACTGTCTCCGAAGAAGAGCTTCTTTTTCGTCCAGGTGAACACCGACGCGAGGCGCCGGATGGCCTGCTGGACGAAACTAGGCGCCAGCGGCTTTCGCCCCTTGCCCCCTCGCGCGAGCTGGACGGCAAGTTCCTCCACGTCAGCGGGAGCAATCTCTGTCAAGAACTTCTTCCCCAGGAACGGCAGGACGTGGAGCCGGAGGTTCAGCTCGTCCATGACGTAGCTGGGCGTGCCCTCGCGAAGCTTGAGCATCTCTGCCGCGGCCTCGCTCAAGCGCGTCGCCCTGAAGCGCATCGGTCGGCGCCCAGCTTTCGCATCGTCCGTGTCGTTTAGCGCGTCGCGGAGCTTCTTCTCCGCCTCGCTCTTCGTCCGGGCGATGATGGAAGGCTGCTGGCGCGCCTTCGCCGCGTCGCGATAGTCGAGGTACCAAGTGCCGTTGGCGGGCGCTTCCTGACGTGGCCAACATGGCGATGATGACGGCCGACGCCTACGCCCACCAACGCGCGCGGATGACGCCCGTGCCCGCGGTGCCGCTCATCGAAGGCCCGGTTGACGAGCCTCCCGCGACGCCCGATCTGCACGCCGAGCACTGCACGCCGGACGAGTGCAAGTACGGCGAGGGCCGGGCGTGCACCATGTGGCATGACCCGGCATTGGAAGGGATGCCTCACCAGCGTGTGGTGTTGGAGAGCGGCGGGGTGCAGGTAGTGGAGGACGGCAGCGTCACGCTGGCGTCGGGCACCACCGAGTGGTGGGCGCTTGGCGTGCTCGGCAACGCGCTAGCCGAGGCGAAGCGGGGGACTGCCCACGCCCACGGGTTGCTCGACGTCAACACCCGCGCGCTGTCGCAGGCCGTGCGCCACGCGGCGCAGCTCGGCGCGAGGGACTTCCATGCTCAGGCCTCGCAGGCGCTGCTGGAGCGGCGCGACCAGATGGCCGGGAGGACGGACGAGCGCGGGCGCCGGCGTGGCCTGGAGGAGGCCGCCAGCATCATCCGCTCCCTGCTCGGGAAGGCGGTGCGCCGTGGGTAAGTACGCCGCCGGCACCTACGTGGCCGTCTCCAAGACGGAGTCCGAAATCAAGGAACTGTTGCGCCGCCGCGGCGCCACCCGCACGGCATTCGCCGAGGAGGCGGGCCGGGCGGTGGTGTTCTTCGAGCTGCGCGACCGGCGTGTGCAGTTCACCATGCCTCTCCCGCGCGCCGACGAGAAGCGCTTCACCCAGGACCGACGCGGCAACCGGCGGACGACGGCAGCGGCCACCAGTGCCAGGGAGCAGGCCTGCCGCGAGCGGTGGCGGGCACTGCTGCTCACCATCAAGGCCAAGTTCGTCAGCATCGAGAGCGAGGTGGAGACGTTCGAGGAGTCCTTCCTCGCGCACCTGGTGGTGCCCGGCGGGAAGACAGTGGGACAGCACGCCCTGCCCGCCGTCGCCGAGGCGTACCGCACGGGAACCATGCCGCCGCTGCTGCCAGCCGGGGAGGGCCCGTCCCGTGGCTGATCCAACCGTCTACCAGTACAGGTTGCGCACGCCCAAGGGGCGCTGGCTCGCGGACGTCGTCATGCGGAGCGACGGCTACTTCTCCGCCGTCTCCAACTGCGGCGGCTATGCATTCCGGTGGGGCAGCCCCGGAATGGAGTTCCGCGCCTTCGTCGTTGGCCTGGAGAATGACGCGGACTACCTGTGCAGCAAGCTGGGCCGGGCCACATGGTGGGATGGCGCTACCACCCTCAAGGGCATCCGCGAGTACATCCTCGAGTCTCGGCGCGAGAGCGGCTGGACGAAGGAGCAGGCCGCCCAGGAATGGCAGACGCTGGCCGATGCCCTCTCCCCCTACAGCGACAGCAGTCCAAGCGAGCATGACGAGATGGACGTCGACCAGTTCCACGACTGGTATGGCGAGACGAAAATCGACGATGCCCACGAGTTCGCGACGCACGACTACGAGCCGCAACTGCGCGCGTTCTGCCGCGAGGTGATGCCAGTCCTGGCCACCGCCATCCGCGAGCAGCTCAAGGCCGAGGCTGCCGCGACGCCTGCCGCTGGGAGCGAGGCGGCTCATGGCTGCCCCCCCCGCTACTGCATTGACTCCGAAGGGCTCCAGGCACTGCGCGCGGCCGTGCGCGCCCAGCACCCGAGAGACGGCGTGCAGACGGCCAGGCCCTGCGCGTGTGGGACCGAAGCGGGCGGGCCTGCGTGGACGCCCGCGTGTCGAGCGCTGCTGGACCTGCTGGAGCTGAGCGAGCGTCTCAAGCGGGCCGAGGGAGGCGAACGGTGAGCCGCCTCCTCTTCGCCCTGGTGGATGCGGTGCTGGAGCGCGCCGCGCAGCTCGTAGACGACGCGCGGGAGGCACCATGCCTTTCCACCCCACCCTGCCTGGCGTTGTCCCGTGGCAATCCAAGTCGGGTGCTGTACCGTGCCGCGCACCGACAGGAGAACACGCCTTGCCCCGTCACGATCCCACAGAGACCCCGCCCGAAAAGCGCCGCGCCGAAAAGGGCAGCGTGGTCTTGAAACAGTTAGTCCGCCACACCCTGCAGTCAGCGGCGGACCTGGAAGCGCTGGCGAAACGCTGGAAGTGCAATGAGGCCGACGCCGTCCGCCGGGCCCTACGCGAAGCCGCGGAACGGGGCGAGTAGCGGGCCGGTGTGCGGGGAGCGGAGCCCCACCGCGCTGTTGCTGCCATGCCCCCGTGGCGTCGTCCTTCTTCTGAACCGCCCACTGTGACTGGAAGTGCAGCGGCTCGAGGAGGAGCGCGAGCTGCTGGCGTCTCCCTTCTCCGGCCGCGAGGGCCAGGTGGCCACCCGCACGCTGGTGAACTGGGTGGAGGCACGCAAGGCGGTGTCCCATCGCGAGGGGCCACGCTCCGCGGGAGGCCTCGGGCTAAATGCCTCGGAGGACGTCGGCGGGCTAACGCGGCTGGAAGAGTTGGGCCTGCTGACGATGGCCCTGGAGCGACTGGAGCGGACGCCGGAGGTGGGCGCCGGGCCGCTGTTCCCGGGGCTGGCTGGGCCGAGCCAGCGGTAGACGCATCTCAGGCAGTGGCAGTCTGCTGCTTGGTCGCACGACTCTTCGACTTCAATGCGTCGAAGAAAGTGTCGACCACTTGGTAGCTAGAAAATGCAACGGCCGTCACGATGCCGATCCATGCCGAAAACATCATGAGGCGAGTCTGGACGTCGTCCTTCGGAATGCTGGAGTCCACAAGAACCCCAAGAAAGCTGCTTCCCGCCAATATGAACGCACATCGGACAGCATTGATAATGTACGTCGTCAGCCGTTCATACGACCCAAGCGCCCTCATCTCCTGAATGACCTTGGACGAATCAATCGAAAGCAAAATTCCCTTAGCAGTCCCTAGGAACCCAATTGCAATTGCTCCGAGATCGAGGGTCATCGCAAAGAGAGGTTGCAACACTGGGAGCGGCCTCTCCTTGAACAGATAGTAGGCAGCCACAGGCGCCGCCGCCCCCAGAACATACGGATGGACTTTCTCCCAGACGACGTTCATGACGCTTTTTTCCTTTGTCCGAACATCTTCTTCAACTCAGTTTCTCGCTTCGAGAACGCCTCCCGTAGCGCGGCCTGCCGAGCATCATAAGAGACCCGTCTGTCATGCCACGGGAAGGACACGGACTCGATCATTCGGTAGTTCAGGAGATCCACAACCGCAGTGTCCTCCATGTCGTCCTTCCCCCTAACTTTCAACGACGTCACCGACCGAGAGTCTGGGTCGCTCGAAGCCAAGTTCAGTAGGGTTCGCCCCAATTTTCGAATGTAGTCGCGATTCAACGCGCCTCGAGCATGCCCCATTTTCAAGGTCATCGCGAGTCGCGGAGCCCCCGCGCGCTCACGAATCCGTTGGAGTTCATTCCAGGTGTACCGATCTTTCAGGTCGTTAAAAACCGAGAGGTCGATCCCTGCCACTTCGACTTCGAACTCGCGAAACTCCTCCATTTCATTGAGACGCAGTAGGGCATCAAGCTCAAGCACCTGCGACATACCAAAGGCGTCGTTGCCGTCGTTGTGGTTGCTGAAGTACGACGCAAAGGAGTTCGCTGTCGCTCCGATCCGATTGCGCTGCAAGAGGAGAACAGCCGTGCCTGGGTGGTAGAGAAAGGCCGTTTCCTCGCCGACCCCTTCATCCTCTCTCAGCGGGATTTCCTCGACCCCTGCCGTGCTCAGGCTTGCCTTGGTTGGGCCATAGTCCATTCGAATTCGGACCAACTCGCCCTCGAAGCCGATCCCCCTCTTCGCTACATGCTCCAGTCTAAAAGGCCCCCCTTTGACGGTTCTCAACCGATCATCTGGAGCGAGTTGGCCGACGCGGCTCAGCAACTTCGCGAAGTCGAAATCATCGTCACCCTCGACTTTGTAGAAGTCCACAGTGATCGTCTTCATCTTCATCCAGCGAGTCCCCTCCCGATGCAGCGCAACAAGCGCAGTTGTACGAACCAGACATCAGATTGAAATTGGAAAGCAAGGTCGCCCCATGGGCACGACGGCACATGCCAGGTCACGGTCGCCCCAGGGCATGCCGCCGGTCTTGCGCTAGCCTCTGCTCTGGCACATCCCTGTAGTACTACCCGGTCACATGCGTGACGGCCCCCGAGGAGGTGCGCGGGCGGCCGTTCTGGCCCAGCGCCCTCTGGGGCTGACGCGGCTTGGCACCGGGCGGCCACACCTTGTGCGTGCCCTGCACGCCCATCAAGTAGTGCAGGCCGCGCTCGCGCACGCCGTCGCGGAACTCCCGTGCATCGCCGTACCCAGCATCAGCCAGGACGAGGTGTCGGCGCACGCCCCACGCCAATGCGTCATCCAATTGGCTCAGCGCTATCTGCCACTTCTTTTGAAACTTCACTCCAGACGCGACACCGGCGGCCTTGCAGCGCTTCCTGCTGCGCGTCCACTCCTCAGGCAGGTACAGCTGCATGGCGATGCAGCCGCTGCCCTTCTCTCCAGCAACATGCAGGCTGACGGCCACCTGGCAGTTCTCCGTCCGCCCCAGGGTACCCGAGTACTGGCGCGCCACCCCCACCGAATGCACGCCCTTCTTCGGCAAGCCCGTGTCGTCAATGACGAGGGCCTCCAAGCCCGGTGGCTCGCACTCAAGCTGCCGCGCCAGGCGCCGCCGCATTTCGGAGTCGTCCCAAGCCGCGCCCGACACACACTGCTGAAGCCGCTGGCGCATGGCTTCTGTCTGTTCGGGTGCTTCGACGAGCCGGGCCGCCATGGGCTCGATGCTCTTGCGTTCTCCGTCGAGCAGCAGTCCAGTGAGGTAGCCGCCGAGAGCGCGACGTCTCTCGGTCCGGCCCATTCCCTCCGTCATCGAGTCCAGGAACTCGCTCAGCTCCCGGTCAAGCTTGCGTAACTGGGTAGGCGTCATGCTCCGTCAACACGGGGCGCCCGCGCCCGATTCATCTGACCGGGTAGTGCTAGGGCCGCGTCTACACCAGGATGGTCCCGACCTTGCGCAGCACGTTGAACAGCTTGTCCCGGTCCAACTCCGACTTCGCGAAGGCCTTCGCGACGAAGACCTCCTTGAGCGCCTCATCCGAGGCATCGAACTCACCGTTCTCGTAGTGGTGCTTCGCCTTCACCTTGGCCTGGATGTCGTGGTCGTCCGCGATGACCACGTCCGCCTTCAGCACGCCGCCGACGCGGAGCGACGCGTCGTTGCCGTGGCCCCACACCACCTGCGCTTCCAGGCCCTCGCCCACGACGACCTCGCCGTCCGTGTCCACACCGGTGGCGCGCAGCGTGCCGCCCACCACCAGCATCCCTTCCATTCCCGCGTTGCGCAGCACGCCTTCCACCGTGAGGTCTCCCGTCACGAGCAGCGGCCCATCGACGTGCACGTCGCCCTTCACCACGAGGTCCCCGCGCACGAAGCGCGGCAGCTTGGACAGACGAGGCGCCTTCTCCTCGGCCGGCAGCACGTCCCGCGCGAGCTGCACCACCGCCATGGCCGTCCAGGGGAGCTCGCCCTGGAGCGCGGCCGCGAGCTGGTCCCATGACGTGGCACCTTGCAGCGCGAGCCCCTTCAGGACCTGTTCGACGCCGTCCACGTTCTTGTCTTCGAAGTACCAGGCCTTGAGCAGCGTCTTGCGCTGACGCGCCAGCGCATCCAGCAGCGGCTGCACGTCCAACGCACCGGCCTTGCCCGAGGAAGCCTTGGCCCCCATGAGCTGGGCGAGGGACGCGTTCTTGTGCTCCAGCGCCTCCTGCGTGGGCGTCTGGCCGCTGCCATTCTTCAGCGAGACATCCGCCCCCGCCTTGAGCAGGACCTCGATGACGGGGCCTCGCTCCTTGAAGCGTGCGTGCTGATGCAGCGGCGTCCAGCCCTTGCCCGCATTGGGATTCGCTCCCGCGTCGATGAGCGCCTGGGCCACGTCGGCCTGACGCGCTTCAAAGAGCGCCGTCCGCCCTGACGCATCGAGCGCATCCACGGGCACGCCGCCTTTCGCCAGCGGGGCGATGCAGGACACGCTGCCGTGCTCGGCCGCGACATGCAGCGGCGTGGACTTGTTCGAATCGACGACGTCGGCGGCGACGCCCAGGCGGAGCAACTCCTTCACCAGCGCCGCGTCATCCACCATCGCGGCGAGGTGGAGCACGCTGTGCTTGCTGGAATCCCTCGCCTTCAGGTCCGCCCCCAACGCCACCAGGGCCAGCACCCGCCCCGTGCGGCTGTTCCCTTCGAAGCCAGGGCCGAAGAACGGCTTCGCATCCAGCCCCGCCGCCAGCAGGAGTCCGGCATCCAGGTCCTTGCCCTTCTTCCCCGCGGGGCGTGCCGCGGGCTTCTGCTTCCGCAGCCAGGCCAGGAAACCCTCATCGGAGTAGGCGCCCTCCAGCCCCTGGAAGTTGAGCGAGTCGTCATCGCCCATCACGCCCTGGGCACACATGCCAGGAAACGCCTCCACCTTGGCGAGCAACTCGCGGTAGCCCTGCTCCGGCTTGCCTTGCGTCAGTGCGCGCCACGCCTCGAGCCCGCGGCGTCCACGCTGGTGGTTCGCGAGTTCCCGAAGACTGTTGGCTTCGTTCAGCGCGGCCTCCGCGTCGTCGAGCTGCGCCACGGTCGGCTTGCGCCGCACCAGGTCCTCCGCCCACTGGCTCAGGGCCAGCGAACGTGCGCGATGGGCGAGCGTCAGCGCGCCGCCGGGCTTCGTCCCTCGCGTCAGCTCGAGGATGCGGTCGCGCAGCCGCCAGTGCTCGGCCTTCAACTCCTGCTCCCAACGGTGCGGCTCCATGCTCCGCGTCGGGTCCAAACACCAGCTCAGGGAGTGGAGTCCCAGCAGGTGCTCGGGCTCCGCCGCTACGACTTCGCGCAGCAACGGAATCGCCTGGTCCAGCTGCGGCGGCATCTCGTCCAGCAGACTGTCCGCCTTCTTCATCAACGCAGCGACATCGACCTTCTTCGGAGCTTGAGCACGCGACATGGCGGGAGAACCTGCCATGAGTCAGTGACATGGGCGCGCGAAACTCGCGGGCCGCGGAGCCCATCGCAATCCGAGAATTCTCACGCGCCAAGCAGTGGAGCAACTCGCCGAGGAGTCCCGACTCCTGGAACTGGAAACCCAGCGCCGGGAGGACGCCGAGCGCCAGCTCGCCGAGGCTCGGGCGGAAATCGCGCGCCTGCGTGGCGAGCGCGCCTGACGTTCAGTCCCGATAGCCGCGCGCCTGCAACCGGAACAGGTGCGCATAGCGCCCGTCCTTCGCCATCAGCTCGTCGTGGCTGCCCAGCTCGTCCACCTGCCCGTTGTGGAGCACGGCAATCTGGTCCGCCATCCGCACCGTGGAGAAGCGGTGCGAAATCACAATCGCAATCCGGTCCGCCGCCAGCGCCTGGAAGCGCTCGAACAGCGCGTGCTCCGCCTCCGCGTCGATGCTGGCCGTGGGCTCGTCCAGAATCAGCACCTCCGCGTCGTCTCGCATGAAGGCCCGCGCCACCGCCAGCTTCTGCCACTGGCCCGCCGACAGCTCCTGCCCCTTCTCGAACCAGCCGCCCAGCATCGTGTCGTATTGCTGTGGCAGCGCCGTAATCACACCGCTGGCCCCGCCCTCCTCGGCCGCTTTCTCGATGCGGGTCCGGTCCTCCAGCGCCGGCACGTGCCCCAGGCCGATGTTCTCCGCCACGTTGAACTGGTAGCGCACGAAGTCCTGGAACACCGCGCCGAAGCGGCTGCGCAGGTCCTCCACGTCCATGTCCTTCAGGTTGACGCCGCCGTAGAAGATGTCGCCGTCCACTGGCTCGTACAGGCGCAACAACAGCTTCACCAACGTGCTCTTCCCCGCTCCGTTCTCCCCCACCAGCGCCAGCTTCTGTCCCGGCTTCAGCGTCAGCGACACGTTCTTCAGCGCCCACGCCTCCTTCCCCGGATAACGGAAGGACACATCGCGCAGCTCGATGGCGCTGTCGTGCCCACGCGGCGGAGAGAGCGGCGGCAGCACCCGCGTCGCCTCGCCGCCGGTGGGGATGTCCAGGTACGCGAACAGGTTGCTCATGAAGAGCGCGTCCTCGTACATGGAGCCCACGCTGGTCAGGATGCCCTGGAACGCCGCCTGCCCCTGACGGAACACGCTCAGGTACAGCACCATGTCGCCCACGGTAATCGTCCCGCTCGCCGCGCGGCCCGCCACCAGCAGGTAGCAGCCATAGAAGGCGCCCAGTGAGAGGACGCCCAGCCCCAGGCCCCAGGCCATCCGCCGGAAGGCCAGCGCACGGTCCTCCGCGAAGAACTTCTGGAAGAGCGTGCGGTAGCGGCCCAGCACCAGCGGCCCCAACCCGAAGAGCTTCACCTCCTTCACGTGGCTGTCTCGCGTGAGAATCCACTCCAGGTAGTTCAGCTTGCGGCCCTCGGGCGCGCGCCACGAGTAGAGCCGGAAGCCCGCCATGGCCAGCCGCGCCTCGGCGATGAAGGCCGGCACTGACGCGGCCACCAGCACCACCACGCTCCACGGCGACAACGCCACCAACAACGCGGCGAAGGTGCCCAGGGTGATGGTGTTGCGGACGATGGAGAACGCCTGCGTCACCAGCGACAGCGGCCGGCTGTTCGCCTCGCGCCGCGCGTTCTGCATCTTGTCGTAGGTGGCCGAGTCCTCGAAGTGCTGCAACTCCAGCGCCAGCGCCTTCTGGAGGATGCGCTCATTGAGCAGGTTCCCCAGGTTGGCGCGAAGCAGCTCGCGCGTCAGCGTCAGCCCGCGGTCCACCACCGCCGAGCCCAGCATCAACCCGAACTCCAACCCCACCAGCCCGTACACCCGCGAGCGGGCCTCCACCGAGCCCTGCGCCGCCGCCACCACCGAGTCCACGATGAGCTTGCCCACCCAGGCGATGGCCGCCGGCAACAGCGCCGCCACCAGCGTCAGCGCGCCCAGCACCACCGCGCCGCGAGGGCTGGCCTGCCAGAAGAGCCGGAAGGTCCCCGGCAGCTGCTTGAAGAGACTGCCCGCGTTCTGGAAGCGGGCCTTGAGCGACACCGGGGCGGCAGGGGCTGTTGTAGGACGAGGAGACACGGTCCGCGTTCATAACGCGGAGCGCGCCCTCCTGCTTCAGGATGCGGGCGGAAGGTGACGCGACACCAACACGTCGCAGCCCGCGCGCGCCAGCACCTGCTCCGTCAGCGGCGTGCGCGCCTCCACGGCGGACATGGCCAGCGCCAGCAGGTCCGAGCCCCGCTCCAACGCCTCCGCCAGGATGCCCTCTTCGGCCGGCTCGCCGCAGCGCACCCTCACCTCCAACTCGCGGCCCGCCTCTCGGTAGGGCGCGAGGAAGCGACCAAGCGCCACCCGCGCCTGATACTCCCGCTCCTGCCGCAGCAGCAGCCACCGCTCAGCCGGCGCATGGGCGCGGCGCAGCTCCGCCTCCTGCGCTGCCGTGTCCACCACGTGCAGC
Source organism: Myxococcus virescens (assembly GCF_900101905.1). Classification (NCBI taxonomy): domain Bacteria; kingdom Pseudomonadati; phylum Myxococcota; class Myxococcia; order Myxococcales; family Myxococcaceae; genus Myxococcus; species Myxococcus virescens. The sequence continues at coordinate 104,255 of NZ_FNAJ01000002.1, read as the reverse complement.
ACGTCCACCAGCGCGGGCGCCGGGCACAGGCGCAAGGTCAGCTCCAGCGCCCTGCGCGACTCGCGTGAGAAGTCCACCGCCACCAGGGGCCTGCCGTAGGGCCGGACCGGGTGCGGCACCACCACCAGCACGGAGACGCCCAGCTGGCGCACCATTCGCCGCACCGTCGAATCCTCGGCCAGCGCACGCACCGGGTACGTCACATGGGGACGCCCCAGCACCACCAACTCCGCGCCCGACATCCGCGCCACGGCCGACGCCACCTCCACCGAGTCCCCTCGCCCGAGTTCCTCGCGCACGTCGATGTCCACGCGGTTGCGCAGCCGCCTGCACACGGAGCTCACCGCCTTGCGCAGGCAGCGTGCACCCGACAGCGTCCCACCTGGCCCCTCCTGCCCGTCCAGGACGGGGGCCACGTGCAGCACGCAGAAGACGCTCCCGTGCGCCAGCGGAAGGCGCAGCGCGCGCGCCAGGGCGAACTCGGAGCGCAGCGAGAAATCCGTTCCCACCACCAAGCGCGACACGCCCCGCTGCCCCCGGGCGAGCCCTGGAGGGAGCAACGGCACTGCCGTCCTCGAAAGTTGTGACGGCCTCATCTCCATCCCTCCTTCCCTTCCACCCGACTCACCTTGTGAGTATGCGTGTAGCGGTGAAGGTGGCACCTTGCAGCCTCCCGGAGGCAGCCGGTCGCTCCATCGCTCCGTGGACGGCCGCACGGCGCCTGGCGTCATCCACACCTCGAAGATTCAGGCGTCGCGCGCCTGGCGCCACCGGGCTCGGCGTGTCGCAAAGTCCGCGACCGGGCAGGCCTCCAGAACAGGCCCACCTCTGCCCAGGGAACACTCCACGGGGGGCAGAGGTGCCAAGGCGCGGCTCCCTGAAAAATCTCCAGCAACCCGGCGGCCGTCCCCACCGAGAAGAAGGGAGAGCAGGCGTCCTTCACGAGGCTTGGCCTGCTTGGCATGTCCGAAGTCCGATAGAAGGTTCGAGCGAAGCACGGCCGATGCTTTGCAGAGGGGTCCGGGCGGGCAGCGGCAGGCGGGGTGGGTGGCGGGGTCGGGCGGAACGCTGAAGAAGGGGGAAGTGCCAATGCGCGGAGTCATCACCGGACGAGAGGTGGTCGCCAACCTGGGGCTCATCTACCGGGAGTTCGGGACGGGCTGCGTGCTGCGCTGCCTGTGGGTCATGCTGAGCGGGAAGACGACGACGTTCCTCGAGGTCGCGTGCCCGCCGGTGGCGAAGCGGTAGCAACGGCACGGGCCGCGGAGGAAGGTCCCCCGCGGCCCGCGCCACCTCAGGTCATGTCACCGCGTGAGCGTCACTGTGGGACGCTGAGCCGCAGCCGCAGCAGCGTCGGCTCCACCCAGGCGCTCGCCTCGGGACCGCCCGCCTCCGCCTGGGCATCCAGGGACGCGTCGATGGCGGCCTTCAGCCGGTCGGCACGCGTCGTCACCGCCGGGTGCAGGTCCGCCAGGATGTTGTGGGCCGGCGGCGCGTTCGTGGCGCTGAACAACATGTACATGTCCATCACGTCGTTCATCACCGGCGTGACTTCCACGTCCTGCAGCGTGTCGTGGCCCGACAGCACCGCGTCCTCGCCATACACCAGACCGCGCAGATACTCGTCGTGGTCCAGCGACAACGGCAGCGCCAGCGCCGTGTAGGCCTGCCACAGGAGCCGCGTGCCCGTCATCCGCTTCGCCTGGACCTGCAGCGCGTCTCCCGCCTGTCCCATGCGCGTGGCGATGCTGCCGTAGAACTGGCGCTGCTGGTCCTTCAGCGCCTCCACCACCCGGGTGCGGATGGCGGCGCGGAAGGCAGGGGCCGGGATGTAGTTGGACGGCGTGATGTCCTGCGAGACGGCGGACCAGCGCTTCGCCATCCACTCCTGGGGGTTGTGCTCGCTGTTCGGGTCGTAGGTGGGCCGATCCACCCCGCGCACCAGCGTGACGAATTCAGAGCCGCCGGTGAAGCGGTGCTCGTACACGCGCTCGGACTTCAACGCGGACGCCGCAGCGTCCCAGTAGGTGTAGCGGACGTACAGCGTGGACACCAGCCGGTACTTGCGCTCGTACATGCCCCCGAAGCCCGTGAAGACCTCCGAGTAGAGCTGCCAGCTCCCCTCGCCGCACAGGTCGATGGAGGCCTGGTCCACGTTCAGGTTGTCCGCGATGAGCAGCGGGCGCAGCACGTCGTGGTTCCAGCGGGCCGGGTCCACGCTGAGGGAGTCCGGCGCGCCGTCTCCGTTGTAGTCCCCCCACTCGCCGCCGCCGCAGGGGACGACGGGCTTCACATCCGGCTTCAGGTAGTGCGACGCCGGCTCCTGGTCCGGGCCTCCCCAAAGGTCGATGCCGTGCAGGTGGCGAGCAGGGCTGTGCCGCCAGTCGAGCTCCGCCTGCTCGATGAGCCACTTCAGCGACGCCCAGTCCCCCAGGTAGCGCGCGTGGATGCCGGCGAACAGCGGCTTGCCAATGTTGCGCAGCGCGGTGTCCAGCTGCGTGCCCGCGGTGATGAGGTTGCTGTGCCGGGTGGAGAGCATCTGCCCGCCGAGCGCCGGCTGCTCCTCGAAGAGCTGCGCGTAGGCCTCCGCGCCGGCCATCCAGTCCTTCGGGCTGGAGATGCGCTCGCCGCTCAGCATGGGGAGCGTCAACTGGGCAGGGAACTCACGCAGATAGTTGATGTTGTAGGAGAGCTTGTGGGTGGACAACTCGTCCGCGGGGCTGAAGTCCGGGTTGGAGCCGCGTCCGTCGATGCCCGCGAGGACGGTGGATTGATGCGCTTCCTCCGCGCCCCAGAAGGAGAACTGGCCCTCCGCCGTCGAGAAGTCCTCGTAGGGCATGGGCGTGGGGTGACGGTCGTCCCATTTCAGAGAGGACCAGACCGTGAACTTGAAGCCGTCGTCCTTCATGTCGGCGAAGTACTCGTACATGTTCTGGTCCACGCGGTTCAGCCCGGCGTGCAGCGAGTGCAAGGACGCCTGCACCTCCTCCACGTTCTGGTTCACCCGGCCCAGCTCCCAGTCCACCAGGTCGAAGCGGGCCTGCATGTCGCGGTGGATGTCATTGAGCTTGCGGTCCACCCGGTCGAAGCGGCTGAACAGCCGTGTCTGCATCTGCTCCACGAACTGATGGAGCTTGCGGAGCTCCTCGAGGATGATCTGCTCGATGGGCGGCTCGGCCGCCCCGCGCAACAGGGAGAAGAGCTGGAAGGCGGCGCCGATGATCTGCCCGGTGAAGATGGCGCCACTGACAATCTCGAAGCCCTTCACGCCCAGGTTGAGGAAGCTGGAGACCTTCTCCGCGATCTTGACGGAGCTCTCCGCGTACTTCGCCACCGCCTCCAGCGTCGTGTTCAGCGCGCTGGCGAACCTCACGATGTCCGCTGCGAACTGCGTCTCGCCGTCCTTCTTGAACAGCTCGGCCACCAGGCCCAGGCCGCCCGTCACGCCCTCGCGCACGCCGTTGAGCTGGTCCTTGAGATGGGTGCCCCGCGCCCTCGCCGCGTCGATGGCCGCCTGGAGCGCCGCCTCCTCGGACGTCGGCGTGCCGGACAGGGACGACTGGGCCGCGCCGCCCTCCGCCAGGGCCAGCGTCTGCCCCGGCTCCTTCAGCGCGATGGAGGCGCGGTACGCCTGCTCGGCGACGTTCAGGTCGTTGAACATGTCGGAGTACTGCTGCGCCGCGGACAGGCCCGCGGTGGACGCCGTCAAGATGAAGCCTCGCGCGTCCGCCTTCGTGCTCGACAGGCTCCCGTCGTTCGCCAGCCGGGGCAGCACGAAGGCCGCCAGGGGGCCCATGGGCCGGAGGGCCAGCATCTGCGCCGCGGTCTGCGAGGTCTGGACGCCCACGCCAGCGCCAATGCCACCGCCGTTCACCGCCGCCGCCAGCGCGACGTTGCCCTGGGCCAGGTCGTGCAGCCGCGACCAGGTCTCCTCGTTGAAGACCTCCACGTCCCCGTAGCGCTCCACCAGCGAGTGGGCGGTGACGAGCCCCCGCTCCATGTCCAAGCCATTGCGCATGCTGCCCAGCAGCGCCTGCGAATAGGCCCGCAGCGCCCTGCCCGCCGCCGTCGTCGTGGCCAGGTGCGGCTGGGCCCGCGCGAGGATGCGAATCATCGTCCGCACCCGCGGGCCGGAGCCGTCCTTCTCCGGGTTGAAGGGATAGACGTTCAACGCGGTGGAGACGGCGTTGAGCGCCGCCGTCAGCTCGGCCTGGGAGAGCGCCGGGTTGTCACGAGCCAGGAAGTACGCCACGCCCGCCTGGAGGTGCAGCCGGGGGTCCGTCCGGGACATGGCCACCGCCGCGTACACGCGCCGGTTCACCTCCTGCGCGGTCAGCGAGAAGGTGCCGCGGCACTCCGAGCACAGGACGGGCGCGTCATAGACGGGCGCGCCGCTGCTCCCGGAGGCCACCCACTGCGCCTGGGCCTGCGCTTGCACCTGCGCCAGGGTGGAGCTGGCGGGCGCCTGGCCCTCCACGAAGCCCGCGCCGCACTCCGCGTCCGGCGCCAGGCCGTGGCTGACATCACGGCAGGTGCCTTGGAGCTGCGCGCCGCTGCCAGGGCCGCAGAGGCCCGTCATCGTTCCGCACTGCGCCGCGTCGGTGACCCAGGCGCCGTTCACCTGGCACGTCTGGGGGTTGAGGCAGGCCACCGTGCAGGGCGACTCCACCGTGCCGCACTGCGGTCCCGTGCCCATGTGCGGCACCGGGTAGTTGGAGTAGGTGATGTAGCAATACTCCTCGCCCACGCCCGCCGCGGCGCGCTTGAGGGCTCCGCCTCCCGTGAGCATGGATTCCGAGGTCCCGCCCCCCGGGGGCCTGCCACCGATGTACCAGGTCCAGGTGATGCCCCCCCACGTGGACGCGGGCGCGTTGTCCATCATGTAGTTCTGGGCGCCGACCTCGCACGAGGCGTCGGGCCGCGTGCCCAACGGAAACACGGCCTGGTGCACGCCCAACGTGGAGCCGAAGTCCGCGTGCCGGCACGTGCCGTAGGACGTACACGTCTTCGGGCTCGTGTCCGCGCCACAGGCCGCGCTCGTCTGCCGCGCGTAACACTCCAGGCTGTAGGTGAAGCCGCCGGTACACATCCAGTCACCGGTCGCGATGTCCTCCGGCGTGCAGGCAAGGCCGTCCTCGGCGGTCCGGGTGACGACGGGCCCAGCGGGCGGCGGAGTGCCCTCGGGCGCGGGCTCACCGCACCCCCAGAGCGCCAGCGCGGCCACCACGCCCTGAAGCCAGCGTGGATGCCAGCCTCTGGCGGGCGCGCGTGCCCCGGGCGGACACACGTCTCCTCTCAACGACGAATTTCGCGACACATGCATGGAGCAGTTCCCCCCTCGTTCGGGTCTGCGACGGCCTGAAATGCCGTCCAGCACCGGATACGGAGGGAACGTGGAATCCTGGTCCTCACGCTGAAATGAAACGGGCCGCGAGGAAGGCTTCCTCACGGCCCGAATCATTCACATGCACATGCATGTACCCGGCAGGCGCCGGGCAGGACAGCTAGGGCTCGCCCCGGCGCGGCTTGTCGGAGTCGACCGCGTCCTTGATGGCGCGCTTGGCGTCCTCAATCTTGCCCTTGATGGCGCCCTTGGCGGCGTCACGCTTGCCCTCGGCCTCCAGCTCACGGTCGCCGCTCGCGACGCCGGCCACTTCCTTGACCTTGCCCTTGGCCTTGTCGGTCCACTCGCCCATGACGGGTCTCCTTTCACTACAGACAGCGCGTTCGAGTCAGAGTGTGGGCATTCCGGAAGAGCCGCGCAGGCACCCCAGGGCCCCCCGCCTGGACGGCAACCAGGTGCGATGAGCAGAGACTGGCAATTCGCGAATTCAATGCCAACCACTCTCTGGCAAGCACTGCATTTCCATACACGCTGGATGAGGCGGAACGGGACTGGACATTGACGGCGAGCAATTCGGGCCGCACGCTGGGGTGACTGCTACCCAGGAGCACCGCTTCCCCGATGGCCACCTCCTCGCTACCGACCCCTGGCGCCCTGCTACGCCGGCTCTACCTGCTGCGGTCTGTCGTCACCACGGTGGCCTTCACGCCCGCGGTCTACGTCGACATGCAGTTGCTCGACCTGTCGGGTGCGCGGGAGTTCAAGATTTTCCTGGGCATCATCACCCCGGTGGTGCTCGGCCTGTGCGCGGTGGTGCAGCCGCTGGTGGTGATGCCGTGGCTGATGAAGCGCGCCCTGAGCGCCCAGGGGACGACGCGGGTGGAGCGGCTCATTCGCATCCCCTCCAGCATCGCCTTCGTGGAGATGATGGTGTCGTGGACGCTGGGCGGCATCCTCTTCAACGGCGGCGCGGTGCTGCTCCTGGACCGGCCGGCGTCGGTGGTGATGGTGGGCGTGGCGGTGGCGGTGAGCGCGGGCCTCTTCAGCAGCCCGCTGGCGTACATGCTGTTCGAACGGGTGATGATGCCCACGGTGCTGGACGCCTATCAGCGCGCGCCCAGCACGAAGCCCGCGGGTGAGGGCTTCGCCACGCGCCAGCTCTGGCTGCTGCCCGCGATGGTGGTCTCCGCGCTGCTCATCACCTGTCTGGCCAGCATCGTCACGCTGCACCTGCGCCTGGAGCGCGGCATGGGCGCGCTGGCGGCGGACCTGGCGGCGCAGGGCGACACCGCGGCGGCCGAGCGCGTCCAGGCCACGGTGCGGCCGTTGGAGGCGGAGCTGGTGCAACCGGTGGTGGTGCTCGGCGGGTATGCCGCGCTGGGCTCCATCCTCACCGCGGCCTGGGCGGCCCGCCGGCTGGCCCGGGGGGCTCGCGCGGTGGGTGCGTCCCTGGAGGCCCTGGTGGAGGGCCGCGCCACGCCGCCACAGTGGGTCTCCTCGGATGAAGTGGGCGACCTGGCGGCGTCCACGTGGCAGCTGTACCAGCGGCTCCAGGAGATGCCGCGCTCGCTGCGCGCCTCCGCGGGGGACCTGGCCGACGCGGGCCAGCGGCTGTCACAGGCCAGCTCCCAGCAGAACCAGACGCTGTCGCGGCAGGCCGCGGCGCTGCACCAGGCGCGCGCCACGGCGCAGGAAATCCAGCAGGCGTCCCACGTCACACACTCGCGCGCCACCAGCATCCTCCAGGTGGCCGAGCGCGCCGCCGCCGTGGGCAAGCTGGGAGAGGAGTCCCTGGCCGGCACGGAGAAGGGACTCACCGTCATCCGCGACATCGCGGCCGGGCTGCACGAGCAGATGCTCGACCTGGAGCAGCGCGCCCGCGAGGTGGGCCGCGTGTCGGAGGTGGTGAAGTCGCTGGCGGACCAGTCCCACATGCTGGCCATCAACGCGGCGATTGAAGCCACGCGCGCGGGCGAGCACGGCAAGGGCTTTGGCGTGGTGGCGCGGCAGATGCGCGACCTGGCGGACCAGTCCGTCCGGGCCACCAACCAGGTGCGCGGCTTGCTGGAGAGCATGGCCGCGGCCACCCAGCAGGCCACGGCGATGTCGGACCAGGGCGCGGCGGGCGTGGCCGAGGCCCTGGAGCCGCTGCGACACAGCGGCGAACGGCTGCGCGAGCTGGCGGGACTGTCCAAGGAATCCGCGGCGGCGGTGCGGCAGATTACGGAGGCGGTGTCGCAGCAGCACGCGGGCGTGGACCAGCTCTTCGCGGCGGTGCGCGAGTTGGATGAGCTGACGACGGACACGCTGCGGCACCTGGACACCACGCAGCAGGCGGCCTCGGCCGTGAGCCACGCGACGGGACAGGTGTCGCAGCTGGCTGAACGCTACGTCTGATGCGGCGGCTCGCCCGTGCTCGCGCGCGGGCCACGGTGCCGCTGCCTCAGCCGTTGGAAGGCGCGTCGTCCTCCGCACGCGCGGCGAGCATGGGCGTCAGGCGCCCCTCCGAGCTCAGCACAGGCGTGCGCAGCAGCACGGCGAGCTGGCCCACGAGCACCGCCAGCCGCGTCAGCCGCTCCCGGGGCTCCTCGCCGCCCGCCTCGAAGCTGGCCGCGTCCAGGTAGGCGAGCTGCGCCGAGGCCCGTCCATGCAGCCCCGCCACCCGCTGCTCCTGCGCCGTCAGCCGCGCGCGCAGCGCCCCCAGGAACGCCGTCGTCCGGGCCAGCAGCGCGCAAGCCTCATCGAGCGCCCGCGCCCCCTCCTCCGGAGCGCTCCCCGCCAGGATGGCGCGGGCCGAGATGGCCGCGTACAGCGGCGTCCCATCCAGCACCACCGGCGGCGAATCCTCGTCCAGCCAGCCCCGGTCCAGCCACGCCAGCACGGACTCCAGCGCGGCGGGCACCTCGACCCCCGCGCCCAACAGGGGCCAGGTTCGCCGCGTCGCGCGGGACGGGGATTCGCGCAGGAGCGCGCGCAGCGCCTCCAGCGCCTCGGGCTCGAGCAGCTCGGCTTCCCGGACGTGCCCCCAGCGCTCCAGCCGCTCCAACAGCGCGCCGAAGGGCACCAGCACCTCCGCGTGCACCCGCGCCTGGAGCGCGCCGTAGGTGCCCACGCCGTCGCGGACCTGGAGACGGTCCGCCCGGAGCGCGGCCACGGCCCCGCGGTGCCGCTCACGCGCCTGGGCCAGCCGGGCATCATCGGGCGTGGTGACGCCCGTCTCCGTCAGCACCTTCCGCACACCCAGGCCCAGTGCCGTCAGCACCAGGCCACCCACCGCGAATGGGATGAAGAAGGGCATGCCTCGCAACTATGCCAGCTTCGCCCCCGTCCCGCCCGGCGGATGCGGGCGCCCCTTCCCCGCCTGCCGGGTGGGCGCGCCACCGGATGGCGCGGCGCTCACCCCGCGCGAGCCTGGGCGGGTGCCTCCGGCTCCAGCGGCGGCACATACGGCCAGCCCGGCAGCGGTCCCTTGCCCGCCTCGCGCGTCAGGTAGTCCGCCGCGATGTTCGCGCTCTCCATGATGGTCAGCAGGCCGCTTCCCGGATGCGTGCCCCCGCCCACGAAGTACAGCCCTTCGATGTCCCGGTTCTTCACCTTCGGCCGCAGCGGCCCCAACTGCAGCCACGTGTGAGACAGGTTGAACACCGCGCCCCGGAACACGTTGAAGTCGTCCCGCCACGTCTCCGCCGTGAAGTAGCGCTCCTCGCGGATGTGCTCGCGCACGCCCTTCAGCCCCACCTTCTCCAGCATGGCGGGGATGCGCTCGCGCAGCGCCTGCTCCGTCTTCGCCCAGTCCACCGGACGTCCCGTGTTCGGCGTGGGCACCAGCACGTACAACGTCGAATGGCCCGCCGGCGCGCCGGACGGGTCCGTCACGCCCGGATTGCACACGTAGAAGGGCGGGTCCTCCAGGTCGACGTGCCGGTCCTCCAGCGCGTCACGGTCCGTGCGCCGCGCGGACTCCGACAGGTAGATGAGATGGTGCGGCAGGTCGGCGTACACCGTGTCCAGGCCGTAGTACGCCATGAACGTGCTGCACGAATACTTCGCCCGCTCCAGCGCCGCGTCCGTCAGTCGCGAGCCTTCCCGCGCCTCCGCCGGAATCAGCGACCGCGCCGCGTAGGCCAGGTCCGCGTTCACCACCACCGCGTCCGCGTCCAGCACCTCGCCGCCCACGAGCTTCACGCCCACCGCGCGGCCCGCGTCCACGCGCACCTTCTCCACCGGCGTGCCCATGCGGAAGGTGGCGCCCAGGTCCCGCGCGCAGCGCATCATGCCGCGCGACAGCTCGCGGAAGCCGCCCTCCACGTGCCAGACGCCGAAGGCCAGCTCCAGGAAGGGAATCACGCTGAACACCGACGAGCACGTCGTGGGGTGCAGGCCCAGGTACTTGGACGGGTACGCCAGGGCGTACGTCACCCGGTCATCGTGGAAGAAGCCGTCCAGTTGCCGGTACAGGGTCTGCCAGGGCTTGAAGCGCAGCGTGGGCGCCAGCCGCCACGGCGCGTAGTAGCCCAGGTTGTCCGCGGAGGTGCAGATGAACTTCTCGTAGGCGATGCCGTACTTCTCCCGCCCGTCCTCCATCCATTGGCGCAGCGCGGACGCCTGCCGCGGGCCGAACTTCGCCAGCTCCGCCTCCATGCGGTCCAGGTGCCGGGTGGTGTCCAGGTGCGTGCCGTCCCAGAAGTGCACCCGCGTGTTGACGTCCAGCGGGAGCAGCTTGACGTAGTCCTCCAGCCGCCGGCCCGCGCGCCGGAATATCTGCTCCAGCACGCCCGGTAGCTGGAGGATGGAGGGCCCGGTGTCCACCGCGTACTCGCCCGACGCGCCCAGCGTCAGCCCCTTCATCCGCCCCCCGGGCACCGCGTCCTTCTCCACCACGGTGACCCGGAAGCCCTGCCCCGCCAGGTTGATGGCGGCCGACAAGCCCCCCGGTCCCGCACCCACGACGATGACGTGCCGCACGCTGCCTCCCTCGCTTGCCATGACCTACCGGATGCCAAGGCCCTCCGGTACCCAGGTGAACGGAATCTCACCCACTCATTCACCTGGCGAACGCGCGAACCGGCCAGGACGTTACAAGAGCACCGTCCGGCACTGGCCCCCGGGCGGACGCCATTCCAGCCTTCTTCGGCCACCGTGCCACCGCACTCCTCCTCCCACCTGCGCCGCAACGCCGCCGCCTACTGCGTGCTCCTGGTGGGGCTGCTCCTCACCGCCGCGTCGGCGGCCTATGTGCAGCAGAGCATCCACGAGCGCCGCCTGCACCGCTTCGACGGCGCGGTCCACGACGGGGTGCTGAGCCTCCTGCAGCGCCTGGAGCTGAACCAGTCCCTGCTCCAGGGGGTGCATGGACTGTTCACCGGCAGCCGCTTCGTGACCCGGGACGAGTTCGACGCCTACCTGGAGAGCCTGGAGCTGAACCGCAGCTTCCCGGGGATGGAGGGCATTGGCTTCACGCGGTGGATTTGGCCGAAGGACGTGGCCCGGTACGACGCGAAGGTCCGAAGCGGGCAGGAGTCAGGCCATCCCGTGTGGCCCCCGGGCCCACGCGAGGCCTACACCGCCATCATCATGATGAACCCGCTGGACGCGCGCACGCAGCGGGGCCTGGGCTTCGACATGCTCACCGAGCCCCACCGCCGGGCAGCGATGCTGCGCGCGCTGGGCACGAGGCGTCAGGCCGCCACCCACAAGGTGCGGCTCATCCAAGGCTGGGAGGACGCCGCGGGCCGCGTGGGCATCGTCATCTTCATCCCCGTGTACACCCGCACGGGGGCCCTCCCGCCCCCTGCGCCCCCCACCGAAAACCTGCGCGGCTTCGTCTACCTCCCCCTCGCCATGGAGGACCTGATGAGCGAGCTGCGCTTCATCGGCTTCCAGGAGACCATCGACCTGGAGGTGTACGACGGGCCGGAGGTCCGCGACGACGCGCTCCTCTACGCGTCCAGCCTCCCGGCATCGCGGGGGGTCCCCGTCTTCCAGCAGGACGTGAAGATACCCGTGGCCGGCCAGACCTGGACGCTGCGCTTCAACGCGCGCCAGTCCTTCATCGCCGCCAGCACCACCGAGCAGCATGGCACCGTCGTAGGCGCCGGGCTGATGGTGACGCTGCTGCTGTTCTTCATCACCCGCTCGCAAGTCCGCGCCCGGACCGCGGCCGAGGCCGCCAACACGGAGCAACAGCGGCTGACCGGCGAGGCCCGCGACGCCGTCCAGGTGCGCGACGACTTCCTCAGCATCGCCGCGCACGAGCTGCGCACGCCCCTCACCAACCTCAAGCTCCAGCTCCAGCTGCTGTACCGCCAGCTTCGCGGCGAGGAGCCCCTGGACGTGGAGAAGCTCGCGCAGCGGGTGCAGTCCTGCGAGCGTCAGACTTCGCGCCTGGCGACCCTGGTGGACAGCCTGCTCGATGTGTCCCGCCTGGCGCGCGGCCACATGGAGCTGAACCTGGAGCCCGTGGACCTGGACGAACTGGTGCGCGAGGCCGTCCGCCGCTTCGAAACGGAAGCCAGGACAGCGGGGGTCCAGGTGACGGTGGACTCGCCGGCCCCCGTGACGGGCCAGTGGGACCGGATGCGGCTGGAGCAGGTGCTCACCAACCTGCTGTCCAACGCGCTCAAATACGGCCACGGAGCCCCCGTGGACGTGCGCGTGCGCTCGGATGAAACACAGGCGCTGGTGGAGGTGGAGGACCACGGCATCGGCCTTCCGGCGGAGGACGCGCAGCGCATCTTCGGCCGCTTCGAACGCGCCGTCTCCAGCCGCCACTATGGCGGGCTGGGCCTGGGCCTCTTCATCACCCGCCAGCTCGTGGAGGCCCTGGGAGGCCACATCAGCGTGGCCAGCACCCCGGGCCAGGGCGCCACGTTCACCGTCGTGCTGCCCTTGAGCGGCCCACGGGCCGTGGCTTGACGCTCCCTGCCTTGCGGGGAAGCACGGCAAAGCCCTTCAATGACAGGCAGGGGGAGGAATCCGGGACGCGCGCAACGTGCTCAACCGCCACGGACACCACCGCTGAGCCTCGCGGGCCTCCCGCCTGCTTCTTGACTTTTCATGAATTCCGCCTAAACAGCTCCTGAAATTGAGAATGCGTATCGTTTTCACTCAGACCCATAACTCGGCTCCGGGTGAAACGGCGCCCACTCCACTTCCAGGAAGGCCGTCTTCATGAAGCATCTGTTTGCCCGCTCGGGTTTCCGACTCTCCGCCGCTGCGCTCGCGCTGTCCCTGCTGGGCGGCTGCGACGACTCCGGCGACGACTACACCGGCCCGCTGTACGCCATCACCACGCAGGACCTCAACGCCGACCCGGCGGCGAGCTACGTGGTGGTGACGCGTGAGGCGGAGCAGACCGCGCAGCTGTCGCTGGACGGCGCCATCAAGGTGTCCGGCCGTGCGCTGGGCGTGGGCATCCGCAAGTCGGGCCAGGTCTACGTGGTGTCGGACGACAGCCCCGTCGTGACGCGCTACTCGCTCACCGAGGAGGGCGGTCTGGAGCAGTCGGGCACGGTGAGCTTCGCCAGCCTGGGCGTGATGTCGCTGGGCGAGTACCAGGCGAACTTCCAGTTCGTGTCGGCGACGAAGGCGTACTTCTTCGACGGCATCACCGCGCAGGCGGTCATCTGGAACCCCACAGAGATGACCGTCACTGGCAACATCGCGCTGGACGACCTGAAGCTCGAAGGCACGGAGATGGCCTTCTCGGGCTCGGTCGTCTCGGACAACGGGCAGCTCATCATTCCCGTGGGCTGGCGCCCCGTGGCCGGCGTGGGCATCACCCCGAGAACGGGCGTGGTGGCCGTCGACACGGCGACGGACACGGCGACCCTCGTCACGGATGAGCGATGCGGCTACGCACACGACGCCGTGCTCGCCCCCGACCGCAAGGTCTACGTCGCGACGGAGGCCTACGGCGCGGCGGTGCACCGGGTGTCGGCCGACGCGGCGCCGGAGCCGTGCCTGCTGCGGTTCGACCCGCAGACGCGGACCTTCGACGCCGGCTTCCACCGCTCGCTGTCGGAGCTCGTGGGCGGCGGCACCGCGGGCTCGCTCGTCCCCGGCCCGTCGGGCACGGCGTACCTGCGCGTGCTCGATGAGAGCGTCGCCCCGGTGCAGGAGGGCACGCACCCCCGCAGCATCGCGAGCGGCGCCGGCTGGCAGTGGTGGGCGCTGAATCTCAACACGCTGACGGCGACGCGGAACACCCAGTTCCCGGCCACCTCGGGCAGCAGCTTCCTCTTCCACACCGAGAACCAGACGCTCTACACCGAGTTCGGCGCGGGCTCCGCGTCCACGACGCTGCACGTGCTGGGCGACAACGGGCGGCCCACGCTGACGACGCAGGGCCTGTCCTTCTCCCTGCTCCAGCTGCGCTAGGCACCGACGCCAGCGGAAGTCCCCGGGGCTCCGCTCACGCGGGGCCCCGGCTGTAGCACCACCTGGTTTCACCCATCTCCTGGAGAGTCCATGCGTCTTCCGTTCCGCATCGCGGGCGTCGTCGTCGTGTCATCGCTGTGGTCCATCCCCGCCTTCGCCACCAGCACGGGCGTCACCGGCCAGACGGGCAAGACAGGCCCCACGTGCAGCACCTGCCACCAGGGCGGGGAGCTCCCTACCGTCGCGTTGGAAGGGCCCGCCACGCTCGCGCCGGGCGCCACCGGCCAGTACACCTTCATCATCCGGGGTGGCCCCGCCAGGACGGGCGGCGTGGGCATCGCCGTGGACAGCACGGAGGCCACGCTCCAACCCGGTGAGGGCATGAAGAAGCTCGGCGCCGAGCTGACCCACTCGCAGCCCCAGCCCTTCGCGAACAACGAGCTGCGCTTCAACTTCAGCCTCGTCGCCCCCGCGACGGACGTCACCCTCACCCTCTTCGGCGCTGGCAACTCCTCCAACGCGGACCTCCATACCGACGGAGACCGGGCCGCCGCCACGAAGCTGAGCGTGAAGGTGGGTCAGGGCACGCCGGGCGCGGCCCCGGATGACAAGGGCGAGGAGAGCGGAGGTTGCGCCGCCGCGGGCAGCGCGCCGCTGTGGGCCCTGCTGATGGCCGCCTCACCCCTGGCCCTGCTGCGCCGCCGCCGGAGCTGAGACACCCCGCCACGCGCTCCCGGGGATGAGGTCCACGCCTCATCCACCGTGGAGGTGAAGCTGCGCCATGCCCCATGCGCTTCTTCACTCGACTCCAATCTCCATATAAACTGTAGAGGTTTACAAATCAAATCCGGGAGTCGCCGTGCCCACCCACCCCACGCAGCCCCGCCTCCACCCGATGACCGAGGAGGAGCGGGCCCTGGCGCATCCAGCGCGAGGGCCGACCCTCTTCCAGGTCGCGGGAACGCGGTACATCTATGTCAGCACCTTAGACGCACGTCCCAACGGCGAGGTCCTCATGCTGGCCGAGCGGCAGGAGCGCCACGGCCCGAGCGGCCCGGTCCTCATCCGGCGCGTGCGCTCGCCCGCCACGTCCAGGCGCAGGCATCGGTTGGTGGAAGAGGTCCAGCGGGCCTACCGGCTGAACCACCCGGCCATCGCCAAGGTCCTCCTGCTCACCGTCAAGTCAGGCCAACCGTACGTCATCATGGAGTACGTGGACGGCCCCACCCTGGACGGCGTGTTGAGCCTGATGGCCCTGCGGCGCCAGCCAGTCTCCACGTCCTTCGCACTGTACGTGGGCGCGGAGGTCGCCGACGCGCTGGCCTATGCGCACCGGCTGGCGGATGACCACGGGGCGCGGCTCGGGCTGATTCACAGGGACGTGAGCCCGCGCAACGTGAGCGTGGGCCTGGGCGGGGAGGTGAAGCTGACGCACTTCGGCGCGGCCTATACCCACCTTGGCGTGCGCGAGGAGACCCAGGCCAGCCTGCGCAAGGCAGATGCCGCCTACACCTCGCCGGAGTACCTGGAGTGCCTGCCATTGACTCCCGCGGCGGACCTCTTCTCGCTGGGACTCGTCCTGCTGGAGCTGGCCACGGGACGCCACCTCTTCCATGCCGCCCTGGAAAGGCTGGCGGAGCCTCCTCCATGGCGGCCGTGGCCTCCCGTGGAGGACGAGGAGGAGGAACCCTCGCTGCCGCTCATGCTTTTGATGATGTGGATGGACACCTACACGCCAGACGACGTGGAGAAAGCGACCGCGGGTCTGCCCGAGGGCTTCCGGAGCGTGCTGAGGAAGGCCCTCCGCCAACCCGCCGCTGAGCGCTACACCACGGCGGAGGACATGCGAGACGCGCTACGGGAGTGCCTCGTCCAGGTTCGGGAGGCCGGCGACGGTCGCCCCTATGGCCGCAAGGAAGCCGCCGAGGAGCTCTCCCGCCTCATCACCGAGGCCCGCCAACCGCGACGAGGCGAAGCCTGGCGACGCGCGGTTCTCTTCCTCCGGGCTGGAGGCCCATGAGCTCGGAGCGGCCACTCCCGCCGTGACGACGGAGCCCTGACACCCCTATCGGGTCAGCGCGCGGGCCATCGTGACGAGCGCCTCCAGCTTCGGCTCGTCCAGCTCACGCGCCAACGTCACCAGCCGGCGCAGCAGCGGCGGCTCCTTCTCCAGCTCACGCCGCTCGTCCTTGCCGGGCCGGGCCAGCCCCAGCAGCTCATCCGTGGAGATGCGGAGGACCATGCTGAGGCGGCGCAGCATGCCCGCGCTAGGGACCATCTTTCCGCGCTCCACCCGGCTGTAGACCATGGGGTGCATATCCACCAAGGCCGCCACCTCGACCTGCGTCAACCCCAGGCGCGCACGCGCCTCACGCGCCGCCTTTCCCACCATCATTCCCAGTTGTTCGTCCATACGCGGGAGAACGTAGCGCATCCGGAGGGGATGGCTGGGGTGGAAGCGACGGCGAGGCGAAGGGCAAGACTCTACCTTTGGGGTTTTGGAGAAGATAAATTCACGCTTCCGCTCCGTGGCCCGTCTTACATCCATTCCGCCACGCCCCGTCCCTCCAGAGACAAGCCCCATGCGACAGGGAAGCGATGACCTTGACAGGAGGGGCGCGCGGCGGAGCGAGCCCCCAGGGGTGGGCGTATGAAGGCCCTGCGCCTTCGGGGAGACGTGGCCATCGGCACCCAGGTGGGGGGCTTCGTCGTGGAAGGACTGCTCGGGATGGGTGGCTGCGGCGCCGTCTTCCGCGCCCGGCGGGGTACCGCGCGCTTCGCGCTGAAGCTCCAGTCGCTCGCCGCGTTGGGCGGTTGGGCCCAGCGGGAGGTGGACATCCTCCGACGACTGAACCACCCCAACGTCGTGCGCTTCCACGCGTGCGGCCTGTGGCGGGACACCGCTCCCGAGTGGTTCTACCTGGCCATGGAGCTGGTGGAGGGGCGACCGCTGAACCGGTGGGTGGACGAGGAGAACCCCAGCCCGCGGCAGGCGGCGGCGCTGGCGCTGGGGTTGGCCCGAGGGCTCGCGGCGGCGCACGCGAAAGGCGTCCTCCACCGGGACCTCAAGGAGTCCAACATCATGGTGCGGGATGCCACCGGGGCGCCCGTGCTGGTGGACTTCGGCGTGGGCTCCTATCCCGGCGCGCCTCGCCTCACCCCAGGGGTGCTTCCCCCGGGCACACCGCAGTACCGCAGCCCGGAGGCGCTGGCCTTCCGTCAGTCGCACGCGGGCGTGGAGGGGGCGCACTACGCGCCCACCGCCGCGGATGACCTGTATGCGCTGGGCGTCGTCCTCTACTGGGTGCTGACGGGCCGCTCCCCCTTCCCCGCCCCGGGGACACCGTCGGAGGTGGAGCACGTCATCTCTCAGCCACCCGAGCCGCCTCGCGCCGTGAACCCGAGGGTGCCCGGTCCGCTGGACGCGGTGTGCTCGCGGCTGCTGGAGAAGCAGCCCACGGCGCGCTTTCCCAGCGCCGCCGCCCTGGCCGAAGCCCTGAAGGCAGCGCTGACCGCCGCGGACGGCGAGTGGGACCGGCCGCTGTGCGCGTCGTGGGAGGAGTCACCCGAGCTCTCGGCGCCACCTCCACCACAGGATGGGCTGGAGGCATGGCCGCATCAGGGTAAGCCCGCGTTGTCGCCACCCAGGCGCGGCAGACGACCAGGGCCCATCCGGCCTTCCGCCGAGGGCGGCCGCGTGAGTCCAGGGGATGTACGGGAGGAGGCGTCGCCTGGGGGCGCAGCGCCTCCCGAGCGGCTTGCGCCGGGGGCCTTGCGTTCCTGGGGCCCCGCCGCACTGGCGCTCATGGTGAGCAGCCTGGCCGCGCTGACGCTTGAATGGGAACTCACGCGACGCGACGGCGCGACGCCAGCGAGCAGGGAGCGTCCGGAAATGGCGTCACCGCACACCTCGCCGGAAGCTGTCCGGGCCGCGGTCCCGCCCTCACTGGCGGACCTCCTCCCCGCGACCGCTGCCCCTCTCATGGCGCGCGACCCGAAAGAAGCATCACCCGTGAAGAAGCCAGACATCGATCCTTCATCTTCGCCGCCGTTACGGCCATCACGCACGGTGGGCACGCTGGCCCGGCGCGCCGCCGCCACAGCTGCCGCATGCACCGCGCTGGCCTGCACGAGCGGTCCCGAGGTGCGTCCCGCGCCCCCCTCCGAACCGTGCCCGGAGGGTGCGCTGCAAGCGATGGAGGAGCGAGGTCTCCGCGTGGGTGAGCTGGGCTCTGTGATCTTCGCCCGAGGCACTCCGAAAAGAATCACCGTGAGCGAGGGCTGGGTGCGCGTCCGCATCGGGGCCACGCCCTATGAACTGGCGAACGCGACTCTGAGCGGACGGCTCAGCGTGAGAGAGCGGATCTACGGTCGCTTCACGGAAGCAGAGAAGGACGGCGAGCGCTTCCCGGTGTGCATGGAGCTCTACTACCCAGGCGACAACGAGCGTGGGACGCCGCGCGTGTCAGGAAACCATCCGCCCGCCGAGCCCATCATCGACTCCGTGGCGGGCCTAAAGGTGGTGAGGCGCTTCGAGTGACACCGCGTTCCCGCACCAGGGCTCTCCCTTGATGAATGCCTCCGCGACGGCACTGCTCATTCACACGCTCTTTGCGGCGCAGGCTGCATCCACTCCGCTGCCCCCTGTCGGGCCCTGGGCACAGACAGTGCGGCGCCTCACGGTAGGCCTCCAAGCGCCCCGGGCCGCAACGCCGCCCCCGGAAGTGCGCATCAGCCCTGGAGTGGGCACGCTGCTGCTCTTCGACACGCCAGTGGCCCGCGCGGAGCTGGAAGGCGAGAAACGCTTCACCCGCGTGAGACTGGCGGGTGACACCCTGACGCTGATGCCTTCCGCGAGCGTGGAGGACAGCGAACAGTTGCGGCTGACCGTCCACTTCGCGGACGGCGCCGCGCCCACGAGCGCGACATTCAGGTTGGTGCCCCACCCCACCCTGGCCGACCGTCAGGTGGAAGTCCACCGACAGGCCAGAAGCGCGGACTCGCTCCATGCCGAGTTGCTGGAGAAGGAGGAAGAGCTGCGGCGCCTGCGAAGCGAACTGGCGCGAATGGAGGCTGCCCGGAACCTACCAGATGGCCTCACCGGCATGCTGGCCACCAAGCAACTGGACGCAAATGGCATACGGGCGCGATGGCGCCGTGAACAACTCGTGCTCCATCCGCGCAACGCGCTCAATGTAACGAACGCAACGACCTATCGCGCCGCCACCCAGGTGGCTGTGTTCGTCGAATGCGAGGAACTGCGCGGGGACGCGTCATGGGAGGCCCGGAGCGCGACGCTGGTTCCCCGCGAGGGGGCCGCGCTCCGCGTGCTACGCGTCTGGCAGGCCGCGCCCACCGCTGCGGGCATGGTCGGCCAGTTCATCGTGGAAGCGGAGGCCACGGACACCATGAGCCTGGGCCCCTATACGCTGACAGTCTGGGCTGCGGAGGGCGACAAGCGCTCCGTCATCCTGGGCAACGTCATGTTCCCGTGAGTGCGTCCACCGGGCGCAAGTCATCCCATGCAACGCCCGTGTCCTCGCCAGAGGCGAGGCGCGTCCCTCGCACACGACATGTCGAGCCGTGGTCCAACATGTTGCGGGCGGAGGTACCGCCCCCTCCGCTGCGCCTAGCGCGTGGCGACGCTCTTCAGCCCCGTTCGTGTCTCGAACTCCTGGCGCAGTCGCTCCAGTTCCTCCGAGTCCTCGCATCCCAGGATGAATGAGAAGGTGGGCTGAGTCGGGTGCCGGTAGAGCAGCAGCGCGGCGTCTCCCCGCTCATACAGCGCGCAGTGCTCGGCGGGCGGGATGCGCTTGAAGCCCTTCTCCTCGGCCAGTGCAGTCACCGCGTCCGAACGGTGGGCAACTGCATCATCCGGTGATGAGAACTTCCGCCGGAAAGGCAGTTGCGGCAGCCGAAGCTCCTTGAAGGCTTCGCAGTAGAGGAATTCCTCCAG
This sequence comes from Myxococcus virescens, assembly GCF_900101905.1. NCBI lineage: Bacteria > Pseudomonadati > Myxococcota > Myxococcia > Myxococcales > Myxococcaceae > Myxococcus > Myxococcus virescens. The sequence continues at coordinate 84,576 of NZ_FNAJ01000002.1, read as the reverse complement.
CCCCACATACTGGGGAGAACTGGCCTCGGGGGGGTAGTTTTTCGCCAATGGTCTGCGGACGACCAAGCAGTCATCGAGTCCATGAGGACTTGACCGATCCAGGAACCAATCAAAGCTGGAGGGTCCATTATCTCCAGCCACCGGGATATATCGCCCGTGTTGAAGCCATGTCTTGGCGTTGTAGACATCAAGAGTTCCGTCGATGGAGAAGGAGGCTTCTGCGAGTTCAAGGTCGCCCATGCTCGCTCCCATTGACTCCAGGAAACGACGATAGGCGCCCGGAAGAGAGCCTGCTTTCTTCTCCAGGAGTGCGATGTCGATCTCGTCCGCCGGGACAATCTCGCTGGAGAAGCCGGGGCGGTAGTTTTCGATGAACTCGACGAGTGATTTCATTGTGGGTTCCCGATTCAGGCGCAGGCTGTCGTGCAGTACATTGACGAGAGCTTTTCCTGGCAGTCCGAGCATGATGGGACATTTTCGCCATTCTGAAATGTCTGTTCGCGCTCCTCTGGCTCGGAGAGGCTCTTGGTTCCCAGGTCCTCTGTCCGCACTTTGAATCTTATCCTGGGCCCTCTGTCCGATTTGAGTCCCTCGACTGCTGGGTAGAATAGACGCTCAATGAGTTGCTTGGGCTTATGCCCTCCATGCTTCTCCATGATTTGCTTGGCTGCGCAGTCCCAAGCTTCTCTCGCAATCTCTGAATCGACGGGCGCGCTTGCGCATTCGAAGCCCAGTGACTTCACTGCCTTCGCAAAGCCAGGAGGAGCTTGGCCGGAGCAGGCCGCGAGCTTCTTGCCAGTGCATACGCACACCATGGCGCCAATCATGTAACCCTTGGCATAGGACTTACGCTCTCGGTTGTATCGAAGCACGGCGTGGCTGCCGAAGAAGTCCTCGAGCGCGGCGATTTGTCCCCTGAGAGTGGTTAGTTCGCCCGGTAGACTTGCCAGCTCTACTCGCTCAGAGGGGTTTGGCCCTTTCCCGCTCTTTCGATTTTCATCCGTATTCTTCCAGTCTAGCTCCTCAAGCCTTCGCTCCTTGTTTCTTTCTTCCTTTTTGACTTTGGCGTATTCGAGAATCTGCTGCTTCTGTGCATCGAGCGCGTCCTGGAGTCGTATGAACAGCGCCGCAATCACCGTCTGCGCCTCTTCTCCCGCCTCCAGAGGGTGCGTCTTCCCGCAGAGCGAGCACGGAATGTCGTCACCGTAGATGACGGTCATGACGCCAGAGGCCTGGATGATGCCCGTCATGGTGGCGGCATTCGCGGGGCTGCCGGACGGGCCGCAGTTGTTGAGCATGGGGTCGCCCAGCAACTGCACATTTCTCCCCTCGATTTTGACGTTCATCGAGCCGGGGCCGATGAACTTCGTCGGGCCATGGGTGTTGCTGGAGACGAGGCCACCTCCCGTCCCCTTGCTGGCCAGGTCCCCCTTGCTGCCGAAGCTGGCGCCGGCAATGGCGACGGAGTGCCCGTTGATGATGACTGTCTTTGAATACCCCTCGGGCGAATCGCCGCTGTTGCCGATGTTGGGCAGGGGCGTGGGCACGAAGGGCGCTGGCGGGCCGGGCATCTTGCAGACGTTGGGCAGCGTGGCCGCGGCGACGCCCGCGCTGCCTTGGGTGACGGGCGTCCTCGGGAAGTTGACGGTTACCTTGGCCATGGTTTCACTCCTCCTTCACTTCCGGACAGTGGCTCTTCCAGCAGTGCGGCGGCACGCAACCCGGCTTCCGAACTGCCCCAGAGTAGCGCGCGGGGGCCGCTCGCATACCGACGCCGCCAGGACTGCGCGCAGAGGACGAGGTTCAACGCCCCCGTGGCGGCGCCCACCTCGCCGCAACTGCTCACAGGCGTGTGAATGACGGAGGCGTCGCGGAACGCGGCCCCCAGCCGCAGGGCGACGAAGCCCCACTCCTCGGAGCGGTAGCGCTCGCCGTTGAGGTCGCTGTGGACGCACGCCACCACCTCGCGCGTGTCCTCCATCGGCACGAGCGCCTCCCCTACGGCGGCCGTCAGTCCCTCGCCCAGGTTGAGGTCATCCGTGTGAATGAGCTTCGTCTCACGGGCCGTGGCGGCGGCGCGCACCGTGGCGTGGGGCGCCAGCCTCCACCGACGCGCATCCGGAGCGGCCATCACCGCGACGAAGGCCGCGGCCTCGCCGGGGGCGAAGCCCGTGCGCGCCCCTTCTTCCAGCCATTGGTTCCGCTCTCGCAGCCAGGCCAACGTTTGGACGTCGTGGTAGCTGTCGACGCCCCCGACAATCACCAGCGGACAGCGGGCGGCGCGCCCCACCCGTGTCACGGCCTCTCGGAGTCCCTCCAGCGCCGAGGCGTGGCCCGTCAGCCGAGGCTCCACCTGCAGGCGCAGGCGCGCGCTCCCGAGAGCCGCGAGCGCGGCGACGACTCGCGCGGCATCCGCGGCCTTCCAGCCCGGGCGTTCCTCGGGAAGTCCCACCAGCACCGGCACGTCAACATTCTCCGGGGGGATGGCGGGTGCCAGCCTGGCGAGGACTTCCTCCAACGCCATGGCCCCCAGTGCGGCCATGCGCGCCGCACCGCTCCATTCCTGTGCGTCCAACAGCCCGTCCCTCGCGATGAAGGAATCGGCCTGACGCCCCAGCTCCGGCACCTGGACGCGCCGCACGCGGCTGATGCCCGCACGCACCGCCGCCGCGACGCTCTCCGCCGTCGTCCCCACCGGGGCACGCGCTCCCGATGCCACCAGTACCGCGTCGACGCCCATGTCAGTCCGTCCTCTCGGTAATGGCTGTGAAGTCGAGGCGCTCGGTGTCCTGGGGACCGACTCTCAAGCTCGTCTGGAAAACCATGCGCACCTTCATCACCTCGGGCTCAATGACGACGGTGCCCAAGGTGGCCTCATGGAAGCGCCGGACGGCGCCGAACCAGGTGGTGAAGCCGAAGCGCAGGCGCGGCAGCGTGAAGTGGAGCGTGCCCTTCGGCGTGAGGTGCACCAGGGCCACCTTCTCTCCGCCCACGAGGCGGCGCGACGGCCGCTGGTCAGCGGGGGCGCAGAGAGAAAAGCGCTCGTCGAAGTCTCGCGGCAGCAGCGGGTATCGCGTCTTCCGCCAGGCCTCGTCGAAGGTGCCTGCCAGTTCGAGCCGCGGCGACCAATAACTGGCGATGGGGCCAAAGCCAGCCGGCCCCGGCTTCGCTGGGTTGCCCCGCAGGTATTCGATGCGGTGGGCGGGCTGATCCACCAGATGCGCCTCCCGGCTGACCACCCCGCGGCCCACGGGGTTGCGCGAGTCACTGACGTGCTTGCGCGTGTCCGCGTCGCGCGTGTCGGTGCCTCCCCAGGCCCACTCGTAGAGAATGGGCTGGGTGACGAAGGGCTGGGGAGACGAAGGCCTCACGCCCGCCAGGCCGCGCGTATGGAAGCGCTCTCCGTGCACCACGAGCATCTTGTCCACATCGTGGATGCGGACGGCCACCTCGACGCTGGGCGCGGGCCGCCCACCGGGCGCATGGGCACAAGCGTTGATGAGGACGTCGGTGTTCAGCTTCGGGGCGACGAGTTCGGCCTCGTAGCGCAGACTGGAGCGCCCAGGCTCCCCCCAGTAGACGGGCTCCCGCAGTGGAGGCTCCTGCGCGTCGGCTGGGCGGAGGTGGCCCGCGTCGTCGACGTCGAAGGTCGCCTTGAGCGCGATGACCCAGTGGTGGTGGCCGTCCTTGTCACGGATCCACGTCCGCTCCGCCGCATAGGGTGTCTGGTTTTGAAGTACCCACATGGTTGGTGACGAGGCGTGCCGAGTGAAGGAGCGCGGCCTGGGGCCTGCCCTCAGCGCAGGCCGCTGTCGAAGGACCGCGTGTGGATTCGGGCGCTGGCTGCCCGGGCCTTGGCCTGCTCCGCGCGCTGGACGTGCGTGAAGGCCCGAGTGCGCACCATCAACGTGCCTTGACTCCGCAGCGCCAGCTCGCGGGCGAGGACATGGCGGCGCCGCATGGGGCTGGTTTCCAGCGCCTCCACCAGGACGCTGCCATTGAAGGGGCGGCCGAGAAGGTACCTCGTCCCCTTCGCGAAGCGCTTCTTCTCCGCGTCCCACCAGCCCCGGACGGTGGCCACGTTCGGCCAGGGCAAGTCGTCCTCGGGCCTGGGCACCAGGTCCGCGTCCAGGTCCTCCTGCAACTCCGGCGGCGGCGGAGCACCCTCGGGCCTTTCGCCAGGGAGCAGGGCGTAGGGCGCCTCCAGCCGAAGGCCTGTCATGGCCGAGAAGGCCTCCCCGGCCAGTTGTGCCACCACGGGCACCTCCAGGTACGCGACGCACGCCTCCATGGCCGCCACCCGGCCGCTGAAGCCCAGGGCCCAGAGCGCATGGGGCCGGAGTTGCTCCGCATCCAGCAGCCCCAGCAGCAAGGAGATGTCCGTCTCACTGCCGCCCATGGCGAGCAGCACCATGGCCTCGAGGCTGTGTGCATCGCGGGCGCGCACGGCGGTGCGGCACGTCTCCCAGGCCGACCTCACGCCAGACGCGAGTCCCGCCCCCATCGCCGCCGCGCGAACGCTGGGGTGGGCAGAGTCCAGCAGGCTGGGAAGCAGCCCTCGCGCAGCGTCTTCCGGCAAGGGCAGGGCCGCACGCAGGGCCGCAACCCGCGCCCGCTGCTCGCCATGGGTGAAGAAGTGCGCCAACACCTCCGGAGGTGCCTCCTGGCGAAACGCCAGCGCCTCCAGCACCTCGGCCTGCGGCGCGGTGTCCTCCCGCCTCAACACGTCGAGCAGGCGTGCGCCCAGCCCTGGAGCCTCGCTGAGCTCCAGGGCCCGTCGAATGGCGGCACGCGCTTCGGGCTCGGCCTCGCGGAGTCGCAGCAGGACTTCGTCCACCTCGCCGAGGGCCAGCAGCGAGAAGGCCGCCGCGCAGATGCGGAAGGCGTCCTCTGTCGCGAAGGCGGGGCGCAGCACGGATTCAACCGAGGAGGATGCACCCACCACCAGCCCGTCCAGGTGCGCGAGGAGGAGTTCCTCCAACCTCGCAACCTCCATCAGTGAAAAGTCTGGCGCCCCCAGCGCCTTCTCCCACTGCAGCCACCGGAACTCGGCCTCGTCGAGGTGCTCCTCCAGCACGTCTACCAACACCATGGTGCCCGCCCCCTCGACTCCGCGAAGCGCCGCTGCAAGGGCTGACATGAACGCGCGAAGGATGTCTTGCTTCGCTGGCGGCCGACGCGTGAGAGCCATTGCTTTGATTGCAGTGGCGATGGCGAACATTAAGTGGAGAACGCGAGACTTGGACAACACGTGCCAAACCCCATACGGCAAGTCGCCGTCAGCCTGTGAACGGAACGGGCGATGACGTGGCTTGATTGGAGCAGCGCCCGTCAATGACATCGCCCTTCGGGGCGACGCAGCTCACGGGCCCATGCCGCCCAGGGCACCCGCCCGTGGGCGCCGTGGCCGACGTCTTCCGGCACGGACGGGGGAGCGCAAGTCGACGGACGCGGGCGCGAAGCCGCCGCTCGTCTCCGGGGAGAGTGAGCGGCCGTTCTCCCAGCCTCACCCGCACGCGGGGGCCTCCGTCCAGGCAGGGGCACAGCGGGCACTTGTCGTGTTCCCCCCGAACCATGGGCCCATCCCCCTGTCCCCACTGAGGACTGGTGGACACCACGACCACGGGCCGACATCAATGTTCGACAGTGGCCACGTCCACGTCTTATGTCCCAGGACATGACCCCCGCACCCACGGAGGTGCTGCTGTTCACCCTGAACGGCCAGCGCTACGGACTGCCCGCCCCCGATGTGCGCGAGCTGGTACGCGCGGCGCGCCTGACGCCGCTCCCTCGCGCGCCCGCCGTGGTGGAGGGCCTGCTGGACCTTCGGGGAGAGCTGTTGCCGGTGCTGGACCTGCGCCTGCGCTTCCGCCACCCGCCCCGCCCGCTGTCCCCCATGGACCACTTCATCGTGGCCTCCGCGGGCGACCGCTGCGTCGTGCTGCGCGTGGACCGGGCCGAGGGCCTGCGCGTCCTCACACCGGATGAGTGGGACGCCACGCCGCGCCAGCTTCCGGGCGTGGGCTATGTGGCGGGCGCCGTGAAGCTGAAGGACGGGCTCGTCCTGGTCCATGACCTGCGCACCTTCCTGTCCGAGGCCGAGGCCCTGGAGCTGGAGGCCGCCCTGGCCGCGCCGCAGGAGCCGGAGCCCGCGTGAATTGGGGCCCCTGGAGCCACCCGGGTTATGCGGCCGTGCTCGCGCTCGTGGAAGAGCGCGCCGGGCTGGTGCCGCCCAGCTGCCCCGCATCCGCCGAGGAAGGCATCGCCCGCGCCATGGAGCGGGCCGGGCTGAAGGACTTCGACGCCTACCGCGTGCGGCTCGCGGAAGACCCCTCCGCGCTGGATGACCTGCTCATCGAGCTCACCGTCGGGGAGACGTATTTTTTCCGCACGCCCGAGCACTTCGAACACGTGCGGAGCGTCGTGCTCCCGGAGCTGCGCGAGCGCCACGGCCCGGGCCACACCGCGCGGATGTGGAGCGCCGCGTGTTCGTCCGGCGAGGAGCCCTACTCCATCGCCGCGCTGCTGCTGGGCGAAGGCTGGGACGAGCACATGACCGTGTACGCCACGGACGTGTCGCGCGGCGCGCTCGGCCGGGCCCGGCAGGCCCACTACGGCGACTGGTCCCTCCGCGGCGGCTGGGCGGACCGGATGCGCGCCCACCTGCGCGCCGAGGGACGACGGTACGTGCTGTCACCCGAGGTGCGGAAGCACGTGCGCTTCAGCTACCTCAACCTCGCGCTCGACACCTGGCCGTCGGCGGACAGCGGCATCTGGAAGCTGGACGTCATCTTCTGCCGCAACGTCCTCATCTACTTCAACCGGCCCACCATCGAAGCCGTCGCGCGCCGGCTCCATGACGCGCTGGATGAGGGCGGCTACCTCTTCACCGGCCCTTCGGACCCGCCGCTCGGCGGGCTGGCGCCGCTGGAGTCCATCCTCACCGAATGGGGCGTGCTGTACCGCCGGCCCCTGCCCGGAGCCACCCTCTCCCTGCCCGTCCCGGCCGCCTGGAGCCCGTCCTCCACCGGCATACCCGGAACCGCGTCCCTGGACACCACCACGACGGGCCTGTCCTCCGGCTCCGAATCCTCCACGGGGACCGCGCTCCCGGGTGCATCCGCTCCGGGCCGTCCAGGCGGCTCCGCGGCCAGAACGACGGCCCCTGCCTGGAGTCCCCCCGGAGCGGGCGGGACCTCCTCCCAGGCGGAAGGAACGCGCGTGGCGGGCCAGCCCCAGGCCGGCGCGGGGACCGTCCTCGGGAACACAGCGGGCACCGGTGCCCCCGCCTCGCGGAGCGTCACCCTCCCCGGGGCCGAGACACCGACGCACGCCCCCAGCGCGGCGGCCATGCACGCGGCACGGCAGGCCCTGGCGCGGGGCCACTGGCGCGAAGCGGCCCAGCACCTAGGGGCCTTGGACTCAGACGCGGACACCGCCGCCATGGCGGTGCGCGCGCTGGCGAACCTGGACGCCGCCGCCGCCGTCTACGCCTGCACCGAAGCAGCCGCCCGGCATCCCTTGGTGGCGGGGCTGCGCTACCTGGAGTCCCTGCTGCTGCTGGGCCAGGGGCGCGCGGCGGACGCGGAGCGCGCTGTCCGGCAGGCGCTGTACCTGGAGCCCACACTCATCGTGGCGTGGCTCATCCTCGGGCGCGTGCTACGCAGGCACGGCGACACGTCCGGTGCCCTGAAGGCCTGGCGCGAGGCGGAGCAACTGTGCAACGCCCTGCCTCCGGACGCGCCCGTGCCTCACGCGGACGGCGAGAGCGCCAGCAGGCTGGCCGAGGTGGCGCGTGGGGAGCGGTCACGCATGGAGGCAGCCCAGGCTGCCGGTGAGGAGCTGAGCTGATGCCGGGTTCCGGCGGAATCGACTGGGAAGCCACACGCGCGCGGCTGGCGCGGCTGGCCAACCTGGAGCAGGAACAGGGCGCCTTGTCGCCCGAGGAGGCCACGGCGCTGCTGGAGGCCCGCGCCCGGGCACTCTCGCGCGAGCCCCGTCCCCAGGTCGCCCCTGGCACCTTGCGCGAGGTGGTCCGCTTCAAGGCCGCCGGTCAGCGCTATGCCCTGGAGTCCCGCTTCGTGCTGGAGGTGGTGCGCGCGCCGGAGTTGGTGACGCTGCCGGGCGCGCCCCCCGCGCTGCGCGGCCTCACCCTGATGCATGGCGAGGTGCTTCCCGTGGTGGAGCTGGCGCCGCTCTTCGGACGCGCGCCTTCGGATGCCGCGGGCCCGCTGCTCGTGGTGGGCGTGGGACGGGCGGAGCTGGGCGTACGCACCGAGGAAGTGGAGGAAGTCACCGTGCTGGCGGGCCTTGAGCTGCTGGCGCCGCCCACCTCCCTGAACGACGCCGCCGGACACCTCGTGTCCGCGGCCGACAGGGAAGGCACCCTGGTACTGGAGGGAGAGGCGCTCCTGGGTGACAGTCGCCTCATGTTCGATATGTCCGGCGAAGGAGCAGTATGAGCATCGGGAACCGCATCGCACTCGGATTCGGACTGTCGCTACTGATGTTGCTCATCGTGGCGGGTGTGTCCTTCCAGGGCGCCAATCAGCTCACGACGAGCACGGCGGGCCTGCTGACAGCCCATGAGAACTTCCGCATCATCCGCGAGGTCCGCGCGCTGCTGATGGACGCCGAGTCCGGCCAGCGCGGCTTCATCCTCACGGGGGATGAGTCCTACCTGGTGCCCTATCGGGAAGCGACGGTGGCGCTCCAGAATGACCTGTCCCGCCTGCGCGACACCATGGCGAACCACCCCCACCAGCGGGCGCGCCTGAACCGGCTGGAGCCCATCGTCACCCAGCGGGTGAACCGACTGGAGGACGGCATCCGCCTGCGCAGCCAGGAGGGCCTGGAAGCCGGAGCGAAGTTCGTCCAGGCCGGCCAGGGCCGGGAGGTCATGCTCCAGGTCAAGCAGGTCATCGACGAGATGCTGGTGGCGGAGCAGGAGCGCTGGGACGAGCACGCCACCGCCGCCCGGGACATGGCCCAGCGCATCCTCTGGGTGCTGGGCATCGGCACGCTGCTGGGCGTGCTCATCGTCGGCGGAGGCAGCTACATCATCACCCGCGGCATCACCACGCCGCTGCGCGCGCTCATGGTGGGCGCCGAGCAACTGGGGCGCGGAAAGCTGGAGCACCGCATCGACGTGAAGGGCCAGGACGAGACGGCCCAACTGGCGCGCGCGTTCAACGACATGGCGGAGAAGCGCCAGCAGAACGAGGTCCAGTTGGAGAAGGAGTCCGAGCAGCGCGAGCACACGCTCCGCACCGTGGCGGAGTTCGTCAACCAGCTCGCCGGCGCCAGCGCGGAAATCCTCTCCAGCACCACCGAGCAGGTGGCCGGCGCCCAGGAGCAGGGCAGCGCGGTGACGGAGACGGTGAGCACCATCGAGGAAATCACCAAGACGTCCGAGGAGGCCGCGGGCCGCGCCCGCGCGGTGAGCGACTCCGCCCGCCACGCCGAGGACGTGGGCCGCAGCGGCCGGCGCGCCGTGGAAGAGGCCGTGGGCGCCATGGGCGCGGTGCGTGAACAGGTGGAGTCCATCGCCTCGCGCATCCTCGCCCTGGCCGAGCAGGCCCAGGCCATTGGCGACATCATCACCACCGTCAACGACATCTCCGAGCAGACGCACATGCTGGCGCTCAATGCCTCCATCGAAGCCAGCCGCGCCGGCGAGCACGGCCGCGGCTTCGCGGTGGTGGCCTCCGAGGTGAAGGCCCTGGCGGACCAGTCCAAGAAGGCCACCGGCCAGGTGCGCCAGATTCTGGGGCAAATCCAGAAGGCCACCCACGGCGCGGTGATGACCACCGAGGAAGGCACCAAGAGCGTGGCCACCGCCACCCGCGTGGTGTCCGAGGCGGGCGCCAACATCCAGACGCTGTCGGACCTGCTGGCCCAGGCCTCGTTGACGGCGGCGCAGATTGCCGCCTCCGCCAACCAGCAGGCCACCGGCATCGGCCAGATTCGTCAGGCCATGCATGACGTGAATCAGGCCACGCAGCAGGCCCTCATCTCGTCGCGGCAGACCGAGCGCGCCATGCAGGACCTCAACGGCATGGGCCAGAAGCTCAAGGGGCTGCTCGGAGAGTACGGGCGCTGATGGACCGCGACCGGTTGGCCCAAGCGCTGCTGGCCACGTTCCTCGAGGAGCTCGAGGGCCACGTCGTCTCGCTCAACCGCGAGCTGCTGGCCCTGGAGCGAGAGACCGTGCCCGCGCGCATGGCGGAGCTCGTGGCGTCCCTGCTGCGCACGCTGCACAGCGTGAAGGGCGCGGCGCGCGCGGCCAGCGCCACGCGGGTGGAGACGGCCTGCCACCGCATGGAGGAGCTGCTGGAGCAGGTGCGGGACGCGGGCGCCGGCACGCCCGACGTGTACGAGCTGTGCTTCACCACCGTGGACGCGCTCGACGACGCGGGCCGGCGCCTGGCCGCGCGGGAGGACCTGGCGGGCTCGCCCCTGGAGAGCCTGCTGCCCCAGTTGGAGCGCGCCGTCGGACGCCGGGCTGGCGCGCCCGCCCCCACGCGCGCCGAGCCGCCACCGCCGCCTCCGCCCATGCTGACGGACGCGGTGCCCGCCCCGGCCAGCGTGGAGCCGCATCCAAGCGGCGGCGCGTCCCCCGGAGCCGAAGCGCTGCCCGTGCGCGTCTCCGCGCAGAAGCTGGACGCGCTGCTGGCACGCAGCGGTGAGCTGCGCGTGGCGACGCTCCGGCTGGAAGGCCGCGCGGACGCGCTGGAGTCGGTGCGCGAGGCGCTGGCGCAGGCCCGCGAGGCGGTGCTCGGCACGCCCGGCGAACAGGCGCTGCTGCGCGCGGAGACGGAGCTGGCGCGGGTGGCACTGGAGCTGGCGGCGGACCGCCGGACGCTGGGCGGCGTGGCCACGGGCCTGGACGACGAGGTCCGCCGCGCGCGCACCCTGTCCTTCGAGGAAGGCTGCGAGGGCCTGGAGCGCGCCGCGCGCGACGTGGCGCGCAGCCTGGGCCGGCAGGTGCGGCTGGAGATTCATGGGGGCGCGTTGGAGCTGGACCGCTCGCTGCTACAGGGGCTGCGCGAGCCGCTGCTGCACCTGGTGCGCAACGCGGTGGCCCACGGCCTGGAGAGCCCCGAGGAACGCCAGCGACTGGACAAGCCCGCCGAGGGACGCCTTCTCCTCACCGCGCGCCTCAAGGGCAGCCGCGTCGAGGTGACGGTGGATGACGACGGGCGCGGCCTGGACCTGGGGGCACTGCGGGAGCAGGCGCGCGCCCGGGGCCTGCGGGTGCCTGACAGTGACGAGGAGGCCGCGCGGCTGGTGTTCCTGGCCGGCCTGTCCACCGCGACGAAGGTGACCCAGGTGGCTGGCCGTGGCGTGGGCCTGGACGTGGTGCGCATGCACGTGGAGGGGTTGCGCGGCAGCGTGGAGGTGACGACCCGGCCAGGCCAGGGCACCCGCTTCATCCTGGACGTCCCCCTCACGCTGAGCACGCTGCGGGTGCTGCTGGTATCGGCGGGCGGGCAGACGCTGGCGCTGGCCAGTGAGAGCGTGGCGCGGCTGGTGCGCCTGGCGCCCGACGAGGTGCGCGACGTGGAGGGCCGCCCCGCGTGGGCCTCCGGTGACGCGCTGGTGCCGTTGGCCTCGCTGGCGGAGGTGCTGGGGCTGCCGCCCGGCCCGCCTCGCGCGCGGCGGGGCGCGGTGGTGCTGGCCGCGGGCAGCGCGCGCGCCGTGGTGGTGGTGGATGAAGTACTCGCCGAACAGGAGGCGCTGGTGCGCTCCCTGGGCCACCGCGTGCGCCGGGCCCGGCACGTGTCCGCGGCGGCGGTGCTGCCGGACGGACGGCTGTCGCTTCTGCTCAACCCCGTGTCCCTGGTCCGCGCGGCGGGTGGCCGCCCGGCGGCCTCGCTCTTCCCCGCCCCCGCCGCCCAGCGGACGCGGCGGCGGGTGGTGCTGGCGGACGACTCGCCCACCACGCGCGCGCTGGAGCAGAGCATCCTGGAGAGCGCGGGCTATGAAGTGGTGGCCTGCGTGGACGGCGCGGACGCCTGGGAGCGGCTCCAGTCGGGCGGCGCGGACGCGCTGGTGCTGGACGTGGAGATGCCGCGCATGGACGGCTTCGCCCTCACCGAGGCGGTGCGGGCCTCGCCGCGCTTCTCCCGGTTGCCGGTGGTGCTCGTCACCGCCCGTGGCAAGCCAGAGGACAAGGCGCGCGGCCTGCAAGCCGGCGCGAGTGCCTATCTGGTGAAGAGTGCGTTCGACCCGACGAGCCTGCTGGAGACGCTGAGACGACTGCTATGAAGAACGACCCGTTGCGCATCCTGGTGGCCGAGGACTCGCCCACCGCCCGACGCCTGCTGGTGGAAATCGTCCGCGCCGACCCCGCCCTGACGGTGGTGGGCGAGGCCAGGGACGGTGTGGAAGCAGTGGAGCTGGCCCAGCGCCTGCGGCCCAGCCTGGTGACCATGGACATCCAGATGCCGCGGATGGACGGCCTGGAGGCCACCCGCCGCATCATGACGGAGGTGCCCACGCCGGTGGTGGTGGTGTCCACCCTGGTGGAGCGCGACATCCAGACGTCCATGGCCGCGCTGCGCGCCGGCGCGCTCGCGGTGCTCCAGAAGCCCCTGGGCCCGGAGTCCCCGGACTTCGACGCGGAGAGCCGCCGCCTGCGCGACACCCTCAAGGCCATGGCCGAGGTGAAGGTGGTGCGCCGCTGGCCGGACCGCGCCACGCCCCTCGCGCCGGTGCCCACCCCGCCCGCGCCGCCCGTGTCGCCCACGCGCCCCGGCGTGGTGGCTCTGGCCGCCTCCACGGGCGGTCCGGCGGCGCTCTTCCGCCTCCTGTCCGAGCTGCCCGCCACCTTCCCCGTCCCCCTGCTGGTGGTGCAGCACATCGCCATTGGCTTCAGCGAGGGCCTGGCGCAGTGGCTGCGCACCGCGGGGCCCTTGCCCGTGAAGGTGGCGGAGGATGGCGAGCCCCTGCTCCCCGGGCATGTGTATCTGGCGCCGGATGATCGCCACCTCGGCGTGCGAGGCGAGGGCCGGGCGGAGGTCTCCCGGGCCGCGCCGGTGAATGGCTTCCGGCCGTCCGCGACGTGGATGTTCCGCTCGGTGTCCCGCGCCTACGGGCCCGCGTCGCTCGCCGTCATCCTCACCGGCATGGGCCAGGACGGACTGGAGGGCGTGCGCGAACTCCACGGCGCCGGAGGCCGCATCCTGGCCCAGGACGAGCAGTCCTCCGTCGTCTACGGCATGCCCGGCGTGGTGGTGGGCGCCAACCTGGCCCACGAAGTCGTCGCCCTGCCCGACCTGTCGAGCCGGCTCACCTCGGCTTTCCGGGGTAACGGGGGAGCCTGAGTTACACGCGCCAGAACATTGGATTTTAAAACATCCACAGGATTCTCCCGGTGCCGGGATGGTCCGGCGCCCGTGCGGTGTCATGATGGGGGCCCCTTCCAGCCCGTCCTCATTCATGGCAGCTCGACTCCCCGCATCCCTCGCCACCGTCTTCGCCGCGCTCCCCGACCCGTCCTACGTCCTGGATGAGACGGGGCGGGTCCTGGTGTGCAGCCAGGCGGGCGCGAGGACGGTGGGCCGGCTCCCCGAGGAGCTGGAGGGCAGGCACTGGGGGGAGCTGGGCTTCCCGCCCGAGGAGCTGGCGCGGCTGGAGACGGCGCGCGCGCGGGTGATGCTCATTCAAGACACCTGCCAGTTGGAAGCCCCCTGGGCCACGCAGACGGGCCCCCGGAGTCACGCGCTGACGCTCAGTCCCCTGCCCTCGGAGGATGGGGGGCCTGGCTGCGTGCTGGTGACGGCGCGCGCCCTCACCGACGCGGAGGCCGTGTTCTCCCGCGCCATGGAGCTGGAGCTGGCCGCGCGGGCGGAGGTGGAGCAGGCCGAGCGCCGCCGCTCCTTCCTCTACCAGGCGATGACGACGCTCTTCACCCACCCGCCGGACCCGCAGGGCATGTACACGCTGCTGGCGCACCTGGCGGTGCCCGACCTGGCGGACTGGTGCCTGGTGGACGCGCTGGAGCAGGGCCCCTGGGTGACGCGCGTGGCGGCGGCCTGCCTGGACCCGACGCAGCAGGAGCGCTCGGGCGCGCTGCCCACCCGCACCGAGCTGCGGGACGACGCCGCCGTGGGCCTCTTGCGCGTGCTGCGCACCGGAGAGCCGGAGCTGGTGCCGGCGGTGACGGATTCCCTGCTGCGCGCCGCCGCGGCGGAGCCCGCGCACCCCGCGCTGCTGCGGCTGCTCCAGGCGCGCTCGTACATGATTGTGCCCCTGCGCGCGCGCGGCCACACGCTGGGCGCCGTCACCTTCGTGTCCTCGGGCTCCGGGCGGCGCTACGGCCCGGACGACCTGGCGCTGGCGGAAGACTTGTGCCTGCGCGCCAGCCTCGCCATCGACAACGCGCGGCTGGTGGGTGAGTCCCGGCGCGCGGCGCGAGCCCGTGAGGACTTGCTGGCCGTGGTGTCGCACGACTTGAAGAACCCGCTGGGCGTGGTGCAGCTGGGCGCCGCGCTGCTGCTGCGCGGCGCGGGGGCGAAGCCGGGCGGCGAAAGCGTGGCCAAGCAGGCCACCCGCATCCAGGACGCCACCGAGCGCATGTCGCGCCTCATCTCCGACCTGCTCGACTGGGGCCGGCTGGAGGCGGGCGGCCTGCCGCTGGAGTGGGGCGAGCACGGCGTGGCGGGGCTGCTCACCGAGGCGCTGGACTCCATCCGTCCGCTGGCGGAGGCCAAGGGCCTGCACCTGTCCGTGGAGCTCCCCGCCGCGGACGTGCGCGTGCGCTGCGACAAGGTGCGGGTGCTCCAGGTGCTGGGCAACCTGCTGGGCAACGCGGTGAAGTTCACCACCGCGGGGGGCGACCTGATGCTGGGCGCCCAGGCGCGCGGCGGTGAGGTGTCCGTCCACGTGCGCGACACCGGCTCCGGCATCGCTCCGGACGCGCTGCCCCACATCTTCGACCGCTACTGGCAGGCCCGCGACGCGGCCAGCCGCGGCACCGGACTGGGCCTGGCCATCGCCAAGGGGCTCGTCGAAGCCCATGGCGGTGGCATCCAGGCGGAGAGCACCCTGGGCGAAGGCAGTGTGTTCACCTTCACCCTGCCCTCCGCGGGCGCCTCGGCGTCCCACGCTGTACACCCGCCGCTTGCACGCAGGGCCACGGACGCCTGAGCCCGCGGGGCCCCGCGCCCGCGCCGAATTGCCGCCACGCGGACGTCCGTGCAAGGAAGCCGCATGTCCTTCCTGCAGCAGGCGCTCGTGTTCCTCGCGGCGGCGGTGCTGGCGGTTCCTCTCTCGCGGCGGCTCGGACTGGGCTCCGTGCTGGGCTACCTGGCGGCGGGCGCCGTCATTGGCCCCTGGGGACTGAAGCTCATCAGCGACGTGGAGCACATCTTCCACGTGGCGGAGCTGGGCGTGGTGCTGCTGCTGTTCGTCATCGGCCTGGAGCTGCAGCCCAGCCGGCTGTGGGCGCTGCGCCGCTCCGTCTTCGGCCTGGGCGGCGCGCAGGTGCTGCTCACCGGCGCGCTGCTGGCCGGCGTGGGCCTGCTGTGTGGCCTGACGTGGGGCGCGGCCATCGTCACGGGCTTTGGCCTGTCGCTGTCCTCCACCGCCTTCGCGCTGCAACTGCTGGCCGAGCGCAACCGGCTCACCACGCCGTATGGCCAGCTGGCCTTCGGCATCCTCCTCTTCCAGGACCTGGCCGTGGTGCCGCTGCTGGCCCTGCTGCCGCTGCTGGGTGACGGCGGCGCGCCCTCCCCGGGGCCGGTGTGGCTCCTGCTCCTGAAGGACGTGGGCGTGCTGCTGGCGGTGGTGCTGAGCGGCCGCTACCTGGTGCGCCCGGTGTTCCGCGCCGTGGCCGCCACCCACAGCCAGGAGCTGTTCACCGCCACCGCGCTGCTGCTGGTGGTGGGCACCGCGTCGCTGGTCAACGCGGTGGGCCTGTCCATGGCGCTGGGGGCCTTCCTCGCGGGCGTGCTGCTGGCGGACTCCGAGTACCGCCACGAGCTGGAAGCGGACCTGGCGCCCTTCAAGGGCCTGCTGATGGGCCTGTTCTTCATCAGCGTGGGCATGTCCGTGAACCTGAGCCTCATCCTCCAGAAGCCGCTGCTCGTCTTCGGGCTGGTGCTGGGGCTGGTGGCCCTCAAGGGCGCGGTGCTCTACGGGCTGGGGCGGATGGCCCTGGGGCGGCGTGAGCCGGCGCTCGACCTGGCCGTCGTCATCTCCCAGGGCGGTGAGTTCGCCTTCGTGCTCTTCTCGCTCGCCACCGCCCAGCACGTCATGGAGCGCTCGCTGTCGGAGCTGCTCGTGGTGGTGGTGGGCCTGTCCATGGCCACCACGCCGGTGCTGTATGCCGCGCACGAGCGCTGGGTGCGCCCGCGCTTCCAGCCGAAAGCCTCGGGGCGCGAGTTCGACGTGGCGCCCACGGAGGACAACCCCGTCATCATCGCCGGCTTCGGCCGCGTGGGGCAGGTGGTGGGCCGCCTGCTGCGCGCCAAGCGCATCGGCTTCACCGCGATTGACGCCAGCCCGGAGCAGATTGACTTCATGAAGCGCTTCGGCAGCCAGGTCTTCTACGGAGACGCCTCACGTCTGGACCTGCTGCGCGCGGCCCGCGCGGACAAGGCGAAGGTGTTCGTGCTCGCCATCGACGACATCGAGGCGTCCCTGCGCACCGCGCGGGCCGTGCAGCAACACTTCCCCCACCTCATCTTGTTCGCCCGCGCGCGCAACCGCGTGCACGCCTACGAGCTGCTGGACATGGGAATCGACCGGGTGATGCGTGAGACGTTTCTCGACAGCCTGGAGATGGGCACCGGGGTGCTCCAGGAGCTGGGCCTCACGTATTCGGAGAGCCGGCGCGCCCAGGAACGGATGATGGAACACGACGAGCGCCTCCTGCGCGAGACGGCCCGGTTCCACCGCGACGAGCAAAAGCTCGTGGAGTTGGCCGACAAAGCTCGCAAAGAGCTGGAGAGCCTCTTCGAGAAGGACGAAGCGGAGCACCCCGACAGAACCTCGTGAGCCACCGCCTGCCTGACTTTCTCCACCCTCCCTCGAAAGTGACTTCCTGAAATTCTTGTTTCACCCAGGCTGCATCCACCCGGGTCGCATTCCTCTGTCACGGATGCACCCTGGAGGCGGGGGTCGCCTCCCTTCCAGGCAACGGGGGCGACACACAGCGCGCTGATGCCTGCCTGGCATCGCGCGGGGCGGAGAGCGGGGTATGGTTCCGTTCCCACCGCTGAAACCGAAGAGGCATGCCCCCCACCCCCGCCAAGAAGCGCCAGCGTCCCCTGGCCGAGCCTTCCGCCGAGGCACTCTCCCCCGAGCTGCTGCAAACGCTCCTGGAGGCGCTCCCGGACGCCTTCTTCCTGCTCGATGCGCGGTGGTGTCTGGCGTACGTGAATCCAGACATGGCCCGGCTGCTCGGCGACGCGGCGCGGTTGCAGGACGACGTGCGCCGGGTGTGCCCGGAGCTGCTGGAGCTGAGCCGTCACCTGCACTTCGAGCAGCCCGTCTCCGAGCAGCCCTCCGTCCGCTACGAGCACGCCTGGCCGGGAGCGGAGATTTGCCTCGACGTGCGCGTGCGCCCGGTGGAGGGCGGCCTGCTGGTGCACTGCCGCGACATCACCGAGGAGCGCAAGGGGCGCGAGGCGCTGCGCCGCAACGGCGAGGTGTTCCGCGCCATCCTCGAAGGCACCACGGACGCCGTCTACACGAAGGACCTGGACGGCCGCTTCACGATGATGAACGCGGCGGGCGCGAAGGCCGTGGGCTACCGCGCCGAGGACGTGGTGGGGCGCACGGACCTCGAGCTGTTCGACCCGGCGGTGGCGCGCACCAACGCGGCGAACGACCGCGAGGTGTTCGCCTTCGGCCGCACCGTCACCTACGAGGACGCGCAGCCGGGCGTGGACGGGCCGCGCGTGTGGCTGTCCACCAAGGGCGTGCTGCGTGACGCCGAGGGCAAGGTGTTTGGCCTGTTCGGCATCAGCCGCGACATCACCCAGCGCAAGTGGGCGGAAGAGGAGGCCCGGCGGCACTCCGAGTTCCAGGAGCAGCTCATGGGCATCGTCACCCATGACATCCGCAGCCCGCTGGGCGCCATCATGAACTGGTCGCGCGTGCTCGCCGCGGGCGGCACCGACGAGGATGCGCAGCGCACCAGTCAGCGCATCGCCACCGCGGCGGTGCGCATCGAGCGGCTCACCCGGCTGCTGCTGGACTTCACGCGCACGCGGCTGATGGGCGGCGTGGCCATTGAGCCCCGGCCGGTGGACCTGAAGGACCTGGTGGCCAAGGTGGCCCACGAGTTCGGCGTGGCCTTCCCCCAGCGCACCGTCGAGGTGGACCCCAAGGGCAACACCCAGGGCGTGTGGGACCCGGATCGGCTGGCGCAGGTGACGTCCAACCTGGTGGAGAACGCGCTCAAGTACAGCCCGCCGGACACGCCGGTGCGGCTGACGGCGCGCGGGCTGCGCACCCGGGTGGTGCTGGAGGTCCACAACGCCGGCCGCCCCATTCCGGACAACCTGCTGCCCCACCTCTTCGAGCCCTTCCGCGGCGGGCCCCAGAGCTCGCGCACGCTGAAGATGAGCTACGGGCTGGGGCTCTTCATCGTCCGGGAAATCGTCCAGGCGCACGGCGGCACCATCGAGGTCCGCTCCGATGAGGCGGAAGGCACCACCTTCACCGTGACGCTGCCGCGCCGCTCCATGCCGGCCCGGCCGCCCCAGCCTCCCACCGGAAGCCCGCGCGACTAGTCCAGGTAGCGCCGCAGCAGGGCCACCAGCGCGGCGCCGTCGAAGGGCTTGGCCACGAAGTCGTTGCAGCCGCTGTTGAAGCACGCGCGCACGCTGCGCGCCTCGGCGCGCGCACTGCAGAGGATGATGGGCGTGCGCCGCGTCGGCTCCCGGTCGCGCAGCAGGCGGCACGTCTCCAGCCCGTCCAGGTGCGGCATCAGCACGTCGAGGAAGACGAGGTCCGGCCGCTCCTGCTCCGCGCGCGCCAGCGCCTCCAGCCCGTCCCGCGCGACGATGGCGTCGTGGCCCAGCTCCGCCAGCAGCATCCGCTGGAGCAACAGGACGGTGTCCGAGTCATCCACCAGCAGGACCTTCTTGCGCCTCGGTGCGCCTTGCGCTGTCACGGGCGCACCTCCGCCTGGCACAGCTGGCGCAACTGCATGAGGCGCGGTGGGCCCATGCCCAGGAAGCGCACGCCCATGCCGTAGGGGTGGGACACGCCGTTGCGAGGCGCGTAGGCGTGGGCCCAGGCCACCACGCCGTGTGTCTCCAGGCGCTCGCCCAGGGTGGGCAGCAGGATGTGCAGCTCCACCGCCGTCCCCGCCTTCGCCGGCACCAGCGTGCGCACCAGGAGGCCGCCCGGGCTCAGCGCGCTGGACACGCCGGAGCGCCACTCCGCGCCGCGCGGCCCCGCCTCGCCGAAGGACACCGGACAGCAGAAACGCACCCGCGCCTCGACACGCAGCGAGGCGTCCTCCCGTCCTAACAGCGCGTGGAGGCGAGGCAGCAACGAGGCCGGACGCACCGGCGCGGCCGCGTCCAGCGTGAGCGACGGCACCCCCGCCAGCAGCGGCTGCAACCGTGGAGAGGGCAGGCCCCGGGGCACACCTGGCCCGCCTTCCCGAGACAACACCAGGTCAGGCCGCTCACCGTATTCGGCCACGCGCGCGGCGCCACCGCCCACGGTGGCGCTGTAGAGGATGCGATGACCACACGCCTCCAGCAGGGCGCCCAGCCCGCTCCACGCCAGGGGGCCACTGGCGCCGGCCAGCAGCAGCAGGCGCGAACGCACACGGGATGCACGCACCGGCGCGGCCGGGACGCCGCCACCCGCCAGCATCGCCAACCGCGCGCGCAGCTCGTGCGTGCGCAGGGGCGACAGCAGACAGTCCTCGACCCCCTCCGCGTCGCCCACCTCGAGCACCTCGGCGGGCGTCTCCGGCTCCGCCACCAGCACCACCGGCGGACCATCCCCCCCCAGGCGCAGCTTCAGCGCGCGCAGGCCCATGCCCGCGCCGGCCACCAACTGCCGCCAGTGCACCAGCACCAGGGAAGGCCGCGTGTGCTGCACCTCCAGGAAGGCGGACTCCAGGGAAGGCACCTGCAAGGCCACGCAGCGCAAGGGACGCAGGGCTCGTGACAGCGCCAACCAGGATTCGCTCGTGGCCCCCACACACAGCACCCGCGGCGCTGCTTCCACCGGCCCTGGTGAAGGACGCACGCGTCCTGGAGCCGTCATCATGCGGAGCCTCCCGTGTCTTCGTCCCCCCCGGCCCGCCCACCGCGCTCATCCTGCGACTTCGAAGTATGAGAAACGGCCAGTCAGAGAAAATCCCCCTGGGTCCGATTCCAAAGACAGATGGGAAATAAAGGACACCGGCCTCCGACTGGGGCCGCAGCCGGTGTCCACGGCGCCACGAAGGCGCGTCAGACGCGGGCGACGTTGACGCCCGAGTCGACGGCCTGCAGGTCGTCCCCGAAGCGCACGTCCAGCGCGACACCCGCGGGCGGCTCATAGGGCGCGCGCCCCACCTGCGCCGTGCCGAAGCGGGGCAGGAAGGGGGCCACCACGTACGAGCGGAAGCACCAGGCGAAGAAGCTCACCGGCTTGAGGGCCGGGTCCATGGCGGCCTCGATTTTCGCGTGCGCCTGGGGCAGCAGGCTCCAGTGCAGGCCCGGCGTCTCATGGTGCACGGCGTGGAGGCCGTTGTTGAAGAGGAAGAAGTTGATGAGGCGGCCGGTGAAGCTGCGGCTGTGGTCGTGCTCGCTCCAGGGGTCCGTGTGGACGTGCTGGATGTAGTTGAAGAACATGATGGTCCACAGCGAGAAGAGCGCCGGCACCAGGAAGGCGAACGCCCAGATGCGCGCGCCGCCGGCCACGCCGTGCATCACCATGGCCAGCCCCAGCAGCGCCGCGTGCGTGCCGCCCCAGACGGCGTACTGGGTGAGAATCTGGCGGTACAGCGGACGGTTGCGCTCGCGCGCCTTGTCGATGAACGCCTTCGTCGGCTCCTGCTGCCAGTACGTGGAGACGAAGGGGAAGAGGAAGGCCACCAGGAAGTTGTGCTTCTTCGAGTAGCGCCAGGTGATGGTGGCGTCGCCCGCCTTGTTCACGAACTTGTGGTGGTTGAGGTTGTGCGTCGGAATCCAGACAAAGGTGGGGTACCCGTAGAAGAGCGACAGCCACATGCCCATGGCCTCGTTCAGCTTCCGGTTGCGGAAGGTGGGGCAGTGGTTGTGGTTGTGCGCGATGACGCCTGCCGACAGCGCCAGGTAGCACGCCAGGGGGCAGAGATAGGGAATCCACCCGGGGGCCACGTACATCGACAGGGCCACCACGGGCATGGCCAGACACCACAGCATCGTCCGGCGGTCAGCGGCGTATCGGAGCATGCCGGCCATCCTGACCCAGCCGGCCCTCCGGAACCATCACCCACCCGTCTTTAGAAAGGTCGGCCTTCAGCGCACATGACGCCGCAGCAGCGCCAGCATGCCCTCCAGCGGAGCGCTGGCGGTGGCCAGCCCGGCTTCCTTCACGGCGCGCGGCATGCCGTACACCACGCAGGAGGACTCGCTCTCCGTGAGGACGGTGCCTCCGGCCTCGCGGATGGCCCGGGCGCCCGCGACGCCGTCGTCCCCCATGCCAGTGAGCACCAGGCCCACCACGTCCGAGCCCCAGCTTCGCGCGGCGCTTTCGAAGAGGACGTCCACGCTGGGGTGGTGCGCCGTGCGCAGCGGCTGCCGGTCCAGCCGAGCGAGCGTCACCGGCCCATGGCGCTCCAGCTTGAGGTGCTGCCCGGACCGCGCCAACACCACGCGGCCGGGCCGCAGCTCCAGCCCGTCCACCGCTTCGAACACCTCCAGCGCGCAGTGCGCGTTCAGGCGCCGGGCCACCGCCTCCGTGTAGCCCGTGGGGATGTGGAGCGCGAGCGCCAGCGGCGCGGGGAAGTCCACGGGCAGCTCGGACAGCAGGCGGGTGAGCGCCTGCGGGCCGCCGGTGGAGGTGCCCACCACCACCAGGCTCTTCGCGGCCGCGCGAGCCACTGGCGCGGAGGAGGCCTCCGGCGACGGCGCCGGCTCCGGCGGCGCGCGAGCCACCGCGCCCGCGGCCGTGCGGACCTTCGCCACCAGCTCGCCGCCCAGCTCATACAGCCGCTCGGTGGCGAGCGCGGTGGGCTTGTTCACCAGCTCCACCGCGCCGGCCTGGAGCGCGGCCACCGCCAGCTCGCTCTCCTCGCCCGCGCTGCTCACCACCACCACGCGGGGCGCGGCGGCGCTGGAGGCGAGCGCGCGCAGCACGCCCAGCCCGTCCAGGCCCGGCATCACCAGGTCCAGCGTGAGCACGTCCGGAGAAAGCTCGGCCACCTTCTCCAGCGCGTCCAGGCCGTCGCGCGCGACGCCCACCACCTCCAAACCCTCCGCGCTGGAGAGCACCTGCCGCAGCACCTTGCGGGCGAAGGCGGAGTCATCCACCACCAGCACGCGAATGGGAGACACCACCGTCATGGCCTTGCCTTGGTATAGAAGAAGGCGCCGCGCCGCTCCTCGCAGGCGAGCGCGGTGCCGAAGCGCATCAGGGACTCAGAGGTCCCCACCAGCAGGTGTCCCTCCGGAGCGAGCGCGCGCGTCAGGGACGACACCACGCGGCGCGCGGTGTCGTCCTGGAAGTAGATGAGGACGTTGCGGCAGAGGATGGCGTCGAAGGTGCCCAGCTGCGCCACCGCGCTGGCATCCACCAGGTTGACGCGCCGCCAGTCCACCGCGCGCACCAACTCCGGCCGGACGCGTGGGCGCCCCTCGCGCGTCTCCAGCCACCGGCCCTCCACGCCCGGAGGCAGCGCGCGCAGGGAGCGCAGGTTGTGCTCCCCGGTGCGGGCCCGCTCCAGCGCGCGGGCACTCAAGTCACTGGCCAGCAGCTCCACCTCGTCGAGCACGCCCAACTCCGCGAGCATCATCGCCAGCGTGAGGGGCTCCTCTCCGGTGGAGCAGGCCGCGCTCCACACGCGGGGCCGCCGTCCGGCGCGCACGGCGGGCACCAGCAGGTCCTCGGCCAGCACCCGCAGCGGCAGGGCCTCCCGGAAGAAATACGTCTCGTGGACCAGCAGCGAGTCCACCAGCGCGTCCAGCGCCTCGGAGCCCGCCGGGTCGTAGCGGAGGAAATAGTAGTAGTCGAGCAGCGAGTCGAAGCCCGCGTCCAGCGCGCGGGGCGCCACCTTGTCGGCGAGCAGCTCCCGGTCCTCGGGGGCGTAGTGCACCCCGGAGCGCTGCTCGATGAGCGCGGCCAGGATGGCGAACACCTGGGGAGACATGGGCAGTGAGAACATGGCGGGGCGTCAGCGGCTCAGCACCAGCCGGCAGGCCCTCCGGACCTCGGGGTCCTCGTCCTGATTGGAGGCGCGCTCCAGCGCCTCGCGTGCCTCCAACGTCCCCAATGCCGCCACCGCGGGCACCGCGGCGCGACGGCCCGCCGGACTGGCGGACACCAGGAGCTGCATCAGCGCGGCGCGCGCGTCCGCCCGTCGCATCCGGGCCAGTGCCGCCACCAGCAGCGGCGCCGTGACTTCGTCCGCCGCCTCCAGCGCGGCCAGCAGTCCCGGCAGCCGTCCCTCCAGGGGCAGCGCCAAGGCGCTCACCACCCGCTCGCGCAGCGTCATGTCCCCCAGCAGGGACACCAGGGCCTGCGTGGCCGGGACACCGGGGCGCGTGGCGATGAAGCCCACCGCGGCGCTGCGCACGCTGTCGTCGCCGTCACCCGCGGCATGCAGCAGCGCGGGCAGCGTCTCCGGCGCCTCGTATTCAGCCACCGCGGACAGCGCGACGAGCCGCGTGGCCGCGTCCTCCGACTTCGCCGCCTCCAGCAGCACGGGCAGCGCGTCCGGCCGCCGGCCCACGCCCAGCCCTAGCAGGGCGGCGCGCCGCACATCCGCGTCCGCGCTGGCCGCCGCGCGCTGGAGCGCCGACATCGCGCTCTCCGTGTGCATGTGCGCCAGCGCGTCCACCACCGCCACGCGCACCTGGCCCGCGGCGTCGTCCGCCAGCGCGACGATGGCGTCCGCGGCGGCTTCCTCGTTCAGCTTCCCCAGCGCCTGGCACGCGTAGTAGCGCACCCAGGGGTCGCGGTCGTTGAGGCCACGCAGCAGCGCGGAGGTGGTGCGCGCCTCCTTCTCCGTCTGTCCCAGCGCGCGCATGGCCGCCGCGCGCGTGCGCTCCGACTCGTGGCTGGCGGCCGTCAGCAGCGCGTCCACCGCGCGCGGGTCCTCGATGAAGGGCAGGCCGTAGATGGCCGCGTCGCGCAGGCGCTCATCCGGGTCCCGCATGGCCTGGAGCAGCACTTCCAGTCCCTTGGAATAGCCGAAGTAGGAGATGATGCGCAGCGCCGCGCGGCGCAGGCGCGCGTCGGGGGAGCGGGCCGCCTGCAACGCCAGCTTCTCCGTGGTGTCGCTGCCCAGGGACTGGATGGCCCCCACCGCGGCCTGCACCACGCGCAGGTCCTCGTCCACCAACCGCTCGAACAGGGCCGGCACCGCGGCCGGGCTGCCAATGCGGGACAACGTGTCCGCCGCCAGGGCGCGCACCGCCGCGTCCCGGTCCTCCAGGCACGACATGACGTCCGGCACCGCCGCGGACCTGCGGCCCACCAGCGGTAACAGCACGCGGCGCCGGAGGCTGTCGCCCTCGCGCAGCGCCTGGAGAATCTGGGTGTCCGCGTCCGCGCCCAGCTCCGACAGCGCGCCGGCCGCCGCGCGCGCCACCGACGGGTCCGGCCCGTCCAGGAGCTTCAGCAGCCCGAATGCGGCGTCCTGCCCACCCACCCAGCCCAGCAGGCGTGCGAGGGCCGTCTTCTCCGTCGTGTCCGCGCTCGGGACACACTGCGACAGCCGCCGTCCCAGCACCGCCGACTCCGGCCCCCGCACCGCGGTGTGCACGGTGCGCGAGCCACCGAAGCGCTGCACCTGGGCCTCGTGGATGTCCACCAGCGCCACCGCCGCCGCGCGCACCGACGCGTCATTGCCCTTGCGCAGCAGCCCCACCAGCGAGGGCACCGCGGCCTCCTGACCGGTGCGCCCCAGCGCCCGCGCCGCCTCCAGGGTGTAGAAGGGGTCGGGCAACAGGCCCAGCAGCGCGGGCACCACCACGGGGTCTCCACACCGGCCCAGCACGTCGATGGCGGGGAAGATGCGGAAGAAGTTCCCGCTGCCCAGCGCCGCCAGCAGCGCGTCCACCGCCGCGCCGCCGCCCACGCGGCCCAGCGCCTCGATGGCCGCCACCGCCACGTTGTCATCCGGGTGCACGGTGAGCCGGGACAAGAGCGGCACCGAGCGCCGGCTGCGGCGCCGGCCCAGCACCTGGGCGACGTCACAGACGATGGCGGGGTTGGCGTCCTCCCCCAGCGCCTCCAGCGTGCCTTCGACATCACCGGTGGAGGCCACCAACGCCTCCACGGCGGCCGCCAGTCGCGCCTCGCTGTCGCGGCGGTGGAGCAGCACGTCGCGCAGCGGCGCCACCGCGGGCGTCCCCAGCTTCGCCAGGGCGCCCACCACGGCGCGCCGCACCGCCCAGCTCTGGGCATCCAGCCCGCCCACCAGCAGCGCCAGGCTGGCGGCGCCGCGCTGGGCGAGCTGCTCCACCTCATCCACCTGGGAGCGGTCCTCCGCCGACAGCGTCAGCGGGTGCACCGACGTCGAGGATGCGGCCGTCATGCCCGCTGCTCCCGCGGCGAGGCCGCCGCGACCTCCGGGTTGTCCTTCGCGCCGCCCAGCGCGCCTCGCAGCCGGGCGAGGCTCTCCGACTGCGCGCCCTGCAGCCGCGTGAGGTGGGCCAGCCGGCCCGCCACCTCCTGCACCTCCGTGGCGGTGGTGGCCGTCGCGCGCGCCTGCTGCGCGGTGGCGGTGGTGATGTCCCGCGCCCGGAGGCGAATCTCCTCCACGTTCTTGGCCAGGCCCTCCATCACCGCCGTCGCCTCCGCGCTGGCGCGTGCCACCACGGCCACGCCCGTGGCCTGGCGGCTGGCGGAGGCCGTGAGCGCACCGAGCGCCTCCGTCTGCTCGTCCAGCGCGCGCGACGTCTGCCGCGCCACGCGCCGCACCTCGTCCGCCTCCCGCACCAGCCCGCTGAGCGCCTTCGACTGCTCCTCCGCGGCCCGCGTCACCGACGCGGCCAGCTTCGCCACCTGGCGGCTGGCCGTTTCACTCTGCTTGAGGGCGCGGGCCTGCTCCGTCATGCCGCGCGCGGACTGGGCCACCTGCTTGCGCGTCTCCTCCATGGCCCGCGTCACCTCCTGGGCGGCCGTGGCCTGCTCGGCCAGCCCCACCAGGGTGCGCTGGGTGGACGCCGCCGCCTCCTGCACCAACGTGCCCACCCCCGCCACGTCACGGCTCTGGGTGCTCACCACCCCGCTCACGCCCTGGACGAGCTGACGCATCTGGGAGGTGCCCTTGGCCAGGTCCGCCGCCGCCACCGCCTGCTCCTGCACGGCGCGCGACACCTTCTGTGTCGCCTCCGCGAGCTGACCGTTGGAGCGCACCACGTCGCGCAGCGCGCGCGCCTGCTCGGAGGTGGCCTGCATCGTCTGCCGCGACATGCGCCGCATCTCCGCGCCGCCCTGCGCCAGCGCCTGGGCGGCCTGCGCCTGCTCCGCCGCGGATATGGCGATGGCCCGTCCCTGCTCGCTCACCTTCGCGGTGCCCTGGACCAGCGCCTGCGTGGCCTGCACCTGCTCGCTGGAGGCGCGCGACACCTCGCGCACGTTGCTCCCCAGGTCCTCCACCCCCTTGAGGATGGTGGCCAGCGCGCGCTCGGCATCCCCTGCCAGCGCCGCACCCTCGTCCGCCGCCCGCACGCCTTCGCCCGAAGCGGTGGCCGCCTCGCGCGCCGTCGTCTGCAGGCCCCGGACGATTTTCGCCACGTCCGCGCTGGCCGCCGCCGCGCGGTCCGCCAGCGCGCGAATCTCCTCCGCCACCACCGCGAAGCCCCGGCCGTGCTCACCGGCGCGCGCCGCCTCGATACTGGCGTTGAGGGACAAGAGGTTCGTGCGGTCCGCGATGAGGTTGATGGTCTGCACGATGTCGCCAATCTCCTCGGCGCGCCGCCCCATCTCCTTCATCACCCCGGCCGACCCGACAATGGACTCGCGGATACGGCCAAAGCCGGCGATGGAGCGCGCCACCGTGGCGCCACCCTCCCGCGCGGTGCTCCCCACGCGCTCGGCGGTGGTGCGCGCCTCCTCCATCATCTGCGCCACCCGCCGCGTGGACGCCTCCAGTTGCGCGGAGGCCGTGGCGCTGCCAGCCGCCAGGGAATTGATTTGCTCGGAGGCCTTCGCCACCGTCTGCGCGGAGCGGGCGAGCTGCTCGATGGTGGCCGCGTTGGCCTCCACGGTCGCCGCGTTCTTCTCCGCCGTGGCGGCCACCTCCTCCACGCTGGCGGCCACCTCCTCCACGGAGGACGCGGTGCTGGCGGAGTGGGTCTCCAGCGTCCGGGCGTTCTCCGCCACGCCCTTCACGCTGCGCGCCAGCTCCTCCACCGTGGCCGCCGTGTCCTCCACGCTGGAGGCCATGGCCGTGGCGTCCCGGGACGCCTCGGCCAGGGAGCGGACCATTCCCGTCACCGCCTGCGTCACCTGCGCCACGCGCTCGCCCACCCCCTGCGAATCCGTGGACAGCCGGACAATGCCCTTGGCCATCTCCTCGGCGGTGGCGGCCACCTGCTCGGTGGCGGCGGCGCTGGCCTGGTTGCGCGCCACCAGGTCCGCCACGGTGGCGTTCATCTCCGTCATGGAGGCCAGCAGCTCCTCGCTGGAGGCGGCCAGCTCCTCCGCGTTGGCGCTCACGCCCTTCACCGAGCGCGACACCTCCTCCAGCGCCCCCGCCGTGGTGTCCGCCGAGGCAGCCAGGTGCGCGGCGTCCTTGCGCACGCCAGCCACCGAGGCGTTCACCTCCTGGAGGGTGCCCGCGGTGGCCTCGGCCTCCTGCACCTGGGCCCGCGCGGAGTCGCTCACCGTGCGCTGCGAGCGCACCAGCTCATGGACGGACTGGCCCGTCTCCTCCACGTGCGCGGCCACCGATTCGATGGCGGCGCGCACCTGCTCGGAGGCCGCGGCCTGCTCGTTGCCGCCGGCCGCCAGCCGCGTCGCGAGCCCCTCCACCGCCTGCACCAACCCCACGCTCTCCTGGACACTGCGCGCCGCGTCTTCGGCCAGGGTACGGGCCTCTTCCAGCGCCACCCCTGCGTTACCGCTGTCCGTCGCCATCCAACGTCTCCTCCCCGATGACCCGAGGGAAATCGATGAGCATCACCAGGCGCGGGCCCACCTGGGCCACGGCCTTCACGAAACCGCGCGCTCCCTCCACGACCAGCGGAGGGGGCGGCTTGAGCTGCTGGGGGTCCAGCTTCAGCACCTCGCGGGCGCTGTCCACCACGAGCCCCACGACCCGGCTGCCGAGCTGCGCCACCACCACCCGGGAGTCGAGCGTGCGCTCCACCGGCGGCAGGCCAAAGCGCAGGCGGGCATCCACCACCGGGATGACGCGTCCCCGCACCTGCACCAACCCGGCGACGTGCGGCGCGGCGCCCGGTACGGGCGTGGCCCCCGTGAAGGACTCCATCTGGAGCACGTCCGCCGCGGGCAGCACGTACTCGGCTCCGTCTACCTTGAACACGACATGCAGCACGCTCATGCGAGGCGCCCCTCTTCCCGGACGGAAGCCCTGCGTCGGTGCGGCGCGCCGCCACCTCGCGCCAGCCCGAGCGCGGCCAGGTCCAGCACCAGCGTGGGCCGCCCATCCCCCAGGTCCGTGGCGCCCACCACGCCGGGCACGCGCACCAAGGGGTCCTCCAGCGGACGCAGGACGATTTCCTGCTGTCCCACCAGCCGCTCCACACCGAACGCGACCAGCTCACCGCGCTGGCGCACGAGCAGCGCCTTGGCCACCGCACCTCCGCGGCCGTCCGCTTCCCCGCGCCCCAGCAGCCGGGCCAGCCCCATCAGCGGCACCGAGCTCCCCCGGCGCTCCAGCAGGGCCACGCCCCCCGCGCCGGCGGGCCATACCAGCCGCGCGGCGTCCACCTCGACGAGCTCCTCCACGGAGCCCACCGCCACGGCGTAGCGAAGCCCGGCGCACTCGAAGACGAGCGCGTCCAGCAGCGTAATCGTGAGCGGCACGCGGAGCCGGAAGGTGGTGCCGGCGCCGGGCCGCGTCTCCATCCCCAGCTCGCCACCCAGCTGGTCCACGATGATGCGTTGGACGATGTCCATGCCCATGCCCCGCCCGCTGGTCGCGTTGGCGGCATCCCGGGTGGAGAAGCCGGGCCGGCAGAGCACCTCCAGCAGCGCGTCCGGCGTGGGAGGCACGGGCACGCCCGCGCGCGCGGCCACCGCCCGCGCATCCACGCCGCGCCCGTCATCCGCCACGGTGAGGTCCAGCAGCCCACCCGCCCGGCCATGGCTGGCCACGCGCACCACGCCTTCCTCCGGCTTGCCCGCGGCGCGGCGCGCTTCCGGCGACTCCAGCGCATGGTCCACCGCGTTGCGCACCAGGTGCACCAGCGCGGGCAGCAGCCGGTCCGCCACGGCCTTGTCCAGCTCCGCGTCCCCCACGTCCAGCTCCAGCCGCACCGACTTGCCCGTGCTGCGGCGCAGGCCGCGCACCAGCAGCGGCAGCCGCTCCAGCACATCCCCCACCCGCACCATGCGCAGGCGGAGGATGGCCGTGCGCATGTCGCGAAGCTGGCGTGCGTTCTCCTGGAGGATGGCCTGCAGCTCGCGCGTGGGTGCGCCGGCCGCCGTCAGCGCCGCCACCGCGCGGGTCAGCCGCGAACGGTTGACCACGAGCGCCGCCAACCGCTCCAGCGCCTCGTCCAGGCGCGACACGTCCACCCGCAGGGAGCCGCCACCACGCCGCGCCTCCTCGGGCTCCTCGTCCGCCAGTGCCGAATCGGGCAAGGGCGCCAGGGCGGGTGTCCGGGGGGCGACGACGGCCAGCGGGCGCACCGACGCGGGCGGGCCCCCCGCGGCCTCCAGCAGCGCGGCGTCGGAGGCCTCGGTGAGCAGCAGCAGCACGAAGGTGAGCGCCCCACCGCCCGCGGCGGGCCCCGACAGGGGCAGCACCTTCACCGTCTCGCCCAGCGGGGCCACGCGCTCGCGCACGCTGTTGATGGTGATGCCGTTGGCGGCGCGGTCCGCGCCGGGGATGAAGTCCAGCCGCACCGCGCGGCGGCCATCCGTGGCGCCCGTGGTGAGCTGCTCCCGCTCCGCCGCGGAGAGCCGGGAGGCCACCGCCTCCTCCAGCGCCAGCGCGGCGGGCGCGGCCTTCGCGGCGCTCCCGTCCGGAGCGCCTTCGGCATCCAGGGCCTCCAGCCGAGCCAGCAGGCCCGGGGGCACCGGCGCGGCCTGCTTGCCCGCGGCGAGCTGGCGGACGCGCTGCTCGATTTCGCGCAGCCCCTCCATCAGCGGCTCCACACTGGCCTCGGGCACGCGCCCCCCCGCCCGGTCGGCGTGGCGCAGGCACGTCTCCATCCAATGGGCGATGTCGACGATGGGCTCCACATCCACCATGGCCGACAAGCCCTTGATGGTGTGCACGGCGCGGAAGAGCTCGCGCACGGCGCGCGGGTGCGGCAGCCCCCGCCGGATGCTGGCCTCCATGGCCAGCAACTGGCGGTGCCCCATCCCCAGCAACTCCTCCGCCTCCGCCAGATAGGCGGGAAGGAAGTCCGCGAGGTCCACGGGCGCGCTCAAGCGCGCCTCCCCTCCAGCAGCCCACGCACCTCCGACAGGATGGCGTCCGGCGTGAAGGGCTTCGTCATGAAACGGCTGGCCCCCGCCGCCAACGCCCGCGTCCGCGAGGCCTCGTCCCCACGCGTGGTGACGATGATGATGGGCAGCTCGCGCAGGCGGTCCTGCCCACGCACGAACTCCACCACCTCGATGCCGCCGATGTCCGGCATGTTCAGGTCCAGCACCAGCAAGTCATACGGCTGGAGCGACAGCCGCTCGATGGCCTCCAAGCCACTGGAAGCATGGGTGAAGGTGAGGCCCGGATAGGGCCGCAGGCACGCGACCACCATGTCGCGCATCACTTTGCTGTCATCAACGACGAGCACATCGGCCATGGCGTCCCCTGGAAACGGCCACCGAACCTAGAGCGATTCCGCGAAGTTGAAAGACATTGCCGGACATGGGGCCGTTACAGCGCACACTGGCAGACAGTCCCCAGCAGCGCCGTGCCCCACCTGGGACCGCCGGTATCAGTCCCAACGCGCCTGCGGTGTGGACGCCGCCGGCCTGGGCGCCCTCACCTCGCGTGAGGGGGGACACCTGGAGGCCCGGGGCACGGCCGGGCGCGACGGACTGGGGCCCCCCTTCCACGCTGTCGCCTGCCTGACCTGTCACTCAGCGACAGAGACGCCGTCAGTCCCTCACCGCGGGAGGGCCCTCGCGCGGCAGACGGACGCGGAACGTGGCGCCCTCTCCGGGGGTGCTGTCCACGGACACGCCGCCCCCATGCGCCTCCACGATGCGGCGCAGCCGGTACAGGCCCAGGCCCAACCCGCCGTAGTGCCGCACCGGCACGGCGCGCTCGAAGCGGCGGAAGAGGCTCTCCAGCCGCCCGGGCGCGATGCCGATGCCATGGTCCTTCACCATCAGCGTCGCCACGTCCCGCCCGGACTCCAGCGCCACCTCCACCGGCTTGCCCGGCCCGAACTTCATCGCGTTGGACAACAGGTGCGTCATCACCTGGGACAGGCGCGCCGCGTCCCACCGTCCCGGCGTGGGCTCCAGCGGACTGAGCACCAGCAGACAGCCCGCGCGCGCCGCCGCATCCTCCGAACGGGACACCGCCTCGCGCACCACCAGCGCCAGGTCCACGTCCTCCAGGTGCAGCCGGGGCGCGCCGCCCTGGAGCTGCGACACGTCCAGCAGCGACTCCACCAGGTCCGACAGGCGCTGCACCTGCCGGTCCGCCGCATCCAGCGCGCGCTCCAACCGCTCCGTCCCGCTGCTCAGGCCCGAGCGCAGCACGCCCTGGGCGCCCTGCACGCGCAGCCGCAACGCCGCCAGCGGGGTGCGCAGCTCGTGGGCCGCGACGCTGAGGAAGTCATCGCGCGCGCGCACCGCCTCCTGCGTCTCACGGTAGAGGCGCAGCTGCTCCGTCACGTCGCCAATGATGCCGGCCATCCGCACCGGGCGGCCCTGCGCGTCCCGCAGCGCGCGGCCACGGCTCACGCACGAGCGCCAGGTGCCGGTGACGTGCCGCAGCCGCAGGGACACGTCATAGGGCGCGCCCCGCTCCAGGTGCGCGGACAGCGCGGCCATGACGTCCGGCCGGTCCTCCGGGTGAATCAGCTCCAGGAAGGCGGAGAACGTCCCGCCGAAGTCCCCCGGCCCCAGCCCCAGCATGTCCAGCAGCGGCGGACTCCAGTAGAAGGCCTGGCCGCGCAAGTCCCAGTCCCAGATGCCGTCGTAGGAGCCGCTCACCACCAGGCGGTAGCGCGCCTCGCTCTCCCGGGCGGTGCGCTCGGCCTGCTCCAGCAGCCCCACCCGCCGCTCCAGCTGGCGCACCATCCGGTACAGGTGGTCCTCGGTGCTCAGGTCCGCGGGGGGCGACGTGTGGGCAGGCCCGCCGGCGCGCAGCTCACGCAGCAGCGCGCCCACCAGTTCGTCGCCCTCCTGCGTCCTGCGCACGAAGCCGTTGGCCCCCACGTTGTGGGCCATGCGCAAGTCCAGCTCGTCGGGCGCGATGGTGTGCGTGAGGATGACGGGCACCCGGGCCAGCCTGGGGTCCTGCCGGAAGCCCAGGCACAGCTTGAAGCCGTCCATGCCCGGCATCAGCACGTCCGCCAGCACCACGTCCGGACCGCGGCGCCGCGCCAGGTCCAGCGCCGTGGCGCCATCCGCCGCCAGCACCACGTCGAAACGGAAGGGCGCCAGGTGCAGCTGCGCCAGCTTGCGGGAGACCGGGTCGTCATCCGCCACCAGCACGCGCGGACGCCGTGCCTCCGGCCCCCCGGCCGCCTCCAGCGGGAAGGCCTGCCGCGCCCCTTCCACCAGCGCCCCCAGCGACAGGGGCCGGCTCAGGTAGCGCTCCACCGGCAGGTCGAGCGGGCGCAGCGCCTCCCGCTCTGCGGGGAAGGCGCTGATTTGCAACAGGGCGCCCGCCAGCGACAGCGCGCTCCGCAGCGACTCCAGGTGCGTCCCATCCGATATCAGCAGGCCGGCCGCCGCCACCACCACCTGCACCGACTGCGTCTGCAGCAGCGTCAGCGCGCCCGGAACGTCCGCGGAAGCCCAGACCCGCCAGCCCTGACTTTCCAGGGCAAGCACCTGGAGCTCCCGGGAGGCACCGGCGTCTTCGATGAGCAGGAGGGAGGGCGTCATCACGACGAATCGAAGGCGAGCGTGCGGCCAGGGCGTCCGGACACCCCAGATGAAGGAAAGAGGCGCAGTCTGGGCACCGGACGCAGCGAGTCAAGCAGTCCGGCGGCAAGTGTTCTCCGGTGCAAATGACCGCTCGTCGGTCGCCGGCCCTCGGCTCCTCCCTCCAGAAACGCACTTGCGTGGCGGATGCATCCACGGCGGCAGCGGTATCCCGCCAACAGTCGCATCCGGGCAGGCAGGGGCCACCTGTGGCCAGCCCGCCCTCCCCGAGGTCTTTCCCAGTGACATGCCGCGCGGCTTCCGGAGCTCCAGCTTCCCGCACCCTCCCCGCCGTCGGGTGACGCCAGACACGCCAGCCACCAGGCACCGGGGGCGGGACCTTCAACTCACGGTTCGCCCAAGCACGGCGGCAACGAAGATTCTTCTGCATCCAGATTGCATTGGAAGCAGATACAACACCGGGTGCATGCGCGAGGAGTCGGGGGCGACCCGCTGGGATGCATGACGCGGAGCGTGAGGACTCAACGCTCCAGGTCTCAGCAGGGTGAAAGTGGCCGTCAAATCGGTTATCGAAAGGGCATCATGGGAGCAAAGAGAAGTGCCGTGCAGCCGAAGCTCACTGAGTTCCAGGACCGGATTCGTTCCGCGGGCTTGCGCAGCACCGCGCCCCGTGTGGCGGTGTTGCGGGAGCTGGAGGACGCCACGTCCCCGATGAGCCACGCCGACCTGGTGGACGCGCTGGGTGACGAGGGCTACGACCGGGTGACCATCTACCGCAACCTGACGGACCTCACCGAGGCCGGGCTCGTGGTGCGGGCGGACCTGGGCGACCACGTCTGGCGCTTCGAACTGAAGCGCGCGGGCGGGGGGCACAGCGGCAGCCACCCGCACTTCACCTGCACCGACTGCGGCACCGTGGCCTGCCTCCCGGAGGAGTCGGTCCGCATCGCGTCCTCGAAGGGCGTGCCCCGCGCGGTGTCCCAGCGCTCGGTGGAAGTGCAGCTTCGCGGTCTCTGCGACGGCTGCAACTGAGTGACGCTCAACGCGGTGAAGCGGCTCAGTCGGCTGCCCGACTGAGCGTGGGCGCCTGCCCGGCTGCCCTGCGGCCAGGGGCGCCGCTGGGGCACTCGGCCTGGATTGGCGAGAGCAGGAAGCGGCCCCACCCTTGCTCCCAGCAGTCGGTCCAACCGACCTGAACCCAGGGAGAGGGATGATGAAGAAGCTCATCACCGCAGTCGCATTGTGCGTGGGAAGCGCCGCGTTCGCGCAGCAGCAGCCGTCGCAAACGCAGGTACCCCGCCCCGGTACGGAGAAGAGCACCGGCGTGGACGCCACCGAAGTGGGGCCCGCTATCGGCAAGGCCGCCAAGGACGTGACGGGCGTCCAGACGGAGGATGAAGGCACCTTCAAGATGGACAAGGCCATGAGCCTGCAAGGCACCCTCAAGGATGCCACCGCGGACGGCGTGAGCCTGTCCCGCCCGGGCCTGCCCGACGCGGACCTGGACGTGCGTGACAAGACGGTGCTGATGCTGGACGGCAAGAAGGTCGCCAAGACGGATGAGATTCCGGAAGGCGCCTCGGTGCGCGCGAAGTTCCAGTTGGAGGGCGATGAGGTCGTCGCGCTGGAGCTGCGCGCCACCAGCCCCAAGGGCACCAAGAAGAAGCAGCCGGGCACCGGCGGTGCGGGCACGCAGCCGCATGAGTCCGTCGACAAGGAGCTCGACGGCACGCCGACGCGGTAGTCCTGGCGACACGCGCATCGTGCCTCGGAACGGGCCCGCTTCCACACTGGAGGCGGGCCCGTTCGTTTTTCGTCACCGCGAGGCCCTCTTCTTCTCCAGACAGGGAAGCGTTTTGCCCACACTGACCCTGTTTCCCGGGCGGCCAGGCGTCCAAGGCCCGGTATGCGAATTGCTGTGCGTCCCGCAGGAGGAGGAAGCGGTGAATCGACGACTGTGGGGCGGGTGTCTCGGGGCAGTGGTGATGACGGCATGGGCATGCGGTGGCTCGAACGAGCCCACGTCCCCCACGACGGGCAACGATATCGACAACATTCCACCGGTGACGCGGCCAGAGCCCGACGCCGGCACGCAGCCAGACGCGGGGACGGAGCCGGACGCGGGGACGGAGCCGGACGCGGGGACGGAGCCAGACGCGGGCTCGGAGCCCGACGGGGGCTCGGAGCCACAGCCGGACGCGGGCAGCGGGCCTGTAGAAGGACCGTGGCCGACGGACGCGGTGACGAACTACTCGTCTCGCTACAACATCTCCCGGGTGCAGGCGGTGGGCGTGGATGCCGCGCACAACATCTGGCTGCTGGATGGCGACCGGATTGGCGTGCTGCGCGCGGACTCGCGGCAGGTCGTCTGGACACGCTCGCCCATTGGCCAGGCCCAGGGCGGCTTCGGTCCGGACCGGGCGGCCACCGGCTCCACTGTCATCTGTGGTGGCAGCGCGGGCCGCGCCTACGTGGGCTACGCCACGACCGACCTGCGCGCGGACCCGGACTTCCCGGGCCTGCAACCCAACTACATCGTCAGCCCCAACGAGTGCTACCAGCCCGACCCGGCGCAGCCGTGCTTCCCGTACAGCCACCGCCGGCTCCAGTACTACAGGCAGGGTGACGTGGACGTGGTGCGCCTGGACGGCAGCGGGCAGATTGTCCTCGAGGAGCACCTGCACCAGTCGGTGCGCAACACGACGGACGCGAACGGCAATCCCCGCGTGCAGACAGGCCCGCGCCGGCTGGATGACGTGCACAACCTGGGCATCCGCAACAGCAACGACCACCACTTCGACGAGGACCGCAGCATCCTGAGCTGCGTGACGGTGATGCACGGCCGTGACGAGGGCGACGTCTACGTGGGCTCCAACCACGGCGTCACTCGCATCCGCGGCCTGGAGTACAGCTCCCACCGGCACCCGGTGTGGCTCAACGAGAAGGGCAGCCAGATGGCGGGCTACACCTACGGGCTCGGCATCGCGCAGGACGGGGACGTCCTCATCGCCAACGAGTGGATGTTCGGCATCGTCACGCCGACGCCCCGCCACGGCGACTGGGACAACATGGACAAGCGCGTCAACCTGATGAAGGTGGAGTCCTCCTACCTGCCCCAGCTCAACAGCATCAGCGAGTTCGACAGCTGGCGCGGCTTCCAGCAGACGACCGACGGCCGCTACTACCTGGGCAGCAAGGACCACGGCCTGTGGGAGATGACGATTACGTGGGCCTCCAATCAGGCCCAGACGGGCACCCGGCTGACCGGCGCCAACGCGGAGCAGAACGCCGCGCTCCAGAACATCAACGCGCTGGCGGCCACGGGTGACGGCTCGCTCTACATCGGCACGGACCGCTCGGGCCTGTGGCGCCTCACGCCGCTGAAGACGCTGGAGAAGGTGGCGGACGTGAGCGGCTCCCGGGTGCGGCAGCTCATCTACGACCCGCGGGTGACGCCGGCCGCGCTGTACGTCCTCACCGACAAGGGCCTGACGGTCCTCCGCGGCAACTGAAGCGCGGGCAAGCCCCCGGGGTGCCACGCACGGGCGCCCCGAGGGTTCGCGTCTTGAAGCTACCGCGCGCCCGCGGCGGCCTTGGTGGGCACCGGGGGCCGCGTGGGCAGGCGGAGGATGAACGTGGAGCCTTTTCCCTGCGCGGAGCGCACGGTGATGCTGCCGCCCATGGCCTCCACGATTTGACGGGTGATGTAGAGGCCCAGGCCCAGACCGCCGTAGTGCCGCTCCGACACCGCGCGCTCGAACTTGCCGAACAGGCGCGCCATGCCGTCCTCGGAGATGCCGATGCCCTGGTCCTTCACGGCGAGCACCGCCGTGGGGCCCTCGCTGGCCAGCGACACCTCCACCGGCTGACCTCCGCCGTACTTCACGGCGTTGGAGAGCAGGTTCACCAGCACCTGCTCCAGGCGCAGCGAATCCCATTCGCCCAGCAGGGGGCCGTCCACGTGCAGCGACAACGTGCTGCCGGCGCGGTTGAACTCCTCGGAGAAGGCCTCCGCCATCTGCCGCACCATCTGCGCCAGGTCCAGTTCCCGGGGCTCCAGCGACAGCCGGCCCGCGGCCAGCCGCGACACGTCCAGCAGCGTGTTGACCAGCCCCACCAGCCGCGACAACTGGCGGTCCAGCACGCGGGCCCTGGGCGCCAGCTCCGCGGGCGGCTCCTGGTTCGAGCCGCCTACCTGGCGCAGCAGCAGCTGCAGGTGCAGGCGCAGGCTGGTGAGGGGCGTGCGCAGCTCGTGGGCCGCCACGCTGAGGAACTCATCCCGGGCGCGCACGGCCTCCTGCGTCTCGCGCAGCGCCTGCTCGCGCACCGAGCGCTCCCGGGCCGCGCCCGCGTCGCGCTGGGCCTCCACGCGGCGGCGCTCCGTCATGTCCTCCACGTAGATGCACGCGGCGACGATGGCGCCATCGCGGCGCACGGGGTGGTAGCTGGCGCGGTAGACGCGGGTGCGCTCGCCGTGGGCGCCCGACTCGCGGTGGATGATTTCCACGCCCTCCAGCGCCACCCCCGTCTCCAGCACGCGGCGGACGCGGCGCACCACGTCGGCCGCGGAGGGCTCGGCGCGCAGCACCTCCACCATGGGCTGGCCCAGGTGGGCTTCGCGCGACACGCCATGCATGGCGGCCATGGCGTCGCTCACCTCGACGAAGCGCAGCTCGCGGTCGATGATGGCCATGCCCAGCGGCACCGTGGCCATGAGCTCGGCCAGCTCCACCGGCCGCGAACCGCCGCCGGAGGGGGGCGCGGCGCTTCCTCCACCTTCTGGCGTTGTCACGTCCGGCCCCGTGTCCTGGGCGGACCCGAGCCTGGGGGTCATCGTCCCCCCGGGTGTAGCAATCCCAACGGTCACCGTCACTGCACGCCCCCCGGACGTCTGTCCAATGATGGAAGGATGCCTGAGGACGCTTCGGAATCTTCCTGAAATCGCGCGGGTTTTCCACGCACCTCGAGCGCCGGCCGCTGACTGGGCAGGCGTGCGAGGGACACCTGCTTCAACCCACCTCGCCAGGCTCGCTACAATCGAGCCCTCACGCCGCCCCCGGCACCGAAAGGAACCGAACCGCATGCGCCTGAGACGTCTCGCCCGTCGTGACGCCCCCCTGGCAGCGCCGGCCAACAGCTTCCGGCGGAACCTGCAGGAGGACGGGCGCAATGCGCTGGTCGCGCGCAGCGGTGCCGACCCCTTCCGCACGGAGCGGCGCCTGCGCTGGCGGGACCACTTCTCCCTTTCGGAGAACGTGCTGATGGTCCAGCACATGCACGCCGAGCATGACGGACTGCGCATCGCGCAGCTGTCGGACGTGCACGTAGGGCAGGCCACCTCGGCGCTGCGCATCCGCCGCGCGGTGGAGGCGGTCAACGAGGAGAAGCCGGACCTGGTGTTCCTCACCGGCGACTACGTCACGCACAGCCCCAAGCCGTTGCCGCGCGTGCGCGAGCTGCTGGCTGGCATCCAGGGTCCCGTCTACGTGGTGATGGGCAACCATGACCACTGGGTGAACGCGCCGTACCTGCGCGAGTCCTTCGAGCGGATGGGCTACACGGTGCTGCAGAATGAGCACCGGCAGGTGCACGTGAAGGGCGCGCCGGTGACGGTGCTGGGCATCGACGACGGGCTCACCGGCCGGGACGACGTGGAGGCCACCTTCCGGGGTGCGCCGGTGTCCGGCACGCGGCTGGTGCTGGCCCACACGCCGCCCACGGCGGAGAAGCTGCCGGCGCACGCGGGGCTGGTGCAGTTCTCCGGGCACACGCACGGCGGCCAGTTCGTGGTGCGCGGCCTGACGGAGGCCCTCTTCCGCCGCGCGGGCCAGCCGTACATCCGCGGCCACTACCACGTGAATGGCAACCAGTTGTACGTGAACCGGGGCCTGGGCTTCGGCTTCGGCGGCCCCTACCTGCGCCGAGGCAGCGAGCCGGAGGTGGCCTTCTTCACGCTGCGACAGGCTGCCGTCAGCGCGGGGTAGCGCACGCCAGCCTGGCTTGCGAGCCTGCCGCGCATCTCCTAAGCAGGGGGCATGCACCCGAGGCTCTGGTGGCCTGCATCCCTGCTCCTCGTGTGCCTTGCTTGTGAAAGCGTTCCTCGCAAGGCCCACGAGACGGAGCACTACGGCTTCATCAGCGACGACTCGGACTATGTCTGGGCGCGCGGGGTCCATGGTCTGCCGTCGAGCCATCCCGGGACGTGGATGACGTCATCGACCGCCTGTGCCCCGCCATCATGAAGCTCCCAGGCGCGACCGACAGGGATTACGGACAGGAGTACTGCGGCCTCATCTACTCCCGAGGCGACGGCATCTACCGCGTCAGCCATCCCTCTCCCCTCGGCCGATGGCAACTGCGCAGGGAGGCGACGAAGAAGTCCTGCTTTCCCGTTCGCAAGGTCATCGACCCCGAGGCCCGGTCCCTCTCCATCCTCGCCGACTACCACAGTCATCCCTGGCACCCTTCGCCGCTATCCGAGCCGGATCGGCGCGCAGCCAATCAACTCTGGCTCATCAAGATTCAGTTCGATTCGGCGTGCCACATCCAGAAGCTGCTCCCCCACCTGGATGATGTAGACAGGCCCGGCGAGGTCTACTCGCGTCGAGGGAAGCAGTGGGTCCTCATCGGGCTCATCAAGCCCGCCGACAAACCGTTCGGCTTCATCACCCCCGTCGGACGCGAGGACTGACAGGAGACATCATGCCAAAGTGGTTGCCCCTGATGTGCCTGTGCATGCTCCCGGCTTGCGCCCTCTTCAAGAAGCCGCCTCGTCCTGTCCATGCGCCCGCGGAGGAAGCCTCGAGGTTCGAGTTCCCCGTTGGAATGCCGGAAGAGGGACGCGTCATCATCCGGCGCCCCCTGGCCCAGGCTGTCCAGCTCGCCATGGAGGACTACCTGCCATGGGACCTGAAGCTCCCGCCGGGCGACCGGCCCGGAGGGGAGTGCCTCTATCGGCGAGAGTCCTACGACGTGACAGCGGCTCCGTACGAAGGCGGAGTCATCCTCGTGAGCATCTCGCTGGACCCCGACGCATGCGAGAGAAAGGGTGCCCCCTACGACATGGGGGCGCGGTATGCGATCGACTCGAAGACCTGGCGAATCCTTGCGGTCCAGCGCTGAGGATTCCCAACGCAGATGCGCGGAGGCCCCGGCCGTCAGCGCCCCCACGCCCTGAGCCTCAAGGCCGCAGCGGAACGCCCAGCCTCCCGCTCCCCAGCCCCTCCGCCTTCTTGCGCCGCAGGCTGAAGGGCCCGGACCCGAAGTAGACGATGAGCAGCGCTCCACCCGCCATGGAGAGGTTCTTCATGAAGTGGATGAGCTGGTCCTGCGCCTGCACCGGGTCCGTCACCAGCCAGAACCTGTGGACCATGAAGGCGGCGGACAGCAGGAAGATGGCGATGGCCGCGGCGCCCAGGCGGGCGAACACGCCCAGCAGCACGGACAAGCCGCCCACCACCAGCGCCACGCCAGACCCCAGCACCGCCATGCGCGGCTCCGGCACCCCGGACGCCTGGGCCACGCCCGTCAGCGCCTCCCACTGGAAGAAGTGGTTCAGGCCGCTGGTGATGAAGATGGCCGAAAAGAGCAGCCGGCCAATCGGCGCTAGCACGCCCATGAATCCTCCCTGTCGTCCCTCCTCCCAGCCCCTCAACGCTGGCAGGACGTCGTCATTCTCAAAGTGAGCATCGATTCCTGCGTGACACCGGCCGCTCGCCTGCCCGCTCGCCCTGCGCCGCCAGCCCCTTCAGGCCATGGCACGCTGCGACAACACGCCACACGCGGGCCTCCAGGCCAGCACGTATGGTGCCTGAGCCGTGAAGAACGCCCTCACCGTCACCCTCCTGTTGTCCAGCGCCCTGCTGCTCGTCCCCACCTCGAGCGCCTGGGCCTGCGCCACCTGCGCCTGTGGCGACCCCACGCTCATGTCCATGGGCACCGAGCAGCCGTTCTCCGGCCGCCTGCGCGTGTCCTCCACCGTCCGGGGCTGGGGCCACACGGTCGGGGAAGAGGGAGTGGACGCCCTGCGCCTGCGCGAGGCCCGCATGGACCTGGCGGTGGCCTACGCGCCGCTCCCCTGGCTGTTCCTCTCCGCCACCCTGCCCCTGCAGGCCCGCGAGGTGCGGCACGTCAGCCTCGCCCGGGACCGCGGCTGGGGCATTGGCGACGTGGAGGTCGCCGCGAAGGTGTTCCTCTTCCAGGACAAGGCCTTCTCCGCGGACCACCTGTTCAGCGTGTTGGGCGGCGTGAAGCTCCCCACCGCGCCCGTGCTGCGCGGTCCAGACGGCGCCCAGCTGGCCCTGGACAGTCAGCTGGGCAGCGGCTCCGTGGATCCACTGGCTGGCCTCGCCTATCAGCACTTCCGTGGCAGCTGGTCCTTCCTGGCCAGCGCCACCGGCTTCTTCCCCACGCGCGGCATCCAGGGCTTCCGCGCGGGTGTCTCCTTGCGCACCACGCTCGCCGCGCAATACCAGCCGTCGGCCCGCTGGGCCCTGCGCCTGGGCTTCGACAGCCGCCTGGAGGCACCGGCCGACTCGGAAGGCGAGCACCAGGGCCACACGGACAGCGAGCGCCATGAGCACACGGGCGGATTCATCGGCTACGCGTCTCCCGACGTGATCTTCAGCCCGGGCATGGACGTCGTCGTCGCGGCGGGCGTGCGCGTGCCCTTCATCAACCAACTGCGTGGCCGCGTTGTCCCCACGCCCATCGCGATGTTGTCCGTCGCCTACGACCTCTGAACCATGCGCACCTTCCTCAAGCCCGTCACCGTGGGCGCCGCCGCGCTCCTGTCTCTCGCCGGCTGCGGCGGCACCAACGTCCAGGACGGCATGACGCTCGACCTCGCGCTCATCACCGCCCGGGCGCGGCCCATCTCGGGCGCGGCCGGCGCGCGCGAGCTCATGAACGACCAGGGCACCCGCGCCGTCCTCACCAGCGGCTTCGTCACGCTGGGCAGCGTGGAGCTGCTCCCGTGCGCGGGGGTCGGCTGGAAACGCTTCCTGCGTCAGCTGTCCCCCGTGGGCACGGCGTGGGCCCACCACACGGTGACCCACCCCACGCGACTGGACACCGCCCACGTCGTGAACCTGGGCAGCGCGGATGGGACGGTCCTTCCGCTGGGCGCGGTGCACCCGCCGCCGGGCCGCTACTGCCACGCGCGCCTCAACTTCGAGCCCGCGGGCAACGACGCGCAAGGACTGGCCGCGGCCGCCCAGGGCGACGCGCCGGTGGACATGGTGGGCCGCAGCCTGCACCTGCGTGGCACCCTGAGCACCGGACAGGACAGCGAGCCCCAGCCCTTCGAGGTGAGCTTCCAGACGCGCGCCTCGGTGGACGTGCTACTGGAGTGGGTGACGCTGTCGGAAGCCGCGCCTCACACGCAGCTCGTCTTTGCGCTCTCGTGGGATACGTGGCTGGATGGCGTCAGCGCCGAGCAGCCACCCGCCAACGTGGACCTGGTGGGCAACGTGGCCCGCTCGGTGGTGCCTCCCTCCTCCGTCGCACCATGACGCCTCCGCCCCAAGCCGCCCCGCCGCTCCCAGAGCCCGACTCCCGGGCCCGCATCAACCTGGAGTGGCTGCTGCGCTTGCGATGGGGCCTGCTATTGGGCCAGACGCTCGTCATCGGCGTGGCGGCCTTCGGGTTGGAGCTGGCGCTGCCCATACCGGAGCTGGCCGCGCTGCTGGGCCTGGAGGCGCTGACCAACGTGTCGGTGCGAACGTGGCTGGCGCGCGGCCTCCGGGTGACGGAGGGCACCCTTGGCAAGCTGATGCTGTGGGACACGCTGGTGCTCACCGGCTTGCTGGCCCTCAGCGGCGGCACGCACAACCCCTTCACCACGCTCTACCTGGTGAACGTGGCGCTGGGCACCGTGCTGCTGCCCTCGCGGTGGATGTGGGGTCTGCTCGGCTTCACACTGACGGCCTTCGGCTCGCTGTTCGTGTTGCAGGACGTGGAGCTGCCAGCGGGCCTGTCGCGGCCGGACCACGCGGAGCTGATGCGGCTGCACATCAACGGCATGTGGGTGGCCTTCGCCGTGGCCGCGGGCTTCATCGTCTACTTCGTCCAGCGCGTCACGCGGGCGCTCGGGGCGCGGGAGCAGGAGCTGGCGCAGGCGCGCGCGCTGCACGCGCGGCGGGAGAAGGTGGCCTCGCTGGCGACGCTCGCCGCGGGCGCCGCGCACGAGCTGTCCACGCCGCTGTCCACCATCGCCGTGGTGGCGAAGGAGGTGGAGCGCGCGCTGGCCACCGCGGGCACCTCCGAGTCCGTTCGCGA
Organism: Myxococcus virescens; assembly: GCF_900101905.1. Lineage (NCBI taxonomy): Bacteria > Pseudomonadati > Myxococcota > Myxococcia > Myxococcales > Myxococcaceae > Myxococcus > Myxococcus virescens. Next base: position 40,917 of record NZ_FNAJ01000002.1, on the reverse strand, counting down.
GGACCTGCGCCTCATCCGCCAGCAGGTGGACCGCTGCCGCGACGTCCTGGTGCAGATGTCCGCGGACGCCGGGCAGACGACGGGTGAGCCCTTCCTCCCCGTGCCCCTGGGCCGGCTGGTGGAGGACATGCTGGCGGAGCTCCCTGGCGCGGAGCGGGTGACGGTCGAACTGCCCACCGAGGCCCGCGACTGGCACGTCCACGGCCCGCCCCGGGCGCTGGCCCGGGTGCTGCGCGGGCTGGTGAAGAACGCGCTCCAGGCGTCTCAGGTGTCACGTCCCGTGGAGCTGCGCGTGCAAGCGCGCGGTGAAGGTGCCCTGCTGGAGGTGCGCGACGCGGGCACGGGGATGGCGGCGGACGTGTTGTCCCGGGCGGGCGAGCCCTTCTTCACCACCAAGCCACCGGGCGAAGGCATGGGCCTGGGGCTCTTCCTGGCGCGCACGCTGGTGGAGCAACTGGGCGGCTCCCTGGAGCTGCGCTCGACGCCGGGCCGGGGCACCACGGCGAGCCTCTCCCTGCCGGTGACGGAGGGGACGCCATGAGCATCGCGAGCGCGGGCACGGAGCAGCGCCCCAGCCTGTTGCTGGTGGATGACGATTCCACCCTCCGTGAGCGGCTGGCCCGCGCCTTCCGCGAGCGCGGCTGGGACGTCACCACCGCGGGGGACTACGACGAGGCCCTCGCCGCCGCGCGCCGCGAGTCGCCCGAGTACGCGGTGGTGGACCTGCGCATGCCGGGCCGCAGCGGCCTGGAGGTGGTGAGGGATTTGCTGGCGGTGGATGCCTCCACGCGCGTCGTCGTCCTCACGGGTTACGGAAGCATCGCCACCACGGTGGATGCCATCCGGCTGGGCGCGGTGAACTACCTCCCGAAGCCCGCGGACGCGGATGACCTGCTCGCGGCCTTCGCGCGTGCGTCCGGCGAGCCCTCCGTCGCGACCTCGGAGCGCTTCGAGGCCCCGTCCCTGGCGCGCGCCGAGTGGGAGCACATCAACCGCGTGCTGGCGGACTGCGGCGGCAACATCTCCGAGGCGGCGCGCAAGCTGGGCATCCACCGGCGCTCGCTCCAGCGCAAGCTGCAGAAGTACCCGCCTTCCCGCTGAAACGCTGACGCCTCGCGGGAATTACCGGGCTCGCGATGAGCGGGAGCCCCGTGCCAGTCACTGGCGACCTTTGCTATGGGTGGCGGAATGTCGACCGCACTCCAGACCCGTCCTCCCAGCCACCTGGCCCCCGGCCGCTTCGGCCAGACGCGCTACATGATTCGCCGCAAGTTCTTCAAGCTGTTCGGCGACGCGTTCCACATCTACGACGAGGCGGGCAACCTCGCCTTCTACTCGAAGCTGAAGGCCTTCAAGTTGAAGGAGGACATCCGCATCTACAGCGACGAGGAGATGCGTGAGGAGCTGCTCACCATCAAGGCGCGCGGCATCCTCGACTTCGGCATGACGTACGACGTGACGGATGCCACCACGGGCGAGCGCGTGGGCGCGCTGCGCCGCAAGGGCCTGCGCTCCATCCTCCGCGACCAGTGGCTGGTGCTGGACGCGAATGACCAGGAGGTGGGGAAGATTGAAGAGGACAGCATGATGTTGGCGCTGGTGCGCCGCTTCCTGACCGCGCTGATTCCCCAGTCCTTCACCGGGACGATGGGCCTCAACCAGGTGCTCGCCTTCCACCAGCGCTTCAACCCGTTCATCCAGAAGATTGATTTGGACTTCTCCATGGACACCCACCGCCAGCTGGACCGGCGGTTCGGCATCGCGGCGGCGGTGCTCATGTGCGCCATCGAGGGCCGGCAGCAGTAGTCCCCGAACCTTCTCCCGGACTGGTGACGGCGGCCTTCAGGGAGCCGCCCGCCACGTCACGCCGAGAGGACCTCAGCGGGAGCGCGAGCTTCGACCCGCCAGCAAGCGGCGGTGAAGCGCACCTCGTCGCCGTGCACATAGGGGTTGAAGGCGGCGCGAACGGTTTCGATGACGTGAGTCCGGGTCCTCTCGTCGGCTTCGTGAAGAACGCGGCCGAGGGGCCCAAACCGGGTCAGGTACTGGACCAACCCCCGCTCAGGCAGGGTGCAGGTGGCATCAATGGGGTGGATGCCAATGTCCATCCAGCCGCTCTGCTCCAGGATGCGATGGACCCGGTCCCCATCCGCGAAGGCGAACTGGCCCGGCGCGTTCGGCTGGCGGGCGGGCATGTTTGGAAGGAGGGGCGCCGCGGCCCGCTCGGCGGTCGTCATGAACGGGTTCTCCGAGGGGCTTCGCCAGGCGATGAGGCTCAGCCTGGCATTCTCCCTTGCGGAACGTCTCAGGTTCACGAAGGCCTGGACGGCATCGTCGAAGAACATCACGCCGAAGCGTGAAATCAGCATGTCGAAGCGCCCTCGCTCGAAGGCGTGATGCTCCGCGTTGGCCTCGATGAAGCTGGCGGCCACATGCTCCGCTTCGGCCCGGGCCCGCGCCGCCGCGAGCATGGGCGCGGAAATGTCGATGCCGACGCAGTGTCCCTGGGCACCGAGCCGCCGCGCGACGGCGAGCGTCGTGCTGCCCGTCCCACAACCCACGTCGAGCACCTGACGCGCGCCACGGGCTTGGACAGCTTCGACGAGCAGTTCCTCGAACGGCTTGAACATCCCTTCGAGCAGGTCCCGACTATCGACCCAGGCCTGTCCCGCGAGGCCATTCCAAAGCGCTGCCTGCCCCTCCGGGGGCTGGTGACCAGATGCCATCTGGGCGTCTCCCTTCACATGCCTTCAAGAAATGAAGGCCGTACAGTGCCAGTTCAAGTCGACTTGAGGTCAACAGGGTGAGAGACCTGGACATCACCGAGGTGGCCCGGCGAACGGGCGTTCCTGCCTCGACGCTGCGCTTCTACGAGACAAAGGGCCTGCTCTCCTCGACGGGCAGGCGAGGCCTGCGCCGCCTGTTCAATCCCGATGTGCTGGAGCGGCTCGCACTCATCGCCCTGGGACGCGAAGCCGGCTTCTCACTGGATGAGCTGGCTCGGATGTTCGCGCCGGACGGGCCACCGCGCATTGACCGGGAGCTGCTGAGCGCGAAGGCGGAGGAGCTCGACCGCACCATCCGGCGGCTGAGCGCCATGCGCGATGGCTTGCGGCACGCGGCGAACTGTCCCGCGCCGAGCCACATGGCATGTCCCAGGTTTCGCCAGTTCCTGTCGGCTGCCACGGCCTCCAGACAAAGGCCGGCGCACGCGTCGCACGGGAGCGAAGGCGGGCGCACGCGCCGCCGGAAGCAAGCCCCATCACGTCCGGCGCGCGAATAGGTGCCGCCGTCCGTGGGTTCGCGGGCAGGGGGACTCGCGAACGGCTGCGGCACGCAACACAGGGAGCAGGCGTCAGACGGCGGGCCCGCATGGACGCCCTCTCCAGGGCACGTCCGCGCCTGGGCAAGGCCCCGCTATTGCCATCGCGATACAAATACAATAAAATCCACATACTCCTCCCCCACGAGGGAGAACGGGGATTCTTCCCGCTGCTTTCCTCCTGCAGGCGGGACATGCCCCTGCTATCCAACGCAGACCCCGCGGGCGTTACCAGGGCAGCAGGCCAGGGCCAGGAGCGCATACATGTTCCACGAGCCACCACGAGGATGGCCTTCTCCCCTCGCTCGCGATGACACAACTCGCTCAGACACCACGCCCCGACTTCGCCGCCCCTTCCGCCGCCTCGTCGCGTGAGGCGGTGGGCGCCAAGGGCCGCCGCATCGTCGGCATCGACGCCCTCCGAGGGCTGGTCATGGCGCTGATGATTGTCGACCACGTGCGGGAGTACTTCTACCTGCACGCACAGGTGAGCGACCCGGTGGTGATATCCGCCACGCCGCCCAGCCTCTTCTTCACGCGGTTCGCCGCGCACCTCTGCGCGCCCGTGTTCGTCATCCTGACGGGCGTGGCGGCCTGGCTCTATGGCCAGCGGCACGGAGGGCGCAAAGCGGCCTCAAGCTTCCTGTTCAAGCGCGGCCTCTTCCTGCTCGTGCTGGAGCTGACCGTCATCAACTTCGCCTGGACCTTCACGCTCCTGCCCCGGACCTATTACTTCCAGGTCATCGGCGCGATTGGCCTGTCGATGATGGTGCTGTCCGCCCTGCTCTACCTGCCACGACCCGCGCTGCTCACCTTCGCGCTGCTCGTGATTTTCGGCCACAACCTGCTCGACCCGATTCACTTCGAAGCGGGCCAGCCGGGACAGGCCCTGTGGGCGCTGCTGCATGACCGGGGCTTCATCGCCCTTCCGTGGGGCGCGCAGCTCAAGACGTCCTACCCCGTCCTGCCGTGGATGGGCGTCATCGCGCTGGGCTTCGCGGTGGGACCGTGGTTCTCGTCCCAGGTCGCCCCAGCGGTGAGGCGCCGCCGCCTGCTGCTGGCGTCCGCCTCATCGGTGGGCCTCTTCGTGCTGCTGCGCCTCATCAACGTCTACGGCGAGCCCTTGCCGTGGTCGCCCGGCGCTACGCCGATGGAAACGGTCATGTCCTTCGTCAATCTGACGAAGTACCCGCCGTCGCTCGACTTCCTGCTGCTGACGCTCGGCGTGGGCGCGGGCCTGCTGGCGCTGCTGGACAAAGCGCCTGCGTCACTGACATCCACCCTGGCGGTGTTCGGCGCCGCGCCGCTGTTCTTCTACGTCGTCCACCTGTACCTGCTGCTGCACGCGATGAACAAGCTCGCGCTGCTCACCTTCGGTCCCAACCAGGGCGCGCTGTTCAGCCTGCCGAATGTCAGCGCACTCTGGCTCATGGCGCTGCTGACGACGGTGCCCATGTGGTTCGCCTGCCGCGCCTTCGCCGCGCTGAAGGCCCGCTCCTCCAGTCCCTGGATGAGCTACCTCTGAGCCGCGGGCCCGGACTCAGGTCCGCGCCATGACGGGGAAGAGGTTCGCCTCGCGGGGGGACGGCAGTCCCCGCACGAACAGGTCGGCCTTCATGTCCTCGCCCGCCTCCACCGCGCCGGGCCACCAGCGCTCCGGCGTGAAGCCGAACCACCCCACTGCGTCCAACGGCGGAAGTCAGCGCGGGTGAAGACTTGCGGCACGTCGTCGCAGAACGCGGCCTGGAGCCCCGAGGTGCCGGGCCCGATCTCAGTGACGGTGGGAACGCGCTTCGAAGCCATCCATCCACCCTACGCGATTCCCACCAGCAGCCAACGGACGCGAGCCCGCACCGGGAATCCCCAACGCGCTGCGTATGATGAGCCTACCCCCGGAAGCGATGCGGCTCGTGAGGAAGAGAGGGAGCGGGCTCCCTCCCTTCCCAGGACTTCAACGTCTACGGGCTGAACATGCCGGTAAGCACGCTGGCGCGGCCTCGAGGCAGCGAGCGCTTGAACGGGCTCGTCGCGAGGCTCGAGCCGGGCTGGTACCAGCTCTGGATTTCCGCGAAGTACGTCCCGCCCGCCCGCAGCACGTCCGGGGGCAGGTACACGCTCTGGAGATCCGTGTGCAGCATCGCCACGCGCGTCGCGGTGGTGGAGCCGTTGCTCGTGCCGAGCCGGTAGATGTTCACCACGTAGTTCGTGGCCGTGCCGACCAGCGGCTTCGACCAGCGCAGCGAGGCGTCGGTCCCCACGCCCGTGAGGTTCTGGAACGCGCCGCGCGTGTTCACCAGGGGCGCCTGCACCGGCCCGACGAGGGGCTCCACGGGCGCGGCGGTGAACGCGCTCGCCTCCTGGTCCACGCGGATGTCCACGCTCATGGTGTAGGGCGTCGCGGTTCCCAGCGCGTAGCTCTTCGTGAAGCCCGCGGCGGCGAGCGCCACCTTCTGCCACGTCGCCGGGAGCGGGTTGTTGTAGGTCATGCTCCCCGTGACGATGTCGGTCCGCTGCGTGTCAGGATTGAGCTTCACGAGCAGCGGCGGCCCGCTGATGGACGCGAGCGCCGAGCTCAGCGCGGCCGGCCGGGCGGACATCCATATCTCGTTGTACGTGCTGACCGCGTCCGGGTTCACCTGGGTGCGCATGGCTTCGAAGGCCGAGCGTCTCCAGTCCACCGCGAAGGTGCCTGTCGCGACGGGCTGGGTGAAGGTTCCGCTGACGGTGACGGGCTGGCCCTCCACCTGTGTCATGCTCGTGTCGAGCACCTTGTGCATCGCGCGGTAGGGCACTCCATTCGCGCTCGTCTGCCACCGCATCTGCGCCAGCGAGAACACATCCCCGCGGCCGCTGTCGAGCAGCACCGGGTTGAGCATGTTGGCGTAATCGAAGCTCAGCCCGGAGAGCGACGTGGCGCCCGCCAGGGGGCGCCCCGTGGCAATGCTGTCGACGTAGCCGAACGCGCCCGGGTTCAACGAATACATGTCCAGGAAGTCCCCCGGTTGCCAGGGAGACAGGCCGGTGGCGGACACCGTCACGGGAGTGGGCAGCGAGGCGAAGGTGCCATCGCGGCCCCACTCCGTGGAGCCCAGATCGAACGCGCGGCCGGTGCTCACCAGGTAGCGCGAGCCCAGCTTCAGGTAGACGCGGCCGGAAGGGACGTTCGGCACGGAGATGGTGCCGTCCGCGGAGCCCGTGCCCGGATAGGCCGTGAACGCCCCGGTCGATGAGTCCCGCAGGTATGCCACCACCGACGTGGCGGACTGGTCGTAAGGCTTCGTCTCGTTGCCCGACATGGCGACGAAGGTGACCGGGCTGGTACCGGTGACCTGGGTGACCAGGTCTTGGGTGACCTGGGAGGTCGCGTCCGTCGATACGGAGGCGTCCACCGCCTCGGCCTCGTCGAGCCCCGCGCAGCCGACCCCTGCCATGCCGACCAAGAGCCCGAGGGAAATCAATGACATATTCATTGTGAAGGAAACCCTTTCGGCGACGCCCCGAATAGCGCCGCGCAGGGAGATTCATATCGGGGCGGTCTGACCTTTCCGGGAGCGCTTCGACTCCAACTTTCCCTCGGGGATATGAAAACAAACGCGCTTGTCGGCAGATGCGCCCGGCAACGGCCTCCGTGTCACAGGAAGCGTTTGAAGAGGCCCAGCTTCCCTGTGTAGGGCGGATAGCGCAGCTTCATGTCGAGCAGGAAGGGCCGCTTCACCACGCCCTTGCGGTGGCTGAACGCGTCGAAGCTGGCCTGGCCGTGGTAGCCACCGGTGCCGGACTCCCCCACGCCTCCGAAAGACAGGCCCTTCGCGGCGAAGTGGACGCACACGTCGTTGGCCACCGCGCCGCCGCTCGACGTCTCCGTGAGGACGCGCTCGTTCACCGCCGCGTCCTTGGAGAAGGTGTAGAGCGCCAGCGGCTTCGGCCTCGCGCGGACGAAGCGGATGGCCTCGTCGATGCTCGGACAGTCCACCACCGGCAGCAGGGGCCCGAAAATCTCCTCCTGCATCAGCGGGCTGGACAGCGGCGCGTCGGTGATGACGGTGGGCGCGAAGAAGCGGCTGTCCGCGTCCCGCTCACCGCCAAAGGCCACGGTCCCGTCCTGCGCCAGCTTCGAGACGCGCTCGAAGTGCCGCGAACTGATGATGCGGCCATAGTCGCGGCTCTCACGCGTGTTCGCGCCGTAGAAGTCGGTGACGGCCTTCTGGACCAGCTCCGTGAAGCGGCCCTTGAGCTCGGGTGGAATGAGCACGTAGTCCGGGGCGATGCAGGTCTGCCCGGCGTTGAGGTACTTGCCCCAGGCGATGCGGCGCGCGGTGACTTCCAGGTCCGCGCTCTTGTCGATGATGCAGGGGCTCTTGCCGCCCAGCTCCAGCACCGTGGGCGTCAGGTGCTTCGCCGCGGCTTCCGCCACCACCCGGCCCACCTGGGGGCCGCCGGTGAAGAAGATGAGGTCCCAGCGCTCGTCGAGCAGGGCCCGGCTCACCTCCGCGCCGCCCTCCACGACGGCGACGACGTCCTCGGGGAAGGCTTCTCTCAGCATCCGCGAGAGCACGGCGGACGTCGCCGGGGACAGCTCGCTGGGCTTCAGCACGGCGGTACAGCCCGCGGCGAGCGCCCCGATGAGCGGAGCAATCGCCAGCTGATAGGGGTAGTTCCACGGGGAGATGATGAGCGTCACGCCCAGCGGGTCCGAGTACTGCAAGACGCGCGCGGGTTGGATGGCGAGCGGCGCCGCCCCCTTGCGCGGCGCCATCCACGCCTTCACGTTCTTCAGCGCGTCCTTCAGCTCCCCGTAGATGCTGCCCACCTCCGTGAGGTAGGCCTCCTCGGGGCTCTTGGAGAGGTCCGACTGCAGGGCGGCGAGAATCTCCGCCTCGTACTTGCGTGCCGCCCGTTCGAGCACCTGCAACTGCTCCCGTCGCCACGCCAGCGGCAGCGTGGCACGGGTCTCGAAACGGGCTCGCTGCTTCTCGACGAGCGCCTTCGCATCGAACGACGGCGGAACAGCGGCGAGACGACTGGAGCCCTGCGTCATCGGACCTCTCCTTGTGTGTGAGCTGCTACTTCAAGAGTTCGCCTCTTTCGGCCTTCTCGACGAGCGACGCCGGCGGCTCGAAGTGCGCACCGTAGCGCTGCGCGAGCTCACGCGCGCGGGCAATGAAGCCCCGCGGCCCGTTGCCCGTCCGGCCCTCGTAGCCATTGATGAACTGCACCACGCCGCCCGTCCACGCCGGGAAGCCGATGCCGAGGATGGAGCCGATGTTCGCGTCCGCGGCGGAGCGCAGCACGCCTTCGTCGAAGCAGCGCACCGTGTCGATGGCCTCGGCGAACAGCATCCGCTCCTTCATGTCCTCGAAGGGGATGGTGTGGCCGGGCCTGGTGAAGTGCTGCGCCAGCCCCGCCCACAGGCCCGTGCGCTTGCCGTCCACGTAGTCGTAGAACCCGCCCCCCGTGGAGCGGCCCTTGCGCTGGTGCTGGTCAATCATCGCGTCCATCACGGCGTAGCTGCGGTGCTCCACCCAGGGCTTGCCCTCCGCCAGGGTGGCCGCCTTCGTCTCCTGACGAATCTTGTGCGGCAGCGTCAGCGTGAGTTCGTCCACCAACTGAAGCGGAGCGGCGGGGTAGCCCGCCTGGAGGCCGGCCTGCTCGATGGAGGCAGGCGAGATGCCCTCGCCCACCATGGCGATGGCCTCGTTGAGGAAGGTGCCGATGACGCGGCTGGTGAAGAAGCCCCGGCTGTCGTTGACGACGATGGGCGTCTTCCCAATCTGCACCGCGATGTCGATGGCCTTCGCGAGCGTGGCGTCGCTCGTCTTCTTTCCCGCGATGAGCTCCAGCAGCGGCATCTTGTCCACGGGCGAGAAGAAGTGCATGCCCACGAAGTCCTCCGTCCGCTTCACGCCCTCGGCGAGCACGGAGATGGGCAGCGTGGACGTGTTGGACCCGAGCACCGCGTCCGGGGCGACCACGTCCTGCACTTCCTGGAAGACCTGGTGCTTGAGCTTCACGTCCTCGAACACGGCCTCGATGACGAGGTCACACCCCTTGAGGTCGGTGGCGTCCGTGGTGGGGTGGATTCGCGCCAGCAGCGCGTCCCCCTTCTCCTTCGTGGACTTGCCCCTCTGGATGGCCTTCTCCACCAGCTTCACGGAGTACTGCTTGCCCTTCTCCGCCGACGCGAGGCTCACGTCCTTGAGCACCACGTCGATGCCGGCCTTCGCGCAGACGTAGGCGATGCCCGCGCCCATCATCCCCGCGCCCAGCACGCCCACCTTCTTCGCGGTGTGCTGCGGGTAGCCCTTGGGACGGCCGCCACCGGAGTTGATGTGCTGCATGTCGAAGAAGAACGCCTGAATCATGTTCTTCGCGACCTGCCCGGTGACGAGCTCGGTGAAGTAGCGCGACTCCACGGTGAACGCGGTGTCCACGTCCACCTGCGTGCTCTCCACGGCCGTGGCCATGATGGCGCGAGGCGCCGGCATGTTCGCGCCCTTGAGCTGCTTGCGCAGGTTCGCGGGGAACGCGGGCAGGTTCGCCGCCAGCCCCGGAGACGACGGCGTGCCGCCCGGAATCTTGTAGCCCTTCACGTCCCACGGCTGCTGCGCGGTGGGATGGGCCTTCACCCACGCCTTGGCCGCGGGCAGCAGCGCCTCCACGGAGGCCACCACCTCATGGACCAGGCCGACCTCCTTCGCCTCCTGCGGGCGGTAGCGCTGGCCCTGGAGCAGCACCTTCATCAGCGCGTCCACGATGCCCAGCATCCGCACCGTGCGCACCACGCCGCCGCCGCCGGGCAAGAGGCCCAGCGTGACTTCCGGCAGGCCCACCTGGGCGCCCTTCACGTCCGCGATGATGCGGTGGTGGCAGGCGAGCGCGATCTCCAGCCCGCCGCCCAGCGCCGCGCCGTTGATGGCCGCGACCACGGGCTTGCCCAGCGTCTCCAGCGTGCGCAGCTGCGCCTTGATTTCCTGCCCCAGCTCGAAGGCCTGCTTCGCGTCCTCCTTGCGCACCTTCAGCAGGTCCTTCAAATCACCACCGGCGAAGAAGGTCTTCTTCGCGGAGGCGAGGATGACACCGGTGACGGTGTCCTTCTCCTTGACCAGCCGGTCCACCGTCGCGCGCATGGACTTCAGGTACGCGGCGTTCATGGTGTTCGCGGACTGGTTCGGGTCATCCAACGTCAAGACGACGATGCCGTCGGCGTCCTTGTCCCAGCGGATGGTGTTCTGCTCGCTCATGGGGTTCGCTCGAATCCTGTCGAAGTGTTGGAAGAGAAGCTCAGACGCGCTCGATGAGGGTGGCCACGCCCATGCCACCACCGACGCACAAGGTGATGACCGCGCGGCGCGCCTTGCGTCGCTCCAGCTCGTCCACCATCGTCCCCAGAATCATCGCGCCCGTGGCGCCCAGCGGGTGCCCCATGGCGATGGCGCCGCCGTTCACGTTCAGCTTCTCGTCCGGAATGCCGAGGTCCTTCTGGTACTTGAGCACCACCGAGGCGAAGGCCTCGTTGAGTTCGAACAGGTCGATGTCCTTCACCGACAGGCCCGCAATCTCCAGCAGCTTCTGGGTGGCCGGAATCGGGCCGGTGAGCATGATGGTGGGGTCCGAGCCGGACGTGGCCACCGCGGCGATGCGCGCGCGCGGCGTGAGGCCCAGCGACTTGCCCACCTGCTCGGAGCCGATGAGCACCAGCGCCGCGCCGTCCACGATGCCCGACGAGTTGCCCGGCGTGTGGACGTGCTCGATGCGCTCCACGAAGTGGTACTTCTGCAGGGCCACCGCGTCGAAGCCGCCCGCCTCGCCCATGACGGAGAAGGACGGGTTGAGCTTGCCGAGCGACGCCACGGTGGAGTCCGGGCGCATGAGCTCGTCATGGTCCAGCACGGTGAGGCCGTTCTGGTCCACCACCGGGACGACGGAGTTCTTGAAGTACCCGCCAGCCCACGCCTGGGCCGCCAGTTGCTGCGAACGGGCAGCGTAGCGGTCCACGTCCTCGCGCGTGAAGCCCTCGATGGTGGCGATGAGGTCCGCGGAGATGCCCTGCGGGACGAAGTAGGTGTCGAAGTTCGTGGCGGGGTCCATGGCCCAGGCGCCGCCGTCCGAGCCCATGGGCACGCGCGACATGCTCTCCACGCCGCCCGCGATGACCAGGTGCTCCCAGCCCGAGCGCACCTGCTGGGCGGCCATGTTCACCGCCGTGAGGCCGGACGCGCAGAAGCGATTGAGCTGCACGCCGCCCACCGTCTCTGGCAGCCCCGCCGCCAGCACCAGGGTACGGGCGATGTCGGCGCCCTGCTCACCCACCGGAGACACGACGCCGAGCACCACGTCGTCGATACGCTGGGGGTCCAGGTTCGGGTGACGCTTCTTGAGCGCGTCCACCAGCCCGGTGAGCAGCGTGATGGGCTTGGTGCCGTGCAGCGCGCCTTTCCTGCCCTTGCCGCGAGGGGTCCGGACGGCGTCGAAGATGAATGCTTCCTGGCTCACGAAGAGCCTCCTTGGGACGGGGATGTGGGTCTAAAGGGAACGGGCGTCGAGCTCTTTCATGATCTCGTTCGCGCCGGCAAGGATTCGCAGCACACGCGTGTCCACGAACAGGTGGGCGATGGGGTACGCCTTCATGTACCCCTCCCCCAGGAACGACTGCAAGCAACGGTCGGCGACGATGCACGCAAGGTCCGTCACCCAATACGTCGTCATCCTGTACGCAGGGTGCGGCCCCATCCAGCGCGGCGAGAGGTTGACCGGCGGGGCAGCATGCCCGGCAGCGACATCTTCAAGCGTGGTCCCTGAACCTCCGCCGTGAAGCGCAGGAGTGAGCCGGGGCCCCTCAGTCGTTCTCGGGTTCGGGGAGCCACCAGAGTTGGTTATTGCTGCACAACGTGCGCTCCAGCCATGCCCCGAACGACGGTGCAATCGGGTCCACGAACCGTGGATACGATTCGTGGAAGGCATCAAGGATGGGATACGGCCCAGGCTGAGCTGCCACGTCCAACAAGCAGTAGTCGGAATCACCGAGGTAGACGAGCGTCCACCAGGACGCGAGCCCCCGGGAGTCGTCGTCCTTCCCGCGCATCGCGACGCGAGCCCGCTGGATTTCATTGAGGGGCAGGATGCGGAAGTTCTGGTCCGGCCGTGGCTCAAACAGCGTGCCGCCGTCGCAGTGCAGATAAAACGCGCGGAGGTCCGCATCGAGGCGCCAGCCCACGCGAGCCTCGAACGCGGCGATCTGAGCGGGCGTAGCGGGTGCGTTCGGAAAGTGGTGCGCTGTCACCTCGGCCAGCAGTTGTTTCATGTGCTCAGTCGGCATACGGCCTGTCCGGCCCGATGGTCCGCCACCGTGGCTCACTCGCGTAGCATGCTGGATACGCTTCGTTGATGACTTCGTGAACGGCGGGGGGCACCGGCAGCACGTTGTCCCGCGCTGTTGGGTGTCCTCCATGCATGAGGTCTCGGATGTGATGCCCTGGCCACATGTCGCCGCCGGGTACCTTCGGCCACTCTCCAAACTCGCGAGCCCATTCATTCCGGTAGCCCTTGCGTGCGTTGTTCCACGTCCGCCGCAAGCTGGCGGAATTCGTCTCAGGGAAACTACAGCAGCAGTGGGTAATGGCCAGACGCCCACCTGCCTCGGCTGGCAGTGCGGCCCAGCGGCCTGTCCAGGCACCCTTGATGTCCGCGAGCCAGATGCAGCCCAACAACGGGACATGCCCCTCTGCGGCGCAGCGCCGCTCACAGCGGGCATACAACCCTGCGCTGCAAGACCAGGGTCCGTAGTAGAGCGCGAAGCGCACGGTGCCCCCAGCGGGGCTGGGCACCGGCGGTCCAACCCACTTCGCAGCAGCAGGCGGACCGACACTGCCAGCAGTCGCTGACGAGCCGCACGCACTCACGAGCGGCACGCCCGCACACGCCACCAGCGCGAATCGCCGTAACATCCAAAACCAGATATAGCATCAATACCAGAACCGCAAGGTAAGGCATCCCCCGTTGATGACCATCCCGCCAGGCAGGCATGGCCAGCATGGTGCCCCGCATAGCGTGGCGGCCATGGCGGCCCACCCCGCCTGCAAGGCTCCACTCAGGGACTGCCGTCCTTCCATCAGGTCGCGGTCCGCTGACCCACGGCCGTGAACAACGACGCATCAGGCAAACCGCTCCCTGCCCCCAGCGAAGCGCGGGAGGTGTGGATGCATCTCGCGGACAGCCATTTGAATGAGCCGGGCGTGCGGGGAGGGCCCGGAGACAACCCACATCTTCAGCCTGGATGCGGCGGCCGCCGCGCTCGGACAGACTGGGACTTCCATGGCATCCTCCCGAGGGGTAGGAGGAAAGGCCGCCACTGCGCGCGGCACGGGGGCGCCGCGAAGACATCAGCGCCTAGCAGGCGCCACAGTCCGCGGCGCAGCTGTCCGGCGTGTTGCTGGTGCCGCAGCGCTCGGAGAGCTGGCACGTCCCATCACCGCACTTGTAGATGTCCTGGGGACGGATGCGGGTGGTGAGCGGGCGGTACGTCACGCCGTTGTACGTGCAGCGCGTGTAGTACGTCCGCGTGGAGTCCTGCTGGCAGTGCGTCAGGGCAGCCCCCACGTGGGTGATGACGGCCGCGCAGTCCGGGTCCCCGCTCCACGACGACAGGCCGCACGCGCGCACCGTGCTCTCGTCGTAGGCCAGGTAGGGCGCGTCATTGGCCGCGAAGAGTCCCTGACCATTGAAGAGGTTGCCGAAGAAGACGGCCTCGTTCTGGTTGTAGATCTGCAGCTCCTCGGCCGTCGTCGGAATGAGGACGCCCTGCGAGTCCTTGCCCTGCACGGAGATGTTCAGATGCACACCGTACTTGTTCACGTGTGCCGCCAGGCAGCTCGACACCAGCTGCTGCTCGGGCTCCGGGGCAACCGGGGCGCCCGGGCTCGACGGAGGCGGAGGCGTGGGGTTCGACCACGTCGGCGCCAGCCCCAGGGAGCCATGCCAGGTGTGCGTGGTGCCCGCATGCGTGTACGTCAGGGACTGGCCGGAGGCGAGCGCGCACCGGACGATGTATCGCATCACCTCCTCGGCCTTGACGGGGTCCGCGCTGAACCATGTATTGAACCCATTCGTCGACAAGCCGTTCGTCGACAGTCCATTCGTCGACAAGCCATTGGTGGACAGGCCGTTGGTCGACAAGCCGTTCGTCGACAGCCCGTTCGTCGACAAGCCATTGGTGGACAAGCCATTGGACGACACCAACGCGTCCGACTGGGTGCCCAGCGTCTCGCTCGCCGTATCCATTGGCTCCGCCGGGCCACACCCCACGGCGGCGACAAGAAGCAACGCTGGCAGCAGCTCCCACCGGTGCGCACAACGGCGTCCGGCGTAGGTGACCTTGGAGCTGGAACAGGTCTTCGAGGTGGGGTGGTGATACATGGCTGCCTCCGGTTTTTGGGGGTAGCCGCGTTTCTCGCGGCCAAGATAACCGGTAGTCCTTCTTTTCCCCTCTGACAGGTGCCCTCTCGGGCAGTTCGCGCACGTCGGTCATGCGGCAAACACGTAGTCCGTGCGCCGGCTGACGCTCAGCGTTCAATCCGCCCAGCCGCCAACGTTGCAGTTACACGCGATGTCTCACACCCAAGGGTGCGGGCTCCTGCGACTGTCGCGCGTCTCGTGGCATTTTCACCGTAAAGGTCGTTCCCTCTGCCTCGGAGGAAGACACGCACACAGCGCCTCCGTGCGCCTGGACGATTTGTTTCACGATGAAGAGTCCCAGCCCCAGGCCACCGGCGCCACGACGGTGGCCCTTCCCAGGCGCAGTGCCCACCTGGCGAAACGGGTCGAACAATGTCTCCAGTTGTTGAGGTGGAATGGGCGCCCCGGCGTTGTGGACCTCCAGGACCTGCTCACCGTCCACGGCAATACATTTGAGCCGGACGGGCGTGTCCTCGGCGCCGTGCTCCAGCGCGTTGCCCACCAGGTTGCTGAGCACCTGCGCCATCCGGTCCGCGTCCCAGAAGCCCTCCGACGCGCCCTCCACGTCCAGGGTGATGTGCCGGTCCGGATGCACGGCGGACAGCTCCTCCACCACCATCCGGCAGACGATGGCCAGGCTGACCGTCCCCAGGTGCAGGGGGATGCCGCCCGCCAGACGCGCGCGGGTGAGGTCGAGGATGTCGGAAATCATGGCGCCCATCCGCGCGGCGCTCGCCTCGATTCGTTGGGCGCACTGCTGCTGCTGGGCCGCCGGCAGCGTGCGTTGCGCCAGGGCTCGCGCGGACAGGGCAATGGCATTCAGGGGGTTGCGGAGGTCATGCCCGAGGATGCCGATGAACCGCTCACGAAACTCCGCCTCCTCGGTCAGCCGCTCCAGCGCGAGGTGGCGCGCGTTGCCATCCAGGGCCTCGCGGGTCAGCCGGGCCGTCGCGTGCTCCAGCGCGCCCTCCGCCCGGTGGCGGGCCTCGCGCTCACGCTCCAGCGCCTCGCGAAGCGCCTGCGCGTCGTCCGTGTCATCGGGCAGCAGCCACAGCACGAAGGCATCCAACGCCTTCACGCCCACGGCCCGGAAGCGCGCCTCCATGCCCTCGCGGGTGATGCGCAGCACGACGGACACCGGCTCGCCCGTGTCCACCACGCGCACGCAGTCCTCCAGGCACAGCCCTCGCACGCCCTCCTGCTCCCAGCGCGACACCCATGGAGGCAGGACCCAATCGTGGGCCACCGGCTCGGCGGACGCCTCGAGCGCGGCCTGGCGCAAGTCGAGCACCTCCCCCGCTGTCCCTCGCACCGCCTCGAAGCGCAGACAGGGCGCGGCGCCTCCCGCATGCGTCGTCCAGGTCCAGGCGGAGCCCCACTTCGACGACAGACACACCCCCATCGATGTCCCCCTGGCACGCCCTCCAGCCCCGATGCTCGACGCTCGGTCGCGGAACGCACACGGGACAAGAGTGACGAATCTCCGGGAGCGCGAACTTGTACGTGGGTACTGGCGCGACTTTCAGTGCTCACTCCGCGCCAGTGCCAACGCGCCACGCGGCCCGGCAGCCGCCGCGGTGTCTTCATTCCACAATGGCCCTGCGCGAACGGCCAGGGCCCCGGCGCGCGCGCCCAGGACTCCGGCTCAATCCATGATGGCGGTGTCGCGCACCGCGGGTCCGGCGGCACCGCCGAGGAAGGCCTGCTCCGGCGTCGTGGCGGCACCTGTCATCCGGTGGACCTGGCACAGGACGGATGGGCCGTCACCGTTGAGGTCTCCCACATCGTAGAGCCAATCGATGGACGGGGCGGGCGACTCAGCCCGCCGCACGCGGCAGGCGCACGGTGAAGGTGGTGCCATGCTGCTCGGAGGACACCACCTCCACGCCGCCACCGTGGCCGCGCACGATGTCCTGCACGATGTAGAGCCCCAGGCCGATGCTGCGGGTGGACTGCCCCTCCTTCAACGCGCCCCGCGTCAGCGGCTCGAACAGGCGAGGCAACAACTCACGGGGAATGGGGGCGCCCCCATTGAAGACAGACAGCAACGCGGCCTCGCCCTCCAGCCGCGCGTCCACCCGCACCGGGGCGTCCGCGGGGCTGTAGGCCAGGGCATTGCCCAGCAGGTTCGTGAGCACCTGGGCGATGCGGTCCGAATCCCATTCGCCGCGCACCTCGCCCTGAACCTCCACCTCCACGCGACGCCCGGGGTTGGCCACCAGGAGCTCATCCACCACCTGGTGCACCACCTCCCGCAAATCGGTGGTCTGACGGTGCAGGGCAATGCCGCCGCCCAGCCGGGCCTTGGTGAAGTCCAGCAAGTCGCGAATCATCCGGGCCGCGCGCTCGGTGGCCTGGCCAATGCGCCACACCATGCGCTTCTGCGGCTCCGTCAACACACCCTTCTTCTCCAGCAGCCCCGCCGACATGGAGATGGCCGCCAGGGGATTGCGCAAGTCGTGGGAGACGATGCCCACCAGCTGCTGTTCGAACTCGGCGCGCCGGCGCAGCTCCTCTTGCGACCGCTGCTGCTCCGCGAACAGGCGCGCGTTCTCGATGGAGAGCGCCGCCTTCGCCGCCAGCTCCTCCACCAGCTCCTGGTCCTCCTGGGTGAAGCTCCGGCCCGGGCCCATGCGCCCCACCGACAGCGTTCCCACCACCTTGCCCTGCGTCCGCAGCGGCACGCACAGCAGGCTGCGCAGCGCCTCGCCCTGTCCCAGCTCCCGCTGTTGGTCCTCCGACAGCTCGGGCACCAGGAGCGGCCGTCCACCACGGAGCACGAAGTCGCTCAGCCCCTCACCGGGGAGCAGCGGCGCCCCCTCCTCCCCCTGATTGGAATGGCTGGCCGCCACCTCCAACCGCGTCGCGTCGTCGGACAGGAGGCACAGCGTGCACGTGTCCCCCAGGAAGTAGGCGACCTGGCGGGTGATGGTGTCCAGCAGCACGGACAGGTCGCGGTTCGTCGCATCGAAGGCGTCGGACGCTTCCGTGAGCATCTGCAGCCGGGCGGCGGCGGCCCGGGCCACGGCATGGGCCCGGCGCTCCTCCGCCGTCAGGTGCACCCGGTCCAACGCCTGGGCACACGCATGCGCCAGCGCGGTGAAGAAGGCCCGGTCCATCTCCGTGAAGGTCCGGGGCCGCGCGAAGGACAGGCCAATGGCGCCCAGCGCCCGTCCCTTCACCAGCAAGGGCAGCGCGAGCGCCGCCTCGTGAAGGCCTCGCGTATCCATGAGGGGATAACGCGCGCTCCACTCCTCCGACGACCCCACCCAGATGGCCTGCTGCTCCCGCAGCGACTCCGCCAGCGGCATGGCCGCCGTCATCGGGATGCGCCGCCACCGGCTCAGCACGCTCTCCGGGTAGCCAATGGCATCCACCACCTCCAGCGCCTCGCCCTCCGCGTCCAGGAGGTTGACGGTGCCCGCCTTCGCGCCAGCGGCCACCAGCCCTTGTTCAAAGAGCGCGCGGCACACCTGCGGCACGGTGGCCGCCTCCGACAGCCGGGCGGTGAAGTCCCGCAACCGGTCGATGTAGCCCGCGGCCCTCAGCGCGGCATCCCGCGCCTCGGCTTCCTTCTGCCGCAGCAGCTCCGACTGGCGCCGCACCTGCTGCTGCGCGCGGAACAGCTCCACGAAGACGGACACCTTCGAGCGCAGCACCTCCGGCGGAAAGGGCTTCTGGAGGAAGTCCACCGCGCCGGTGGCGTAGCCGGTGACGAGCTCCGCGTCATCGCGGCCGTAGGCGGTGAGGAAGATGATGGGGACGTTGCGCGTGCGCTCACGCTGCTTGATGAGCGCCGCCGTCTCGAAGCCGCTCAGCCCCGCCATCCGCACGTCCAGCAGGATGACGGCGTAGTCCTCGCGCAGCAGGAAGCGCAGGGCCTGCTCCCCCGAACAGGCCTTGTCCATGCGGATGCCCAGCGGCTCGAGGATGGCCTCCAGCGCCACCAGGTTCGACACATGGTCATCCACCAGCAGCACGGCGGGGGCGTCCGAAACGGCCTTCGCCTGGCGATGCGGGGCTTCATCCGAAATCCGGAGGTGCGTCAGCGTCAGCCGGCTGGCCACGGTGGCTCCCCGGCTGAAGGGGATGCCCCCCCGCTGCAACGGCACCATCGTCGGAATCCCGTCCTGCGACATGAAGAAGTCACCTGGTGTGCGGTGGTCAGGAACTCGGCCCGGCGTCTCCGGGCTCCCAGGAGCGGACCGGCCCCTGGAACAACTGGCGGCGTGGGATTACACCGCGTGGCGCGCCATCGTGCCCGGATGAAGGCGGAGGCGCGGCGCCAAGCGTGCGCTATCCATCAGTCCGCGTGCTCAGTAACGACCCTTCACGCCCAGGATGGGTAGGGCGATGGGAAGCCCCACCGCGTCCTTGCGCAGCGGGAAGCCGTTGCCGCCCTCGTACTCGAAGCCCAACGTCTCCCGACGGAGCGTGACGTTGAGCATGTCCAGATACGCCTCCAGGCTGAAGGTGTCGTAGACCCACGACTTGGACAGCCGCACGTCGAACCGGAGGAAGGCCGGCAGCCGGTCCACGCGATCTCGGTCTGCCTTGACCCAGGCGGGCCGGCCGGAGGCGTCTTCGCCAGGGCGGTGCGTCTGTGTGCCCAGGGTGCCGTATTCAGGGCGCCCGGTATTGAAGTGCAGCACCCCGCCCAGCGTGACGTTGTTGGCGAACTTGTAGCTGAGCACCAGGTTGAGGATGTGCGTCTGGTCGAAGGCGAAGGGCAGGTCCGCCTCCGCCTCGCCCACCCGGTGGCCCTCCGCGTCGTAGCGGTGGAAGCGCGTGCGGCGCGTGCTGCGCTGGAGCGAATACGACAGCCAGCCGAACCAGTTGTCGCCCAGCGGGTGGCGCAGCAGGAACTCCATGCCGTAGGCCATGCCACTGCCGCGGAAGTCCGGGAAGTCGAAGTCCGAGCGGTCGGGGATGCCGCCGCCGTCCCCCAACTGCATGCCGCGGCGCAAGCCCGCTGGAGGAGGAGTGCCGGTGTCCGGCGTGTCGTCGTCCACCATGCCTTCGTCGGCGAAGGGCGTCAGCTCGAGGGTCCGCAGCATGGGGTTGAGATAGACGTCCAGCCCCACTTCCAGACCGCGCCACGCCTTCCATTCCGCGCCGACGGAGAGCTGCACGCCTTGCTGGAGCCCCAGCAGCAGGCTTCCCACGTCCACCACGGGCAGGCTGATGAGCGTGGTCGGCGGCTGATGGAAGAGGCCCGCCCCGCCCTTGAGCGTGAGCGCCTCCGACACCTTGTGGCGCACGGTGAGACGCGGCTCCAGCGCGCGACGATCAATCCCCGGCGACAGGTGGTAGTTGTCCACGCGCAGGCCGGGCACCACCGCCCACTTCTCGTGGGGCTGCCACACCAGCTCCGTCCACGCGCCCATGAAGGTCCCCAGCGCCACGGGCGCCACCTCGACGTCCGCGTCGGAGCCGCCGTCCTGCTGGAGCAGCTCGACGATGGCGCGCTTGTGCTCCACGTCCGCCCCGGCACGCAGCGTGGCGCTGGGTGACAGCGTCGCGCTGTAGCCCAGGCGCGCGGACCAGTGCCCCTGGTCGATATGGACTTCGGTGGCCTCGCCGGGAGGACTGCGGCTGACGATGGCGAAGCGGTCCAGCCCCCACGTCCCGCCCACCTCCAGCTCACCGGGCCCCACGGGGTGCCGGTGCCGCAGGTCCACCCGGTGGAAGATGATGGATTGCATCGCGGTGTCGCCCCATGCGTCCTGGGCCTCCGAACCGAAGGTGTCCGAGGAGCCAAAGGCAAACAGGCGCAGCGTGCCCTCGCCCAGTCGCTGTTCCACCCGGCCCTGATAATCCCAGAAGTCGAGCACCACCTTGGGGTTCTCCCGCCCGGGAGGGGGCGGCGACTGGAGCTGATTCGCCGCCAGGGCGATGAGCCAGGGCGTATAGGAATACCGGCCGGCCAGGCTGACGTTGGTGCCGGTGTCCTTGAACGGCGTCTCGATGAAGAAGCCCGCGTTGATGAGGTCCGCGTAGGCGCTGCCGTGGACGCCGTCATCCCGCGGGCGGCTGAGACGCCCGTCGATGGCGCCCCCCATCAACCGCCCATACCGGGGCGGCGGCGAGCCTGGATAGAAGTCGATGGCGTCGATGAAGTCCGGGTGGATGACGGCCGGGCCCAGGAACAGGTGGAAGAGGATGGGGACGCGGATGCCATCCAGGAAGTAGCCCGTGGCCGCGGGCTGGCTGCCGCGCACCACCGGGTAGGCCACGCCGGACACCATGCTGCCCACGCCGGGCAGCAGCATGACGACGCGGAAGGGGTCCCCCATGGTGCCAGGCACCTCGCGCAGCTCCGCGTCATGCAGGGTGACGCGGCTCACCTCCGTGCGCTCGCGGTCTCCCCGCACCACCGTCTCGTACGGGTTGATGATGAGCGGCTCCAGCCCGTACACCACCTCCAGCGCCTCGTTCGCCTTCAGGCCCTCGCGGAAGACGCCGGGCTTGTGGCCAGGGGCGGTGATACGCACCGCATGCACGCCCGCGGGCCAGCGCGCCTCGAAGCGCCCGTCCACGTCCGCCTGCACTGGCGCGTCCGGATGCGCGTCCGACACCAGCGTGGCCCCTACCAGTGGCCGGCGGTTGCCCTTGGCGCGCACCAGGCCCTTCAGGGTGATGGGCGCCGCGGGCGTGGCCCCCTCGGACATGGCCGGCGCGGGCGCCTCGAAGCGGTACTCGAAGAAGATGCGCACGGCCACCGGCAGGCCGTCCAGGGTGGCGGGGGCGAAGCGCAGCGACGGCGCCGCGTGCAGCGCCGCCCGGTCCAACAAGGGATGCAGCCCTTCCATCAACGTGGCGGACTCCACCTCGCCCGCGTCGTCGATGAGCAACTCCAGCTTCACCACCCCCGCGACGCCGTCGGACGCCAGCCCCGGCGGATAGGGAGCGGGCGAGTCCTGCACCATCGCGGGCGGAGTGAACGCGGGCTCGGGCACGCCCGCGTCCTCCGACAAGGGCGCCTCCGTCTCCACGGCCCAGCCCGCGTCGGTGCGTTGCAGCTCCCGCTCGGCCCAGGCGGCGCCCCCGTCCTCCGGCGTCCCCGCGTCCTGTGCGTGTGCCCGAGTCCCGAGCATGAACAGGGCCACCACGGCAACCGCCGTTCGCGCTGCTGGCCTGACGGTCCACCACCCAAGTCCGCGGGTCATTCCCTCACCAAGCGGGGCACTGCGCGCCCTGTCCCCCATGAGGCCAGGGAGACGGCGGAGTGACAAGCGCCTCGGGGTGGACCCGCGCGGGCCGCGTCAGCCCTGGGCGCGGCGCATTGCCAACCCTTCTCTCGGCGCAATGACAATCACAGCCTTCGGTTCCCCAACGTGCGCGGAGCCCCGGCCGCTGCTGGACGGCACGCCCACCGTCAGCGCCCTCCACGCCTGGGAAGCGGCCACCTCCGGACGGTCGAGGCCTCACCGTCCGGAGCCCGGCCCTCACCGCTCCGGCAGGATGGCCGCCGCGACCTGATTCATCAGGTTGAGCTGGCTGCGCGACATGCGCCGCAGCGTTCGGAGCACCCTCCGCATCTCCGGCAACTGGTCCCTGTGCCCAGGGTCCCCCTCCCAGAGCGCGGCGCCGACACTGGCCGCCGTGGCGAGCCCCAGCCCGACGTCCGCCGACAACCGCAGGGCCAGGCACAGCCGGAACAGGGTCGGCACGCTGGGCATCATCTTCCCCCGCTCCATGCGCCCATAGACTTCCGCGGCGATCCCCACACGCCCCGCGACCTCCGCCTGGGTGAGCCCCGCAAGCAGCCGCGCGCCTCGCGCCGCCTCGCCAACGCTCTCCGCCAGACGGCTCTCCAGTTGCTCGCGCGACTTCCGGGCGCGATCCGCCGGGCTCCGAGGCTGGGACCGGGGCCGCTGGCGGGGAGGAGCAGGACCTTCAAGGTGGGTCTTCACTGCGTCAACCTTGTGAGTACGGGCCAAGCTCACGCCCTGCCCGGGAACAGGTCGCGCTCGGTCACGAGTTTTCCCGCGACTTATAACCCGGTACGTCCTCAGGCGAAATACCGATATGGAGGGTAGTCTCCTGCCCCGCACCCGCATCGGAAAGTGTCGTACCCGGCACCACACGTTCTCCCGCCGGTGCGCCGCCACGCACCAGACAGGCGTCCAGGCGTCAGCCCGCGTGGCCCGTCCGGCACCGGGTCCGTCCGGCCCTACTCGCCATGTCTGTCATTGAGGGAGCGGCCAATCCCTCCACCAAAATTCGCTGACCAGGGTTGCCTCGCGAAACCACTCCATGCAATGTGCATCATTACGGCAACACTTCCGCGACCTGTCTGTGCAGCCTCCTGGACCGGAGGCCCGCGGCCGGACGCGTGAGTTTGGGCATGGGCGGCGGCCAAGACATTCGCCGCCCATGTGGGGGCCAGCATCCACCTTGGAGCACAGCACGTCTGGCTTCGGCCTGACGGCGCCCCCTTTCTTCTGGAGTCCCCCCGCAATGGAATTGAGATTGACCTCGCGCCTGGTGCGAGACCCCGCGCCGCCGCAGCCCCTGGAGCCGGATGCCTTGCGCGAGCTGCGTCAGCGCTGCGCGCTCGCCACCCCCGAGGACACCGCGCGCGGCATGTTCTTCCGGGGGGTCCTGGAGACGGTGCGGCGCGTGGGCGGCTCCGCCATGGAGCAGCTCTGCCGCCAGTCCCTGCCGGAGAAGCGCTACATCGACTTCTTCAGCTACCCCATCACCCAATTCCTGCCGCTGGCCTTCCAGGCCGCCGGCTTGCTCTCCGAACATTGCGGGGGGCTGGCCGCCGCTCATCGCGTCATGGGCCAGAAGGCCGCGCATGACTTCCTGGAGTCCGTCGCGGGCCGCACCCTGCTGATGCTCGCCTATGACGAGCCCCGGCTGCTGCTCGGACAGCTCCCCACCGGGTTCCTCGCGGCGGTGAGCTACGGCGAGCGGAGCATGGTGTGGACGGGGCCTCGCAGCGGCCGCTTCGTCATGAAGCGGGACTTCATGCCCACCGCGTACCACGAGGGTGTCCTGCACGCCGTCCTGGAAGCCGTGGGCGCGCGCGACATCGGGGTGCAGGGGCGCGAGCTGGGCCTGCTCGACACGGAGTACGCGCTGTCCTGGCGCTGACGCGCAACAACGCCGGCGGCCCAGTGCTCCGGGCCCCGGCGGAGGAAAGGCCCCGCCCCACTTCAAAGGGACGGGGCGGCGCTTCGACTACAGCAGCGAGCAGAGCAGCCCGGGGAAGCGCGAACCGGAGGGGCAGTTGTCGCCCTGGCAGTACACGACGCCCGAATCGATGGCGGGGTTGGCCAGCAGCGCGGGAACCTTCACGTTGCAGGTGCCGATGGCGCTGTTGCCGGACGCGTCCTGCACGGAGTACGTGAAGTTGTAGACCCGGCCGTTGCCCAGCAGGGCCGCCTCGGCGCGAACCATCGCGGACTTGCGGTCCGGGGTCAGCTTGATGTCGTCACACGCCAGCAGCCGGAGCAGGGACAGCGCGTCGTTGGACTCGTCGGAGGTCACGCGGATGATGCGGGCCGACGCATCCAGGTCGAGCTCGCCGCCGCAGTTGTCGACGGCCGGCATCGCGCAGTCAGACAGGGGCACCAGCACGTAGTCGGACCCCAGGACCGGCTGGATGACCAGGCCGCGGTTGGCGCCCGGCGTGGGGGCGCTGACGTCCACGACGGTCACGTTCGCCGAGCACGTGCTGGTGGCCGCGCCGTCGGAGACCCGGAGCTGCGCGCTCGTGGTGCCCAGCCCATAGGGGCCCGCGGGCGATTGCTCCACGGAGAACGGCCCCGGGAAGCCGTCTGGATCGAACGAGCCGTTGTCGATGCTGGCGCTGCCCTGACAGGCCGCGTCCGCGGGGACGGTGACGCTCTGGCAGCTGGCCACCGGCTGCTGGTTGGTGGCACAGGGCATCTCGAAATCGATGGAGGCGAAGTTGTTGTCCTCGTCGTCCTCCGGATAGGTGCCGTCCTCGTCCGCGACGACCACCACCTTCGTGGTGCCCTCCGGCACCGTGTACGACAGCGAGAAGGGGAAGCGCTCACCCCCCACCAGCCAGGGGACGCTGATGGTGCCCAGCCGCACGCCGCCAGCGCCCGGCGTCCCCGCGTACACCGCCGCGGTGGAGTTCCCGATGCCCGTGGGCCGCTCGTTCTTGATGGCCGCGGAGAGCGTCAGCGCCGTCGCCGCGCACGAGGCGGACAGGTCCACCACGCTCAGGTCCAGCCCGGTCTCCTTCGCCTCCTGACGCTGGACCTCCATGTCGATGTTTGCCGGGCTCTGCTCGGGGAGCGTGCCCTCACAGCCCGCCAGAAGAAACAACGCCGTCAACGTCGAGACGCCATGATTCCGTGTCATGTCTGGTTCCTGGCATGCCGGGAGCACGCCTGCTCTGCAGGGGGGAAATGCCTCTCAACGAGGCAACGCTTTTATGTCGATTCATTTCCCCGGATACCACGGACTCCCAGTGTACGCAGAAGCAATTATTTTCACCAGCCTGTATGAAGTCCGCGCTCCCACCGGGGTAATGGACGACACCTCACCTCGACTCTTGATAATCCAGACAGGAGGCGATTCATGCCTGACACCCCTGGGTGTCATTATCGACGATGCATACACACCCCCAAGACAGGCGCCATGTATCCACGGCCCCATGAGTCAACCCAGACACATCCACGGAAAAACAGACATCACGGCCAACCCCCGCATCGTGTCGCGGTGGACATCCGAGACGTCCACGGGCGGACGCATCGCCCTGGGGCCCTGGCGGACATTGGACTTCAGTACAAGGCTACGGCCTCATGTCCACGCCCAACCTCGTCCTCCTCGTGGAAGACCACGCCGACAGCCGGGAGCTGTTGGAGGAGTTCCTCACCCTGGAGGGATTCACCGTGGAGACGGCGGGCAACGGGCTGTCCGCCTGGGAGCGCCTGAGCCGCCCGCCCCTGCCGGCTGCCGTCCTCCTGGACCTGATGATGCCGGTGATGAGTGGCTGGGAGCTGATGCGCCACGTGCGCGAGGACGCGCGGCTGAGCACCCTGCCGGTGGTGGTGGTCTCCGGGGCGGGAAGCTCCCAACCCCTGCCGGAGGGCATCCGGGCCACGGTGCCCAAGCCCGTGGATTTATTCGAGTTGCGCGCCACCCTGGAGCGGGTGGTGAGCCCCAGTTGAGCGCGTCATTCCATCGGCTGGCGGGGCAGCGTCACCCGGACGGTGGTGCCCGCCTGGGCGGTGGAGGTCACCTCGATACGTCCGCCGTGGCCCTTCACCACCTGCTCGACGATGTAGAGCCCCAGCCCCAGCCCACCGCTGCTCCCTCCGCCGCCGCCCGCCATGGCGCCGCGCCGGAACGGGTCGAAGAGCCGGGGGAGCATCTCCGGGGAGATGGGCTCGCCGGGGTTCTGGACTTCCAGCACCACGAAGTCGCCATCGTCATACAACTTGAAGGACACGGGCGCGTCCGCGGGGCTGTATTGGAGCGCGTTGCCCCCCAGGTTGCTGACCACCTGGAGCAGCCGGTCCCCGTCCCACTCCCCTTCGTAGCGGCCCGGCTCCACCCGGAACGCCAGCTTGCGCTCGGGCCAGGCCGCCTCCAACTCATCCACCCCCAGCCGGACCACGGCCCGCAAATCACCGGCCGTGCGTTGGATGGGAATGCCGCCGCCCAACCGCCCGCGCGTGAAGTCGAGCAGCTCTGAAATCATGCGCTTCATCCGGTCGCCGGAGCGGGCGATGCGCGTCACCAGCCGGCGCTCGCGCTCCGGAAGCGCCTCGCTGTGCAACAACTGCGTCGCGGACAGCTGAATGGCATTGAGCGGGTTGCGCAGGTCATGGCTGACAATGGCGATGAGCCGCTCGCCGAAGCGGGCCGCCTGCAACGAGGCCTCCTGGGCGCGCCGCCGTTCGGAGACATCCACCATGGTGGCCACCGCCGCGACGATGGTGCCCTCCCGGTCCAGGATGGGCGCGCTGGAGAGCAGCACGGCGATGTTCTGACCATCCTCGCGGGGGATGAGCATCTCCTCGCCCTGCACCACCTCGCCGTGGCGCAGGCTGCGCGTCAGCGGCAGTTCCTCCACGGCGTAGGGCCGCCCGTCCGGGTGCAGCGAGACGCCATTGTCCGCCATGTAGTCCTGCATCGACGTGGAGGGATGGAAGGGCCTGCCGGTGATGACCTCCACCTGCCGGCTGGCCATCACCAACCGGCCGGACGGTGCGTCCGCGATGAACACGCCCGCAGGCATCTGGTCCAGCACCGACGCCAGCCGCGCGCGCTCGGCCTCGATGGCGCCCAGCAGCCGCTGCCGGTCCATCTCCATGGCGCGGCGCTGGGTGATGTCCACCACGGTGGCCACCCGCTGCTCCACGCGGCCGGACTCATCCTTGAAAGCCGTGACGTGCGTGAAGGCGGGGAAGCGGGTGCCATCCTTTCGCATGTGCAGGGATTCATATTCGTGCGACGGCTTGGAGTTCGCCGCCGCGACGTGCCGAGGCAACACGCCGCGCGCTTCCGGCGCATAGGTGTCCTCCAGCCGCCGTCCCGTCAGCTCCTCCGGCGAGTAGCCATGCATGCGAGCGAAGGCGGGGTTCACCTCGCGCAGCCGCTCCTCGGTCGCGTCCACCACCGCCACGCCCACGCCCAGCCGCTTGAAGACCTGCGCCCACCGCCGCAGGCCCGCTTCACTCTCCCGGAGGCGCTCCAGGGACGCCTCCGCCACGGCGCGCGCCTCGCGCTCGCGGGCATGCGCCTGGGCCTGCAACAGCAGCGCGGTGGTGCGCGCCGCCATGGCCCGGAAGAGGAACTGGTCCTCTTCCGACAGTTCATGGGTGGCGCGGCTGCCCATCAGCACCACGCCCATCAGCTGCCCTCCCAAGAGCAACGGCACACCGAACAACGCGGACAGGTCCGCATCGCGCAAGGACGGCTCGCTCACCCGGCTGTCGGTGCGCGCCGCGCGCACCAGCAGCGGCTTTCGCGTGGCCGCGATGGTGCCCGTGAAGCCCTCCCCCATGCGCACCACGTCCCCCACGGCCATCCCCGTGCCCACCACGCTCTCCACCCGCAGGACGCCCTCTTCCAGCAGCAGGACGGCCGCCACGTCCACCACGGCCACGGTCTCCCGCAGGACCTGGAGGAGGGCCGGCAACAGCTCCGCGGCGTCGGCGCTGCCCAGGGCCGCGGTGCTGATGCGGTCCAGCGCCTGCAACGTGCGCTCGCGCGCCAGCGAGTAGCGACTGACGGAGGCCGCCACCGCCTCATCCATGGCCTCATGGAAGACGAGCTCCGCCTCCGGGCGGTGGGTGGCGTTCTCCCGGGACGTCCACAGGCGCAGCACGCACGCGCGCAGCAGCCGGTACTCCGTCACCACCTGCCGCAGGTCGAAGCCTTCCCCCAGCCGCTCGATGGCATGCCGGTCCGGAATATCCCCCAGGCCATCCCCCACGCCGCCGGGCGAGCTGCGCTGCATCAGCGAGGCGACGACCTCCAGCAGCCGGGGCAACCCATCTCGCAGCGCGAGCCTTGGCAGCGCCTGCGCCGCAGGGATGCGGCGCACCTCCACCTCCCACGCGGACATGATGGATTCCCGCTGCTGTAGAAGGAACTCGGCCAGGAGGATGGGCACAATCTCGTGGATGTAGGCGTCAGCGCGGCCGACGACAACAGCAAAGCGCTCCGAGTGCCCGGCAGCGGAAATGTCCGAAAGCATGCAGCCACCTCGCACGTCCGGAGTGCGTGTCACGGACACTCCTTGAAAAGAGCGCTGGAGGTCGCCAGGGGCGGCGCTGTTAGGGTCCCTTCGACATGAGCGGGCGCGCACGGTTTGCCTGGGCGCTGGTGGTGGGGCTGTTGGGCCATGCGCTCAACCGATTTCCCGTGGAGCTCGTCCCAGGCATCGACATCCTGCTGGGCTTCTTCCTCATCATCCCCGCGGCCCCGCTGCTGGGGCCCTGGTGTGCGGGGCTCGCGGCCGGCATCGCCACGTCCGTCACCGTCCAGATGTGGGGCCACCCCTGGGGCATGCTGGTCTCGATGATGGAAGGAGTCGCCCTGGGCGCGCTGACCCGGCGCTACTGGCCCCTTCAGGCGGACGGGCTCTTCTGGCTGGGAGGCATCCCCTACCTCATCATCGTCGGCAATCACGTGGGCGTGGACGTCACGGCGACGAGCACGCTCGCCATTGCCCTCAAGCAGGCGCTCAACAGCCTGGTGCCGGCGCTGCTGACGCAGGTGGTGCTGATGACGCCCATGGCGCGCGCGCGGCTGTGGCCCCTGCTGACGCCCACGCTGCGCACCTTCACCTTGTCGTCGGCGGTGGGCTCGGCGCTGCTGCTGGCGCTGGTGCTGCCGTTGCTGATGGTGGGAACACTGGAGGGCCGGGCCCGCTATGCCGCCGAGCGGCGGCGCATGGACGACCAGGGCCTCTCCACCGCCCACCTGCTGGCGGAGACGGTGGACGCGGAGCTGTCCACCGCCCAATCCCAGACCGCCTTGCTGGCGAGCCTCGTCATGAATTGGTGGGAGCGCGAAGGGGAGCGTCCACCCCAGCCGCAGTTGGAGAATCTGCTGCGCGACTGGGTGTATCACTCCGCGTTCGCGCTCAACTTCGGCATCGGGGACAGCGACGGCAACCTGGTGGCCATCTGGCCGCCGCTGGGCGTGGAGGCCCAGCCGATGGCGGGCTCCAACTTCGCCGACCGCTCCTACTTCCGGGACGTCCGCGGCAAGCGCGAGCCCGTGGTGAGTGGCGTGTTCGCGGGCCGGGGCTCGGTGACGGGTCCCGTCATGGTCGCCGTCTCGCCGTTGCTGCGGCAGCAGCGCTTCGAAGGCTTCACGTTGGTGGCCATCAACCTGCCTCGGATGCGAGCGGTGGCGCAGGAGCGTCTGGCTCCGGGTCAGCGCGCGCTGCTGGTGGACCCGGACGGCAACGTGGCCTTTGACACCGGCGCCACGCCCGGGCCGGAGCCACGGTCCCTGAAGGGCACCGCGTTGGGGGAGCTGCTATCGACGCTGCCCGCCACGGGCACCCGCACCTACGACACGGAGCCCCAGGCCCCCCCGCTGCGGCGGACCCTGGAGGCGCGGCACCTGGCCACCGCGCCGCTGTTCCAACCGGGTTGGCGCGTCCTGGTCGAGCATCCGATGCGCGACATGGACTTCAGCGTCATCGGCACCTACAGCGCGCTGCTGGCCACGCTGGCACTGACGCTGGTGCTGGCCATTCCCATCACCCGCCTGCTGACGCGCATGCTCTCCAGGCCCGTGGAAGCCGTGTCCCAGGCCGCCGGCCGCATGGCCGCGGGCGAACGCGACGTGCGCGCCTTCGGAACGCTCCACCGCGCAGGCGCCATCGAGGTGGAGAAGCTGGGCCTGGCCTTCGACGAGATGGCGGCCCGGCTCCAGCGGCACCTGGAGGAAGTGGAGCGCGTCAGCCAGGCCAAGGCGGCCTTCTTCTCCATCGCCAGCCATGAGCTGAAGACGCCCCTGGCCACCCTCAAGCTGCGCTTGCAGCGGCTGCGTCCGGACACCGTGCGCCAGCAGGACCTGGTCCTCATGGACCGGCAGGTGGACCGGCTGGCGCGGCTGGTCAACCAACTGCTGGATGTGTCCGAGCTGGCCAGCGGCCGGCTGTCACTGGCGCAGGTCCCCCTGGAGCTGTCCGCGCTGGTGCGGCGGGTGTCGGAGCGGCGCGCGGCGTCCGCGCCCCAACACCAACTGGAGCTGAGCCTGGAGCGCGTGGACGGTTGGTGGGACGAGCCCCGGCTGGAGCAGGTCGTCTACAACCTGGTGGACAACGCCATCCGCTACAGCCCGGAGGGCGGACCGGTGGAGGTGGTGCTCCGGCGGGAGGACGGTGACGCGCTGCTGGAGGTGAAGGACCGGGGCGTGGGCCTGGGGCCGCGCGGGGGCGAGGAGCTCTTCAGCCGGGCGCTGCGCGGCAGCACGCTGTCCACCATCAGCCGCGTGGAGGGCCTGGGCGTGGGATTGTATTTGAGCCGTGAAATCATCACCCGCCATGGCGGCAGCATCCACCTAGCGGCCCGCGAGGGCGGCGGCACCTGCGCCATCGTCCGCCTGCCCCGGAACGACCCGCGCGAGGCGTGACGTGCACACCGCTCATGGGTCGACGGGTGGCACGTCGGGCCAGGGCCGCGGCAAGGAGGGCGCGGCCACGTGTGTCAGCCGTAACAAGCCGCGCCCCAGGTCGAGCTGGTAGCGGACGCGAAAACCCGAGTCGAGCACCACCAACCCACCCTGGTCCGACACCAAAGGCCCGTCGAGCGGAAGGCCCGCGGCGAGAGCGCCCAGCTCACATTGGAGCTTCTCTCGCACCGGAGTCGAACATCCTGCCAGGGTCCGGAGTGCCCGGGGAGCGAGCTGAAGTCGAAGGGCCATGGTCGTTTCACACTGACGAGCCGTGGCGATGACGACAAGCTGTACCTGAAGTGCATATTTGACGTCGGCTTCCAGCCCCATGAGGGGACCACCCCTCACTTCGCTGTGGAGTGCCAGACACCCAAGACGGTGAAGACGCCGCCCGGGCCGAGATTACCGCTGCCGCGCGAGGATACGCCGCCCTTCGACATCGATGGCGTAGGTCGCTTCCATGTCCATGATGATGTTCTGCTTTTCACAGACATCCGGGCGCAATGTCACACGGACGAATGTCACGCCTTCGGGGCCCGGGGATGCAATCACTTCGTACGATTCACGCCGGTAGAGACAGTGCTCCACGTCGGTCGCGCCGTCGTGGGGCTTCACGTCCAGGGGCAGGAAGTCGTCGAGCGCAAGCTGCATGGCCGTCACCTGCGCTCCTGTGAGCGTCGTCCGCGTCTCCGCCGGAAGGTCGAGCGGAAACTCCACCCGCGCCGCTTCCTCAGCAGACGCGTGCGGAGGGCGATACGGACGCTGGAAGAGCGAACATGCGGGCAACAGCAGGCACAGGGCAAGGAGGCGTCCACGCTTCAACTCAAGCAACCGATCGGACCTGGGCGTTTCGAGGCTGAAAACCTGTTTCATCTTCCGGCACCCGTTATGGAATCGAATCTGAACGCGAAACACGGATGGGGTGTCGTAGCGCCAAGCTGCGATGCCATCCAACCTCTTTGGCTAGAATCCACGCTGAAGACTGAACAGGTAGGTACCAGCACATCCTACATGCCCCTGGGAAGCACCGGAGCCCAAGGGTGTCGAGCATCGGACGCGAAGTGCGCTGGCCCCTGGCGCGTCGCTCGGGTCCGGGGTATCCGAGCCCCCTCGCCTCTTCTTCCACCATGTCCCGGCCGCTCCAGCACCTGCTTCTCGTCGAGGATGACCTCGCCTGGCGCGAGCGGCTGACCGTGGTTGCTCACGCGGAAGGGGTGAAGGTCTCCCACGCCGCAGATGGCCAGGAAGCCCTGGACTGGCTGTGCACGCGGCCCCGGGCGAGCCACCCTGATCTCATCCTCCTGGACCTGCTGCTGCCACGAATGGATGGGTGGGAACTCTACGGACAGCTCCGGACCAACGCGCGTCTGCGCCATCTGGGCGTGCTGATGTTCTCCGGCGGCCTGAGCGGCCAGGAGCCCCCGCTGGACGGCGTGGTGGGCTACCTGCGCAAGCCGCACGCGCCCGAAGCCGTGGACGGGGCCCTGCGCGCCCAGCTTCGCGGGCTCCCTCAGCTTCCCGCGAGGGACTCCGCCGAGCCCTACGCACTGCACATGCCCGAGGACGTGTCCCTCCCGCTGCGCACCCTGCCAGGCGCCCTGAGCCACGCGGTGCGCCTGCACCTGCTGCGCGCCGCGGAGCTGACGGGGACGGAGCTCCCCCTGGCCTCCACCTGGTTGATGGCGCTCCCCGGGACGCCCCCCTCGCTCCTGGTGACGGTGGACGGCGTGCAGGTGGAGTTGGAAGTGGATGACGAACAGCGACGGCTCACCGTCAGAGACGTCACCCTGTCACCGAACCTGCTCCACGGCGCCTGACGGCTCAAGGCACCGGCAAGTGCCGGACCTCACCGCACTCCAAATCCAGCCACACGCCCCGGCCACCCTCGTCGAATGCCAGCAAGATGCTGTCCGTGAGCCGCACCCTCGGACGGACATTCCCTTCGAACGTCAACACGGCGCGGGAAAACCCGCGCCTGTCCGTCAACTGAAGCTGCCAATCCGGCCCCAAATCCATCAATTCCAAACACCATTCCCGCGAGAGAAAGATGCCCTTGAGCGCCTCGTGGTCGCGCTCCGTCCGAACCCGATTGCGAAGTGACACGGGCTGCACCCAAGCCAGCGAGCTCCTCAGATTATTCCATCCGCGTGCCACATCCTCGGGGTCAGGGGGATCCTCCATGCGCAGGACAGCAGCCTCACCGTCCGGGACCACGGACAGACACCAGCTCACCACGTTCAGGTCCGACGCCGCTGGAGGCAGCTCCGACCGGTCGCGCAATGTGGGCCCGTCCGCGAGAGTATACGTCCACCGCTCCTGTGTTCCGACGATGAAACTCATGTGTGTGGCATCCGCCGCAATGGAAAACGCCCGGCTGGCAAGTTCCGGGACTCGCCAGAGCGCTCGGCAGTCAGCGGCGAGCGCATCCACCATCATCACCATGTTTTCAGAGGACACGAACCAGACATTGCCGTCGTAGCTGTGGGACCAGTCCGTCAATGACATATCAACCCAGGGGCTGCACCTGCGTGCGACCAGGTCCAGCCGGGACAGGCGCCACACATCGTCCCGCCGCGCGAGTGCCAGGACGCGGTCCCCATGGATGGAAGGCACCAGGTGGAAGGCCGGCACGTCGAAGTGCGCCACCGTCCGGCCGTCCGCGCGAACCAGCCGCGCCCCCGCCTCCCCCAGGGCGTACAACAGCCGGCCGTCTGGCAGCATCACCACGTCATGAAGCGTGAAGGTCCCCGCTTCAGAGGCCCGCACCGTGACGTCGATGCGCGGCCGTGCATGGGTATCGCGCCACGCGGGGTGGATACTGTCGGCCAGCGACGGCAGGTCCGTGCGCAAGGTGCCGTCGGGCGCGGCGCCCAACAAGCGCTTGATGAGGCTCAGGTCCGAGGTGGAGCGGGCATTGCCCGCCGCCCGGTCCCGAAGCAACGCGCGCAGCGTGGGCACCACCAACGCGGTGCGGTTGGCGGAAGGAGGCTCTTCCACGAGCGCCAGTCCAAAGACGAAGCGCTCGGACGCGCGCTCCGGCGCGTCGTCGTCGAGCAACTCGCGCACCCGCGCACCCGCCACCGTCAGCCCGTCCGCGAACGCCGTGGCCCACATCGCCAGCAGCCGAGCGCCCGTCGCGCCACCACTCGCCACGCCCCGCTCCAGCCATTCGCGCGCCGGGGCTCGATTCTTCGCCACCGGCCACACCACCTGAACGGCGCGCGCGTAGTCGCCGGCCTCGGCGAGCGTCTCCGCCCACAGCAGGCGGAGCGCAAGGGCCTCCGGTGGATTCGAACGCTCCAGCCGCGCCACCGCGTCCCCGAAGGCCCCACTGCGCCGGGCGATGGCGATGGCGCGCGCGACGTCCTGAGCCAGGAACCACTGACGCACCACGAGCCCTGGAGCCAGCTTGCGCCCCTCGGCCAGCTCCGCCGCCAGCTTGAAGCGGCCATGCCGCTCCAGGAAGGACACGGCTTCCTCGACGGCGCCCAGCAGCTCCGCGAGGACGAACGCGGCTTCGTCGATGCGTCCCTCACGCTCGAAGCGACGGAAGGCCTCGCGGTAGCGCTGCTGGAGCGCGGAGTAGAGGTCAGGTCCTCCCGCGAACACGGACCCCGCCGCTCCCCGCGCCTCCGTCTGGACGGTGAGTTGCGCACGAGGCCCTGGCAGCCCCAAGGCCTCGCGTGCGTTCTCGCTCAGCGCCTTGCCCAGTGGAATGGCGTGCCGCAGTGCCTCATAGAGGTTGCCCTCCTCGAACATGTCGAAGAGGCGGCGCACGTACTCCGCCTTCCGCTGCCGCGCCCACCCGCCGAGCAAGGTGTTGCGCATCATCCAGTCGGACAGCCTGCTCCAGGGACTCGGGCCCTGTCGCGCTCCGCGAGCCCCTGTTCCCAAGAACGCGGCCCCAGGCCGCGCCATCCACCCTGGCCGGCCACGCTCGGACTCGCCGCCTCCGCGCACCGACGCGCCCTGACGGGAGAACCTCTCGCGCAGCCACGCCCACCATCCCGGGCGGCGCGCCCCAGCGGCGACGGGAGCGCGGCGGCCCTCCATGCGCGCGAGCATTTCCTGTGCTTCAGGTGATGGCTCGGGCACGCCGGGACCGAAGCGTTCGCGCGACGGCGGCGGCACAGGCTCCAGCACGGGCACGGGGGGCGGCGGCGCGCCCAGCGTCTCCGGGGCTCGGATGCTCCACGCGGACACGTCGAGCCATATGGACATATCCACCCGCGGCATCACACCGGCGGAGAACACCAGGGACCGTCCCCTGAGCACCAGCAACACCGCGCCTTCATGGAGACTCGGGTGCCGACGCTCCGCTGGAGACAAGGGCGCCGAGGAGAGGACGCCGTGCTCCCGAGTGAGCGGCAGCCCCGGCGCGGCTTCGCACACCACCGCGCGTGGCGCGGACATCTCCACAAGATATCCACCCGCCACGGCGTGAACGGACATGCCGGGCGTCCACACCGCCAGAATCCGGCGGCGAGCCTCCGCCTCACCGAGCAGGGCCGGGTCGAGCCAGAACGCCGAGGCCCGAACCGTGCCCCGGTGCACCTGCTGCCGGGGCCGGAGCCCCGCGCGTGCCGTGCTCATCCCCCGCCTCCCGGATGGAGACGGCACAGCACCACTTCGTGCTCCAGGTGGTACAGCACCAGCTCACCTTCCGTCGTCAGCCACCCGAGCACAGGCACCGCATGGCTGGCCTCCGCGTGGACCACGTCAGCGGCGGCCACCGCCAGCCTGAACTGGTGCTGGAGCCCCACGTTCCAGAAGGTTCGCTGGTCCGGGTCGAGCGCCAACAGTCCGGCCTCTCCTTTCGCCTGCGGACAGACCCCGACGCCCACGGCTCGCAATCCCGAGCGCAGCGTCACGAATCGCACCGAGTCCCGATGGTGCAAACACCACATGCCTGGGATTTTGTTCACCGCGAGCAACCCAGCCTCCGGATGCCCCGAGTGGTGCGAGGCACCGAACCAGAGGGTGTCGCCCCTCGAGTCCTGCAGGCGAATCTGGCGCACTTCCTTCGCACTCACGATGCCCAGCCGCATGCAACTCGCAACCCTCTCATCTTCGTCGCGCGTCACGACGATGCTGGAACCCTTCACGTGAGCGGCGGCGATGACCCGCTGAGCCACCTGGGCGGAGACCACGCGGCGGGAGGCATCGTCCTCCTCGAAGAAATAGAGCGTGTCGTCCAGGCCGGACAGGAGCACGCACTCCCGATTGAGTGCATCGAGATAGGTCGTCAGCCGGCCGGGGGGCTGTCCTCGAGCAGGAATGGGTGGATGCGCCTGCGTATCGCGCAGTGTCCAGGGGAACGCACTGGGCCCATGGGGCCTGAATTGATGTTGCAGTTGCCCCCGGAAGGCATAGGCGCCCTGCTTCCGCGTCAGCACGAGCAGGCCCCCCTGACGCCGCCAGCCCGCGCCCAGGAAGGTCTCATCACTCCGAGGCATCATCCGCTGGGGCCGCGCGAGGGTGGCGCGAGGAGAGTTGGGCAGCGCCATGGCGCCGACGCCGCCCCCTTCATAGAAGAGCATCAGCCGGCGGCCATCCGCGGAGAAGGCAAACCCCGACACCCGCGAGTGCTGGACTGTCTTCACGGGCGCGGCGACGCGCGCGCGGAACGGGTCTCTCAACAGACGCACGCTGTCATCCGGAGACGGCAGGTCGAGCAACACGGAGCGCGGCGCGCGCGCGGCGGGATGCACCTCCACCGCGAGCTGGCGCACCTCGGGCGCCAGGACTTCGGAGACGTCGATGCGCGAGAGCGTCTCCACCCCCACGAGCCGGGACAGGCGGGAGGCCCCCACGAGCCAGGCGTCCGCCGTCCGCGCGTCGAGCGCGAGTGCCTCGCGCCAGGCCGAGAGCCGCTCAGCCGAGGGCGACGCAATGTCACGCGCTTTCAACCAGGCGCCCAGCGTGGCGGGCGTCACCTCCGTGAACCAGCCACGCCGCGGGTCTGCCTGAAGCACGCCCCATGCGAACGTGGCGCCCGCGGCCTCCGCCCTGCGCGCCATGACGATGAGCAACGCGAGGTGCGCGATGCGCGGAGCGCCAAGCTGGTCGGGTCCCGCATCGAGCAACATCACCGTGCGATGCGCGCGCTGAGGCTGGCGGAACGAGGGCTTGAGATAGGACAGCTCTCCGAAGGCGGCACGGCGCACCAGTTCGTCGGGTGCCTCCAGGGCCCACAGCCATTCACTCACCAGCAGCCGGTCGAAGGAGCCTCTTCGCGACAGGCCGTCATACCCTTGAGGCTCGCCGCCCTCCCTCTCCGAGGGCGCCCGCAGCGGCCCCAGCGCCGCGGACAACCGGGCAACCAGCGGGCCCAGGTTCAGCGCCACCTCCAGCGGGAACTTCGCGAGGATCGACGCCCAGGGGCGTAACGCATGGGGCAACGTGCTCACGGCGTGTC
Organism: Myxococcus virescens; assembly: GCF_900101905.1. Lineage (NCBI taxonomy): Bacteria > Pseudomonadati > Myxococcota > Myxococcia > Myxococcales > Myxococcaceae > Myxococcus > Myxococcus virescens. The sequence goes on along the minus strand of NZ_FNAJ01000002.1, from coordinate 3,592 downwards.
CCCCGGCGACCCCGTGTCCAGCCAGGCCTGAAGCGTGACACGCGACACGGGCCGCGCGGCGTCCATGCGGACGAGACACATGGACGCGGGCAGCACCGCCAACCTCGCTCCCGTGCCATGCGCATGCGCCACGAACGCACGCTCCAGCAGCGAAGCCGCCACGTCTGGCGCCAACGCACAGGGAAGCAACAGCGAGGGCGCCGCGGCATCCCGTCCCAGGTACACGGCGCCGTCGACCCATGGCAGCGACGCCGAGGCCCCGAGGAGCACCAGGAGTCCCCGCCCCGCGACGCCTTCCCAACTGGCAAGGCGTGCATCGTCTTCGGCGAGCACCCGGCGCGCGAGCGCCACCGCCACGGGGCCTTCGCCTGCCACGGCGAGCGGCTCCAGCGGCTCGGCGCGCGAACGCCACCGCACCGGCAGGCGAGCGGCGTCTTCGCCGCGCGTCTCCAGCGCGTCCCCCGTCCGCGAGTCTCTTCCCGTTGCGCTCACGGCACGTCAGCCACCGCACCCCGGCCCCGAGGCGGCGCCTCCGGAAACCAGTGCGCGGAGCCTCCAGGCGCGTGGGCCTGCATCCAGGCAGCGGCGGAGCCAGCGCGGGAACCCTGCGCCCTCACACCGCCACCTCCGTTTCGGATGACTCGAGCCCTGAAGCGCCGGAGGCGAGCACCCCTGTCACCTCCGCGCGAAGCACCTTCAAGTCATCGGGAAGCGACTCGGGAGCGAAGCCCGCGTCCATCTCTCGCGCCACGCCCTCCAGTTTGAGCCGCCACGCGGCGAGCGCTTCGCCATTGCCATCCACGGGCCGCTCCGCCAGCAGCGCCTGCCCCGCGGAAGCGATGCGCCGTGCCCGCGCCAGAGGGCCCGCGCTGGCCTCCAACGCCGCCGCCGGCAGGGCCGGGTTCTCCGTCCCGGCGAGCACGTCCCGCAGCACGTCCCGAGCGAGCGCCTGGGCCTCCTTCGTCGGCACGGCATACACGAGCGGCCACAGGTCCGCGGTCCCAGGTGTGCGCCGGCCCGCGAGCGCCGCGGCGGCGGCGATGAGCTTCTGGACCTTCACCGCGCGGCGGTCGGACAAGGCCACGCCCGCGGCGCGCAACGTGCGCAGCGCATGCGCCAGATGCGGGCGCACCCCGGAGAGGTCCGCCTCACGCGCGGCCTGGGCGACCACGTCCAGGGACTCCAGCGAGGTGACATGCGCGTCCGCGTCCCCCCACAGTGAAGCGCCGCCCGCGAGCAGCTCCTCCAGCCGCGGGTCTGGCACGGGCTCGACGAAGATGCGTGCGAGGAACCGGTCCGCGAAGGCGGCCAGCGACTCGTCTTCCGGCAAGGCATTGGAGGCGCCCACGCAGACGCGCAGGGGGCAGCGCATGCGGGTGTGGCCGCGCCGGAAGGTGCGCTCATTGAGGAGGCCCAGCAGCGTATTCAGGATGGCGGTGGAGCCGAGGAACACCTCATCGAGGAAGGCGACCTCGGCCTCGGGAAGCATGCCCTGGGTCTCCGTTTCGACGATGCCCTCGCGCAGCTTGCGGAGGTCCACGGGGCCGAAGAGCTCGGAGGGCTCGGTGAAGCGACCCAGGAGGTACTCGAAGTACGAGCCGCCCAGGACACGTGCGGTGCGCCGCACCGCCTCGCTCTTCGCGGTGCCCGGCGGACCGATGACGAGCAGGTGCTCCCCCGCCACGGCGGAGAGCGCGACGAGCTCCACCATCGCCTCGCGTTCGACCAGGCCCCGGCCCGCACTGGAGAGTGCGTCACGGACGGCGGAGGCGGCGGCTTCGAAGGAGCTGGACATGGAACACCACCCTAGCTTTCGGACTTGCCCTCCGGAAGCGCATGCAGGTCCCCGCCCCACCCCTCCCTCCGACAGGGCGGCAGTAGTTGGACTGTCCGCAGGGATGCGCATGGCCACATCGAGGCACGCACGGCTGCATGATTTCATGACACGCGGCGGCACTCGGAGTCCCCCACGGCGACCTCCAGGCATAGACTGCAACGCATGAGAAAGCAGTCGATGTGGGTGGCGGTGGTGGGCGTGCTGTGTGTGGGAACGGACGCGGTGGCGGCAGGCTGGAATGGCTATGCATCGCTGGGCGCCGGCATCACCCTGGACCATTTGAGCAACTTCCGCGCGAAGGGCCCGGCGCTGCACGGATACCTGGGCCTGGAGACCCCACCTGGATTGTCGGTGGGCCTGCTGGCGGAAATCTCCGAGACGTGGGGCCAGCAGTTCCCGGATGCGATGCGACCGGGGCAGTTGGAGCGCTCGCAGCTCGACTACCGGGCGGTGGGCATCGAGGCGCGGCTGCGCTTCTTCCAGGACAAGCCCATCACGCCGTGGGTGGGCGCGCGGCTGTCGAAGAGCTGGGGGAGCACCTTCACGCCGGACGACGTGGGCACCTGGCTGCGGCAGAACATCGACACCACGAGCATGGCCTTCCGGGTGGGCGTGGACGGCTGGTTCAGCGACCGCTGGGGCGTGTCCGTCTCCACGGGCTTCCAGTTCTGTGACGTGAAGCTGACGTCCAACGCGCTCAACCAGTGCGCCAAGCTCATGCAGTCGGTGATTGCCGGGCCGGTGTTGCGCATCTGAAGCCACGGCCCCGCGCGCCCGTTAGAGTGGCTTGTCATGAGCACTTCGACGACATCGCCTTCCGCCGTGGGTCCTCGCTGGCTGTACCTGCACGGCTTCGCCTCGGGTCCGGATTCGAAGAAGGGCGTGGCCGTGGCGAGGCACTACGCGGACCAGGGCATTCCGGTGGAGCGGTTGAACCTCCGCGTCCCCTCCCTGGAGCAGCTGCGCCTGAGCGTCATGCTGGACACGGTGCTGGCCGCGATGGGCGGGCCCGAGGAGCGGGTGGTGCTCATCGGCTCCAGCCTGGGAGGCCTCACGGCGGCCCGAGTGGCGGAGCAGGACGCCCGCGTGTGTGCGCTGGTGCTGCTGGCGCCCGCCTTCCGCGTCGTCCCGCAGCTGCGCCGGAGAATGGGAGACGCGGCGTGGCGGCATTGGCAGACGTCGGGCTGGATTGAGACGGACGACTTCGTGACGCAGCAGAAGGCGCGCATCCATTCGGGATTCATCGCCGACGCGGAGGCAGTGGACGCCCGCACCGGTGGCTGGCCCGACGTGCGCGTCCCGACGCTCATCATCCACGGCCGTCAGGATGACACCTGTGACGTCCAGAACTCGCGCCAGTGGGCGGAGGGCAAGCGCCACGTCCGGCTGGTGGAGGTGGACGACGGCCACGAACTCACCGCGTCACTGCCGCGAATCCTGGAGGAGACGGAGGTGTTCCTCCAGCCCTGGGGCACCCGGGGTCCTCGGGCTCAAAGTTCGATGCCGTAAGCGGCAGCCACCGGATTCATGAAGCGGAGGGTGTCGGGCGGCGTTTCGCTGCCCAACGTCTGACGCGTGCGCCGGCCGTCCACGGCGGATTCGGACGTCGTCACCTGCCGGTTGGTCTACCCCCGGTTTTCGGACCAGTTGAAGAGAGAGTCCTCGCGTTTCATGAGGAGCGACCACCTTCCTGCTCAAGCACGTCACCAACCACGAGTTTCAACCCACGCTCCTCGCGTTCACGAGGAGCGACGA